>NZ_JAMXIC010000018.1 GCF_027587375.1 Arthrobacter sp. B2a2-09
GGCGCCGAGGAAGTCGCAGCCCTGAAGGAAGTCCTGGGCTTCGACCCGGAGCGTTCCTTCCAGGTTGACGAGGACGTCCTGGCACACGCCCGTGCCGTCGTCGAACGCGGCGCAGCCGAGCGCAGCGAATGGCAAGCATCCTTCGAGGCCTGGCAGACCGCCAACCCCGAAGGCGCTGCACTGCTCGAGCGCATAGAGGCCAAGAAGCTTCCTGTCGAGCTCGACGCCGCGCTGCCGGTGTTCGAAGCAGGCAAGGAAGTCTCCACCCGCGCCGCGTCCGGCAAGGTCCTGAACGCGATCGGCCCGGTCCTTCCGGAACTCTGGGGCGGCTCCGCCGACCTCGCCGAGTCCAACAACACCACCATCGAGGGTTCGCCGTCGTTCATCCCGGCTTCCCGCTCCACCGGTGCGTGGAAGGGCAACCCGTACGGCCGGGTGCTGCACTTCGGCATCCGTGAGCACGCCGCCGCGTCGATCGTGAACGGCATCAGCCTGCACGGCCGGACCCGGGCATTCTCCGGTACGTTCCTGATCTTCAGCGACTACCAGCGTCCCGCGATCCGCCTCGGCGCCCTCATGGGTGTCCCGTCGCTGTACGTATGGACCCACGACTCCATCGGCCTGGGCGAGGACGGCCCCACCCACCAGCCGGTGGAACAGCTCTCCACCCTTCGCGCGATCCCGGGCCTCGACGTGGTCCGTCCCGGCGACGCCAACGAGGTCGCCGCAGCATGGAAGACCATGCTGGAGAACCACGAGAACCCGGCCGGCATCGTGCTGACCCGCCAGAACATCCCGACCTACGCACGCGGCGAGGGCATTGCCGAGGGTGACACCTTCGGCTCCACCGCCGGCGTCGCGAAGGGCGGCTACGTCCTGGCAGAGGCTTCGAAGGATGGCGCCACGGTCCCGGCCTCGGTCATCCTGATCGGCACCGGTTCAGAGGTCCAGCTCGCCGTGAACGCCCGCGAGGCACTCCAGGCCGAAGGCATCGCCACCCGCGTCGTCTCCATGCCGTGCGTCGAGTGGTTCAACAAGCAGGACTCCGCGTACCGCGAGTCCGTGCTCCCCGCAGCCGTGAAGGCCCGCGTGTCCGTCGAAGCCGGCCTGGCACTGGGCTGGAAGGAATTCGTCGGCGACGCCGGCCGTTCCATCAGCCTCGAGCACTTCGGCGCCTCGGCAGACTACAAGCGCCTCTTCAAGGAGTTCGGCATCACGGCAGAAGCAGTCGCCGCCGCCGCCAAGGACTCCCTCGCGGGTCTCAGCAGCTGAAAACCCGTCCGAGACGAATCCGACTGCAACGAACAGATTTCCAAGGAGATTAAAGAAATGACTACGACTCCCACCCAGCAGCTCTCCGACGCCGGCGTGTCCATCTGGCTTGACGATCTTTCCCGGGAGCGCCTTTCCAGCGGCAGCCTGCAGAAGCTCATCGAAGAGAAGAACGTCGTTGGTGTCACCACCAACCCGTCCATCTTCCACGCCGCCATCACCGCCGGCAGCGACTACGACGCCGTGATTGCCGAAGAGGCCGCGAAGGGCGCGTCCGTCGAAGAGACCGTCTTCGAGATCACCACCACCGACGTCGCCGATGCCTGCGACCTCTTCGCCCCGGTCGCAGCAGCGAGCAAGGGCGTGGACGGCCGCGTCTCCATCGAGGTGGACCCCCGCCTGGCGTGGGACACCGAAGGCACCATCGCCGAGGCCAAGCACCTGTACAAGAAGGTCAACAAGGACAACGTCCACATCAAGATCCCGGCAACCCTTGAAGGCCTCGCCGCCATCACGGCCACCCTGGCCGAGGGCATCAGCGTCAACGTGACCCTGATCTTCTCCCTGGAGCGCTACCGCGCCGTCATCAACGCTTTCCAGTCCGGCCTGGAGCTGGCCAAGGAAAACGGCCACGACCTCTCCAAGATCCACTCCGTGGCATCCTTCTTCGTCTCCCGCGTGGACTCCGAGATCGACAAGCGCCTCAACGCCTTGGGCACCGATGAAGCGAAGGCCCTCAAGGGCAAGGCAGGCGTTGCCAACGCCCGCCTGGCGTACCAGGTCTACGAAGAGCTGTTCTCCACCGAGCGCTGGGCAGTCCTGGCCGAAGCCGGCGCACTCCCCCAGCGCCCGCTGTGGGCCTCCACCGGCGTCAAGGACCCGGACTACCCGGACACCCTCTACGTGACCGAACTGGTCGCCGCGGGCGTCGTCAACACCATGCCGGAAAAGACCCTCGACGCCACGTTCGACCACGGCGTGGTCACGGGTGACACCGTCTCCGGCACCTACGAGGAAGCAAACAGCGTCCTCAACGCGCTGGAGGGCCTGGGGATCTCCTACAACGACGTCGTCGCAATCCTCGAATCCGAGGGCCTGGACAAGTTCGTCGCCAGCTGGAAGGAACTTCTGGCCGACGTCGAAGGTGCCCTCGCCACCGCACGGAAGGCTTCCTAACCCACATGAGCACTCTCAGCTACGACGCCAGCGGTGCTGCGCAGCAGGCCATCGAGCAGCACATCCCGGCACTTGTAGAAGACCGGATTGCCACCAGGATTTTCGCTAAGGACCACACGTTGTGGGGTCCGGATGCCGAATCCGAGTCCGCCATCCGCCTCGGATGGGTGGAAGCGGCAACCGTTTCCCAGCCCTTGGTGGAAGGAATCCTGGAACTCCGGGATGCCCTCCGGGCCGAAGGCGTCTCCCGCATTGTCCTGTGTGGCATGGGCGGCTCTTCGCTTGCCCCCGAGGTCATTGCCGGCACCGCTGGCGTCGAGCTGACCGTGCTGGACAGCACAGACCCCGAACAGGTCGGTGCTGCCCTCGCGGACCGCCTGGCCGAGACCGCAATCGTGGTCTCTTCCAAGTCGGGTTCCACTGTGGAAACCGACTCCCAGCGACGGGTATTCGAACGGGCCTTCACCGAGGCCGGCATCGATGCCAAGAGCCGCATCGTCATCGTGACCGATCCCGGTTCCCCGCTGGACAAGGCCTCCCGTGAAGCCGGCTACCGTGCCGTCTTCAACGCCGACCCGAACGTCGGCGGCCGCTTTTCGGCGCTGACGGCGTTCGGATTGGTCCCCAGTGGCCTCGCCGGAGTCGACATCCAGGCATTCCTGGATGAGGCCGAGGAAGCTGCTGAAATCCTCAACGAGGACTCAGCCGAAAACATCGGGCTCCGGCTTGGTGCTGCGCTTGGCGGAACCAGCCCGCTGCGCAACAAGATTGTCATCGTAGAAGACGGTTCCGGCATTGTCGGCTTCGCCGATTGGGCCGAACAGCTCATCGCCGAGTCCACCGGCAAGCTCGGCACGGGCGTTCTGCCGGTTGTTGCAGGTCCTTCCGCACCCGAGGTCAGCAGCGGCGCGGAAGACGTCCTGGTGATCCGCCTCGTCGGTGCGGAATCCGACGTCGAACTCGGCGAAAACGAAGCCGCCATCGCCGGTGGCCTGGCCACCCAGATGTTCGTCTGGGAGTTCGCCACATCGGTCGCGGGGCGCCTGCTCGGTATCAACCCCTTTGACCAGCCCGACGTCGAGGCGGCCAAGATTGCCGCGCGCGGCCTCCTGGACGCGCGTCCCGAGCCGACGCCGGCGAACTTCGTCGACGGCGCGATCGAAGTACGGGGCGGTGACTGGCTCCGTGGTGCAGCCACTGCAGAGGAAGCCGTCGGCGCCCTCTTGGGAACGCTCGACGACGACAGTTACCTGAGCGTCCAGGCATATTTCGACCGGATCGCATTCGCGCAGCTGGAAGGCATCCGCGACGAACTCGCCAGCGTCAGTGGCCGGCCGGTCACTTTTGGCTGGGGTCCGCGCTTCCTGCACTCCACCGGACAGTTCCACAAGGGCGGACCGGCCATCGGTTCGTTCCTGCAGGTTACGGCCTCCGCGACCGGCGACATCGCCATCCCGGAACGGCCGTTCACGTTCGGTCAACTGATTACGGCCCAGGCGGCCGGCGATGCCCAGGTTCTCGAGAACCACGGCCGTCCGGTCCTGCGGCTGCACCTCACGGATCGCGGAGCCGGCGTTGCCCAGCTCCAGGACATCGTCGCCGCATTGGCCGGCCAGGCCAGCGCGCTCGAAAGCTAAGGCACAAACCCAAACATGCCAGAAACTGAAATCGGTTACCGGTCCACCGGGAAGGCAATCCACCGTAATCCCCTCCGGGATCCTCGGGACCGGCGCCTGAACCGCATCGCAGGGCCGTCGTCATTGGTGTTCTTCGGAGTCACCGGTGACCTCGCCCGCAAGAAACTCATGCCGGCGGTCTACGACCTCGCCAACCGCGGGCTGTTGCCGCCGAGCTTCGCGCTCGTCGGCTTCGGCCGGCGGGACTGGAGCAACGAGGACTTCGCGAACGAGGTCAAGGAGAACGTCAAGGCGCACTCTCGCACGCCGTTCGACGACGCCGTCTGGAACCAGCTCTCCGAGGGCATCCGCTTTGTCCAGGGAGAGTTCGACGACGACCAGGCGTTCAAGCGCCTCAGCGCCACCCTTGACGAACTGGACGAGACCCGCGGCACGCGCGGCAATCACGGCTTCTACCTCTCGATTCCGCCCAAGGCCTTCGAGCAGGTCTGCCGCCAGCTGTCCAAGCACGGGCTGGCGCAGGCCGGCGACGGCCAGTGGCGTCGGGTGGTCATCGAAAAGCCGTTCGGACACGATCTTGAGTCCGCGCGCAAGCTCAACGACATCGTGGAGTCCGTCTTCCCGCCGGACGCGGTCTTCCGCATCGACCACTACCTGGGCAAGGAGACGGTGCAGAACATCCTGGCCCTGCGCTTCGCCAACCAGCTGTTCGAACCGCTCTGGAACGCCAACTACGTTGACCACGTCCAGATCACCATGGCCGAGGACATCGGCACCGGCGGCCGTGCAGGCTATTACGACGGCGTCGGCGCGGCACGCGATGTCATCCAGAACCACCTCCTGCAGCTGCTGGCCCTGACCGCCATGGAGGAGCCCATCTCCTTCAACGCCGATGACTTGCGTGCCGAGAAGGAAAAGGTCCTGGCAGCGGTCAAACTGCCCGAGGACCTCTCCACCCACTCGGCCCGCGGCCAGTTCGCCGGCGGCTGGCAGGGCGGGGAACTGGTGCAGGGCTACCTGGAGGAAGAGGGCATTCCGGCCGATTCCAAGACCGAAACCTATGCGGCCATCCGCCTGGACATCCACACCCGGCGCTGGGCCGGGGCGCCGTTCTACCTGCGGGCCGGAAAGCGCCTGGGCCGGCGCGTCACGGAGATCGCCGTGGTGTTCAAGCGGGCGCCCAACCTGCTCTTCCGCGGTCACGGCGAGGACGACTTCGGCCAGAACGCCGTGGTCATCCGGGTCCAGCCCGACGAAGGCGCCACCATCCGCTTCGGGTCCAAGGTTCCCGGCACGCAGATGGAAGTCCGCGACGTCACCATGGACTTCGGCTACGGGCACTCCTTCACCGAGTCCAGCCCGGAAGCGTACGAACGCCTCATCCTGGACGTGCTGCTGGGCGAACCCCCGCTCTTCCCCCGGCACCAGGAAGTCGAGGAGTCCTGGAAGATCCTGGATCCCTTCGAAGAATACTGGGCCGGGCTCGATGAACAGCCCGAACCCTATGCTCCCGGCAGCTGGGGCCCGGCCTCGGCCGACGAGCTGCTTGCCCGCGACGGACGAACCTGGAGAAGGCCATGATCGTAGATCTTCCCGACACCACCACCTCCAAGATCTCCAAGAAGATCACCTCCCTGCGCGAGCAGGGAGGCGTGATCGCCCTGGGACGCGTCCTGACCCTCGTGGTCGTCACGAAGTCGGGTCTCGAGGAAGAAGCCATCGAGGCAGCCAACGAGGCCAGCCGCGAACACCCCTGCCGCATCATCGTGCTCGCGGACGCCGGCAGCAAGGCGCCGAACCGCCTCGACGCCCAGATCCGGGTCGGCGGGGACGCCGGAGCATCAGAGGTCATTGTCCTGCGCGGCTACGGTGAGCTCGCCAAGGAAAACGAATCCCTCGTCGCGGCCCTGCTCCTGCCGGACGCCCCGATCGTGGCCTGGTGGCCGCACGGAGCACCAGAGAACGCCTGCGAGACCTCCATCGGACGCATCGCGCACCGCCGCATCACGGACTCCGCCAACGAGGCCGACCCCGCGGCAGCCCTGGCCCGGATCCGGAAAACCTACCGGGCAGGCGACACCGACCTCGCCTGGACACGCCTGACCAACTGGCGCCTCCAGCTCGCGGCAGCCCTGGACCAGGTCGACGAATCCCCCGTGACGGCAATCGCCGTCGAGGGCGCGTCGGACTCTCCCAGTACCCTGCTGCTGGCCGCCTGGCTCACGCTGTTCCTCGATGCTCCGGTCCAGATCGTCGCCGACCCGGCAGGAACCGGCATCCGCCGGGTACGGCTGAGCCGCGCCACCGGCGACGTCCAACTGGTCCGTCCAGGCCTCACCATCGCGGAACTGACCCAGCCGGGCCAGCCCGCCCAGCGGATCTCCCTGCCGCGCCGCAGCCTGCGGGACTGCCTCGCCGAAGAACTGCGCCGCCTTGATCCGGACGATGTCTTCGGAGAAGTGATTACTATGGGACTGCCCCGAACCAATAGCAAGGAGTGACCGTCCCAGTGAGCGCTGACCCCAGAGTAAGCATCCATCCCGACTCCGCCGTCCTTATGGCCGCGATCGCAGCACGGCTCATCACCAAGCTGGTGGACGTGCAGGACAAGCACGGCGAAGCCACTGTGGTCCTCACCGGCGGAACCGTGGGTATCGGCACCCTGAAAGCTGTTGCCGACTCACCCGCGGCGCCCGCTGTTGACTGGTCCCGGGTGAACTTCTGGTGGGGTGACGAGCGTTTCGTCGCCAAGGACAGCACGGACCGCAACACCGTACAAGCGCGTGAGGCACTGCTTTCCAGCTTGCCGGTGGACTTGGCCCGCGTGCACGAACCGGGTTCAACGGACGAGTTCGCCACGGCGGACGACGCCGCGGCGGACTATGCAGCCCGGCTCAAGGCTGCAGCTGTTGCCGAGCACGCGGCGGATACTTCGGACAATCGTCCGGAGGAGGCCAGCGAGTTGCCTCGTTTCGACATCCTGCTGCTCGGTGTGGGTCCAGATGCGCACATCGCCTCGCTTTTCCCCGAGCAGGCCGGCATCCGTGTGCAGGACCGTACGGTGGTGGGGGTCGAGAACTCCCCCAAGCCACCGCCGTCGAGGATTTCGCTGACTTTGCCCGCCATCAACTCCGCCCAGGAAATCTGGATGGTTGTGGCAGGCGAGGACAAAGCCGGGGCCGTGGGACTGGCCCTCGCCGGGGCCAACCCGGTCCAGGTTCCCGCCTCCGGTCCTATTGGCCGGTCGAGGACCCTATGGCTCATCGATGAAAACGCAGCCTCACGTGTCCCCCAGCAGCTCATCCGTAAGGACCCCGCGGGCGCGTAGCCGCTTAAGCGCTCCGGCCAGGACAATCTCCGCGTCCTGGCTGGAGCGTCTTTCTTTAACGTAGTCCAGGTGGCTCTTGAAGACCTCTTCATCCGCCCGTTCCATGGTGGCCTCGCCCTGTTCGCGGACAGCAATCAGGCCACATTTCGGGCAGTCCCAGCGAAGCGGAATTTGCTCTTCCGGGAGCTTAACGAAAACAAGCCGCGTTTCATGTCCCTTGGCGCACCAATAGGGAACACGAATACGCGGCAAGCTTTCGCCAACTACAGAGTCGGGTTGGTTTCTCGGGGCCGATCCAGCTGTTACGCCGGCCCGTGTGCCCCGGAATCCTGAAGTACCATGAACCATCGTCGATCCCCTTGAGAGTTCGGCTGCATGGCGGTGAAGGCCATGCTGCCTAGTCTAGTGCGAGGATCCCGACGGCGGCAGTACTAGGAGTCTCCGCCCGTGGTGAAGCGCATGATGAGGCCAAGGCCAATGATCACGACGCCCCAAGTGCAGCCCAAGACAATGGTGAAGCGGTTGAGGTTTCGCTCTGCGACACCGGAAGAACTCAATCCCGAGCTCATGCCACCGCCAAACATATCGGACAACCCGCCGCCACGCCCCTTGTGGAGGAGGATGAGCAGCGTCAGCAGAAGGCTGGTAATGCCCAGCAGGATCTGCAGAATGACTTGAAGAACGTCCACGACGGCCTTTCAGAAGAACGGAAAACGGGAGCGGAACCTAAAACGGACTAAGCCGCGCTGAGGTGGCTCTCGAACCTGACAATGTTAGCAAACTCGGCAGGGTCCAGGCTCGCCCCACCCACCAGCAGGCCGTCCACGTCGCTCTCGGCCATGATCGCTGCCGCGTTGTTGGCCTTTACCGAACCGCCGTAGAGGAGGCGCGTCTTGGCAGCCACAGCATCGTCGAACAAGGAAGCGAGCTCCGAACGGATCGCGGCGCACATCTCCTGCGCGTCTTCGGGACCCGCGACTTCGCCCGTCCCAATGGCCCAGACAGGCTCGTATGCGACAACCAGTTCGCTTGCTTGCTCTGCCGAGAGGCCTTCGACGCCGGCGCGCAGCTGGGCCAGCGTGTGCTCCACGTGGGTGCCGGCCTGGCGGATCTCAAGGCCTTCGCCGACACACAGGACCGGCGTGACCTCATGGCGGAAAGCGGCCTTGACCTTCGCGTTGAGGACCTGGTCGTCCTCGTTGTGGATGGTCCGGCGTTCGCTGTGGCCCACCAGGACATAGGCGCAACCGAGCTTGTTGAGGAACTGGCCGGAGACATCACCGGTGTACGCTCCGGAGTCGAACTGCGAAAGGTCCTGTCCGCCGTAGACGACGTCCAACTCGTCGCCCTGAACGAGGGTTTGCACACCGCGCAGGTCGGTAAACGGCGGGAAGACCGAAACCTCCACCCGGCTGTAGTCGTGCTTTGCGTCGGATAGGGTCCATGCCAGCTTCTGCAGCAGGGTGATGCCTTGGACGTGGTCCATGTTCATCTTCCAGTTGCCGGCGATGAAGGGCTTGCGGATGAAGTTTCCGTTCGCAGAAGTTGTCACGTGTGCTCCAAAGATGCGTTGAGATAGGGAAGCCGGCGGGGCGCTTGCCTTCCAGGAAGGGCGCCCCGCCGGCCGTGTAGCCTTAGCGGTCCAGAACGCTCAGGCCCGGAAGATCCTTGCCTTCAAGGTATTCCAGGCTGGCGCCGCCGCCGGTGGAAATGTGGCCGAACTGGGAGTCCTCAAAGCCGAGGGTCCGGACGGCTGCGGCGGAGTCGCCGCCGCCCACCACGGTGAATGCCGGTGTCTCAGTCAAAGCCTGGGCGATGGCACGGGTGCCGCCCGAGAAGGCTTCGAATTCAAAGACGCCCATGGGGCCGTTCCAGAACACGGTCTTGGCGGCCTTGATCTGCTCTGCGAAGGCCGCTGCGGATACCGGTCCGATGTCCAGGCCAATGCCGGAGGCACCGAACGAGCTGTCCTCGATTGCGTCCGCGGCGACCACTTCGTGTTCAGCGTCAGCGGCGAAGCGGCTGGCGACCACCACGTCGGTGGGGATGACGAAGGTGGTACCGGCGTCGGAAGCGCGCTTGAGGTAGTCCTGGACCACGGGGATCTGGTCGGCTTCAAGCAAGCTGCCCGCGACCTTGTGGCCGGCCGCTGCGAGGAACGTAAAGAGCATGCCGCCACCCACGAGGATGGTGTCTGCCTTGCCCAGGAGATTGTCGATCACCGCGAGCTTGTCCGAGACCTTGGAGCCCCCGAGAACCACGACGTACGGGCGCTGGGTATCCGTGGTGAGTTTGCGCAGGACCTCGACCTCGGTGTGCACGAGGTCCCCCTGGTAGGAAGGAATCCGGGTGGCGACGTCGTAAACGCTGGCGTGCTTGCGGTGGACGGCACCGAAGGCGTCATCCACGAAGGCACCGTTGTCACCGGTCAGCGCCACGAGTTCATCGGCGAAGGCGCCGCGCTCGGCGTCGTCCTTGCTGGTTTCGCGGGCGTCGAAGCGGACGTTCTCCAGGACCAGGACGTCTCCGTCGCCCAGGGATCCGGCCAGCTCCTTGGCGGATTCACCAACGGTGTCTTCCGCGAGCTGGACCTTGAATGGCGCGAGCTCCGCAAGCCGCGCTACTGCGGGCTTGAGCGAATACTTGGCCTCGGGAGAACCCTTGGGGCGTCCCAGGTGGGCCGTGACGAGCACGCGGGCACCGGCGTCCGAGAGCTTTTCGATGACCGGGAGGGAGGCCTTGATGCGGCCGTCGTCGGTCACTGTAGAGCCGTCGAGCGGCACATTCAGGTCACTTCTGACAAGAATGTACCGCCCGCGGACACCTTCAGCGATCAGTTCGTTGAGGGTGTGAGATGTCATGTGTCTACCCTAGCCCAGCTTGGATGCGACGAGCTCCGTGAGGTCAACGAGGCGGTTGGAGTAGCCCCATTCGTTGTCATACCAGGAAACAACCTTGACCTGGTTGCCGATGACCTTGGTGAGGCCGGAGTCGAAGATCGAAGAAGAGGGATCGCCGACGATGTCCGAAGAGACGATCGGATCTGCCGTGTAGCTCAGGATGCCCTTGAACTGCTCGGTCTCGGAAGCGGCCTTGAGCGCTGCGTTGACTTCCTCAACGGTCACTTCGCGGGAAACCGTGACGGTCAGGTCCGTGGCGGAACCCGTCGGGACCGGAACGCGGATGGCGTAGCCGTCGAGCTTGCCCTTCAGCTCCGGAAGGACGAGTCCGATTGCCTTGGCAGCACCCGTGGAGGTGGGGACCATGTTGATGGCAGCGGCGCGGGCACGGCGAAGGTCACTGTGGGGGCCGTCCTGCAGGTTCTGGTCTGCCGTGTAGGCGTGCACCGTGGTCATGAGGCCGCGCTCGATGCCGAAGGCGTCGTTGACGACCTTGGCCAGCGGGCCCAGGCAGTTGGTGGTGCAGGAAGCGTTGGAAATGATGTGGTGCGCGGCGGGGTCGTAGAGCTCGTGGTTGACGCCCATGACGATGGTGATGTCTTCGTCCGAAGCAGGAGCGGAGATCAGGACCTTCTTGGCACCGGCATCGATGTGCTTCTGTGCGGCGGCAGCCTTGGTGAAGAAGCCGGTGGACTCGATGACGATGTCAACGCCCAGCTCGCCCCAGGGGAGGTTCGCAGGATCGCGCTCTGCAAGGACCTTGATGATGTTGCCGTCAACAATGAGGTTTCCCTCCTTGACTTCAACGGACTGGGTCAGGCGACCGCCGACGGAGTCGTACTTCAAAAGGTGGGCAAGCGCCTCGGGACTCGTGAGGTCGTTGACCGCAACAATTTCGAGGTCTGCACCCTGGGCGAGTGCTGCGCGGAAGTAGTTGCGGCCGATGCGGCCAAAGCCGTTGATACCAATACGGGTGGTCACTATTTCAGTCTCCTTGGTGCTCTTGCAAGCACACCTAGTGAGTCGGATCTTGATTCCAACTAACAATTCCCGCACATCATTGGGCAGAAGTGATTATCAGATCGGAGGGCGACCAGCCACATTGCTGAAGGCTAACCGCCTTCCGTGACCCATCTTACGTTTAACTACGTCTGCCCCCGCAACTGCGGGGGCAGACAATCCGGTATTTGGGCGAAATTCACCTGAATGTGAAGTTTGTTACATCCTCATGTATTCCGCGTCACGCACCGATGTAGCAGGAATTTTCCTAGAGAACAATCAGCCCGGTGGCGTTCGCGCGAGCCGCTTCGAAGCGCTTCGCGACGTCGGCCCAGTTGACGATGTTCCAGAAAGCCTTGACATAGTCAGCCTTGACGTTGACGTAGTCCAGGTAGAAGGCGTGCTCCCACATGTCCAGCATGAGCAGGGGCGTGGTGCCGACTGCGACGTTGCCCTGCTGGTCGTAGAGCTGCTCGATGAGGAGGTTGCCACCGATGGGCTCGTAGGCGAGGAAGCCCCAGCCGGATCCCTGCAGGCCGAGCGCAGCCGCCGAGAACTGGGCACGGAATGCATCGAAGGAGCCGAAGGCATCGTCAATGGCTGCAGCGAGCTCGCCTTCGGGCTTGTCGCCGCCGTCCGGGGAGATGTTGTTCCAGAACACGGAGTGGTTGATGTGGCCGCCGGTGTGGAACGCGAGGTCCTTGGAGAGGCGGTTGATGTTGGCGAAGTCGCCCTTGTCGCGAGCCTCGGCCAACTGGGCCAAAGCGTTGTTGGCGCCTGCTACATAGGCAGCGTGGTGCTTGCTGTGGTGCAGCTCCATGATCTTCGCCGAAATGTGCGGCTCAAGTGCTGCGTAGTCGTAGCCGAGCTCGGGCAGTACGTACTCTGTCACGAAATCCTCCAATGTAGTGGACCGGGGTCCGGTTGGTAACTCTCGTTTTGTTCATCCGGCCGGCGAACCGGCCGGAAACCTATGGGAAGGAACCCCTGGGCATTCCTCCGCACCCTGACGATTCTAGGGCGGGTGTTTTATTCGTCCATCATTTCGGGGGTCACATTTGCCTCAGTGCCCGGGATCCCCAGGTCCCCGGCCCGTTTGTCCGCCATGGCCAGAAGCCGGCGGATCCTCCCCGCAATGGCGTCCTTGGTCATGGGCGGATCAGCAAGCCTGCCCAATTCATCCAGGCTGGCCTGCTTGTGGGCCACCCGGAGCTCACCGGCGTACTTGAGGTGGTCCGGAACGTCGTCGCCCAGGATTTCCAAGGCCCTGTCCACGCGGGCGCCGGCCGCTACGGCAGCCTGGGCCGAGCGGCGCAGGTTGGCGTCGTCGAAGTTCGCGAGGCGGTTTGCCGTGGCGCGGACTTCCTTCCGCATGCGGCGTTCCTCCCACACCATGAGGGCGTCATGGGCGCCCATCCGGATGAGCAAAGCGGCGATGGTGTCGCCGTCACGGATGACGACCCGATCCACGCCGCGCACTTCCCGCGCTTTGGCCTGGATGCCGAGGCGACGGGCTGCCCCAACCAACGCAAGCGCGGATTCCGGTCCGGGACACGTGACCTCGAGCGAAGAGGACCGGCCAGGTTCAGTGAGTGAACCGTGGGCCAGGAACGCGCCGCGCCACACGGCCTCCGCGTCTGACGCCGAACCGTTGACGACGGCGGACGGCAAGCCTCGTACAGGCCGTCCCCGGCCGTCCAGGAGGCCGGTCTGGCGGGCCAGGGCTTCGCCGTCGCGCACTACACGGACAACATAGCGGCTACCGCGCCGGAGTCCCCCGCCCGAGACGACGATGATCTCGCTCTGGTGCCCGTAGACTTCGGCGATCGCGGCGCGCAGCCGCCGCGCCGTCGAGGCGAGGTCAACCTCGGCCTCGATCACGATCCGGCCCGAAATGATGTGCAGTCCGCCGGCAAAACGCAGCATGGCCGAGACTTCGGCCTTGCGGACGGACGACTTCTTGATGTCCAGCCGGGAAAGTTCTTCCTTGACCGATGCGGTCAGTGCCATCGCATGTTCCTAACTATTCCCGAAGATATCGTGATACGCCGATGCCAGACGCAGCGGGTCATGGACTGGACGGCGGCTCGACGCCCCCACTTTACCCAAGACCACCTCTGCACCGATCATCCCGGCAGCGCGTTCGAATTCCTTGAGGTCCGATATCGAGGAGGGATCGGCCAGGACAACGTCCACACTGAACTCCGGCGCATAGTGGCGTAAGGCATCCAGATGGTCCGCAGCGGACATCCCGGAGGTTTCCTTCGTATCCATGGCGAGGTTCATGGTGAGGCAGCGTTTGGCGGGAGTGTCGCACAAGGCTTGGCGCATTTCGGGCAGCAGCAAATGCGGCAACACGGACGTGTACCAGGAGCCGGGACCCAGAATGATCCAGTCGGCAAGCTCGATGGCCGTCAGCGCTTCGATGCAAGCGCGCGCGTCTTCCGGAAGGAGCCTGACGTTTTCGAGGGATCCGGCAACGGCGCACTTGGCCTGGCCTTTGACGGCCTGGAACTCATACCCGCCCCCGGGCAAGGGCACCCGGACGTCGCCCTCGATGTTCAGCGGCTGCGTGGACATCGGCAGGACCTGGCCGCGGGCACCCAAAAGGGCGCCTGCCCATTTCAGTCCCGCCACGGCGTCGCCCAGAAGCTCCCAGAGGGTAACAATGAGCAGGTTCCCCATGGCATGGTCGTCCAAGGAACCTTGGCGGCCGCTCGGAGTCTTGAAGCGGTGCTGCATGACGTCCCGCCAGGTGCGCCCCCAATCGGTGTCATCACAAAGGGCGCTCAGCGCCATTCGAAGATCGCCGGGCGGAAGGACGCCGTACTCTTCGCGCAGCCGCCCGGAGGATCCGCCGTCGTCGGCAACCGTGACAATCGCGGTGAGCTCGGAGGTCAGCAGCCGCAACGCCGACAGTGATGCCGAAAGCCCGTGTCCGCCGCCGAGCGCCACAACCGAGGGGCCCTTGGCAGGCTGGCTGCCAGGGGTGCCCTTCGGTGGAACCAGCGGCAGGGGTCCGGTCAGGACCCCCATTACTCGCGACCCAGATCGCGGTGGCTCGTGGTGACAGTGACCCGGGGATATTGCGCCAGCCGTTTGGAAAGTTCGACGGCGACCGCGACTGAACGGTGCTTGCCGCCTGTGCATCCGACAGCGATGGTGGCGTAGTGCTTGTTTTCCGTCCGATAGCCGTCGAGGACGGGCTCCAAGGCAAGGACGTAGCGGTCAACGAAGTCCTTCACGCCCGCGGCCCCCAGCACATAGTCGCTGACATCGGCGTCGAGTCCCGTGTGCGGACGCAATTTCGGAACCCAGTGCGGGTTGGGAATGAAGCGTGCATCCGCCACGAAGTTGGCGTCCACGGGCAGGCCATATTTGAAGCCGAAGCTCATGACGTTCAAGCGCAACGCCACTGGGCCTGTCTCGGTGAAAAGTTCGGTGATGGCCGTCGCGAGGCCGTGGACGTTGTACGTACTCGTGTCCAGGACTACGTCGGCCGATTCCCGGAGTTCCTTCAGGACGTCGCGTTCCGCCGCGATGCCGTCCAGGATCCGGCCACCACCCTGGAGCGGATGCGGGCGGCGGCCTTGCTCAAAGCGCCGCACCAGGACGTTGTCGCTGGCATCGAGGAAGAGGAGGCGAAAGGTGATTCCGCTGGCGCTGAGGGCGCCGAGGGCCGTCCTGATATCGGTGAACAGGCCTTTGCTGCGCACGTCCACGACGACGGCAAGCTTGGGGATGGACTGGGGCGCGTGCGAGACGATTTCCGCAAGCGTCCCCAGCATCTGCGGCGGGAGGTTTTCGACGACGTACCAGCCGTGGTCTTCCAGGGCGTCAGAGGCGGTGCTGCGGCCTGCTCCGGACATGCCAGTCACCACCAGCAGCTCCGCTTCGACAGGCTTGACGGGTATGAGGCCGTCCTGCTCCGCGCCGGATCCTGCTGTTGACTCTGACATCAAGTTTCCCCGTTCTGAGATGGTCCAAAGTTTCCGGGACGGTCCAGGTTTCTGGGATGGCCCACAGGCGGACCACCTTCAGGAGGCGTCCGCTTATTACCCTAGCTAAATTTCAAGGATTTCGCCGGTGGTCATGTTCACGGCGGGAGCGGCTTCTCCCGAGGCGCCGGCCACCGCCAGATGGCTGACGACGGCTTCCGCCAATGCCGGGCCGATCCCCTTCGCGGCTGTGAGCTCAAGTGCCGTTGCGGCCTTGATTTTCTTGAGGGAGCCGAAATGCGCCACGAGCGACTTCCGTTTTGCTTCGCCGAGGCCCGGAACGCCGTCGAGTGCGGACACCGTCATGGCCTTTCCACGCTTCTGCCGGTGGAAGGTGATGGCGAAACGGTGGGCTTCGTCGCGGATGCGCTGGAGCAAGTAGAGTCCCTGCGAGGTGCGGGGCAGAATCACCGGGAAGTCGCTGTCCGGCAACCAGACTTCTTCGAGCCGCTTGGCCAGACCCACGACGTAGACGTCGTCGATCCCCAGTTCCGCGAGTGCCCGGGCGGCCGCATTCACCTGGGGCTGCCCGCCGTCGACGACGACGAGGTTGGGCGGATAGGCGAATCTCGCCTTCGCTCCCGTGAGGGCAGCATCATCCGACGACGACGGTGGCTCCCCGCCGCCGGGGTTCGGAACTTCCCCGCTCTTGGGAAGCTGGGCGGATTTATCCTGCAGATAGTGCCTGAAGCGCCTGGTAAGGACGTCGTGCATCGCAGCTGTGTCGTCGCTTGCGGCCGCGCCGGTGATGGAGAACTTCCTGTAGTCGGCCTTCTTAGGGAGGCCGTCCTCCACCACCACCATGGACGCAACCACGTTGGTGCCCTGCACGTGGGAAATGTCGTAGCACTCGATCCGGAGCAGCGGCACGGGAAGCTCGAGCGCCTCTTGCAGTTCTTGGAGCGCCTGGGAGCGGACGGTAATATCGCCGGCCCGCCGGACTTTGTGGAGCTTCAGCGCCTGCTCGGCGTTGTCGCGGACCGTGGACATGAGGGCAGCCTTGTCACCGCGCTGCGGCACCCGGATATCCACTTTGGCGCCCCGGAGGCCACCGAGCCATTCAAGCAGTTCGTGATGGTTGCTCGGAATCTCCGGCACGAGGACTTCGCGCGGAATCCTGCCCTGGTTGTCGCTGTCCTCGCCGTAGACCTGCTGCAGCAAGTGCTCGATGAGCTCCGGAGTGGTGGCGTCTTCGACTTTTTCCACGACCCAGCCCCGCTGGCCGCGCACCCGGCCACCCCTGACGTGGAATACCTGCACGGAAGCCTCGAGGTCGTCGTCGTGCAAGGCGAAGACATCCGCGTCGGTGTCTTCGGAAAGCACCACGGCGTTGCGCTCGAACACTTTGCGGAGGGCGATGATGTCGTCCCGGAGCCGCGCTGCCCGTTCGTAGTCCAGCTCGGCGACGGCGGCGCCCATGTCCTTTTCGAGGCGGGTGATGAAGCGTTTCGCTTCGCCACCCATGAATGAGCAGAAGTCTTCAGCAATGGCCCGGTGCTCCTCGGCGGTGACACGGCCCACACACGGGGCCGAGCATTTATCGATGTAGCCAAGCAAGCATGGCCGGCCACTGGCCTGGGCGCGCTTCAGCACTCCGGGACTGCAGCTACGGACCGGAAAGACCCGCAGCAAGGTGTCCATGGTTTCGCGGATGGCCCCGGCCGTGTACGGTCCGAAATAGCGGGTTCCCTTGCGGCGCTCCCCGCGCATGACCTGGACCCGGGGGAGCTTCTCCGCCATGCTCACGGCAAGGTACGGATAGGTCTTGTCATCGCGGAAGACGACGTTGAAGCGGGGCTTGAATTCCTTGATCCAGGTGTATTCGAGCTGAAGGGACTCAAGCTCGCTGCCCACCATGGTCCACTCGACGCTGCTGGCCGCGTGCACCATCGCATGCGTCTTCGGCAGCAAGCCCGCAGGGTTGGCGAAGTACGAGTTCAGCCGGGAACGGAGGTTCTTCGCCTTGCCGACGTAGATGACGCGGCCGTGCGGATCCCGGAACCGATAGACACCGGGGGTGGTGGGGATTTCTCCCGTCTGGGGTCGATAACTCGCTGGATCTGCCACAGATCCAGTCTAGTAAGGGAATCGCACTCCCCTGGCACGCACCAAGTGCGCGTGCCAATTGCGCTCACCCGTTCTGACCGGCCAGCCCACCGAAGCTACTCCGCGGATTTGCTCTGGTTGTAGCTCGTGGAACGTTCCTGGCCGCTCAATACCGCAATGGCATCCATGATCTTGTCCGTCACTTCGCGCCGGGCAGGCAGGGAATGGTCCGGGCCTGTCTTCTCGAAGTAGAGCGGCTCGCCCACCTTCATGATGAAGTGCTGCGGACGGACAGTGTTGCGATCCACAGGCTGCAACTTGTCGGTGCCGATAAGGCCAACCGGCACCACGGGCGCCCCCGTGGTCAGGGCAAGCCAGCCGACACCGGTACGCCCGCGGTAGAGCAGGCCGTCGCGGGAGCGGGTCCCCTCCGGATAGATGCCGATGCCCCTGCCGTTCTCCAGGATGTCCAGGAGGGTCTTGAGGGCCTGCACACTGGCCGCTTGCTCTCCGCGTTCCACCGGAATGGATCCAACAGCCTGGAAGAAAGCCTTCATCGCGCGGCCTTTGAAGCCCTTGGTGGTGAAGTACTCGGCTTTTGCAAAGAAGCCCACCGGACGGGGCATCAAGGCCTGGACAATCACGCTGTCCAGAAAAGACAAATGGTTTGGGGCCACAATGAAGGGCCCTTCCTTGGGCACGTTCTCCAGCCCGATGACCGTGGGCCGGCAGCTGCTGGAAATTAGTCCGCGCGTGGTCCAGCGGATGACATCAAAGGCTTCCATCGTTCTGCACCTCGCTCAGGGCCGCCGCGCGGACCGCGTCAAGTTCTTCGATCTTCTTCAGCAGCTGCGCCGTGGTGTCCACGACGGCGACGGCGCCTGCCTCTTGAAGTTCGCCGTCGGGCGCAAATCCCCAACTGACCCCGATGCAGTCAAGTCCGTTGGCCATGGCACCGGCAACATCCTGGTGGCGGTCCCCGACCATCACCGCAGGCTGGGAATGCAACGTCGCCAGCGCAGCACCAACGATTGCCACTTTGCCCGGAGCTGTATTGGCCGCCATTGATTCGTCGTCCGAGGCGCCGCAAATGGAGGCAAAGAAATCGGAAATGCCGTGGTGCTCCAACACGATGTGAGCCAGGCCTTGGGGTTTCTGCGTGGCCACTGCCACCGGCCGCCGCGACTCCGCGAAGAACTCGAGGAGCTCACGGATGCCGGGGTAAAGCCGGCTTTGGCCGATTCCCACAGAACGGTAGTGGCTGCGGTAAAGCCCAATGACTTCGTCGACTTTTCCTGCGGGAACTCCGGCAATATGCTCCAGGGAATCGCTGAGCTTGGGTCCAACCATGGAGTCCAGCACGGCTTGTTCCGGGACACGGAGGCCCATTTTGTCCAGGGCCGCGGCGATGCCGCCGGTTATGCCACCTGCAGGATCGACAAGGGTGCCGTCCAGATCAAAGATTACGGGCACCATTGTTTGAGTCACCGGGTTAGTTTCTCACGAGTTGAGGCATGCCTGAAACTCACATGCCGGCCGGCGAATACTTCGGCCGCCACCGAAATATTCCCCGGCCGTTGCCGCATGACTAGCCGAGAATCTCCGCCAGGAACGAGGCGGTATGGCTTTCCGTGGACTTGGCTACCTGTTCGGGCGTGCCCGTTGCCACGATGCGCCCACCGCCTGAACCGCCATTGGGGCCAAGGTCCACAATCCAGTCTGCGGATTTGATGACGTCAAGGTTGTGTTCAATGGTGATGACCGTGTTGCCCTTGTCCACCAAACCCTGCAGCACCATGAGCAACTTGCGGATGTCCTCGAAATGGAGGCCCGTGGTGGGCTCGTCCAGGACGTACACGCTCCGACCATTCGAACGCTTCTGCAGTTCCGAGGCCAGCTTCACGCGCTGCGCCTCGCCACCGGAAAGCGTGGTGGCGGGCTGCCCGAGCCGGACGTAGCCGAGGCCGACGTCGACGAGGGTGTTCAAATGCCGGGCGATGGGGCTGAAAGCGGCAAAGAACTCGGCACCCTCCTCGATGGGCATGTTGAGGACGTCCGCGATGGTCTTGCCCTTGTAATGAACCTCCAGGGTCTCCCGGTTGTAACGGGCTCCATGGCACACCTCGCAGGGGACATAGACGTCCGGCAGGAAGTTCATCTCGATCTTCAGGGTGCCGTCGCCGGAGCACGCCTCGCAGCGGCCGCCCTTGACGTTGAAGGAGAAGCGTCCTGGTTGATATCCGCGGACCTTGGCTTCGGTGGTTTCCGCGAAAAGCTTCCGGATGTTGTCGAAGACGCCGGTGTACGTGGCCGGGTTGGAACGTGGAGTCCGGCCGATAGGGCTCTGGTCCACGTGGACCACCTTGTCGAGGTGCTCAAGGCCTGCCACGGAACGATGCCGGCCGGCAACCTGCTTGGCACCGTTGAGCTTGTTGGCAAGAACCTTATAAAGGATCTCGTTCACCAGGGTGGACTTCCCTGAACCACTGACGCCCGTGACTGCCGTGAAGAGGCCCAGCGGGAAGGTGGCGTCAACGTTGTTCAGGTTGTTTTCGCGCGCTCCGATGACCTTGAGCTCGCGCTTCTTGTCATACTTGCGCCGCTTGGCCGGGATGTCGATCTTGCGTCGCCCGGACAGGTAGTCGCCGGTCAGCGAGTTCCTGTTCTCCAGGAGCTCCTTGTAGGAACCGGAATGCACCACCTGGCCACCGTGCTCACCGGCGCCGGGTCCGATGTCCACCACCCAATCGGCTTCGTGAATGGTGTCTTCGTCGTGTTCGACCACGATCAGCGTATTGCCCAGGTCGCGAAGCCTGGTGAGCGTTTCGATGAGGCGGCGGTTGTCTTTTTGGTGTAGCCCGATGGACGGCTCGTCCAGGACATACAGGACACCCACCAAGCCGGAGCCGATCTGCGTGGCCAGCCGGATGCGCTGGGCTTCACCGCCGGACAGCGTCCCGGACGGCCGTTCGAGATTCAGGTATTCGAGTCCGACGTCCAGGAGGAATGTCAGGCGCGCCTGGATCTCCTTGAGAACCTGGTGGGCAATCTGGGCCTCGCGGTCAGTGAGCGTGAGGCCGCCGAGGAAGTCGGCGCAGTCCCGCATCGGGAGGGCCGCTACTTCAGCGATCGACTTGCCGTTGATCAGCACGGAAAGCGATGCCGGATTAAGCCGGGCGCCATTGCATTCAGGGCAAGGAATCTGCCGCATGTACTCTTCGTAGCGGTCGCGCGCCCAATCCGAGTCCGTTTCACCGTGCTTGCGGTGAACGTACTGGATAGCGCCCTCGAACCCAGTGCTGTACTTGCGCTCCCGGCCGAACCTGTTGCGGTACTGCACGACGACCTTGTGGTCCTTGCCAAACAGCACGGTCTGCCGTACTTCCTGCGACAGCTTTTCCCAGGCGGTATCCATGGAGAAGTCGAGTTCCAAGGCAAGGCCCTCCAGGAGCCGGTTCCAGTACTCCGTGGTGGCAGTACCCAGCGACCAAGGCGCTATGGCTCCCTGGTTCAAGGAAAGTTCCGGGTTGGGGACCACCAATTCTTCATCGACTTCGAGCTTGGTACCGATACCGCTGCAGGCCGCACATGCGCCGAAGGGGTTGTTGAAGGAGAAGGAGCGTGGCTCGATTTCGTCAATGGCAAGCGGGTGCTCATTGGGGCAGGCAAGGTTTTCGGAGAAGGCCCGGATCCGTGCGGGGTCTTCGGCGTCGAGATCCACGAACTCGACCAGCACCCGGCCTTCCGCAAGTCCGAGCGCGGTTTCGATCGAGTCGGTCAGCCGTTGGCTGATCCCTTCCTTGACCACCAGCCGGTCCACGACCACTTCAATGGAGTGCTTGAATTGCTTGCCGAGCTTGGGCGGATCGCTCAGCTGGACAAGGTCTCCGTCCACCCGGGCGCGTGAGTATCCCTTGGCAGTGAGCTCTTTGAAGAGCTCGACGAATTCGCCCTTGCGTCCGCGGACCACAGGGGCAAGGATCTGGAAGCGCGTGCCGGATTCGAGCTCCAGCAACTGGTCGACGATCTGCTGCGGCGTCTGGCGCGTGATCGGCTCGTGGCACACCGGGCAATGCGGCCGGCCGACACGTGCCCAGAGAAGGCGCATGTAGTCGTAGATCTCGGTGATGGTGCCCACGGTGGAACGCGGATTCTTGCTCGTGGACTTCTGGTCGATGGAGACCGCCGGGGAAAGGCCCTCGATGAAATCCACGTCCGGTTTGTCCACTTGGCCCAGGAACTGGCGGGCATAGGCCGACAATGACTCCACGTACCGGCGCTGGCCCTCGGCGAAGATGGTGTCGAAGGCCAAGGACGACTTACCTGAACCTGACAAGCCCGTGAAAACGATCATCGCGTCCCGGGGCAGGTCGAGATCGACGTTGCGGAGGTTGTGTTCTCGCGCTCCCTTGACCACGAGCCGGGACAGGTCATGTCTTACGGGCGACGCAGCTTGCTGCGCGGAAACACTTGCGAAGGATTCGACGGCGGGAACTTCAGCTACGGCTTTAGGCACCCACTAATGCTAATCGAAAACTTCTTCGAATTTCCATGTGGCTTCCCACAGCCTACCGACGGGTATCAATCGGCGTCATAGGCGGCGGCCAGAAGCTGCACAGCCTGCGCGAAACTGGCACCCTGCGCTTTGGCCGCCGCCGAGTAGCTCGCAGCCACGGCTGCCAATGCGCTCCAGCGGTCATCCCGGGCGCACACTACTGTTCCGTTACGGCCACGGGTTGCGACTACTCCCGCAGCTTCAAGTTCCTTGTAGGCACGGGCCACCGTGTGGGGGGCGACATCCAACTGGCCGGCCAGGCTGCGCACCGCGGGAAGTTTGGTACCGACAGCCAGGGTGCCGCCGTCGGCCAACTCGATGATGCGGAGCCGAAGCTGTTCATACAGGGCGACGGTGCTGGACTGGTTGGGACGCCACGAACCGGGAAACTCGAGCGGGCTCATGAGGCTTCCCTCTCCCCCTGGCTGGCGCGATGCTTGGCGGACCTCACCGGCATCGCGGCGAGCTCGCCACCTCCGGCGGCAAACTGTGCTTCGTGCAAGCGGGCGTAATGCCCGCCAAGCTCCAACAGCGAATGATGGGTGCCGTGTTCAACGATCCGTCCGTGGTCCATGACGAGAATTAGATCAGCGTCGCGGATAGTGGACAAGCGGTGCGCAATGACGAATGAGGTCTTGTTGCTCCGCAGCCTGTGCATCGCTTGGCGGATGAGGACTTCCGTGCGGGTATCCACCGAACTTGTGGCCTCGTCCAGGATCAGGATGGGGCGGCCCGAGAGACGTGCGCGCGCGATGCTCAGCAATTGCCTCTGGCCCTGGCTGAGGGGTTCCCCTCCGTTGCTGAGCATGGTTGAGTACCCGTTGGGCAGTGAGCGGACAAAGTGGTCAACATGGCTTGCCTCGGCTGCGGCGACGATCTCCGCGTCGCTGGCGCCCGGAAGTCCATATTCAATGTTCTCCCTTATGGTGCCCGTGAAAATCCACGGGTCCTGGAGAACGACGCCGAAATTCCGGCGGAGTGGATCACGTCCCATTCCGGCGATGTCCACGCCGTCGATGGTGATCCTTCCGGAGCCGAGTTCGTGGAAACGCATGAGGAGGCTGACCAGCGTGGTCTTCCCCGCGCCGGTGTGCCCGACAATGGCCACCGTTTGTCCCGGTTCCACATGGAAGGACAGGTCCTCGATCAGTGGGGCATCCGGCCGGTAGCTGAAGGATATGCGTTCAAAGGCAACCCGCCCCGAAGGGGCATCAAACCGTGCATCAAAGCTTGAACCGGCGTCAGCGCGCGCACCGACACCCGGTTCCGCCGGTTCCCCTGTTAATTCAGCGGCGTCCAATAGCTCGAAGACCCTGCTGGCGGAAACTGCGCACGATTGCAGGACCTGGGCCATTCCGCCGATCTGGCCCAGCGGCTGGCTGAAGAGCCGGTTGAATTGGATGAACGCTTGAATGCCGCCAATAGTCATCGCCCCGGCGAGGAACTGGAGGGCACCAACAATCGCAACCCCCACATAGCTGGCGTTCGAGACGAAACCCATGAGGGGTACCAGCAACCCCGAAGCGAACTGTGCCTTGGAACTGGCGGCGTACAGGCCGTCATTGTGGGCAGCGAAGCGGACCGCCATCGCAGGCTGGACGTTGAAAAGCTTGATGGTCTCATGACCGGTAGCTGTCTCCTCCACGAGGGAGTTCACGTCCCCCGTGGTTTCCCACTGCCGGACAAAGTATTTCTGCGAGCGTCGGGTCACAATAATCGACGCCAAGGCCGATACGGGAACAGCCAACAGGGACACGACGGCGAGGAGGGGCGAAAGCAGCAGCATCATCCCGAGGGAACCGATGACCATCAACGTCGAGGTCAAGAGCTGGGAAAGGAGCTGGTTGAGCGTCTGGGACACGTTGTCGAGGTCGTTCGTGGCACGGCTCAGGACGTCGCCCCGGGAGCGGCCGTCGTAGTAGGCCACGGGAAGCCGGTGCAGTTTCGCTTCCACCGCTTCCCGGAGGTCGTGCGCGAGCCGCTGCACGGCGAGGGCGTTGAGGCGGCCCTGTGCCCAGCTGAGCAGCGCCGTGACGCAATACATGGCTGCGGCCACGAGCAGCAGGGAGACAAAGCGCCCGGTGTTGAACTGCGCTCCGAACACGGTGGCCGCGATGACGTCGGTGGCGTCGCCGAGTATCTTGGGGGCCGCGACATTGAGCGTGACAAAACCGCAGATGCACAGTATCGCCGCAGTCATGACTCCCCGGGCGGGCTTCATCAAGCCCACCAGGCGGAGGAGCGACCGCGATGGTTTTCCGGTGACAGCGAGGAGCTCGCTTTCGCTGCTCACGCGGCTTCTTCCGTTTCCAGCTGGGACGCCACGATTTCCCGGTAGGTCTCCGAGGACCCAAGAAGTTCGTCATGGGTTCCGTTTGCCACCAGGCGGCCCTCGTCGATGAGCAGAATCTGGTTCGCCGACACCACGGTGTTGACGCGCTGGGCGACGATGATGACGGTTGCCCCGCGGAGTTCCGGTTCAAGCGCGGCACGGAGCTTTGCTTCCGTCACTGTGTCCAGCGCTGAGAAGCTGTCGTCAAAGAGGTAGACAGATGCTGGGCGCAGAATCGCGCGGGCTATGCATAAGCGCTGTCTCTGACCGCCGGACAGGCCGGCGCCGCCTTGGGACAACGTGGTTTCCAGTCCTTGCGGCAACTCATTCACGAAATCTGCCGCCTGGGCCGTCTCCAGGGCATGCCACAATTGCGAGTCTGTTGCGGACGGCAGTGAAATCCGCAGGTTCTCGGCAATGGTTCCGCGGAACAGCCAGGCCTCCTGGGGCACGACGGCGAGCTGGTTGCGCAAGGCGGCGAGGGGAACGGCAGCGATGTCCCGGCCATCGAGCGAGATGCTCCCGCTGCTCGCCTCAAGCAGTCTCGGCACAAGGCTGACGATGGTCGACTTGCCGCTTCCCGTGGAGCCGATGACCGCCGTCGTGGTTCCCGGAGCCGCGTGGAAGGTGATGCTATCCAATACGGGCGTTTCGGCTCCCGGGTAGGCGAAAACGACATTATCGAAGCGCAAGCCCTCTGCTTGCGAGGGGCCTACCACCATTCCACCAGCGGTGTTTGCCGGCAGGACCATTTCAGATTCCGTATTGAGCACTTCGGTGACGCGTTCAGCGCTGACAGCCGCGCGGGGCGCAGTGCTCAACACGTACATTGCCATCATGATCGCGAGGAGGATCTGCATGATGTAGGCGATGAATGCAGTGAGCGCACCCAGTTTCATGTCTCCGGCAATGATGCGGTGGCCGCCGAGCCAGACCACGCCCGCAGACGAGAGGTTGACCACGGTCATGACGAGCGGAAGCATGGCCGCGACGATCCGCGCAGAACGGAGATTGTTCTTTGTCAGGGCGTCGTTGGCGGCCTCGAACCGTTTCATCTCGAACGGCTGGCGGACAAAGGCACGGATGATCGCGGTCCCTAGGATCTGTTCGCGGAGCACGCCGTTGATCCGGTCCACCAAGCCTTGGCCCTCCCGGTACAGCGGGACGAGCTTGCGGACAATCAACAGCATGATGATCAGCAACACGGGAACGATGGCGAAAACGATCCAGGACAGGGCAAAGTCCTGTTCGACTGCCAGGATCACGCCGCCGATGCCCATGACGGGCGCTGCCACCAGCATGCTGAAAACGAGCACCGTGATGTTCTGCAGTTGCAGGACGTCATTGGTGGTCCTGACCACGAGGCTGGCCGGTCCGAAGGCTGCGACGTCTTGGTCGGGCAGGGAATGAATCTTGTCGAAGAGTTCCTGCCGCAGTCCGCGGCCGACCTTCATGGCGACGATTGCTCCAAGGTAGCCGGCCAGCACGGCGGCAAGCACCTGGATGACCGTGAGAACCAGCATCCAAGCGCCCAGGCGCAGGATCACTTCGCTGTTCCCGGCGACAAGGCCGTCGTCGACGATCTTGGCGTTGAAGGTGGGTAGGAGGAGTGTGGCGCCGGTCTGGACAAGCTGCAGGAGAACAATGGCGAGCACGTGGGTCTTGTAGGGGGCCAGGCGCTGCAACAGCAAGGATGCCAGCACATTGCCTCCAATCGTTGGTCTCCGGAGCAGCGGATTCCACACGATGCCGCCCCGCGATCGCGTTGCCATTGTAGTTCAGATCACAGTGCGAAACCTTGTAATCGGGGCACTTCCGGGGTCCTTTGGGCTTGGGCCCGCTCAGACCTGCTTTTGTGCCACCGCAAAAATCCTGCGGAAGGCAAACACGGTCCCCTGCCGCTCCATTGGATAGGCCTCGCGAAGCGCGGCTGCGTATTGGTTTTCGAAGGTGCGTGCTTCGTCTTCGGGAAGGGCTGCGAGCACCGGACGCAGGCCGGTCCCCCGCACCCACTCCAGCACGGGATCGGCCCCCGGCAAAAGTTGCTGGTAGGTGGTTTCCCAAGCGTCGGCGTCGCATCCGGCGTCGAGCATGATCCGCAAGTAGTCGGCCGGTTCCCCGACCGCGTCGTCGTGGCGGAGCACACCGGACAGCTTTCCGGACCATTCCGGCGAACCGGCCAGTTCGCGCATGAGCACGTGTGAAGGCGCACCGAAGTTTCCGGGGACCTGGAGCGCAAACCATGCGCCCGGTTTCAGCCCTTCCAACCACGCGGCGAGCATCGCCAAATGGCCTGGCACCCATTGCAGCGCCGCGTTGCTGACCACGACGTCGGTGTCCGGTTCCGGTGTCCATTCGGCAATGTCGCTTTGGACGAACGAAAGACCCGGTTGCGCGGCTGCGAGGACTTGGGCTTTGGCCAGCATCTCGGCTGAGGAGTCCAGCCCGACGACGGCGGCACCAGGCCATCGCGTCGCGAGGGTCGCCGTCAAGTTCCCCGGGCCGCAGCCCAGATCCACGACGCGCCGCGGATCCTTCGCCAGAATCCTCGAGGTCAGATCAAAAAACGGCCGGTCGCGGTGATTGCCGAACTCGATGTACTTGGCTGGATCCCACTTCACTGCATCCTCCATCGTCCGTCTCCGTGGCCTGCTCCACCCACACTAAGCTGGAAGGCAATGAAACTTCTTGAGCAACTCCCCGGCAGCGGACGCATTGACCCGGACGAAATCTACACACGCTTCGTTGAGTGGACCGAGAGCCGCGGGCTTCAGCTCTACCCTGCCCAGGACGAGGCCATCATGGAACTCGCGTCCGGCTCCAATGTCATCCTGGCAACCCCTACCGGTTCCGGGAAGTCCCTTGTGGCGATCGCCGCGCACTTCGAGGCGATGTCCCGGGGCATGCGCAGCTATTACACCGCCCCCATCAAGGCCTTGGTCTCCGAGAAGTTCTTCGCACTCTGCGACATCTTCGGAGCCGAAAACGTTGGCATGATCACCGGTGATTCAGGGGTCAACCAGGATGCCCCGATCATCTGCTGCACCGCCGAAATCCTCGCCAATATCGCTCTGCGTGAAGGCAAGGAAGCCGAGCTCGGCACGGTCATCATGGACGAATTCCACTTCTACTCCGATCCCCAGCGCGGTTGGGCGTGGCAGGTGCCGCTTCTGGAACTCCCCCAGGCCCAGTTCCTGCTGATGTCGGCCACCCTGGGAGACGTCAGCCGCTTCGAAACCGGCCTAAGCGAACTCACCGGACGGTCCACTACCACCGTCAGTTCGGCCGAACGGCCCATCCCACTGCACTACTACTTCCAGGAAACGCCGGTCCACGAAACCCTCGAGGAACTGCTGAGCACCAAGCAGGTTCCCGTGTACGTGGTGCATTTCAGCCAGGTCGAGGCCATCGAGCGGGCCCAGAACCTCATGAGCGTCAACATGTGCACCCGCGAGGAGAAGGACAAGATTGCCGAGCTGATTTCCGGTTTCCGGTTCGCCGCCGGCTTCGGCAAGACCCTGAACCGGCTGGTCCGCCATGGCATCGGCGTCCATCATGCCGGCATGCTGCCCAAATACCGCCGCCTCGTGGAGCAACTGGCCCAGGCAGGACTCTTGAAGGTCATCTGCGGCACCGACACGCTCGGCGTCGGGATCAACGTTCCCATCCGCACAGTCCTCCTGACGGCGCTCAGCAAATACGACGGCGTCCGCACCCGCCTGCTGAACTCCCGGGAATTCCACCAAATCGCCGGCCGCGCGGGCCGCGCAGGCTATGACACTGCCGGAACCGTCGTGGTGCAGGCTCCAGAACACGTGGTGGAGAACGCGAAGGCGATGGCCAAGGCCACCGCGAAGTTCGGCGACGACCAGAAGAAACTACGGCAAGTCGTGCGGAAGAAGCCGCCGGAAGGCTTCGTCTCCTGGGGGCAGCCCACCTTTACCCGTTTGGTGGAGTCCGTGCCGGACCCGTTGACCTCGAGTTTCACCGTGACGCATGCAATGCTGCTCAACTTGATGGAGCGCCCCGGCGACCCCTTCGCCGCTGCCCGCCGTCTCCTCACCGAAAACCACGAGGCACGGCCCGCCCAACTGCAGCTCATGAAGAAGGCCCTGGGTATCTACCGCGAGCTGTTGGCAGCCGGAGTGGTTGAACGCATTCCCGAGGCCGAGCAGGAGAAAGAGGGCCGTTCCGTACGGCTGACCGTTCATCTGCAAGCCAACTTTGCCCTGAACCAGCCGCTTTCACCGTTTGCCCTTGCCGCGCTCGAACTCCTGGATCCGGAGTCGCCGTCGTACGCCTTGGACGTGGTGTCCGTGATCGAAGCGACCCTCGAGAAGCCCCGGCAGATCCTCTCTGCGCAGCAGAAGAAGGCACGCGGCGAGGCCGTCGCCGCGATGAAGGCCGATGGCATTGATTACGACCAGCGCATGGCGATGCTTGAAGCGGTCAGCTACCCGCAGCCCCTGGCGGAGATCCTGGGCGAAGCATTCGAGGTGTACCGCAAGGCCGCTCCCTGGGTGGGCGACTTTGAGCTGGCTCCCAAGTCGGTGGTCCGCGATATGTATGAGCGCGCCATGAATTTCGGAGAGTTCGTCCAGTTCTACGGACTCGCCCGCTCCGAGGGGATCGTGCTGCGGTATTTGGCCGATGGCTTCAAGGCCCTGCGTCAGACGGTCCCCCAGGACTCGCTCCGCGAAGACCTCGAGGACCTCATCGCCTGGCTGGGTGAACTGGTCCGCCAAGTCGACTCCAGCCTGCTCGACGAGTGGGAAGAGCTCACGTCCGGGGTGGCTCCGACGCCGCACGACGCTCCGCCTCCTCCGCCGCCGTCGCTCACGTCCAACATCCGCGCCTTCAGGGTCATGGTCCGCAACGAAATGTTCCGGCGTGTTGAGTTGTTCGCGGACGAGGATGCGGCTGCCTTGGGCGAGCTCGACGCCGGCAGCGGCTGGGATGCGGAGCGCTGGGAAGACGCCCTGGACGACTACTTCGACGAACACGACGACATCGGAACCGGCCCCGACGCCCGGGGCCCGGGACTCCTCATGATCACCGAGGAACCCGGCGTCTGGCGGGTGCGGCAGATTTTCGATGACCCGGCCCGCAACCATGACTGGGGCGTTTCCGCCGAAGTGGACTTGGCAGCCTCCGACGAGAGCGGCACCGCCGTGGTCAAGGTGACCGAGGTCAACCGCCTCTAGGGGCCTAGTAAGCTCGAATCATGAGTGTTATCCGCCCTGCCACAGTGTCCGATGTCCCCGCGATCCTGCAGATGATCCATGAGCTTGCGGTCTACGAAAAAGAGCCCGACGCCGTGAAGAACACGCCGGAAATGCTGAGCGATGCCTTGTTCGGCGAGAATCCGCGGGTGTACGCGCACATGGCGGAAAACGCGGCCGGGGACGTCCAGGGATTCGCCTTGTGGTTTCTGAACTACTCCACGTGGGAAGGCGTGCACGGCATCTATCTCGAGGACCTCTACGTCACCCCCGATGCACGGGGCGAAGGCCACGGGAAGGCGCTCCTGCAGCATCTGGCCGCCACCGCCGTCGAACGCGGCTATGCGCGGGTGGAATGGAGCGTCCTGGACTGGAACGAACCATCTATCAACTTCTACCGTAGCCTGGGTGCCGTGCCCATGGACGGCTGGTCAACGTTCCGGCTGACCGGCGAAGCACTGGGTGCCTTCGGCAGCGATGACAAGGTCATGGCGCGTGGCTGAGCGCATGGTTGAGCGGGTGGCTGAGCAAGGCGTTGAGCAAGCGGCCCACGCCGTCCGGGCACATCACGAATTCCGGGGTGTCCGGACCTCGGAGCACTTCTTCACCGTTCCCCTCGACCATTGGCCTTCCACGGCTGGGGAGGCTCCCGGCACCGCGGAGACGATCACCGTCTTCGCCCGGGAGTTCGTCTCCGCCGAGCACTCGCAGGAGGACGCAGCCCGGCTGCCGTGGTTGCTCTACCTCCAGGGCGGGCCCGGCGGACGCGGTACCCGGACTACGTCCCTGTCGGGCTGGATGAAGGCTGCGGCAAGGAGTTTCCGCATCCTGATGCTGGATCAACGGGGCACGGGCCTCTCCACGTCAGCGGACCGCAATACCTTGCCGCTTCGGGGCGATGCCGCGGCGCAGGCGGATTACCTCACGCATTTCCGGGCGGACTCGATCGTGGCCGACGCCGAACTCATCCGGAAGGCCTTGGGCTCGGAGCCGTGGACCGTCCTTGGCCAGAGCTTCGGCGGTTTCTGCGCGCTGACGTACCTGTCCTTCGCGCCGGAAGGTTTGAGCGAAGTACTCATCACGGGAGGGCTGGCGCCGTTGGATGGTCCGGCCGAGCGCGTCTACCGGGCCACCTTCCAACGGGTTGCGGAACGGAACGCTGAATACTTCGCGTGGTATCCGGAGGACCGCGCCGTAGTGACCCGGATAGCGCGGCATCTTGAATCCACGGAGGAGCGGCTGCCCAGCGGAGAACGCCTCACCACGGAACGCTTCCAAATGGTGGGATCGTTCCTGGGCGGGAACGCCCGTGTGGATGCCCTGCACACCCTCCTGGAGGATGCCTTCGTACCCTCCGCCGACGGAGAACGACTCTCCGACGCGTTTCTGGAACAGATCCACGGGCTCGTCTCCCGGGCATCGAATCCCCTGTACGCGGTCTTGCACGAGTCCATCTACGGCCAGGGGCAGGCCACTGGCTGGGCGGCGTGGCGGGTGCGGGCCGAGTTCCCCGAGTTCCATCCCGACGCCGCAGAGCCGCTCCTGACGGGCGAAATGGTCTACCCCTGGTATTTCGAACAGGATCCGGCGCTTGTACCCCTGCAGGAAGTAGCCGCGCTGTTGGCCGGCAAGCAAGACTGGAAACCCCTCTACGATGTGTCCCGGCTGAACGCGAATACTGTGCCTGTCGTGGCTGCTGTGTATCGGGACGACATCTATGTGGACTTCCAGCTATCCATGGAAACCGCAGCCGCCGTGCGGGGACTGCAGGCCTGGACCACAGGGGACTTTCATCACGATGGCATCGGCGAAGACGGGGAAGGAATCTTCAACCGACTCTTGGGAATGGCTCGCGGCAAGAACTGAGCCCCGGCCACAGAAATGACCGGGGCTCAGAAGCGCTCCGCAGTTGTTAGTGGCCGCTAACCTTGTTCATGCTCTTGCGGGAGTCTTCCTCGAGCCGGGCGTCCAGTTTGGATTTGCTGGCGGCCGGGGTCAGGAGGCTAGCGACAACCGCCACCACGATGGTGCCGATGATGACCGCCAGGGACACATAGGTCGGGATCTCCGGAGCCCATTCAATATGGTGTCCGCCGTTGATGAAGGGCAGTTCGTTGACGTGCATGGCATGCAGGACCAGCTTGACGCCGATGAACGCGAGGATGACCGACAATGCGTGCTTGAGGTAGATCAACCGTGTCATGAGGCCGCCAAGCAGGAAGTACAGCTGGCGCAGGCCCATGAGGGCGAAGATGTTGGCAGTGAAGACGATGAAGGCGCTCTGAGTCAGTCCGAAGATGGCCGGAATGGAATCCACGGCGAACAAGAGGTCCGTCATGCCGATGGTCACGAAGACGATCAGCATGGGCGTGAACAGCTTCTTGCCGTCAACCGTGGTGCGAAGCTTGCCGCCGTCGAACTTCTCCGACATCGGGACAACCTTGCGGATGCGGGCAATAATCGGACTCTCGGCGGCATCTTCCTCGTCCTCGCCGCTGTCCGTGGCCTGCTTCCACGCGGTCCACAGCAGGAACGCGCCGAAGATGTAGAAGACCCAACTGAACTGTTCAATTACCACGGCACCAAGAGCAATGAAGATACCGCGCAGGACGAGGGCGATGATGATGCCCACCATGAGCACTTCCTGCTGGTACTTACGGGGCACTGAGAACCTCGCCATGATGATGATGAAGACAAAGAGGTTGTCGATACTCAGGCTGTATTCGGTCACCCAACCGGCGAGGAACTGGCTGCCATGCTCCGGGCCGGCAAAGGCGAACAGCGCTCCTGCGAACACCAGGGCGAGGGTGACGTAGAAGGCGACCCAGAGGCCTGCTTCCTTCATGGAGGGTTCATGCGGGCGCTTGACCACCAGCAGAAGGTCGACAAGGAGGATGATTCCGAGAACGACGAAGGAGCCGATCTCAAACCAGGCGGGGAGTTGCATTTAAAATGCCTTTCGCAGGTACGCCAAAACGGCGTAAGTCTCTCCGACCTGCCTGCGTCTGCATGCCCAAAGGCAACAACGCTCAAACGGCGATCCACTAGGCCCGGCGAGGCGTCTGTGCCTTGCGTGTTGACGGACCTAGCGCTTGGGATACTCCCCTACGTAGGCCCAACTTTACCCTAGGCGTGCCCGGCGGACTGCATCTGGCGCAGTTCGCGCTTGAGGTCGCCCACCTCGTCACGGATCCTCGCAGCGATCTCAAACTGGAGTTCAGCGGCGGCCGCGTGCATCTGCTCCGTCAGCTGTTCGATCAGGCCCACCAGGTCTTCGGCCGGCGCCGCGGCCAGGCCGTCGCGCCGTATCGTGGCGGCCCCCTTGCCCTTGCCGGTCCTGCCGCCCTTTCCGGCTGCGGCCAGCAACTCGCGGGTGTCGGCGTCTTCGCGGGCAAGCTGATCGGTAATATCTGCGATCTTCTTGCGCAACGGCTGGGGATCGACACCGTTGTCCGCGTTGTACTTGACTTGAATTTCCCGGCGGCGGTTGGTTTCCTCGATGGCCTTGGCCATCGAGTCCGTGATCCGGTCGGCGTACATGTGGACCTGGCCCGAGACGTTTCGGGCGGCGCGCCCGATGGTCTGGATGAGGGAGGTGGCCGAGCGGAGGAAACCTTCCTTGTCGGCGTCGAGGATACTGACAAGTGAGACTTCTGGCAGGTCGAGGCCCTCGCGGAGCAGGTTGATTCCCACCAGGACGTCGAAGCTGCCCATGCGGAGTTCGCGGAGCAGTTCCACACGCCGGAGGGTGTCGACGTCGGAGTGCAGGTATTGAACCTTGACCCCGTGGCCCAGCAGGTAGTCGGTGAGGTCCTCGGCCATGCGCTTGGTCAACGTGGTGACCAGCACGCGTTCGTCGCGCTCCACCCGCGTCCGGATTTCGCCAAGAAGGTCGTCGATCTGGCCCTTGGTCGGCTTCACGATGACTTCGGGATCGATCAGTCCGGTCGGGCGGATGATCTGCTGGACGAACCCGTCGGCCTTGCCCAGCTCGTACTTGCCGGGAGTCGCGGAAAGATAGACGGTCTGGCCCACTCGCTCCAGGAATTCATCCCACTTGAGCGGTCTGTTGTCCATTGCGGAAGGTAGCCGGAAGCCGTGGTCCACGAGGGTGCGCTTGCGCGACATGTCGCCCTCATACATCGCGCCGATCTGTGGGACCGTGACGTGGGATTCGTCGATGACCAGCAGGAAGTCGTCCGGGAAGTAGTCGATGAGGCAGTGCGGGGCTGTGCCGGAGCCGCGGCCATCGATGTGGCGTGAGTAGTTCTCGATCCCGTTGCAGAAACCCATTTGCTGCATCATCTCGAGGTCGTAGGTGGTGCGCATGCGCAGCCTCTGGGCCTCCACCAGCTTGTTCTGGCCTTCGAGGACCTTGAGCCGCTCCGCGAGCTCTCCTTCGATAGCGGTGATGGCGCGGGACATGCGTTCAGGCCCGGCGACATAGTGCGAAGCCGGGAAGATGTACATCTCGGTTTCTTCTCGGATGACGTCCCCCGTGACCGGGTGCAGTGTGTAAATGTTCTCGATCTCGTCGCCGAAGAACTCGATGCGCAGGGCCAGCTCTTCGTACATGGGGATGATTTCCACGGTGTCTCCGCGGACCCGGAAAGTGCCGCGGTGGAAGTCCATGTCATTGCGGGTGTACTGCATGGCGACGAACCTGCGCAGGAGATCGTCCCGGTTCAATTCTGCGCCCTTGGTGAGCGTGACCATCCCGGCGATGTACTCCTCCGGGGTGCCGAGGCCGTAGATGCAGGACACCGTAGCCACAACGATGACATCCCTGCGGGTCAGCAGCGCGTTGGTGGCCGAGTGCCGCAGCCGCTCGACTTCCTCGTTCACCGAGGAGTCCTTTTCGATGAAGGTATCCGTCTGGGGAACGTAGGCTTCGGGCTGGTAGTAGTCGTAGTACGAAACGAAGTACTCCACCGCGTTGTTGGGCAGCAGCTCCCGGAACTCGTTGGCGAGCTGCGCGGCCAGGGTTTTGTTCTGGACCATCACCAGGGTGGGCCTCTGGACCTGTTCGATCAACCAAGCGGTGGTGGCACTCTTGCCCGTACCGGTGGCACCGAGCAGCACGACGTCTTTTTCGCCATTGTTGATCCGTTCGGTCAGCTCCGCGATAGCGGTGGGCTGGTCACCTGCCGGCTTGAATTCGCTAATGACCTCAAAGGGCGCGACGACACGGTTGATCTCCTGGGCAAGACTCATGAATCCAATGTACCCCCGCCTGCGGACAGTTACTGTCCGCGTTTTCCGGTTGAACCGGTACCGCCGCCGGGCCGGGTCCAGCTGCCGTCCAGCCGCCCCATGATGGAACGGAACATCTTGATGGCGAACCACACTCCGGACACAAGCCAGACCGTCCACGCGAGCCAGAAAGCAACTGACGGGACAAGCACCCGCCATGTCACGGGCTGCGTTCCGGCGACGAACTCCTCCCGGCCGCCGGCCAGGAACCACAGCAGCGCAGCCCCGGCCATGAGGACCACGCCTGCCCACGCCAGGGCACGAACGGCGCCGAGCCGCTGCCCCTCAAGATGCGGCGTGATTCTCCGTTTCCCGTTCATGCGTGCCAGCCTAGCCTTGCGCCACGGAGTACGACGGCGGCTGCCACCCGCTGCTCCCGGCCCAGGCATCCATGAGCGGCCAGGCCACCTCCGTAAACCAGGGCTCCTTGGCTTCCGCATACGCCAAGGTCCGGGGGTCGCCGGCGTGCAGCGCGGCAAGCGCCTGTTTCATGTCCGCATACATGCGCACGGCGTCGGGGTTGGCGCGGAGCCAATCGCGGAACAACAACGCATAACGCCAGCCCGGACTTCCAAGGACCCGGACATGGACATTGGCGGCCCGGCCAGGGTCCGCGTTGCAATGGAAGCGTTTTTGCCATGCCGATGGATCCAGGTCCGGCGGCTTGGGCGTGTCACGGGCGGAAGCCTCCCGCAACGGGAAACCGGCCTCGCCCAGGGCCTCGGCTATCCGGTCCGCGGCTTCCAGCGATGACACATTTACTTGCAGGTCGATGATGTCTTTGGCTCGAAGTCCTTGTACCGAGGTCGAACCGATATGGTCTGCGCCCAACACCTCCGGAGACGCCCGCCGGATCCTGGCAAGCAGCCGTTCAGCCTGGACCGGCCAATTGGGGTTTGGCGCGGACAATACGGGGCCGCCGGCTCGTGGTGCAGGGCGGCCGGCTGCAAGATTTCGGGCAAACGGTTGGAAGCGATCTTCCCACAAGGTGTCCACGAGCGCCGTTACATCCTCGACGCTTCCGGAGTTGTCCAGCACGATGTCGGCCGCCGCCAACCGTTCATCCCTGCCGGCTTGCGCGGCCATGCGGGACACCGCGTCCTCGACTGTCATGCCGCGGATCTCCGTCATGCGCCGGATCCGTTCTTCGTCCGGCGCATCGACAACCAGCACCAGGTGGAAGCTGCTGCCCTGCCCGGCTTCCACAAGCAGCGGAATATCCTGGACGACGATGTCTCCGGGTCTAGCCGTCACGAGCATCGCGGCAGCCTTCTCCCTGACGCGCGGATGGATGATGGCGTTGAGCGCTTCCCGGCGATCGGGCTCAGCGAACACAATCGCACCCAGGCGTGCCCGGTCAAGGCGCCCATCGGCGTCGACGATGTCTTCACCAAACTCGGCCACGACGCGTGCCAAGCCCGGCGTGCCCGGTTCCACGACCTCGCGGGCCAACGCATCGGCGTCGATCAAGACAGCGCCCAACTCCGTCAACCGGGCGGACACGAGTGATTTGCCGGAGGCGATCCCGCCGGTAAGTCCAATCTTCAGCACTCCTCCACACTAGACTGGGTCGGTGGCAGAACAGGAAGAAAGCCGGGCGACCGCGTACACAACGTTGGCGCTTGGTGAAGATTTCCGCCACGAACTCGAAATCAAGCGTTCGCGCTTCATCACGGTGCTGCGCCGCGCCTCGGACGAGGACGCCGCCCGCGCCTTGGTGGCGGAACTGCGCAAGGAATTCCATGACGCCCGGCACCACTGCTCGGCATTCGTCCTCGGTCCGGATCGGGTCATCCAGCGTTCAAACGACGACGGCGAGCCCTCCGGAACCGCCGGCATCCCCATGCTTGAGGCGCTCATCAAACGCGAGACACTGCCCGGGGTGACTGACCTCAGCGACGTGAGTGCCGTCGTCGTGCGCTATTTCGGCGGGATCCTCCTGGGCGCCGGCGGACTGGTCCGTGCCTACTCCGAGTCAATCTCGGCCGCACTGGACTCCGCTCCCCTGGTTCAGCGACGCCGCCTGCGGATTTGCGACATCCCCGTGCCCCACCACGCGGCCGGAAGGCTTGAAAACGATCTGCGCTCCGCGGGCTACGTCATGGCCGAAACAAGTTACGAGCCCTCGGAGACGATCCTGCGCGTGGCCCTGCCTGATAATGCAAACGCAATCGCCGACGCCGGTGAGCGCCTGGCATCAATGACCGGGGGCGCCGCGGGACTCCAATTGCGCGGAGCGGAATGGGTCGACGTCCAGGCCTGAGCGTCCACGCGCGGGGACATGCTCTCCCCTTCTCACCACCACTGGACATAGTGGGTTTATGTCCAGTCCTTGCTGCCAACGAGGGGCATGTCCCGTGGGTGACACTAGGATCGCACCGTGCAGGGCGGGATCCATGCTGCAACGAGTTCTTGAACAGGCACACGGTCTATTTCAGATCGTGGTCATCCTGCGATGCAGTCCTTCCGCGTGAGCTCTGCTGGTGCGCCCTGGATACTGCCTTTCGGAATAACTTGACTGCATAGAACGTGATGATGGCCAGAGCTGCCAGCAAGAGGAAAGCCAGCGGGGCAAAAGAAAGTACTGCCTCGGGAAAAGTAGGAACCAAGGGGTTCATGAGTCTGATCACGCCCATCTGCACGAGACTACTCCGGGGCCGTTGGTTACCAATCGGAGATTAGCGGATCGCGTGGAGTGGTTCCACCCAAAGATGTTCCGCGTCACCGTCACGGTGGTCTGAAAATAGCCCCGTCCGCCGGAAACGTAGTGGCTGAAGTTACTGAAGGATATGCTCGATCCGGGATCGTATGAGTGTATGACATGTGCAGTTGCACCGTTGGTTCCCAATACGATACCGCTTCCCGTAATGTACGTCCCGGTCAAGCGAACCTTGGTCACGCTAATTCCCGCGAATCTGAACTCCTGGTCACAATTGGCAGTGACGTTATACGTCGAACGAAGCATGGCTCGGGAGCTGACCCCTTCAGCGGGTGATGTACATTCGCCGGTTCGTACGACTTCAACGCCACTACCTGGGCGCTGAGAAGCTTGAATGATTCCCTCGTCGAGGAGGATCCTAGCGAGTTCCGATTTCTGCTCCTTATCGAGCATGCCCAACGCGCTGAGGGAGTCTTTGGCAGTCTCGTCCCCGGCCATCGCCGCAGATGCGAGCTTCTGCGTCAGCTCATCCAGAATCCTGAACTCCGCTTCCCCCGGGTGGGATTCTGCTGCGTTCTCGACGGTTTTTTCGGAAGTCTCGGCATAGGCCGGGACGGCCGCCCCCGCGGCCAGCAAGGTCGATAGCGAAGCGATCATAAGGCCGGTCTTGATATGTTTCAGCACAATGACTATCCCCTTAGATCCATTGACTTGTCCAAAGAGCCAAACACATGCCACTAATGGATGGGACATATCTGATAGATAGTTATCAGTTAGTTATCTCCGGAACACAAAATGGGGCGGTCGCGGCGCACGCCTGGCATCCATGACCGGCGTGCGCCTTCGCACTCCAATTGCGGGGAACGGCATGCGTCCACGCGCAGGGACATGCTCTCCCCTGACCACCACCACTGGACATAGTCGGCATATGTCCACTCCTTGCTGCCAACGAGGGGCATGTCCCGTGGAGGCGTCGGCCAAGGGGACCGGGGCACGGTGAACTTGGGCAAGAGCGAAACGGGGTTAAAGAAAGCGGCTCCTGCGATTCGTAAATGAATCGCAGGAGCCGCTTTTATCCCAGCCCGGAAAACCGGGCCAGTGGCAATTAGTTGCCGGTCAGCTTCTCGCGCAGAGCTGCGAGGGCCTCGTCGGATGCCAGGGTGCCCGCGTTGGACTCGGTGGCAGCCGGCTCGGAGGAGTAGCTGGTGGTGCCGGAGTCGCTCTCGCCGGAAGCGGCAGCAGCGGCGTCGTCAGCAGCGTGCTGGGAAACCTGCTTCTTGTGAGCTTCCCAACGTGCCTGGGCGTCAGCGTACTGCTGCTCCCAAGCGGCGCGCTGCGTCTCGTAGCCCTCGAGCCATTCGTTCGACTCGGGGTCGAAGCCCTCGGGGTACTTGTAGTTGCCCTCTTCGTCGTACTCGGCAGCCATGCCGTACAGAGCCGGGTCGAACTCGGTGCTGTCAGCGTCAACGCCCTCGTTAGCCTGCTTGAGGGAGAGGGAGATGCGGCGGCGCTCGAGGTCGATGTCGATGACCTTGACGAAGAGCTCGTCGCCAACGGAGACGACCTGCTCAGCAAGCTCAACGTGGCGGACAGCCAGCTCGGAGATGTGAACGAGGCCTTCGATGCCGTCTTCGACGCGAACGAACGCACCGAACGGAACCAGCTTGGTGACCTTACCCGGAACAACCTGGCCGAGGGCGTGGGTGCGGGCGAAGGTCTGCCACGGGTCTTCCTGCGTGGCCTTGAGGGACAGGGACACGCGCTCGCGGTCCAGATCCACTTCGAGAACCTCGACGGTGACTTCCTGGCCAACCTCGACAACCTCGGACGGGTGGTCGATGTGCTTCCAGGACAGCTCGGAAACGTGAACGAGGCCGTCTACGCCGCCAAGGTCCACGAATGCACCGAAGTTGACGATGGAGGAAACGACGCCGGGACGAACCTGGCCCTTTTCCAGCTTGTTGAGGAACGTGGAGCGAACCTCGGACTGGGTCTGCTCGAGCCATGCACGGCGGGAAAGAACAACGTTGTTGCGGTTCTTGTCCAGCTCGATGATCTTGGCTTCGATCTGCTGACCGATGTACGGAGCGAGGTCGCGGACGCGGCGCATCTCGACGAGGGATGCGGGCAGGAAGCCGCGCAGGCCGATGTCGAGGATAAGACCACCCTTGACAACCTCGATGACGGTACCGGTGACAACACCGTCTTCTTCCTTGACCTTCTCGATGTCGCCCCAGGCACGCTCGTACTGAGCACGCTTCTTGGAGAGGATCAGTCGGCCTTCTTTGTCTTCCTTGGTGAGCACCAGGGCTTCGACCTGATCGCCAACGGAGACGACGTCCCCGGGGTCAACGTCGTGCTTGATGGAAAGCTCGCGGGAAGGGATGACACCTTCGGTCTTGTAACCGATGTCGAGCAGAACTTCGTCGCGGTCAACCTTGACGACGATACCTTCGACGAGGTCTCCGTCGTTGAAGTACTTGATGGTGGCGTCGACAGCTGCGAGGAAGTCCTCAGCGGTACCGATGTCGTTGATCGCGACTACGGGGGTACCGGGCTTCTCGGTGGAGGTGATGGTCATGTAGTAGGGGCTCCGTTGTGGATAGAGTATCGGTCAGGCAAACCGCCCGCTTTCCGTCGCCGGTCCGCAGGACACGGCAAAATGCCGGGTCATCCTGAATTGTGGATTGTAAATTTGCGCGCACGTAGTATGCGCCCGTTCATTCTAGTCGTTCGCCTCAAGGAGGGTCAAAGCGGCAGCGTGTCACCGAGCGGCGCGAACGTCACGCCACGGTCCAGCAAGATTGGGAGGGCACGCGCATATCCCTCTGCGGTGCCGCTGGCGGGCTGGTTGAAATGCGAGATCACTATGTGGCCGGAGCCCTGTCCCGCAGCGATTTTACCCACCTCGGACGCGACAGTGGGGGCCGGGAAGGTCGCGCCGCCGTCGCCGTTCACCGTGAAGCTCACTGGAACCAGTCCCAGGGCATTGGTGATCGCCGCCGCGACGTCGTCGTAGTAGGCGGTTCCCGCCCTGAAGAAACGGGGGGCTTTGCCACAGAGCCGCTCCATAACCTCCTGGTTGCCCATGATTTCGTCATAGACCTCGCCCGCATTGGACGTGCCCGGGATGCCGTACGCTGAGCGCCCGCTGACCGACAGTGGCTGGTGCCGGAAGCCGTGGTTGCCGAGCTCGAACAAAGGATCAGCCGCGAGATCGGCCGCTAGCCCGGGGTTGGCCTTGATCCAACGGCCGTTGACGAACAACGTGGCGGGAACGTTGAGCTTCCGCAGGGTCTTGAGCAAACGTTGATCGCAATCCGAGCCCTGGGGGCCACCGCAAGCATCAAACGTCAAGACCGCATGCGTGGACGCGGTTTTCGATACCACGCCAGTGACTGCAAGCCCCCACTCGACGGGCTTGCGCCCGGAGAATTCGGCCATAACCTGAGACTTCGAAGGCGGTGCCGGCCGCGTTTCGGGCACGACTGGATGCTGACCCGCCGCCTCCATGACCGGCGTTGAAACCGATGCGGGGCCAGGCGCGGGTGCAGCCGGCGGTTGCGCGGGTGCAGCCGCCGGTTGTTGGGCGCAGGCGGCCAGGCCGGTCACCACGAGTCCGGCGGCAACCGCCAGCAATGACCGCCGGCCCGGCAGCCCTGATTGGCCGGAGGAGTGGCCCCCCGGCTGGAATTCCCCCATGGAATCCTTCTTCTGTTGTAGATCCTGCGTGCGGAGATGTGCCTAGAAATGCGTTAGGCAATGGGCTGGACGTTCGACGGCGAACATGTGCTGGGCAGCCAATGCTGCTCCTGGCGTGTGCTCGCGGATCCGGCCCGCCGAAGCCAAGATTACAGGACTGACGGCACCCAAATAGACAGACCCCAGGTCTGTGACGTCCAAGGTCAAATCCGGGCCCCCGCCAGGCGCCTCACTGACCGTGACGACGCCGCCGTCGGACGTCAATTCCCACGTACCGTCGGCAAAACCGAGCGCATCCCGGACTTCCAGCACCAGGCGTCCATCGGTGCCATAGCGGCGGGCTGACAAGGCTGCAGGGACGTCAAGGACGCGCAACCACAACATGTCGCGATAGTCGGAAGACATGACGCAACGCCCGTCCACGAGCGCCCACGCAAGGGGGTCTTCAACGGGAGCTTCAGGCCAGGAAACCTGTTCGACAAGATCCAGGCTGCCCAGGAATTGCCACAGTTCCAGGTACGCGGAGTCCGTCACGGCGACGAGGTCCACGATTTCCACCGTGTATGGCTTCGTGTCCCAGCCGGCGAACTTGTAGGACACGTAGCCGTCAATGGCGGCGTCCGGTCCGTAGTGGAGCGCGCATTTGATGGCTTTGTCTTCACTGCCGTCACGCTTCATGGCACCGGAGACGTGATGGCGGTAGGAGTCCTGCCTCACGATTGACCCCGGCGTACGGTGGTGAACGCGTTCGAAAACTTCAGGCGCGAGTTCGAGAAGGACTCTTGGATCTGCGATCTCCACCCGGCCGACTGACTCGTGCCTGATGCGGAATTTCGGACCGGTGTCAACCTTGATGCTCCGCTCAAAGGTTGCGACGCCAAAACCAAAGCGGCCGTAGATTGATGCCTCGGATGCGGTCAGTGCGGCCATGGCGAGGCCATCGTCCTTGGCATCGGCGAGATCGGCGGTCATCATCCCCCGCAGGATGCCATGGCGCCGATGCGTCCCGCGCACGGTGACAGCGGTGATCTGGCGTGTCGGCAGTTCCTGGCCGAAGCCAACATTGAGCATGTTTTCCAGCGTTCCAAAGGTCGCCACCGGAAATCCCGGGTTGAGCGCGTGCAACGGTGGTTCGTCGTTGACGTAAACTCCGGTCAGCTCACGGTTGTCCGCTTGGTACATCGCGAGAGTCTTGTCGATGAACTCATCGCTTCGTTGCTCGTCGTGGAATCCGAAGCCAACGGCCTGGAGCCAATCACGTGCTTGTCCGTAGTCCGGGTTCTCCTTGTCGACGGAACGAAAGCGCTTGACGTTGTATTTTTCGTTTGTTTCCTTGGGATCAGCCACGTCCCGAGCCTAGCCAGACAGCATGGGGGCACGCCACCATATCGGCGGCGTGCCCCGTGTCAGCCCTCAAACCGTGTCGGCCTCCAACCGGGCCGGCCCGCCTGCTAGTGCCCGGCGTCGTACCAGCTGGACCCGACTCCGAGCTGCACGTCCAGCGGCACCGTGAGCTCGGCCGCCGTCCCCATTTGTTCGGTGACGAGCTTTTCCACGGCTTCGCGTTCGCCGTGGGCAACCTCGAGCACGAGTTCGTCATGGACCTGCAACAGCATCCGGGACTTCAGCCCCTGGCTGGTCAACTCCGCCGAAACTCCGAGCATGGCCCGCTTCATGAGGTCCGCCGCCGAACCCTGGATCGGCGAGTTCAGCGCAATGCGTTCGGCGATCTCCCGGTGCTGGCGGTCGGTGCTGGTCAGGTCCGGAAGATAGCGACGGCGGCCTTCGATCGTGGCGGTGTAGCCGTCGATCCGGGCCTGCTCCACCACGCCGCGCAGATAGTCGCGCACTGCGCCGAAGCGGTCGAAGTAGTCCTTCATGAGGGTCCTGGCTTCGTCGACGGAGATTTCCAGTTGCTTGGACAGGCCGAACGAGGTCAGCCCGTAGGCCAATCCATAGGACATGGCCTTGACCTTGGAGCGCATGGCACTGGTGACCTCTTCCGGTGCCACGTTGAAGATGTGCGAGCCGACATAGCGGTGCAGGTCCTCGCCCTCCTTGTACGCCTGGATGAGCCCTTCGTCGCCGGACAGGTGCGCCATGATACGCATTTCGATCTGCGAGTAGTCGGCAGACAGCAGGCATTCGTAGCCCTCGCTGACGACGAAGATCCCGCGGACGCGCCGGCCTTCCTCACTGCGCACCGGGATGTTCTGCAGATTGGGGTTGTTCGAGGAAATACGCCCCGTGGCCGCGACGTTCTGTGCGTACGTGGTGTGGATGCGGCCGTCCTCCGCAACTGATTTCTTGAGGGTCTCCAGCATTTGGGCGAGCTTGGAGGATTCCCGGTGGGCCATGAGCTGCACCAGGAACTCGTGGCCGGTCTTCTCCAGGAGGGCCTTCAACGAGGCGGCGTCCGTCGTGTAGCCGGACTTGATCTTCTTGGTTTTGGGCAGGCCAAGTTCTTCGAAGAGGACAGTCTGGAGCTGCTTGGGCGAGCCAAGGTTGACCTCGTGGCCGATTGCGGCGAAAGCCTGCTCCTGGGCGTTGTCGATCACTTTTGCGAGGTCCGCGAGCTGTTCGTTCAGGCGTTCCGTGGAGATGGCAATGCCCGAGAGTTCCATCTGGGCCAGAACCCGCGCGACCGGCAGCTCCAAAGTGGTCAGGAGCGCCTCAGCCTTGCGCTCGGCGAGCTCGCTTTCGAAGTGCTTGCTCAGTGCGTGCACGACGGCGGCCTGCTGGACGAGCGCGCTGGCCGCGGCTCCGTCCGGTCCATCACCGAGTTCAAGCTCCAGTTGGCCTGTTTGCGCCGCGGCCGTGGTGAGCGTGATCCTCAAGTGGTGCTGGGCAAGCTCGGCGAGTTCGTAGCTGCGGCGGTCCGGCTGGATCAGGTAGCCCGAGATGGCGGTGTCGTCCACCACGCCTTCCAGGCCAAGTCCACGGTGATGAAGGGCCTTCAACGCGTCCTTGAACTCGTGTATGACCTTGGCTTCTTCGGGGTCCTGCAGCCACTTGGCCAGGACAGCATCGGCCGCCGCGTCCAAGGACGATAGCTCGATGTAGGCGGCTCCGTTGGACCGCGCGACCGCGAGGGCAGTGGCGTCGTCGCCAATCCGCCCTGGAACCAACTGCACGGCAACTGCGGCGCGACTCCCCACGCCCGCAGCGAAAAAGGCCTCCAGGGCACCGGCGTTGTCCAGGACCGAGTAGTCGGGTGCCTCGATGGTTTCCGGAGCCGCTCCGGCGGTGTCGTCGCCATAGAGTGCGAACAGCCGGGTGCGAAGCGTCCTGAATTCGAGGGTGTCGAACAGAGTCTCGACCTCCTGGCGGTTCGGGCGCGGTTCCTCAAGGTCGGCAAGTGTCACGGGGAGTTGGAGGTCGTGCAGGAGCCGGTTGAGGCGTCGGTTCCGCTTCACGGCGTCGATGTTTTCCCGGAGGGCTCCACCGACCTTGCCGCCGATTGAATCCAGGTTCTCCAGGATCCCTTCCAGGCCGCCGTAAAGGTTGATCCATTTGGCTGCGGTCTTGGGGCCGACGCCTGGAACGCCGGGGAGGTTGTCGGCAGACTCCCCTACCAGCGCGGCGAGATCGGAGTAGCGGGACGGCGGAACGAAGTACTTCTCTTCGATGGCCGCTGCATCCATGCGCGGAATGTTGGAAACACCCTGTTTCGGATACAGAACGAACACGTTGTCCGTGATGAGCTGGAAAGCGTCACGGTCTCCCGATACGAGGAGAACTTCGAAGCCCGCGGCGTCGCCTTGGGCCGCGAGAGTGGCGAGGATGTCGTCAGCCTCGTAGCCGGGCATCTTGATCGTCTTGATGCCCCACGCTTCCATGACTTGATCGATGAGATCGATCTGCCCGCGGAATTCCTGCGGCGTCTCGTTGCGGCCACCCTTGTATTCGCTGTACTCCGCCTTGCGGAACGTCGTGTCGTCCGAGACATCGAAGGCCACCGCAACGTGGGTGGGCTTCTGATCCTTGATGAGGTTGATCAACATCGAGGTGAAGCCATGCACGGCGTTGGTGTGCTGGCCCGAGGATGTGGCGAAGTTCTCAGCCGGCAGGGCATAGAACGCCCGGAACGCCATCGAGTGACCATCGAGGACCAGAAGCCGCGGCCGGCCACCCGACGCGGTGCCCGCAATGGTTGTTGAAGGGTCTGGTGCCGTTGCGGTGGCAGTTGACGCTGCGCTTACCGTTGACGTTGACGTTGCCGTTGGAACTGAGTCCGGTTTGGTTGTTTCGCTCACAGGTGCCAGCCTAGTTGCCATGATGGACAATTTCACGCCGGGCCCATTCACTGACGAACTCAATGCGGCTGGCGTTCCGCAGGAGTTGCATGGTTGGCTTTCCCGCTACGGCGTGGGCTCGCTCGTGGCGAAGATGGGCATCAAGTTCCTTGAGCTGGGCCCGGAACGGACCGTCGCCACCATGCCGGTGGAGGGCAACACCCAAGTTGCCGGCATCCTCCACGGCGGAGCCCATGTGGTTCTCGCCGAAACCCTGGGCTCCTTCTCGGCGGCATTGCATGCGGGAGCCGGACGCCACGTGGTGGGAATCGAGGTGGGCGCAACCCACCATCGCTCCGTAGCAAGCGGCCTGGTCACCGGCACATGCACAGCCATCCACCTGGGCGGTACGCTCGCCACCCACGAAATTGTCATGACCGATGAACACGGCCGACGGCTGTCAACTGCCCGAATCACCAACATGATCCGGGAGAACAGGGCCCGCTGACCCGGCACGCGCGGGAAACTTGTAGCGCAGCTCAACCGCCGCGCCACCAAGGGTGCGGGACGAGACTAACTCAAGCGGCGCCGTCGGGATCTCGACAGGCAGCAATCGCTTACCGGAACCCAAGGCGACGGGGATAAGGGTGACGATCATCTCGTCCAGCAGGCCGGCCTTGGTGAACTGGGCCACCAGGTTTCCACCGCCAACCAGCCACACGTTCTTGTCACCGGCGTCGGCAATCAGGTCCGGCGCGAATTCCTCAACCTCGCCACGCACGAACGTGACGTCCGCACCCGGCGGCGCGGCGTATTCGCGGTGGGTGAAGATCCAACATGGAACACCCGGATAGGGCCATTTGCCCGGTTCGTGTTCCATGAGCCAGCGATAGGTCTGGCCGCCCATGACGATGCAGCCGATGCCTGCCATGAAGTCTTCGTAGCTTTCGGTGACACCCTCGGCCTCCTCGAACTGCATGAGCCAGCCGAGATCGTCATCTTTGGTGGCGATAAACCCGTCAAGCGAGGATGCCACGTAGTACTGGAAATCCGCCATGGCCCCACCCTACTCAGTAGGCAGCAGCGTTCCCAGCTACTTCGTGAAGTACGGGACGATCAGATAGATCCCGAAAAGCACGGCGATTCCGCAGGCCACGAAACACAGGTAGGCAAGGGACCGGACCATGGCCGGTGATTTCTGCCGGGCGTCCCCCGCGATGGCAGTGAGACGGACGCCGAGCGAATACAGCACTACGAGGAGCACGGCCGCCACCAGGGTCGCGCCGGCTACCTGCACCAAATCCAACCACTTCATGCCTGGAGGTCCTTACTCATGCTCTTGCTCAGACTTTTTTCTCGAGAGTTCTTCTTGAGGAAGCGGACTGCGGTGCCGGCTTCCTCGACTTCGACGGCGTTGTGGTGGCCCACGTGCGACTTCTTCGAGTACATGAACATGTAGACGACGACGGCGGTGCCCACGACTGCGGCGATAGCCACGCCGACGGTGCCTGTTCCGACGAGGAACGCGGTCAGGGCGCCCACGATCGCGGCCGCGGGGAGGGTGAAGAGCCAGCCGGTGGCGATGCGCCCCACCGTTCCCCAGCGCACCGTGGTGCCTTTGCGTCCGAGTCCCGAGCCAATGACGGACCCGGAGGCCACCTGCGTGGTGGACAGCGCGAAGCCGAGATGGGAGGAAGCAAGGATGGCCGAAGCGGTGCTGGCTTCCGCAGAGAAGCCTTGGGCCGGCTTGACGTCGGTCAGCCCGGAGCCCATGGTCCGGATGATGCGCCAGCCGCCAGCGTAGGTTCCGATGGCGATGGCGAGTGCGCAGGCCCCGATGACCCAGAGCTGCGGGCCGCTGCCCGCCGGCTGGGTTCCGGCGGCGATCAGGACGAGGGTGATGATGCCCATGGTCTTCTGCGCGTCGTTGGTACCGTGTGCCAGCGCGACCAAGCTGGAAGTGAAGATCTGGCCGGTACGGAATCCGCCCCGCTTCTGGGTCAGCTTGTCGCCGGTTTCGGGGTCGTGCCGGGACGTCAGGGCGTAGGCCAGCTTGGTGCATAGATAGGCCACGGCACCGGCGAGCAGTGGCGAGAAGATGGCCGGAAGGATGACCTTCTGGAGTACGGTATCGAAGTTGACGGCGTGGAATCCGATGCCAACGATCGCCGCACCGATCAGGCCGCCAAAGAGCGCGTGCGAAGAACTGGACGGCAGCCCCTTGAGCCACGTGAACATGTTCCACAGGACGGCCCCCATCAGCCCGGCGAAGATGATCTCCGGCGTGATGTGGATACCGTCCGTGCCCTCGCGGATAAGTCCTCCCGAAATGGTCTTCGCCACTTCGGTCGACAGGAACGCGCCCACGAGGTTGAGCACCGCGGCAAGGGCAACAGCCGTCTTGGGCTTGATGGCACCCGTGGCGATCGGAGTGGCCATTGCGTTCGCAGTGTCGTGGAACCCGTTGGTGAAGTCAAAAAATAAGGCCAGCGCTATGACAAGCGCGACCATGAAGGTGATTCCCACCTGGTGCCCAATCTGCAGAGTCGACGATGCGCAGTTCCACTTCCCCGGGCCCGCCTAACACAAAACAGTTCAGCAAGCGTTCATCTGACTGTACTGGCGGAATTAACTATGGCGGGCGTGAAACCTTAAGAATCCTACGTGCCATTGCCGGCAGGGCAAAACGTAGGCCCAGCATCATCCCAGGAAGTGCCGAACAGCCGCGATATCGCTCCGTGACAGGCCCCGCCGCGGGTCTGGTGAGATCCAAAGCACACGGCTGCCGAGGAATTCTGCCCAGGACCGGGCCGCGGCTTCGTGGTTCAGTTGATCATCCATCCACACGATGCGTTCGGCTCCTGACTCCTGGACGTCCCTTTGCAAAACGTCCAGCTTCCACCAATCGGCAGTCTGGTCCCAACCGTCGCTGGTCAAGACGGGCCAATGCTCACCGTTGAGACCGATTGCCGGGCACAGGAACTCAGGCGCGAGCCGTTGCCACGTCGTCAGCCAAACAAACCTCGCCGCTGGATGCGCGGCCAACTCATTGAGCTCGTCAACCAGTTCGGAGGCGTAAACGACGTCAAGGATTCCGGCGTCGGCGATTTTCCATTCAGTACCCCAATCGGTGAAGCCCATGGGACCGAAGGGGTTCACCACGCCGTCGACGTCCAGATACAGCGACACGGTGGTCATGCAGCCCCCTCCCGGACTTGCCAACAATGCCAGCGTAAGGCACGCGCTGGTGTTAGAGCAGTCCGGGAACGGCTTGCCCGGTCAGTTGGCGCGCGGGATTGCCGCCGAAGATACCGCCGGCCGGGACGTCCTCGCCCTTCATCAGGAACGAGTCGGCTTCGAGTTCTGAACCCTCGTGCATGGTGGTGCCGTAATGGATGAATGCACCCACTCCAAGGGTGCAGCCGGTGTCAAGGGTGATGGCATCGAGTTTGAACGCGCCGTCCTCCATGGAGTGGCATTGCGCGACGGCGTAAGCGTTCAGGGTGCAGTAGTCCCCGATGCTGACGAGGGTCCTTTCCGGGATCCCGCAGCCGTCGTCGAAGACCTTCTTGCCCATCCGGACCCCCAGGACCCGCCAGATCACGGGTTTGAGGGGCGTGCCGTTGAACATCTGCACGATGCCCCCGGCGCCGAGCTTCCAGTAGCGCTCATGCCGCCAGAAGGGCACTTCGTAGATGGAGCAAAAGGTGGGCGAAAGTCTTCCGAAACCGAGGGATGCCCGCTCCACGAGGACCATCAGGGCGCCTGTGGTTACGACCATTGTTCCCACCGCAGCCACGGCAGCGAGCCCGCCTGCGGTGGGGAGGTAGGCCTGCGATGCCCAGGCGGCGAGCAGAATCACGTACAGTTCGGCCCAGCGGGCCAGGAGGTAGAAGATCACCGTCATGGTGTTGTGCAGGTTCTTGGCCGGGATCCGGCGCCTCAGTTCCTCTGCCGTCCTGAACCGCTCAAAGGTGCTGTCACGGTCCACAGTGCGCGGTATTTCAAAGGGCGGTGAGCCCAGGAGGCCCACCCCCTCGCGGAGCGGACCCTCCAAAGGCACCATGGTCTTGGTCCCCAGGAGGCAGTTATCCCCCATCCTGGCCCCGGCGGGATAGGCGATGTTGTTGCCGAAGAAGCTCCTGGCCCCAATGATGGCAGGCGAGAGGCGGAAAGCGGTGTTCGAGTAGTCGGCATTGATGATCGACAGGCCGTCCGAGACCATGGTGCCGCTGCCGACAGTAGTCAGTGTGGGACTGTCATGCTTCAGCCCGACGCCGAAGTTGGATCCGGTCTGCACCATGTCCGGCTGGTGGTAGCCCAGCACGTTCAGGTAGTACACGATCAGGGAACTGTCGCCGCTGAGCTGGAGGAGGGCTTTGAGGTTGGTCAGCCGCTGAGCTGTCCGCAGAAGTCCGAAGCGGACGCCGTAGAGGGGGTAGTCCTTGCCTGGAACCAGGAGCAATGCCAGCAGCCTGGGAAGGGTGGCGGCCAGGGCGAAAGCGGCCAGGATGCTGCCGAAAAGAAGGACGGCGGAGATCAGCAGTAGTGCTTGCCAGAAAAGCGGCTTGGCCGGGTTTGTTTCGCCCGTGGGGAGGGAGGCGAGCACGACGTCGATGGCTCCGAGCCCGATGGATGACACCATTACCACGTGGACCACCACGGTCCAGAAACTGAAACTGGCCCTTCGGGGCGTCCCGGAAGTGGCTTGTCCCGCCCGACGGTAACTAGTGGTGGTGGGCTCGGCCGGCGAGCCGGCCCAGGCTCCGCCCGGCGGAACGCTTTGGAAGCGATGCAGGCACGAGCTGTGTCCCAGTTGGGCGTCGTCGCCCATGGCGGTGTCGATGTCCAGCGTCGTCAGTTCGCCGATCAGGACATTGCGGCCCAAAGTGACTGGCCCCGTCTGGATCCGGCCCGCGTGCGCACGGTAACAGTTGAACGTGCAGTCCCTCCGGATCACCGTGTCCGCCCCTACCGTCAGCAGGTCGGTGCAGGCCGGAATCCTTGAAGAGAGGATGGTTACCCGGGGGCCAACCTTGGCCCCAAGTGCCCTGAGGTACAGGGGGAAGATGGGCGTCCCGACGAACACTCGGAGGGGGCTCGTATTGACCAAGGTTTTGACAAACCAGAAGCGGACGTAGCGCAAAGACCAGAGGGGAATCTCTTCGGTCTTCCACCGGCCGATAAGCGCCCATTTGAGCACAATGGGTATGGCCGCCAAGGCAATGAAGGATATGGTGCCGACGGCGACGGAGCGCGCCACGAGGGCGCCGGGCTGCCGGGACCCGCCGATCCACTGCTCGCCGGCTAAGGGGATCAGTAGGACGATGTAGCCGTAGGCCAGGGCGACGATTGCCTGCAAAACCCCGCACAGCAGGTACTGTCCAGTCCCCACGCGCAAGAACGGTTCGGCTATCGCGGATCCCCTGCCCTCGGCCGGGGAGAGTGCGTGGTCGTTCGCGGCGTCCAGGGCGGCGGCCAGGGCGGCGATGGTCGGATGTGCATAGACTTCGCGCATCGAGACGGAGGGTGAATTGGCCTCCTTGCGGACATTGGCGCAAAAATGCGCCATGAGCAGGGAGTTTGCTCCGAGGTCGTTGAAGAAATTGGCAGCGGTTGAAACCCGCTCGAGCTGGAGGGCCGCAGCCAAAGCCGGGGCGAGGATCCGTTCCGTGGGCGTCACCGGCCTGGTGTCGGCGAAGTCTGTACTCACCGCGCGCGGGCCAGTGGGATCTGGAAGGCTGCTGCGGTCCGCTTTTCCGCTGACCATCATCGGCATGGTCGGGAGGGACTGGAAATAGCCCGGCACCATGTAAGCGGGGAGCCGCTCGCGCAGCCAGGCGCGGATGTCTCCCCCTTCCACCGCGGGGACGTTCTGGTGCAGCGTGTAGTAGGCGGCAAGTTCCGTGATTCCCGGCTCGGGCTCCCAGGTCTTCACAACAGCCATCGCTATCCCGGGCATCTGCAGGAGGACGTTTTCGATTTCGCTCAGCTCAATCCGATAGCCTCGGACCTTCACCTGCGTGTCGGTGCGGCCGTGGTATTCGATTTCGTCGTGGTCGTTGAACCGGCCGAGGTCGCCCGTGCGGTAGATGCGATGCGACGGGTTGTCCTCGAGGGCCAGGAAATCGGGAATGAATGCCCTTTCCGTTAACTCGGGCCGGTTGATGTAGCCTCGGGCGAGCCCGACGCCGGCCAGCCCGATTTCGCCCAGCTCGCCGTGAGGCAGGGCACGGTCCTGGGCAGGATCCAGGATGACCGCCGAATAGCCGGGCAGGGGTTTGCCCAGGGTCACGGGTTTGCCGGGCTCCGCCGTGCCCCAGGTGGCTGTCACCGTCGCTTCGGTGGGCCCGTAGACATTCAAGAAGCGCCGGCCGGGCCGGTACCAACGCTCCACAAGGTCCTCCGGGCAGGCTTCACCGGAGACGAGCAGGAACCGCAGCCCGGGCACGTCGTCGTCGAGCGTGGCGAGCAGGGTCGGCACGCAGCAAAGGGCGGTGATGTTCCGGGCCTCGATGAATTCGGCAAGGTCTGTCCCCAGAAGGTTGTTCCCGGGCGGCCGGGGCACCAAGGTGGCCCCCACCATCCAGGGCACCCAGATCTCCTCCACGGAGAAATCGAAAGCCGTTGTCATGCCCTGGTAGACCCGGTCGCGGGAATCGTAGCCGTAGGTTTCGGCGGCAATCCGGACGAAGTGGCAGATGCTGGCGTGCGCTATGGCCACGCCCTTTGGCCGTCCGGTGGATCCCGAGGTGTAGATGATGTAGGCCAGTCCGTTGGCCGGGGACGTCTGCCCCGCCCAAGCCAGGCGGGAGGGTTCAAACGCGGCAATGTGATGGTCCTCCTTGTCGACGCGAATCGCGAGGGCCGCAGTTCCGGCCAGGAGGCTGTCCGCGAGGCGGGAGACAGTCAGGATCATGGTGACGTCGGCGTCGGCGGCAATGTAGGCGATTCTTTCGGAAGGGAACGCCGGGTCGAGGGGCACGTAGACGGCATGGGCCTTGAGGACGGCAAGCATGCTGACATAGGACCGCACCGCGTCATCGAACAGCAGGGCGATTCTGTCGCCGGGGCTTACCCCAAGGGCAACGAGGTAGTGGGCGAGCCGGTTGGCCCGGGCGTCCAGTTCTTCGTAGCTGAGCGAACCATCCGCCGTTTCCACGGCCGGATGACGGCCGCGGCCTTCGGCTCGTTGCCGGTCGCACCGGTCCTCGAAGAGCTCCTCAAGCCGCTCGCCGGGGCTCCACCGGATGGCACTGCCCGCCATGGCGTCGCCCGGGGCGGTGCCGAGCAGGACCGGGGCACCATCCCTCAGATGGATCATGGATCCGGCGCTTGTGGCCGCTCCGCCGGGGGTCCGGTCTTGGTCCACATGCCTTCCCATAGTCCCCTCCTGGTCCTGTGCCCGGCCCTATTGGGCCGCATCGCTCGTGGTCCCGTGGCCTGCAAAGGCGCCGTGTTTGGCAATTGAACTTGGTACGGCAATGGAACTTTGTCCTGAAATGGAACTTTGTTCGGCAATGGCAGCCAGCAGCAGCTCGCAAGCGGCATCGACGAGTTCTTCCGTGATGTTCAGCGGAGGCAGGAGCCTGACCACGCAGTCGTCCCGGCCGCCGCATTCGAGTATCAGGCCCAGCTCCAGGGCATTTCGCTGCACTGCATGGGCCAAGTCCCCGGCGGGACGGCCTGTCACCGGATCGGCGAGCTCAATTCCCCACATCAGGCCCCGCCCCCGTACCTCACGCACCCAGGGGTTGCCGGTCAAGGGCTCGAGAAGCCTGCCAATCTGCGCACCGCGGCTGCGGACGTTGCCCAGGACGTCGTCGCGCCGGATGATCTCGACGGCTGCGGCCCCCGCGGCGAAGGCCAGCTGGTTTCCCCGGAATGTCCCGGTGTGGGCACCGGGGAGCCAACGGTCAAGGTCCTTGTTGTAAATGATCAAAGCAACGGGGAGGCCTATTCCGCTGAGGGCCTTGGATGCGACGATGACATCGGGCTCGATCCCGTACTGCTCGAACGCGAACCAGGTCCCGGTGCGCCCGCACCCGGTCTGGATCTCATCGATAATCAACGGGATACCCAGCTCACGGGTCACCCTGCGCACGGTCCGCGCGAATTCGACGGTGGCTGGTACAACTCCCCCCTCGCCTTGAACCATTTCCATGATGACGGCCGCGGGACGCGCGATGCCCCCGAGCGGGTCTTTGAGCGAATTTTCGAGGAACTGAACACAATTGGTCAAACAGGTCTCCGGGTGCAGGCCTACCGGACACCGTGTGCAGTACGAGAAGGGGAAGAAGTGCACTCCTGGCATCCCGTTCGCCACCGGCTGCTTCTGTTCAACCAGTCCGGTCAACGCCATTCCCGCCGCGCTGCTGCCATGGAATCCTCCCTGGAAGGACACGATGTCCCCGCGCCCGGTGGCCGTCTTGCACAATTTGATGGCGGCATCCACGGCATTTGCACCCGTCGGTCCGCAGAAGTGGATCTTCATCCGATCCGCGAGATCCCAGGGAAGCATCGACAGCTGTGCCCTCATGAAGGCATCCTTCGCCGGCGTCGGGAAATCAAGCCCATGGCTCAATCTGCCCACCTGCCCCGCCACGACTTCCACCAGTTCCGGATGGCTGTGCCCGAGGGACAAAACCCCGGCACCGGCCAGGAAATCAATGAAGACATTGTCATCGACGTCCCGCACAAAGGCTCCGAAGCCCTCGGCAATCGCGATGGGAAGATGCCGCGGATAGGTGCGGGCATTGGATTCGTGGAGTTCCTGGCGCGCCAACAATTCGGCAGATCTGGGTCCTGGAAGTGGCCCGTTTACATGTGCCGAGGTCAAGGTGGCCTGCTGCGGGCGAGTTTTCATGGCGATCGGGTCCTTATCCCGTGGATCCACGAAGGCGGATCAACGACTGAAGCGCTTCCCGTGGCCAGTGCTTTTGCCACGGGGAGAATCGGGCCGCGGTGCTGCGGCCGCGCTACGGCGTAGTGGTGGCCCCCTCTCCCGCATGGTCCAGCCCGAAGGCCAAGCGCACGGCGCGCCCTGCGTCCTCAAGCACGGCCGCGCGGATAACGACGTCGATGCGCATGTCCGACGCCGAGATCAGCTCGATCTCGACACCCGCGTCCGAAAGGGCCTTGAAGAGCCGCGAAAACACCTGGGCGTCGGTGCGCATGCCCAGCCCGACCAGCGACAGTTTGCCGATTTGGCCGTCGTATTGGAGGTCCACGAAGCCGATGGCCCCTTGGGCGGCGGACAGGGCAGCACGGACACGGAATCCGTCCCGGCTGGGAACCGCCAGCGAAATGTCGCTCCCGCCGGCGCGCGCGGACGAGGTGTTTTGAACGACCATGTCAACCTGGACGTCCGCATCGGCAAGAAGCCCGAAAATTTCTGCGGACTTTCCCACGCCGTCCGCGACTCCTAATACCGTCAGCTTCGCCACGGACTCGTCGCAGAGAACTGCAGAGACCAGTGGCTGCTCAACTGCCGGAGCCCGTTCCCAGACCGGTTTGTGGTCCCACTCCGCCTCCTGGTCCTTGCTTGGGAGGATCAGGGTTCCAAGGGCACGGTTGAAGGAGGAGCGCACATGGATGGGAACGCCGAAACGGCGGGCATACTCAAGGCATCTGGCATGCAGGACTTTGGAACCGGACGCAGCCAACTCCAGCATTTCCTCGTTTGAAATGACGTCGATTTTCCGCGCGCGGGGAACGATCCGCGGGTCAGCGGTATAAACGCCATCAACGTCGGTATAGATTTCGCACATACCGGCGCCCAACGCGGCGGCCAAGGCTACGGCCGTAATGTCTGAACCGCCCCGGCCCAGCGTGGTGACCTCTCTCTTCTTGAGGCCCTTTCCCTGGAAACCAGCCACGATGGCAACTTCTTCGCGCTTCAAGCAAGCGCGGATATGGTGCGGATCAACGTTGACGATGTGCGCCTTGCCGTGGATGCCATCGGTAATCAGCCCGGCTTTCTTTCCGCTGAACGTCCGGGAAGGAACACCGAGATCCGCGAGTGCAATCGCCAAGAGCGTCACCGAGATCCGTTCACCCGTGGTCAGCAGCGTGTCAAGTTCGCCGGCGGGAGGCTTGGGGCTGAGGGACACGGCGAGGTCAAGCAGCTCGTCGGTGGTGTCGCCCATGGCCGAGACCACCACCACCAGCGGATGTCCGGCCTCGCGGGTCTCGGCGATCCGCCGGGCCACGCGCTTGATGGCTGCCGCATCCGCTACGGAGGAGCCCCCGTATTTCTGCACTATGAGGTCCCGGGATCGAAGCTTTGTACGCGTACGTAGCGCCAAATGTTCGAGACCGGACAACTGTTCTGGTCCGTCTACCTCCGGATGCTGACGGTCTGCTGGTAAATCCCGAATGCTGACTGTCTGCTGGTACATGGAGCCTCCTGGAGCCCGCATACCCCCCTGCCGATCTTACAACGTATATACTTCGCCAGCGGTTCACTCAGGCAACAAAAAGTGGCCTTCAGAACGTCAGCGAGAGTCAAGATTTTCCGGAAATTCACTATCTTGACGTTCGTCACAAGAGTGATACGATTGACGCATGGAAAACCGCACCGGCCACTCTGCACAAAGCATCAGGGCCCAAAGCATCAGGCCCATCGAGGATTCGGTCCGCACCGACTTCAGCCAGGCCATGTCCTACGGGGGGTATCTGGACCTTGACCGCCTCCTCACTGCCCAGCACCCGTTGAGCACCCCGGAACACCATGACGAATTGCTGTTCATCATCCAGCACCAGACCAGCGAACTGTGGCTCAAGCTCATCCTGCATGAACTGCTTGAAGCCCGCCGGCTCCTTGATGCGGACAACCTCGCCAAGGCCCTCAAATGCATCGCACGCGTCAAGGCGATCCAGCGGACCATGACCGAGCAGTGGTCTGTCCTGGGCACGCTCACTCCGCGCGAGTACTCCGAATTCCGGCGCTTCCTGGGCAGTTCGTCAGGTTTCCAGTCCCACCAGTACCGCGGCGTCGAGTTCCTGCTGGGCAACAAGAACCGCGACATGCTCCGGGTCTTCGAGAGCGATCCGGCGGCGCACAGCCAGCTCAGCACCCTCCTGGAGGAGCCGACCCTCTACGACGCCTTCCTCGCTGTGTTGGCGCGGGCCGGCTATGCCGTTCCCGCCGACATCCTGGAACGTGACACGAGCGAACCGTGGACGTTCCAGAAGGACCTGGTCCCTGTCTTCCAGGAGATCTACGAATCGGAAGCCACGCCATGGGGTTTCTATGAGGCGTGCGAAGACCTCGTAGACATTGAGGACAACTTCCACGCCTGGCGCTTCCGCCACTTGCGTACGGTGCAACGAACTATCGGATTCAAGGTGGGCACGGGCGGCTCCTCAGGCGTCGACTTCCTCAAGCGGGCCCTTGACCTGACTTTCTTCCCGGAGCTCTACGCAGTCCGCACCGAGATCGGCAACTGAGCCCCCCAACGGCAAAAGCAACACTTCCAGCAACCGCAGTCGAATTTTCTTCAGGAGAGACATGAACAGCGCGCAGCAAACGCAACGGCCGACGTCGGCAGAACTCGACGCCGCCGATCCCCTCGCCGAGCAGCGTGAGGCCTTCTACTCCCCGGCGGATGGTCAGCTCACCGCTTACCTGGACGGGAACTCGCTCGGCCGGCCGCTCAAGGCGACGTCGGCGAAGCTGGCGTCATTCGTCCAGGACGCCTGGGGCAGCCGCCTCATCCGTGGCTGGGACGAACAGTGGATGGACGAGCCCACCGCGGTGGGCGACCGGATCGGCGTCGTCGCCCTGGGCGCGGCCGCTGGCCAGGTCACCGTGGGAGATTCCACTTCCGTGATGCTCTACAAGCTCATCCGGGCAGCGGTGGACGCGCAGCCGGGCCGCGACGAGATTGTGGTGGACCGGGACAACTTCCCCACGGACCGTTTCATCATCGAGGGCATCGCCGCGGAGAAGGGCGCCACCATCAAGTGGGTCGCCTCCAACCCGGCCAGCGGCGTCACGACCACGGACCTTGAGGGACTACTCGGCGAGCGGACCGCCGTCGTGGTGCTCAGCCACGTGGCTTACCGTTCCGGTTTCCTGGCGGATGCCGCGGCGATCACCGCGATGGTCAAGGAAGCCGGAGCGCTCATGCTCTGGGACCTGTGCCACTCGGTAGGCTCGGTGCCCCTCGAACTGGACGCCTGGGGTGTGGACCTTGCTGTTGGCTGCACGTACAAGTACCTCAATGGCGGCCCGGGCTCCCCCGCGTTCGCCTACGTCAACGCTTCGCAGCAGGACCGTCTGCAACAGCCCATTTGGGGCTGGATGGGCGCCGACAACCCCTTCGGCATGACAGAGAGCTACAAACCGGCAAAAGGGATCCGAAGCTTCATCACCGGCACTCCCCCGGTGCTGGCCATGCAGCCGCTCAAGGACATGGTTGAGCTGATTGCCTCAGTGGGTATGGATGCCGTGCGGGAGAAGTCCATCAAGCTCACGGAGTACGCAGCTGCCTTGGCTGAGGACATGTTGGTTCCCCTTGGCGTCGAGATTGTCAGTCCGCGCAACACCGCAGAGCGTGGCTCGCACATCACAGTGGACCATCCCTTGTTCGCCGAGGTGACCCAGACTCTTTGGGAACGGGGTGTCATTCCCGATTTCCGTCCGCCGCACGGACTGCGGATCGGCCTCTCGCCGCTCAGCACCAGCTACGCGGAGGTCGAGCTGGGAGTGACCGCCATCCGGGACGCCCTCGCCGAACTCCTGTGAGTGCTGTCCTTGACGACATGGACTCCCGGCCCGGGAGTACCACGTCGTTGCTACGCACGGTCATCGGCTTGTACCTGCGCGATGCCGGCGGATGGATGTCCACCAGGCACATCATCGCCCTCATGGAGGCCCTTGGGGTGACCGCGGCTGTCTCCCGGACGGCCTTGTCGCGGTTGAAGAAGAAGGAAATCGTCCGTCCGCAGCTGCGTCACGATGTTCCCGGCTTCGCCGTCACCGAGGGCGCCGCAGCGATGCTTGCCCGCGGCGACCGGCGGATATTCAACCCGCGCCTTATGTCCTCCGTGGACCGCTGGTGCCTCGTTTCGTTTTCCATTCCGGAAACGGAGCGGGAAAAACGGCACCAATTGCGGCGGCGATTGCACTGGATTGGCTGCGGCACGGTGGCAGCAGGGCTGTGGATCTGCCCGGATTCGCTTCGCGAGGAAGTGGAGGAGATCCTGGAGGACCTGGAGCTGCGCGGCATGGCCACGGTGTTCGTCACGGACACTCCCTCGGTCGGTGGCAGCCTCCGCGATGCCGCGTCCGCATGGTGGGACCTTGAGGCAGTGGCAGAACTGCATCGCGACTTCATCCGGCACAATGGTTCCGCGGCCGACGACGGCGACCCGCGCTCCGCGTCCGACGACGGCAGCCCGCCTTCGGCCGGGACCTTCGCCCGTTATGTCCGATGCATCGACCGCTGGCGGATCATTCCGTATCTGGATCCGGGGCTGCCGGCGGAGTTCCTTCCCGAGGATTGGCCCGGCATGGCGGGAATCGCCTTGTTCGAGCGCATGGCGGCCGCGGCAAGGCCCAGCGCGGAATTCGTGCGGGCGACGTTGGAATCGTAGGAGCGCAGAACACGTGATCACTCCAGGCACCAGGAGTAGTCTGGAACCATGAACTTCCCCGATGGTGGATGGTTCGCGAGGTTGCCATGACCCGCGTCTGGTTGCGTTGGTTGCCGGCCGCGCTGGTTCCGGTAGCCCTTGCTGCGGCAGCCCTGGCTGGTTCCTACCAGGCAGGAGCTGCGACGAGCCTGCCGCATAAGACGGCCGAGGAAGTCATCGCGATGATCGGCCGCGCCGACGTCCACGCTTTGTCCGGGACCCTTCAACAAAGTTCCGAACTGGGACTCCCCCAGCTCCCCTCTGTTGGACCAACTGCAACCCAGGGTCCCGCGTCAGTCATCGAGCTTTTGAGCGGTTCACACACGACCCGGGTCTACATGAACGGCCCCGCCCAAGCCAGGTTCCAAGTGATGGACATGCTCGCCGAGCGGGACCTCGTCCGCAATGGCAACGATCTCTGGCTCTACAACTCGGCCGACAACAGTGCGGCGCACATGACGATGCCCGCTGAGCCAGCCCGCGCACCGGCCCCGCGCGCGACACCGACTCCAGGAGTAATCACGCCTGACGTCGTCGCGCAACACTTCCTCGCAGCCGTCGGGCCCACCACGGACGTAACGGTGGGCGACGGAACCACGGTGGCCGGCCGCACGGCCTACCAATTGGTGATCAAACCGCGCAGTACCGGCACGCTCGTCGATTCGGTGACAATCGCCGTTGACTCCGCCTCTGGCCTGCCGCTCGGCGTCGATGTGCGGGCGCGCGGGCAGGCCGCAGCGGCCTTTTCGCTCGCATTCACGGACCTGAGCTTGACGACGCCCGACGCCGCGTTGTTCAGTTTCACTCCGCCCCGCGGTGCCGCCGTGGAAGAAAAGGCAACTCCGCAGCTGCGTGCCCTACCCGGTAAGACCGGCCAGGGACCGCAAGCCAAGGCAACAGCCAGCCGGCCAACGATCACAGGCAGCGGCTGGGACGCAGTGATCAGCCTGTCCACGGGCACGGTGCCCACAGATGTCCGCTCGGCTCCGTTGTTGGCCCAACTCACGCAGCCGGTCCCGGGTGGCCGCGCGCTGACAACCAGCCTGGTAACTGTTTTGATGCTCGACGACGGCCGCGTCTTCGCGGGAATGGTGCCACTTGAGCGGTTGCAGGCCGCAGCCGCCGCCCAATGACGGAGGCATCCCCGCCGGCTGAACTGGCGATAGAGACGCAAGGCCTCAGCAAGCGCTTCGGCCACCGGGCCGCCGTCGACGGCATCGACCTGGCAGTTCCCCGCGGTTCAGTCTTTGGCTTCCTCGGTCCAAATGGCTCCGGCAAGACCACTACTATCCGGTTACTGCTCGGCTTGGCGGCCGCCACGCACGGCCACATCCGGGTTCTTGGCGGCGAAATGCCGCGCCAACTGGCAACAGTCCTGCCCAATGTGGGCTCACTCGTGGAAGGCCCCGCCTTCTACCCTTTCCTGTCCGGGGCAGCGAACCTTCGGCGATTGGACAGCGCCGATCTTCATGCCTCCCCGCGAACCCGGGCCGCACGCGTGGATGAAGCACTCGAGAGGGTGGGGTTGTCCCATGCCGCAGGCAAAAAGGTCCGCGCCTATTCCCTCGGGATGAAGCAGCGGCTGGGCATTGCGCATGCCCTGCTGCGGCCGAGGGAACTGCTTGTCCTGGACGAACCCACCAACGGCCTGGACCCGCAAGGTACCCGGGAGGTGCGCAGCCTGGTCCGCTCACTGTCGGCCGGGGGCACCACCGTGTTCGTTTCCAGCCATCTCCTCGCGGAAGTGGAGCAGATGTGCACCCACGTGGGCGTCATGAGCGTGGGGAAGCTCGTGGCGCAAGGAACCCTGCACGAACTGCGCGCCGCGGGAAAAGCCACGATCCGTCTCCACACGCCCGATATTGAGGCCGCGGTCCGCGTCCTCTCCAGGCTGGGCTTGCAGTCGGAACTGTCTGCTCCGCCGCCCGGCTCGTACGGTCCGGATGGCCAGAGCCTCGTCAGTACCGGTCCGCCGGGGCACGAGGTGGCTCCCGAGACGATTGTGGCGGCCCTGGTATCGGATGGCGTCCGGGTCCGGGGCTTTGGCGTGGAGGACGCAAGCCTGGAGGAGCGCTTCGTCTCCCTCACCGGAGAGGGGTTCGACATTGCCGGCTGAACGCGGAACCGAAGCCATGGATGCCGCGCCCGGCCCGCCCGGCGTCTCACCGGCAAGCGCCCTGCCATCAAGCTCGTGGTCACTCATGGCTTCGGAGCTCTCTGTGCTGTTCCGGCGGCTGCGGACGTGGGCCATGCTGCTGGCGCTCGCAGCGATTCCAATCCTTATTGCCGCGGCGGTCAAGCTGAGCTCGCATCCCGTGGCCCCGGGGCGGGGTCCGCCTTTCCTGGACCGGATCACCCAAAACGGGCTTTTCGTCGGCGTCACGGCCATGGTCGTCTCCGTGCCCTTGTTCCTTCCCCTCACGGTCGGGGTGGTGGCGGGGGACACGATTGCCGGCGAAGCGAACCTGGGCACGCTCAGGTACTTGCTCGTCGCCCCGGCGGGACGCGTCCGCCTCTTGTTGATCAAATACGCGGCCGCCGCGGCGTTCTGCCTGGCAGCGACCCTTACGGTGGCCGCCGCCGGCGCGCTGGCCGGCGTCGCACTCTTCCCCGTGGGCCCGGTGATCCTGCTGTCCGGCGACACTATCGGCGTCGGCGAATCCGCGGTGCGTTCCCTGCTGATTGCCGCGTACATCGCTGTGTCGCTTTTGGGGCTGTCCGCTATCGGGCTGGCAATTTCCACCTTTACGGACGTCCCTGTCGGCGCCATGGCTGCAACCATCGTGTTGTCCGTCGTGTCGCAAGTGGCCGACAACCTACCGCAACTTGAGTGGCTGCACCCCTGGCTGTTCAGCCATTACTGGTTAGGCTTCGCCGATCTCTTGCGCCAACCCATCTCCTGGACGAGCTTCAGCGACAATGCCCTGCTGCAGGCGGGCTATATCGTGGCCGCCGGCGCGTTGGCTTATGGCAAGTTCACCAGCAAGGATGTCCTGTCCTGAAGTACGGCCGGCCCGTAAGCTCGTGGCATGGCAAGATTCTTCGATGTTCACCCGCAGGACCCCCAACCACGCGCAATTGCCCAGGTGGTGAATATCCTCCAGTCCGGCGGGCTGATCGCCTACCCCACCGATTCCTGCTACGCACTCGGCGCGCAAATCGGCAACAGGGAAGCCCTGGATCGGATCCGCTCGATCCGCCAGCTCGACGGCAAACACCATTTCACCTTGGTCTGCAAGGACTTCGCGCAACTCGGGCAGTTCGTCATGATCGACAACGATGTGTTCCGAAGCATCAAGGCCGTCACGCCGGGAAGCTACACGTTCATCTTGCCCGCCACGAAGGAAGTGCCGCGCCGGCTCCTGCACCCCAAGAAAAAGACGGTAGGCGTACGGATTCCGGACCATACTTTTGTCCAGGCCCTGCTGGCCGAACTGGGCGAACCGCTCCTTTCCAGCACTTTGCTGCTCCCCGACGAGGAGGAGCCCTTGACCCAAGGCTGGGAAATCAAGGAACGCTTGGACAACCTGGTGGAAGCCGTCATCGAATCGGGGGACACCGGCGCAGAGCCTACTACCGTGGTGGACTTCTCAAGCGGCACGGCCGAAGTTGTCAGGCGCGGCACCGGCGATCCCTCCCGATTCGAGTAAGAATGTCAGCCACCGAATCCCGTGTCACGATCGACGTCGACGGTACATCCGTCTCCGGTATCTACGCCCGCCCGGACAAACCGCTCGCGACCCTCGTTCTCGCCCACGGAGCCGGGGCAGGCATGGAGCATCCGTTCCTGGGCGGCCTCGCGCACGCGCTGAACGACGACGGCGTCGCGACCCTGCGCTTCAACTTCCCCTACCGGGAAGCCGGCAAGAGGTTCCCCGATCGGCCGCCTGCGGCGATCGCGGCATGGAAGGCCGTCATGGAGGTAGCGGCGTCCCGCTCAGAGGGCGAACCGCTGTGGGCAGCCGGCAAGTCCTTCGGCGGCCGCATGGCGTCGATGGCAGTCGCCGAAGGCATGCCCGCGGCGGGGCTCGTCTACCTCGGCTACCCGCTGCACCCGCCGGGAAAACCGGAGAAGCTCCGCGATGAACACCTCTACGGGCTCACGCTGCCGATGCTCTTCCTGCAGGGCACCCGCGATACTTTCGCGACGCCCGAACTCCTCGAAAACGTGGCGGCCCGGATCGGACCCACCGCCACCATCGAGTGGTGGGACGGCGGCGACCACTCCTTTGAACGCGTGGGAGTCAAGAAGAATGCAGCGGACACCGGAGCGTCGCTGGCGGCCCCGGTATCAGCATTCCTTCGCAAGAACGGCTGAGTCTTAAGCTTTCGCCGCGGCGACGGTTATGCCGGGCGGCAGCGGCTCGTGCCGCAAGTACTCCCGGCGGAATCGGCCACTGCCCGCGGTCAGCCCCCGCAGCACGATCGCGTACCGCAGCAACTCCTGTTCCGGAACTTCTGCGCTGATCTCAGTACTTTCTCCGCCCACGGATGTCGTCCCGGTGACGCGCCCGCGGCGGGAGGACAGATCGCTCATGACCGCACCCACGTGATCATCGGCCACAAGTACCGTCACGGCCGAAATCGGTTCGAGGAGTTGAATGCTGCTCGCCGCGGCGGCCTCCCGCAAGGCCAACGCGCCAGCCGCTTGGAAGGCCGCGTCCGATGAGTCGACGCTGTGCGTCTTGCCGCCTACCAGGGTCACTTTGATGTCGACCACCGGGAAGCCTGCCCGCACCCCCTTGTTCATCTGGGCCCGCACGCCCTTCTCGACCGAAACAACGTACGTCCCGGGGATGACCCCACCAACAATCCTGTCGACGAATTCGAAGCCCGCCCCGCGTTCAAGGGGTTCCACTTCGATATCGCAAATCGCGTACTGTCCGTGGCCACCGGATTGCTTGACGTAGCGCCCGTGGCCGGCGGCCTGCGCGGCGAAAGTCTCCCGGAGCGGCGTGATGACGTCCACCGTCTGAAGCTTGACCCCCTGCTCCCGCAAGCGGTCGAGAACTGCTTCCGAGTGGGCCTCGCCCATGCACCACAAGACGAGCTGATGCGTCTCGGAGTTGCGCTCCACCCGAAGGGTCGGATCTCCTGCCGCGACCTTGGCCAGGCTTTTGGCCAGCGCATCCTCATCGCCGTGGGAGGCCGCTTCGATCGCCACCGGCATCAGCGGCTCGGGCATGTCCCAGGTTTCCACGAGCAATGGTGCCTCGCGGGCGGAAACCGTGTCTCCCGTCTCGGCGCTCGCCACCTTCGCCAGCGCGCAAATGTCCCCGGCCACGGCGAACTGTACCGGCCGAAGGCTGGATCCCAACGGGGAGTAAAGATGCGTGATCCGCTCGTCGCTGTCGTGGTCGGGGTGGCCCCGTTCGGCCAGGCCGTGCCCGCCCACGTGCACGGCTGAGTCCTCGCGAAGCGTCCCCGAAAAGAGCCGGACAAGGCACACCCGTCCCAGGAACGGGTCAACGGTGGTCCGCACCACTTCGCCCAGGAGCGGACCATCCGGATCGCATGTCAGGGGGGCGACAGGTGTCCCGCCCAAGTCAGTTACCGTCGGCAGGCTTCGCTCAGTCGGAGACGGAAACGCCCGGGTCAGCACTTCCAGCAATTCGGCCGTACCGACTCCGGTCACGGAGGAGGCTGCCAGCACCGGAAAGAACGTCCCCCGGACGATCGCGGTCTCCAAGTCTTCCACGAGGGTATCGATGGGGACCTCTTCGCCTTCGAGGTACCGGTCCATCAAGGTCTCATCCTCGCTCTCGGAAATGATGCCCTCGATGAGCTCCCCACGGACACCGTCCGCGCCGGCCAGTTCCTCCGCAGTCGCGGGACGTACCGCAGGTCTTGGCTCACCGGGGGTGTACTCCGACACCGAGCCCGAAAGGAGCCCGAGAAGTCCTGAGACGGCGTCACCGTTGCGGACCGGCAAGTGAAGGGGGAGGACGGAATCTCCGAAGGCGGCCCGGCATTCGGCCAGGACAGCATCGTAGTTCGCCCGTGGGTGGTCAAGCCTGCTGATCACCACGGCCCTGGGCATGCCAACGCGCTCGCATTCACCCCAGAGGGCGGTGGTTCCGACGTCGACGCCGTCAACGGCCGACACCACGAACAACGCCGCATCCGCAGCCCGCAGCCCCGCCCGCAGCTCTCCCATGAAATCGGCGTAGCCCGGAGTGTCGAGAAGGTTCACTTTGACGTCGTCGAATACCAGGGGCGCCGCCGACAGTCCAATGGATCGCTGCTGGTGGATGGCCGTCGCTTCGGAGTCACTCACGGTGGTGCCATCGACGATCGAACCCATGCGGGATACGACGCCGGCAGCGTAGAGGACTGATTCGAGCAGCATCGTCTTTCCCGCGCCTGAGCGGCCAATCAAGACGACGTTGCGGATATTTTCGGGCCGATCTGCCGGCACCGAGGAAGGGTCCGCGCGCCGAAGATCGGGGTTGGTCCGGTTCGACCCCTTCGTCGCACTGCCTGAGCCTTTCACCGACATGAGCACCTCCTGGAGTAGAAGCCGAATCCCCGCGTCCCTTTGCTAACCGATTCCACACCCTGGACCGGCGCACTGCAAGAGCAATCCAAGCAGTCCGTGCCGAAACCGCAGGCTTAGGAGACCATGCCCCACACCAGGCGAACGGAAAGGGCCGCGCTTGCCGCAATAACAACGGCGAAAGCCACAAGCCACAGCAAGGACGGGACTCCGGTGGCACGGGCCAGGATGTAGGCATCCGATGACGCGAGCCGATCCCGACGGCGGGTGTGGACCGAAGCCACCTTGAACCAATCCCGCACGGCGCCCACCTCGAGGGCTATGCCAAGTCCCAGCACCACATGGCTGACCGTCGGGGCAGTGGCGAACATGACAAGTAGCTGGGCGATCGCCGCGCTAAGGAGCGCCACGAAGATTCCGGTGAAGTTCCGCAGAAAGATCAATGCGAGCAGTAACACCAACGCGCCGATGGACATGGCCGCTCCCGACCGTCCTGCCGACACGGACCAGATGAGCGCCACGCCTACCACCGCGGGGCTCGGATATCCCCAGAAACCGGACCAGGCTGCGCCGAACTTGCCGCGCCCACTGCTCAGGAGCTGTCCCGAGTGGTCCAGCCCGATCCGGAGCCCGTGGACAACCCGCCCCGTCATGAGGGCGGCGAACGCATGGCCCAGTTCATGCACGAACGTCACATAGAGGCCAAACCAGCGCCATGTGGCCCGCGGGATACTCAGTACGACGGCCGCAGCGAGGATACCCAGGACAACGGGGGTCGCAAGGTTCGGGACCTCGGCCGTGGTGAATCCCCGCAGCACGGCTTGCCACCAGTCGTTGGCCAGGTCAGCGGGACGCAATTCCATGTTCATCACCGTGGCATCCTAAAGAAAAAGCCTGTGAATGCCTTCCAGGCCGCTTCAGCGCAGTCACATCTTCCGCTTGGTCTTGGCCGTCGCGAGCGCTGTCCACGGGTCTTCGGGCCAGGGATGCTTCGGATAGCGGCCCCGCATTTCTGCACGGACCTGGGCATAGGGGCCCGACCAAAAGGAAGCCAGGTCATCTGTCACGGCCAGCGGTCGCCTGGCCGGAGAAAGAAGGTGGAACAGCACCGGCACCCGTCCGCCTACCAAACGGGGCGTCTCAGCCCAGCCGAAGCACTCCTGCAACTTCACGGCCACTACCGGCCGCCCGCCGTCGTCCTCCGCGTCCGGATAGTCGATTCGCACCCGCGAACCGCTCGGCACCTCAAGCCATTCCGGCACCAGCTCATCGAGACGGGCCGCCTCCGGCCACGGCAAAAGCCGCCGCAACGGTTCGGCCAGGTTGATCCCGCTCGTGGCAGCGCCTCCGGCGAGCGCTTCGAGCTCCGGCACCAGCCACTTGTCTAGCCGGGCCAGCAACGCCGGCTCGGAAACGTCCGGCCATGGATCGCCCAGTTCCCTGTGCATCAAAGCCAGCCGCCGGCGCAACGCATCCGCACCCGTCGACCATCCGATGGTCCGCAAGCCCTCTTTCGCCAAGGCGCGGGCTACGGCAACGCGCCCATCGTCGATGGAAGGCCGCACGGGCGTCGACGAAAGCACGATCGCACCCAGTCGCCGTACCTGCCTGGCGGTGACGCGGCCCTGCTTGAATTCGGCTTCTACTGTGTCGCTCAGGAGATGGCTGGCGGCAGATTCCGCCGAATCCGCTGCCAAGGGCGCAGCGGAGCGGATGACGGCGCCGGTCCCTGCCGCATCCCGGCCCTCCGCGCGGGACACTTCGGCCACGGCGAGCCATTCGTGGCCGGCGAGTGGACTCCCTCCCGGCAGCCCGGCCCGTGTCCCTGACGTCAGCAGGTAGCGTTCGGGGCCGGTGCCTGGCACGCGGCGCGCCACACGGTCCGGGAATGCGAGCGCGACGACGAATCCCAAGGCTTCGGCGGGGCTCGCCGGTGAAGACAGGCTCGGCGGTGCGGTCATGGAAGACCCGATGCCGGAGCTCTCCTGGCGTGCGATCGCCTCCATGCGGCGGACGTCCTCCGCCCAACGCCGGGCCGCGGGATCCTTGCCTGTCCGGAGTGTGGCCAGGAGGCGCGTCACGTCAGCTCCGGGAGCCCGTTGATCCCCTGCCACGAGGGCGACCGCCTCGGCAGCCGTGTGGTGCCCGACTGCGGCGGCACCATCCAGCAGTGCGCGGGCCAGGCGTGGATCGGCAGGGATCCTGGCCAGGGTCTTTCCCACGTCCGTGGCAAGTCCGTCCGGGTAAATCGCACCAAGTTCCCGCAGAACCTCAATGGCATCGGCCATCGCGCCTTGGGGCGGAGCGTCCGGAAGTGCCAGCCCCCGGCCACCCGGTGATCCCCAGCAGGCCAGAATGAGCGCGGCGCCCGTCAGGTCCGCGGCCGAAATTTCCGGTGTGGGGTGGGCGGGTGCGGAACCGTACGCTTTTTGCTCGTAGCAGCGGACCACCCGTCCGGGCCCTTGGCGTGCCGCGCGTCCCGCGCGCTGTTCGGCGGAGGCCCGGGAGCAGGAGACAGTGACCAGGCCGGACATCCCACGGTTGGCGTCACGACGCAGCTCACGGGACAGCCCCGAGTCAATGACCAGCCGGACTCCCGGAACCGTCAGGGAGGACTCGGCCAGGGCAGTCGAGACGACAATCCGGGGAGTTCCGCCCGGTTCGCGGCCGGAGACCGCCCGGTCTTGTTCCTTCGGACTTGCCTGTCCGTGGAGCTCCAATACCTCCGCGTCCGGTACCCTCGCAGCTGATATCCCCGCAGTCATGCGGGCGCGCAGTCGGGATGCGACGTAGGAGACCTCCCAGGCACCCGGGACAAACACCAGGGCGTCGATGTCCGGATCAGCTGCGAGCATGTCCGTGTACGACGCCGCGGCCGTGTCCGCAACATGGTCCAGGAAGGCGCGGGTTACGCCGCGTCCGTCCAACCGTGGACTTGCCGCGGGCGCCCACTCGACCTTCAGGGGATGCAGCGCGGACGGACAGTCGACGACGGGTGCCGGCCCACCGCCATCGTGCATTCCGTTTGCGTCGTCCCCGACGCCGGCACGCCCAATCAGCGCGGCAAACCGTGGCGCGTCCAGGGTTGCCGACATCGCGACGAGGGTGAGGTCGTCCCGCAGCTCACGGACCTCGATGAGCATTCCGAGCAACAGGTCCGTCTCCAGGCCGCGTTCGTGGACCTCGTCCAAGATCACAGCGCTGGCGGTCTCAAGCCCCGGATCCGCGAGCAGGCGGCGCAGGAGGATTCCCGGAGTCACGAACTCAATGACGGTCCCCGGACCCGCCTGGCTTTCTCCGCGGACCGTGTACCCGACGCGATCGCCGAGCCGGCTACCGTCGAGGGCAGCGAGGCGCCGTGCGGCTGAGCGCGCGGCGACCCGTCGTGGTTGGGTCACCACAACCCGGGCGCGTTCGTTCCCTTTGACGGCGCCAGCCGCGATGTTGGCGAGCGTCATATTGGCAAGCAAGGGCGGCACGAGCGTCGTCTTGCCGGTCCCCGGGGGCGCTTGCACGACGGCGGCTCCTGCCGTCCCTCCCGCACCGAGGGCTTTGGCGAGTTCCCCCAGCGATTCTCCGAAGACCAGTCCCGCGCCGATCGTTTCCAGGTCGAAAGGGCGGTACGCGAGCGCGGCGTTCGGGGGGACGAGTGGGGATTTCACTCCTCCATTGTGCATATATGCGGAACCGGGCCTGAAAGGTGGACGGCTTGCCGAATCGGGAGGACGATTAAAAGGCAGTTGCTAGAAGGAGGTCTGTGATGTGCTACGGGTACAACAAGGATTTCCGGCGGGACACCAGGAAAGATGCCTCACAGGAACCCGAGGAACGCCCTGAGCCCAAGGTGGACGCGAAGGACTTCATGTTCTGGACCTTCCCACGCCGCCACCGTGAGTTCACGAACGATCCGGAGCCGGTTATCGACCGGACCCGCGAAAGGGTCTAACCCACGAAATTGAAAGGAATGTCCCGGAGGGGGCGTTCCTTTCATTCGTCCGGACCACGTCAGTTCCCTTGGATCATGGCCGCGCCAATTCGACCCGGAGGATGGCCCCATAGGGCCTACAACTCCGCGAATCCAAGGTATTTACTGGAGATACAACGTACGCGGGTTCGCCTGCCTCGCTGCGGAAATTGGGCTCCCTTTTCCCTCCATTGCCACCGAAGGATCTCCGCCATGAACGCATCAGCACTAAGAAACGAAGCCGGTGTGCGGCCATGACAGCGGACGCCATCACCTGGCTGATTGTCTTCATCGTCCTGCTGGTCATCTGGTTTGCGATGGCCGTCCACATTGTCACGCAGTATGAGCGCGGTGTCCTGTTGAGGCTGGGGAGGGTCCAGGGCCTCCGGACCCCGGGGCTTGTGATCATCATCCCGTTCGTCGACCGGCTGAGGAAGGTCTCCTTGCGGATCGTCACCATGCCCATCCAGTCCCAGGGCATCATCACCCGGGACAACGTCAGCCTGGACATTTCCGCCGTCGCCTATTTCCGGGTGGTGGACGCCATCAAGTCCGTTCTTGCCATCGAAAACGTCTACGCCGCGATTGACCAGATCGCGCAAACCACGCTGCGCAAGGTGGTTGGCCAGCACTCGCTCGACGAGACGCTCGCAGAAACGGATGTCATCAATGCCAACATCCGTCAGATCCTGGATGGACTGACTTTGGAATGGGGCGTCGAAGTGACCCTCGTGGAACTCAAGGACATCCAACTGCCGGACAGCATGAAGCGCGCCATGGCCCGCCAAGCCGAGGCCGAGCGTGAGAAGCGCGCCAAGATCATCGCCGCCGAAGGCGAGTCCCTTGCCGCCGCAGCACTGGGCATGGCCTCTGACACCATGATGGCCCACCCTTTGGCCCTGCAGTTGCGCAACCTGCAGTCCATGGTGGAGATCGGCGTGGACAAGAACACCACCGTCGTCTTCCCGGCGCCCTTGATGAGCACCATCGGCGAGCTCGGAGCATTCCTTGCCCGCGAAGCCGCCGCGGCCAAAGCCGCGCAACCACCGAGGACCATGACGGGACGAACTATGGCGGCCGGGTGAAACTGAACGGCCCCTACGCTCGAGGCAGGGAAGCACCGGCCCACCTGGTTTTCCAGTGTGGGCCGGTGCCGGCAGCTTGGGTTACGGGGGCCGGGTGACGGCGTCCTCTGGCTTAGGCAGTGACGCCTACAGAGGTTCCTTCAGCTGCGAACAGGGCTTCCGCTACGTCTTCCCTGAGGTGGTAGTCCCTGGCTTCGACCGGATACAGGGAACCACTGACCACGTAGTAACCGCGGCCTTCGCCCGGCCCGCCAGCCGCGGCATCTATGGCGGCGATCATCCCTGGCTCCAAGGGCTTTTCCTTGCCTGCCTCGCGCAATCGAGCGAGGTCTTCGGCCTCAAGGCGACTGATCAAACCCGGAATATCGCACATCTAGAAACACCGTCCTGTTCGGTCCATGGGAAAGGTTGCGCCGCAGCCCCAGCCGTTGGTGCATGCCAAGAACAGTAAGCCCGGGCATGGCTCGTGGCAAGGGTCCAACGAGGACGGGTCCACTGAATGGACTCCGCTTGCTGGCGCCTCCGGTTTCATGCTGCGTTCTTGGTTCTGTTGCCTACTGTTCAGTAACGGTCGGCAACATCGAGGGAGTGACTTCACCATGTAAAGCCCATTCGGGCGACAATGTTTCCTTCTCCTCTACCCGGCGCGGCTTCCTGGCCGCCGCACTGACTGGCGCGGCTTTGACCCTGGCGCCGGTTTCGTTCGCGGCGGCCGCTACCGGAACCAGCAAGACCAAGACGATCACCGGCCATCTGGATCCGGGAGCAGCGGACTTCGTCTATGTGCCGATCGAGGTCCCGGCTGGCGTCAACAAAATCAGCGTTTCGTACACCTACAGCAAGCCCCAGGTGGCCTCCGGACTTCTCGGGAACGCCTGCGACATCGGAATCTTCGATGAAAAGGGCACCGACCTCGCCGGCAAGGGTTTCCGCGGCTGGTCCGGCGGTTTCCGCACCGAATTCAGCATCAGCGCCGGCGACACGACGCCGGGCTACCTGCCGGGGCCCGTTGGAAAGGGCACGTGGAACGTCGTTCTTGGCCCGTATCAGGTGGCCGAGCAGGGCCTTGACTACACGGTGAACGTCACGCTTGAGTATGGACCCGACGGCACCCCTTTCAAGCCCCAGTACCCGCCACAGCAGATCGCTGGCCGCGGCGCAGCCTGGTACCGCGGCGATGCGCACCTGCACACCGTCTACTCGGACGGGAAGCGCACCCCCGAGGAGGTCGCAGCTGGCGCCCGCGCCGCGCGTCTCGACTTCATGATCTCCACGGACCACAACACGCCGGCATCGCACGGCGTCTGGGGACCGCTCGCCGGCAACGATCTCCTCATCCTCATGGGCGAGGAAGTCACCACGCGAAACGGTCACTACCTCGCGCTCGGCCTGGAGCCGGGCGAATGGATCGACTGGCGCTACCGGGCCCGCGACAAGGGATTCGAGAAAGAAGCCCAGCGGATCCGCGCCTCCGGCGGAATCGTTGTGCCGGCACACCCCTATTGCCCCTACGTCGCCTGCCGCTGGAAGTTCGGCTATGACGACGCCGATGCGGTTGAGGTATGGACAGGCCCGTGGACCATCGACGACGAGTCCTCCGTCAACACTTGGGACTCGATGCTCGCCCACTCCGTGCGCACGGGTGGCCGGTGGCTCCCGGCGATGGGCAACAGCGACGCCCACAGCGTCCCGCAGGTCATCGGGCTCCCCCACAACGTGGTCAACGCCGCGGCGTTGTCCCGCGATGCCCTGCTGGACGGCATCCGCAACGGACGCAACTGGATCGCCGAATCCGCTGACGTCTCGGTGGACTTCCAGGTCACGTCCGGCGGCAAGAGCGCGACCGTGGGCGAGCGGCTCAACGTCGCGGCAGATGCCCCCGTCACGGTGACGGCGAAAATCGCCGGCGTGCCGAACGGCGTCGTGCGCTTCATCACGGATGAAGGTCAGACCCAGCAGATCACGCTTCCCGCGTCGGGCCAAGGAACGAGCACATGGGTTACAACTCCGCAGCTCGCGGCGTACGTGCGCGTGGAGGTCCGGCATCCGAAGATCGACGGAACGTCAGGCAGCGGCACGGAGATGGGAACGGTCATCCCGCTCGGCCCCATGGCAGCGTTGACCAACCCGATCTTCCTGGGTAACAACTAAAACTCGGCAACCGCAAACGCAGGTGGGGCCCGCAGAAAATGCGGGCCCCACCTGCGTTCGGCGGTTCAATCGGCTAACGGGACCTTCCCGAGCCGCTTTGGATCCTCAGCGTCCTTGGCGGCGTCGCGGGAAGAGGGGGCATATGGAGTCCACCGGATCCCGGAGTGATGGAGCCGAGGACACTGGCGTGCCGCGCCCCGGTGCAACTGGCCACCGTTGCCGGGAGGTTGTGAAGCGACAAGTAGCCGAGCACGGCGAAGGCGCAGGCTTCCTTCATGGTGGACGGCAGGCCCAGCCGGTCCGAGCTGAGCAACTCAACGGCTCCCAGTTCCTCTTGAAGGGCCCGCATGAGCGTGGGATTCCGGGTTCCGCCTCCCGATGCGACCACGGAGGTACCTCCCGCGGCGCGGACGGCATCGGCGACAGTCCGTGCGGTGAGGCTGACGAGGGTAGCGATCACGTCTTCTGCAGGGAGATTCCGCGCGCCGCAGCCAGCCAAAGCCGCTTCGAGATAGGGCAAGTGGAAGAGTTCCTTGCCAGTGGATTTGGGAGCGGGCCGGGAATAGTACGGCTCCGAAAGAAGCCGGTTGAGCAGCTCAACGTTGACACTACCGCGGGCGCCGAGCTCGCCGTCGTGGTCGTAGTGCTTTTCACCGGCCGTCATGGACACGACGGCCGCATCAATGAGGGCGTTGGCCGGTCCGGTGTCGAAGGCAACAGGCTCGGCGGAGGCCACAGTGATGTTGGCGATCCCGCCCAGGTTCAGGGCGACGGGCGTGCCCGGCAATCCGCCCAGCCACAGGGCGTCGAACAGGCTCACCAAGGGGGCTCCTTGCCCGCCCGCTGCCACGTCCCGCGAGCGGAAGTTGGACACCACCGTGCAGCCGGTTTCCTCTGCAATCCAGGCCGGTTCGCCAATTTGCAGGGTTCCGTGGACCTTGCCGGACTCGACCCAGTGGAAAACAGTCTGGCCATGTGAGGCGATGAGCTCAGCCCGGCCGTCGCACAGTTCACGGTTTGCCCTGGCAGCAAGCCGGGCGAATGCTTGCCCGATGCGGGTGTCGAGCTGACAGATCTGCTCCATGGAGGTCGCTGCGGGCGGCATTTGCGCCGCCAAAGCATCCCGCAGCTCCCCGGTGTAGGGCTCACTGACGACACCCAAGGGTGTAAGCACCAGGGCATCTCCGTCCCTGGTGATGTCGACCGCTACGGCGTCGATCGCATCGTAGGACGTTCCGGACATCATGCCGATGATACGCATGGCACTACTCCCCTCATCTCTTCGTTCGGCTAATCGCGGAGGGCGGTCTTGTGGGCTGATCCACGAAGCGTGGCAAGCGCGAAGACACTGATGATGCAGGTGGCCATCACGTAGTACGCGGGGATGTCCTTATTGCCCGTGGACGCGATAAGCGCGGTAATGATGAGCCCGGCCGAGCCTGAGAACACTGCGTTGGCAATCGAATAGGACAGGCCCAGTCCGGTATAGCGGACGGTGGTCGGGAACATTTCCGAGAGCATCGCGGGCCCGGGTCCGGCCATCATGCCAACCACTGCGCCGGCGATGAAGACCCCGGCTCCCATCAGCCACGGCGGGCTTGTGGGGTCCTGAAGGATCTTCAACAGCGGAATTGCGAGGACTGTGATGAGGATGGCGCCCGCCAGCATGATGGGCCGTCGCCCCCAACGGTCGCTGAGGATACCGCTGGGGATGATCGATGCGGCGAAACCTGCGTTCGCCAGCACCGTGGCGATCAGCGCGGCTTGGAAGGTCGCATGAAGGCTGGTCTGCAGGTACGACGGGAGCACTACGAGGAAGGTATATCCCGCCGCCGACCAGCCCATGAGACGGCCGATGCCAAGCAGAATCGCACGGGCGGTCTCCGCCTTGCTGGGGTGCTGGAGCACGACGCCGGGCGCCTGGCCCGTTTCGGCCGTCACCGTCCGCTGGAAGTTGGGAGTCTCCTCAAGCTTCAGCCGCAGGTACAGCGCGACCAAACCAAGGGGAAGTGCGAGGAGGAAGGGGATGCGCCAGCCCCAGTCGCTGAGATCCTTTGCGGTCAGGAGCGAGGCCATCAATGCTCCGACGCCGGCACCAGCCAGGAGGCCGAGCCCCACCGTGAACGACTGCCACGAACCGTAGCTTCCACGTTTCCCGGTTGGTGCGAATTCAGTCATGATCGAGACGGCGCCGCCGAACTCGCCGCCGGCCGACAACCCTTGAAGGATGCGCACGAGGGTCAGGAGGATGGGAGCCATCACGCCCAGGGTGGCGTAGTTGGGAAGAACACCGATGAGCGCAGTTGATCCGGTCATGAGCAGCAGGACGATGATCAGCGTCGGACGGCGGCCGATCCGGTCGCCGATTCGTCCGAAGATGGCTGCCCCGACTGGGCGGAAGAAGAAGGCGATCGCGAATGAGGCATATGTCTTGATGAGGGCCTCGAAGTCCGATGCCCCGGCGGTGGTAAAGAAGTCGGTGGAGATGATGGTTGCGAAGGAACCGTAGATTCCGAATTCGTACCACTCAATGAAGTTGCCGACCGAACCGGCCACAAGGGCCCGTCTGGCTTCCTTGGCGGGTGGCCGCGCGACGAGTGTCGGGGTGCTCATGCTGTGTCCTTTAGGTCTGTGCCGTGAAGGCGATGGTGGATGGTGCTGTACTGCGGTGCACTCCGGGAATGCTTCTAGAGTCCTTGCCAGAGGGGTTTGTGCTGGAAGGAATGACGGTAATAGTCGGCCAAGGCGAGCATTGATGCCGCGGCTTCATCCAGGAATACGGTCACGTGCGGGTGAAGCTGGAGCACCGATGCCGGACAGAGGGCCGTCACGGCGCCTTCGGCCAGCTCGCGCACTGCCTCGGCTTTGTTCAATCCCCTGGCGGTCAAGAGGATGTGCCGGGAGTCCATGATGGTGCCCAGTCCCTGAGTGAGGACATGTTTGGGAACAGAGTCCAGGGAGTCGAAGAACCGGGCATTGTCACGGCGGGTTTGCTCTGTGAGGGTTTTGATCCTGGTGCGTGAACCCAGGGACGAGCCCGGTTCATTGAACCCGATATGGCCGTCAGTGCCAATGCCGAGGATCTGCAGGTCAACTCCCCCTGCGGCCCGTATCTGGTCCTCGTAGCTGTTGCAGGCCCCGGAAAGATCAACCCCGAAGCCGTCCGGACCGTGGACCTTGTCTTCAGCGAAGTCAACATGCCGCGTGAATTCGCGGCGAATGACCTCACGGTAAAGCTCCGGATGCTGATCCGGGAGCCCGATGTATTCATCAAGAGTGAATGCCTTTGCTTCAGCGAAGCTCAGGACGCCGGAGCGATAACGACGAACCAGCTCGTTGTAGATGGGGAGCGGTGAAGAGCCGGTTGCGAGTCCCAGGACCGCATCCGGTTTCCGATCAAGCAGGGACTCGATGACGTCCGCGGCCATCATGCCGATCTCAGTGCGGCCAGGGAGTATGACGATCTCCATCAGGGAGTTCCTTTCCTTGGACTCGTAGCTTCATCCAGCAGCTCGAGGATGTGGCGGTATTCATGGCCGGTGGCCCGGGTCATGCCCAATTCACACGTCCTGTTCGTTGACGCATATGCCGAACGGCGAAGCTCATTGACTTCCGCGGCTTGGGCAGCCGTGGCTGAATCGGTCAATTCGGGATGGAGGAGCCCGCGGTCACCCGCGTAGGCACAGCAGCCCCAACTGGGCGGCACCACGACGTTGTCCGCCAGGGAGGCAGCAATAGCCGTGAAGTCCCCGTTGATCCCCAGCCGGGTAGACGAGCAGGTCGGGTGCAGGGCGAGGGATTCCAACCGGCGCGAAACGTCAAGATGGGGCATGAGCCGCTCCTTGGCGAATTGCACGGAGTCAATGAATTTGAGGTCCGAATACTCCGCAAGGGCATCCGGGGATGAAGCCGCATCCCTCAGGGCCTCCAGCCCTTCCGTGCAGGAAGACGCATCACAGATCACCGGCAGTCGTCCATGATCACTCGCCTCCCACAGGGCCGGAAGGACCCTGTCCCGCATGACGTCATACCCATCAATGAAGCCCTTCGACTTCCAGGGCGTGCCGCAGCAAAGATTCCCGATATCGCGGGGAACAATCAGTTCAACACCGGCGCGCCCGGCGAGGTTCAGGAAGGCCTGCGTGACCCCGGTCCCGACGTTGCCGCGGCCGTCGTCGGCCGGGCCGAACATGGCGCCAATACAGGCCGGGAAATACACGGCGTCGGCAGTCGTTCCGGTGGACTCTCCCGCTCCAATGCCTTGGGCGGCGGTTCGTTTGCGGCCTCCCCTGGGAAGCGCGTCGCTGTAAAGCGGGACGTTCTCGGCACCGAGGAGCACCCTTCCCGCGGCGGTGACGGCCTGCACGGCAGCTGCCGGCATCGCCTTGGCCGCGCTGAGGCCCAGGGAGCCGACGGCGGTGACCGCTCCCCAGTGCCTGGCGGCAGCAGTCCAGCCCTTGTCGGCGACGGCGTTGTGGTTTTCCGCCCTGAGACGGCGCACCAGATCGCCGGTGTTGATCAAGACCGGGCACGCGCCCTGGCACATGCCGTCCGCCGCGCAGGTCTGGACGCCGTCGTACTCGTAGTCCTTGCGCAACCGTTCGGCAAGAGGGTGGTTTCCCTCTTGTTCTGCGGCGGCGATTTCCCGCCGGATCGCAATCCTTTGCCGAGGCGTCATGGTGAGGTCCTTGCTTGGACACACCGGCTCGCAATAGCCGCACTCGACGCAGCGGTCCACTTCTTCTTCCACTACTGGTGCGGTCTTCAGGTGATCGAGGTAGGACCTCGGTTCCTCCGACAGGACAACCCCGGGGTTCAACAGCCGTTGAGGATCGGCAAGCCGTTTGATGGTGCACATGACGTCGTAGAGTTCCGGCCCGTACTGGCGCGCGACAAAAGGCGCCATGATCCTTCCGGTGCCGTGTTCGGCCTTGAGGGTGCCCTGATTGCCGAGGACAAGATCCACCATGTCTTCGGTGAACGCCTCGTAGCGATCAAGCTGGGAGGGATCGTCGAACCGCTCCGTGAGCATGAAATGGATGTTGCCGTCCTTGGCATGGCCGAAAATGACGCTGTCCTGGTAGTGGTGCCGATCAAAAAGACCAAGCAGCTGTTCGCAAGTCTCCGCCAGCGCAGGCACCGGGACGGCAATGTCTTCCAGGAGGGCATTTGTTCCTGCGGGCCTGCTTCCCGCAACGGTGGTGTAAAGGCCCTTCCTGATGTGCCACAGGGCTGACCGCTTCTTGGCATCCGTGGAAAGCTCAAAGGGAGCCGCCAAGTCCAGCGAATCGAACAGCGCCTGGCTCCGTTGCTGCTTTTCGAGCAGTTCTTCCGCACTTGGAGCCTGGTGCTCCACAAGAAGGGCGGCGTGGCGATGGATCTCCAAGCCGGCCAGCGATGCCGGTGTTCCTGCTTGGCGCTGAGCCACAGCCAACGAGGCTGCGTCCATCAGCTCCACCGTGGCAAGGCCGCACGCCACCAGCTCGGGAAGGGCTGAGGCGGCACCGTTGAGCGAGTTGAAGGTCATCAGTCCGGTGGCAGCGTAAGGGTGGGATTCGATGGTGTGGAACGTGGCCTGGGCGATGAAGCCAAGCGTTCCCTCGGATCCGATCATGAGGTGTTCCAGGATTTTGACGGGTTCCTCAAAGTCGAGGAAGGAATTGAGCCCGTAACCCATGGTGTTCTTCATGGCGAACATTCGGTCGATGGTCCGCACGGAGTCTGGATTGGAGATAATCCTGCGTCGCAACCGGAGCAATCCCTCGTGCAATCCAGGCTCCTGCTCGTGGAGCTGCTTGTCCGCATCGGGGTTGGCCGTATCGATGACGGTGCCCGAAGGCAGCACCATCACGAGGGATTCCAGGGTGCGGTAAGTGTTGAATTCAGTGCCGCAAGCCATTCCGGAAGAGTTGTTGGCCACGACTCCCCCGATGGTGCACGCACCCTCGCTGGCAGGATCAGGACCCAGCTTTCGTCCGTATGCGGACAGCCGCGCGTTGACGCTGCGCACCGTGGCGCCGGGTCCCACGCGAACCCGGGCGCCGTCGTCGAGCACGTCAACGGAGCGGAAGTGTTTCCGCACGTCCACCAGGAGGCCGTCCGTGACAGCCTGCCCACTCAGCGACGTCCCGCCGGAACGGAAGACAAGCGGCGTGCCTACGGAAGCAGCCGAAGCCATGATCCGCCCAACTTCCGCCGCGTCCACGGGCGCGACGACGGCCCGCGGCTTCAACAAATAATGCGAAGCGTCGTGTGCCATCGCGAGGCGATCCAAGTCACGGGTGGTGAACCCCGCGAACCCGCGAAGCTCATTCATTGGCGAGGGCGCTTGCCGCGTCACGCACGTTGCCTCCCGCCACTTCGACGGCGTCACGCGCGTTGGCGGGGGAAGCACCGCTGAGCATGATGACGAGAGCCACCTTCAGATCGCCGTCTGCGGACTGGAGCGCACCCCGGCAGCTCTCTTCAGCGGCGCCCGTGGCTTCCATCAGGATCCTCACCGTGCGTGCCCGCAGCTTTTCGTTCGTTGCAACCATGGAGACCATCAGGTTTGACCAGGTACGGCCGAGCCTGATCATCAGGGCCGTGGAGAATCCATTCAGCATGAGCTTTTGGGCAGTGCCCGCCTTGAGCCGGGTTGACCCCGCCAATGCTTCGGGCCCGGTGTCCGCGGCAAGCACGAAGTCCGCGAGTGGCCCAAGTTCCGGTTCGCGGGCACAGGCAATGAGCGCTGTTGTGGCTCCGAGTTCACGACCCGCCGTCAACGCACCGCCAACGTATGGCGTCCGCCCGGACGCCGCAATACCGATGACGATGTCGCCGGAGCGGACATCCGCGGCGGCCTGCGCACCCGCTTCCCGGCAGTCTTCGACGTTTTCCACCGCCTGGGTCAGTGCCGCAGGACCGCCGGCGTGGTGTGCGATGACGACGCCGTCGGGAAGATTGAATGTCGGCCTCAGCTCAGCGGCGTCAAGGACTCCGAGGCGTCCCGATGTACCTGCGCCGAAGTAGTGGACGCGGCCCCCGTTCCGAACCGACGCGGCGGCTGCCTCCACCAGCTCGGCCATCTGCGGCAGGATGGCACGCACTGCTTGGGGGGCCTGTTGGTCTTCGTCGTTGAGTGCTTCAAGGATCTCGATGGTGGTGCGTTGGTCCAGGTCCAGGGTGTTGGCGTTTCGAACCTCAGTACTGATCTCCAGCCATGCCGAACCGTTCTGCCCGGCGTGTGGTTGCGTTTCCATCGGTACCCCTATCTGTCATTCCTGCGACTTGCCTGACATCGAAGGTAGGTGCATAAACGCCCCTTGTCAATCAATTACATGGATTCAATTTCGTAGGTAACATGTTTACATGAAGTTGAAGGAGAAGCCGAGGGAGGCATTGCCAGTACCCCTACCAGCAGGGACTCCCTCGCTTCGGAAATCTCCTGTTGGATGGATAGTGCCAATCCTCCGTCCACCAACAGGAGAATAATGCTGACCGTCAATGCTTACGCCGCCCCATCCGCGAGCGAAGCCCTCGTCCCCACCACCATCGAGCGCCGCGACGTCGGTGCCCACGACGTGCTGATCGAGATCAAGTACGCAGGCATCTGCCATTCAGACATCCACACGGTCCGCGGCGACTGGGGACCGCAGTCCTACCCGCTCGCCCCCGGCCACGAAATCGCCGGAATCGTCACTGAAATCGGTTCCGAAGTCACCCGCCACAAGGTCGGCGACCGCGTCGGCGTCGGCTGCATGGTCAACTCCTGCCGCGAATGCGAGAACTGCCGCAAGGGCGAGGAGCAGTACTGCCTCAAAGGCATGACCGGGACCTACGGCGCCGTTGACCGCGACGGGACCATCACCCAGGGCGGCTACTCCACCCACGTCGTCGTGACCGAAGACTTCGTGGTCCAGATCCCCGAAGGAATAGGGCTCGACGCCGCCGCTCCCCTGCTGTGCGCAGGCATCACCACCTATTCGCCGCTCCGGCACTGGGGTGCCGGTCCGGGCAAGAAGGTCGCCGTCGCCGGACTCGGCGGACTGGGGCACATGGCCGTCAAACTCGCACACGCCATGGGCGCCGAAGTCACGGTGCTGTCCCAATCGCTGAAGAAAATGGAAGACGGCCTGCGCTTGGGCGCGGATTCCTATTACGCCACAAGCAACCCGGCCACCTTCGAAGAGCTTGCGGGAGCGTTCGACTTGATCATCAACACCGTCAGCGCCCCGATCGACATCAGCTCCTACCTTCAGTTGCTGGCCCTCGACGGCGCGCTGGTGAACGTCGGCGCACCGGCGGAGCCACTGCCGGTCAACGTGTTCTCACTCATCACGGGACGGCGCTCCTTCGCGGGATCGGCAATCGGCGGCATCCGGGAGACCCAGGAAATGCTCGACTTCTGCGCCGAACACGGACTTGACGCCGAGATCGAAGTCATCCCGGCCGACAAGATCAACGACGCCTACGAGCGCGTGCTCGCCTCGGATGTGCGGTACCGCTTCGTCATTGACGCGTCCACACTGGGCTAGGCGGGAAGGGCACGCGTTCCGAAAAGTCCCTGCGGGGCGCGTGCACCGTGGCTTCGGCTGCGCGCTTGTGTCCCGCGGGGACTTTCGCTGTCCTTTGATAAACGTTCACTATCCAGTCTCCTTTTGATTACGGTGGCCAACTATCGTCCTAGGTGTTCTACGCGCGTAGACCTCGCACCCCACCACCTCATCAAAGGACCAGAACGTGCCATGAGTACTGTCGATCTTGAAAAAGCCTCGGAACCCGATCTGCACTTTCAAACACCCGAAGGCCGAGCCCGGTTCCGCACAGCAACCATCTCCACCTGGCTCGGAACAACCATGGAATACGTGGATTTCGCCTTGTACGGCTTGGCCGCAGGCCTGATCTTCGGCAACGTGTTCTTCCCGGGAAGCTCCCCAGTTATCGCCCTCTTGTCCGGATTCGCCACGTACGCTGTTGGCTTTCTTGCGAGGCCCCTCGGAGCCATCTATTTCGGCCGGCTCGGGGACAAGCGCGGGCGGAAGTTCGTACTTGTCGCGACGGTGGCCCTCATGGGAGTGTCCACCACGTTGATAGGCCTCATCCCCGGTTATGACCAGATCGGGATGGCCGCCCCGGCCTTGCTTGTCCTGCTCCGTCTCGCCCAAGGCTTCGGCGCTGGAGCAGAATTGTCCGGCGGTGCCGTCATGCTCGCCGAATACGCACCGGCAAAGCGCCGTGGCTTGGTGGCATCGATTGTCGCGCTCGGCTCGAATAGCGGAACGCTCCTCGCCTCGGCCATCTGGCTCCTGATCGTCCAGCTTCCCCAGCAGGACTTGCTGTCCTGGGGGTGGCGCATCCCCTTCATCGGCAGTTTCATCATCACTGCGGCAGCGCTGCTTATCCGCCGCTCAATGTCTGAGAGCCCTGTGTTTCTCAAGCAGCAAGAGCTGCTTGGCAACTCGACAGAGGCGCGGGCGAGCAAACCGGCGGGCACCTTCTGGTCCAGGCGCAAAGCCTTCTTCATCATGGTAGGGCTCCGGATCGGCGAGAACGGACCTTCCTACCTCGCCCAGAGTTTTGTCATCGGATACGTCGCCAAAGTCCTGCTTGTCGATAAGTCCGTTCCGACGTCGGCCGTTCTCATTGCCTCCATCCTCGGTTTCGGCGTGATCCCGCTGGCAGGATTGCTCTCGGATCGCTTCGGCCGCCGGCTCAGCTACCGCGTCTTCTGCCTCCTGTTGGTTCTTTACGCAGTGCCCGCCTTCGCGTTGTTGGACACACGCGACCCGGCAATCGTCATGGTGGTCATCATCGTGGGGATGTGCCTGGCCTCCTTGGGAATTTTCGGCGTTCAAGCCGCCTACGGCGTCGAACTGTTCGGGGCCAACCACCGCTATTCCCAGATGGCCTTGGCCAAGGAACTCGGCTCCATCGTCTCGGGCGGCACGGCTCCTTTGGTGGCTGCCGCCTTGCTGGCAGGGTTCGGTCACTGGTGGCCCATTGCAGCGTATTTCATCCTCATGGCCGGAATCGGCTTGGTCACGACCTTTTATGCCCCTGAGACCAAGGGCCGTGACCTCAATGAATTCGAGGATGCCGTCTGAGCAGTTGCTAGAGTAACCGCCGGAGGGACATGAAACAGATAGGCGCCATGGGACGATATATCGGCAAGGTAACCCGAAGGGAAGTCGCGCTTGCGGCCGGAACATCTGAAGCGGTTGTGAGTTATGTGGTCAATAACGGGCCCCGCCCGGTTTCCAGCACAACCAGGCAGAAGGTCCTCGACGCCATTGCGGAAACGGGCTACCGGCCAAACACCATAGCGCGGTCCCTGGCTGCAGGTTCGACGAAGACTTATGGCTTGATCGTCCCGAACATCCGCAACCCGTTCCTGGCGGCTCTGGCCCACGCTTTACAGCAGGAAATGTTCTCCACTGGCAGAATGCTGCTGCTTGGCGATTCCGATGACAACAAGGAACGCGAAAATGAAATCCTGCGTACCTTCATTGAGCGCCGGGTAGACGGCATTATTTGGTATGGCGTCGACAGGGACGTAGATATGCGGGACGCTCATGCAGCACGCGTCCCGGTGGTTGTCCTCGACAAAACACCAGCCGGCTCGGAGGCCGCCTCGGTCTTCATCAATGAGACCGAGGCGGCCTTCGAAGCCACAAAGCATTTGATTGATCACGGCAGGACGTCTGTTGGCATCATTTCAGGGCCGCGGAAGAACCTGAACTCCCAAGACCGTATTAGCGGCTGGAAGCAAGCCTTGGAACTAAACAGCAACGGCGCAAGCGACACTCTCAGCTTCGAAGCCGACTACACCAGGGGTGGCGGATATGCCGCCGCAAAGGCAATGTTTTCCGGATCGCTCCAACCAGACGCCGTTTTCGTTTCGAACGAACTGCAGGCCCTCGGTTTGCTTGCGGCGGCGGCCGAATTCGGTGTACGCGTCCCGCAGGACCTAGCCGTTGTTTGCTTTAACGGCACGATCAATTCCGCATTCAGTACGCCCACCCTGACGGCCATCGAACAACCCACCAGAGCCATTGCCAAGGCCTCCATCAAACTGCTTCTGGAATCCGACCCATTTATGGTCGAATCCATCGAGTGCGCCTTCCAGCTGCGGAGGCGAGCGTCCTGCGGATGCGACTACGAAAGAAATACTTTTGACAGAGACCAATAGCAAGCGAACTCGCATCATCATGGATTGTGATCCAGGGAATGGCATCCCCGGTGCAAACGTCGACGACGGCCTGGCCCTTGCCCTTGCAATCGCCGCCGAAGATCGGATAGAGCTCGCAGCCATCACCACGGTTTCAGGAAACACACCGAGCCGCACCGGCTACTCCGTGGCACGCACCATGATGGAGGACCTTGGACTCCAGATCCCCGTCTATTGCGGCGCCGAACGTGCACTTCAAGAACCCGACGGCCCGTGGAGGTCATTCCTCGACGCCCCCATCGTCGACCCTTCGCTCGCCGGTCTCTGGAAGGGCGTGCCGCGGGTTCGGGACTTCGAACAAGCGCTTACCGCCCCCGCCGCCCTTCAGATTGCCCAGCTCGTCCTCGCAGACCCCGGCAATGTGACCATCGTTGCCATTGGACCGCTCACCAACGTCGCCCAGGCAATGCTCCTCTACCCACAACTGGCAAGCTCGGTGGCGGAGATCATCGTCATGGGTGGCTCATTCAACATCGAGGGCACCCTGAAAGACACCAACTTCGGGATCGACCCCGAAGCTGCCCGCATCGTTCTTAGGAGCGCGGCTCCCATTACCTTGGTACCCCTCGACGCTTCGGAACAGACAATGCTTACACTCGACGATTTGGCGGAGCTGGAAAACGTCGAAAACGATCTCGCCCGGTGCGTTCTTCCTTGGACGCGCGCCTGGCTCAAATACTCTTCGAGAACACGCCGCATCCCCGGGTGCTGGCTCCATGACCCCCTGGCCGTCGCGGTCTTGCTTGACCGATCCATCGCACGCAGCCAGGAGTACATGGTTGACGTTGAATTGAGTGGTGCGCTAACCCGCGGAAGGTGTATTCGTTGGGTACACGGCAAACTACGCCCCACGGTTGGAGTTGATACAAATAGCGCCCGATCAATCAATGTTCTGACTCAAGTGGACAATGAGAAACTCGTCAAAACGCTCATCGACGCGATCAGGGGCTATGGAAGATGAACAAGAACCGGCTCGAGGCATTCAGTGACGGCGTCCTCGCCATTGTCATCACCATCATGGTGCTCGAACTGCGCGTGCCCCCGGAACCGAGCTGGCATGGCTTGCTCAGCGTCCTGCCAACTTTCCTCAGCTATTTGCTGAGCTTCGTCTACGTGGGGATCTACTGGAACAACCACCACCACATGATCCATCTGGCGGATCGGGTCAACGGCGGAATACTTTGGGCGAACCTGCACCTGTTGTTCTGGATATCCCTCTTCCCGTTCAGCACACGCTGGATGGATGACTCGGGCTTCGCTGAGGTCCCTGTGCTGGCTTACGGGTTCAACCTGCTCTGCGCCGCCATCGCCTACTTCGTCCTGCAGCAGTCATTGATCCGGGACCAGGGGCGGCAGGGCGCGCTCGCTCAGGCGATTGGCCGGGACTGGAAGGGGAAGACGTCGCCGCTCATCTATCTGGCCGGCCTCGGCCTCTGCTTCCTGCATCCTTTGCTCGCTGTTGCCGCCTACACGGTGGTGGCATTGATCTGGCTGATTCCGGACCGTCGAGTTGAACACTTTGTCATCCGCGCACACCAGGACCGAGCTGACTAGTGGGCTCCAGGGGTCACCAGGGTCAATCGGCGCCAATGAGGGCAACGCCAAGGTGCGAGAGTTCCCTCATGGTCGGATCGTTGGCTGGCGCATCGGTGATGATGCCGGCGACGCTGGCAAAAGGCAATACCGAATAGCGCGAAGCTGCGCCGATCTTCTCGGTGCTGGCGAGGACATAGGTATCTGCCGCACGGGCGGCCAGGGCGCGTTTCATGGCGGCTTCGTCGGCGTCGGCGGTTGTCAGTCCGTGGACGGGGTGGACTCCGGTGACACCAAGGAAGAACAACTCGGCGGAAATGGCCTGGGTGGCCTCGACGGCCGCAGCCCCGCAGGTCACGGCAGAGTGCTTGAACAAGCGACCACCGAGGAGGAACACCTCGATGAGGGGGTGCTCGACAAGCGCCGAGGCGATGGTTGGGCTGTGGGTAATCACAGTGCAGTCGAGCTCGGCGGGCAGCGCGTGAACCACCGCGAGGGTGCTGGTGCCGCCGTCGAGGATCACTGCGGAACCCGGCTGGACCATCGAAGCGGCGCGGGCAGCAATGCGGCCCTTGCTCCCCGGCTCGACCGTGACGCGGGTGGCATAGTCGGCGATGGCAGGAGAAACCGGCAGGGCGCCGCCGTACACACGTTGGCAGAGCCCGGCCGCGGCAAGCTCGCGCAGATCGCGGCGCACGCTATCTTCGGACAATCCAAGTTCGTGGGCGACGTCTTTGGCGATCACCTTGCCATCGGCGGCAAGGCGCGTGAGGAGGTATTCGAGTCGTTCGGCAGCAAGCATGCGCGTTCCTTCCTGATGTTGCAAGATTATGCACTATTCTAACGGGATGACTCCGACAAACGATGCCCCTCCCACGACGTTGCGTCCTGGAATTGACGTACCCGACCACCGCGGCCGCACCGGCCTCGACCAAGCCGGCCGCGGCCTCGACCGCAATCCCGCTGTGGTTGTGCGCGACGTCGAAGTGACCTCTGACGGTTGGCACGTGCTGCGTCGCACCACCTTCGACTACCGCCGCAGGGATGGCCGATGGGTCACGGAGCAACGCGAAAGTTACGATCGAGGAAATGGCGCGACGATTCTGTTGTACGACGCCGGCCGGGGCACGGTTCTACTCACCCGGCAGTTCCGCTTCCCTGCCTACGTCAACGATCATCCGGACGGGATGCTGATCGAGACTGCTGCCGGCTTACTGGATAACGACGATCCCGAAACGGCTATCCGTCGTGAGGCCAGCGAGGAGCTCGGCGTCGACGTCGGAGCGCTGCGGCATGTCTTCGACGCTTACATGAGCCCCGGATCGGTCACCGAAAGGCTCCACTTCTTCGTTGCGCCCTACACCCCGGCCGACCAGACAGGCCTCGGCGGCGGAGTAGCCGCGGAGGGCGAGGACATCGAAACCATCGAGATTGCGTTCGCCGATGCTCTCGCCATGATCGAGGACGGTCGCATAATGGACGGAAAGTCGATCATGCTCCTCCAATGGGCAGCCCTCAACAGCCTCTGCAAAATGGCATGAGCCGCCGCGTGGCCGCCGCCCTCGGCGCCGTCTTCAGACCCGGCGCGAGCGGCGTTCGAGCAGGAGTGTATCTCGCCATTGGCCGGCAAGGGGCCCGGCATTCATGCGCGCGATGCGTTCACGCCGGCCAACGATGGTGAAGCCATTCGCTTGATGAAGGCGGATGCTGGCCTGGTTCTCGGGGAAAACGCTGGACTGGATGGTCCAGATGCCATGCTCTTCGGTCGATGCAGCCAGCGCTTTCAGCAGCAGGCTTCCGACACCCCGTCCGCGAGCAGAACCGGCGACATAAACGGAGTGTTCAACGACGCCGGCATAAGCCGGGCGCGCAGACACAGCGGAAACTGCCGTCCACCCCAACACATGGCCGGATACTTCAGCAACGAAGCGGTGATCAGGAAGGCGGCTTGTGTCGAATTGTTCCCACTCCGGAGCTGCCGCTTCAAAGGTTGCCTGGCCGGTCTCGATACCCTCCGTGAAAATCGCACGGACCTCGGGCCAATCCTCGGGACTCATGGGCCGGATGAGGACGGCTCCGGCTTCGCTCAACATTCACCCATTATGCACTCGGATTGACGAGCCCCTTGATTGAAGTCCTCGTCCTTGTTCCACTTGTCTATGAGCAAAGAACAGCTGATCATCATCGGATCCGGCCCTGCCGGCTACACCGCGGCAATTTATGCCGCCCGGGCAGGCCTGAGCCCCCTCGTCCTTGCCGGATCAGTCACCGCCGGCGGCGCGTTGATGAACACAACGGAGGTGGAGAACTTCCCCGGCTTCCCCGCTGGGATCCAAGGTCCCGAGCTCATGGATGGCCTGCAGGAGCAAGCCGAGCGCTTCGGCGCCAAGATAGTGTTCGACGACGTCACTGAAGTCCAGCTGATTGGGCACCTCAAGCGCGTGGTCACCGGCTCGGGTGACACCCACGAGGCTCCGGCCGTGATCCTTGCGACCGGTTCGGCCTACAAAGAACTCGGCTTGCCCGAAGAGAAGAGGCTGAGCGGACACGGCGTTTCGTGGTGCGCCACGTGCGATGGCTTCTTCTTCCGCGAACAGGAAATCATCGTGGTGGGCGGCGGTGATTCCGCCATGGAAGAAGCGATGTTCCTGACCCGGTTCGCGAAGACCGTGACCGTCGTCGTCCGCAGGGAAGAGCTCCGGGCCTCCCGGATCATGGCTCAGCGGGCCAAGGACAATCCGAAAATCCGCTTCGCGTGGAACTCGGCCATCACCGCAATCCACGGCGACGCCAAGGTCACCGGGGTAACCCTGGCCGACACGCGCTCCGGTGACTCGCGCGAACATGCGGCCACGGGCATATTCGTGGCCATTGGACATGTCCCGCGGACGGAGCTTGTTGCGGGACAGGTGGAGCTCGACGCCGAGGGTTACATCAAGGTCGACTCCCCCACCACGGTTACCAATCTCTCCGGCGTCTTCGCTTGCGGTGACGCTGTGGACCACCGCTACCGCCAAGCCATTACGGCCGCAGGCACGGGTTGCGCCGCGGCCTTGGATGCCGAACGGTACCTCGCCGCGCTCGAGGATGCGGACAGCATCGCCACGGCGCTCGTGGAAGAACCCACCCACGCTTGAACCCACCCACGCTTGAACCCACCCACGCTTGAACCCACCCACGCCTGAACCCACCCAACTGTCCCCACCCAACTGACTCGCAGTTAATGTCGTTTTGAGGGCTCAAAGCGACATCTACTGCGAGCTAGTTGGGCGAGGCGCTTATCAAGCCGCACCTAAAAACTACTTTTCGGCATGCCTAACTTAACGGTATCCTCAAATGTCCGTATCCCCGATGTTGAGGAAACCATGGCTGCCACTATTGCGGAGCAACCGGCGAGCAAGACCCGGTGGAAGTCCCGGCTACTCTTGTTGGGGCCGGCTTTCGTGGCTGCGATCGCATACGTGGATCCGGGAAACGTCGCGGCAAACCTCACTGCCGGAGCGAACTACGGCTACCTGCTCGTGTGGGTCCTGGTAGCGGCAAACGTCATGGCGGTCCTGGTGCAGTACCAGTCGGCGAAGCTCGGCTTGGCCACCGGCCACAGCCTTCCGGAACTCCTGGGCAAACGGTTGGGAACCCACCGCCGCAGACTGTTTTGGGTCCAGGCAGAGGTGGTTGCCGGGGCTACCGACATGGCCGAAGTCATCGGCGGAGCGGTAGCCCTCAACCTTCTCTTCGGAGTGCCGCTTCTCATGGGCGGAGTCATCATCGGGCTGGCATCCATGTTGCTCCTGGCGCTCCAGTCATCACGGGGACAGAAGTCCTTTGAGTACGCCATCATGATGCTTTTGGCGGTCATCGCCGTCGGTTTCGTTTCGGGGCTCTTCGTCAACCCGCCGGAGACCGGTGGAGTACTAGCTGGTTTGGTGCCGCGGTTCGAGGGCACGGACACTGTCCTCCTCGCTGCGAGCATGCTCGGTGCCACCGTCATGCCGCATGCCATCTACCTCCATTCGGCCCTGGCCCGTGACCGGCATGGCTTCTCGGAAGATCCCGCTGTACGGACAAGGCTCATCAAGACCACCCGCGTGGACGTCGTGGGGGCCTTGATGCTGGCCGGGGTCGTGAACATCGCCATGCTCCTTTTGGCCGCGTCCAGCCTGCGGGGAGTCGAAGGAACCGACACCATCGCCGGGGCCCATGCCGCCGTTACTTCGGCCCTTGGTCCAGTCATCGGCGTGGCTTTCGGCGTCGGTTTGCTTGCCTCGGGCCTCGCTTCAACCTCCGTCGGATGCTACGCCGGCGCAACGGTCATGGGCGGACTCCTCAAGATCCGGGTCCCCTTGCTGGTCCGCCGGGTGGTCACGTTGGTCCCGGCCCTGGTCATTCTCGGCGCGGGCATAGAACCCACCCTGGCACTCGTGCTGAGTCAAGTCCTGCTGAGCTTCGGCATACCTTTCGCTTTGATTCCGCTGATCCGGCTCACCGGCAAACGCGAGGTCATGGGCATCCACACGGATTCCACGGCATTGAAGATAGCTGGGTGGACCAGCGCGGCCCTCATCGTGGGCCTCAACTGCGTCCTCATCGTTCTGACAGTCACCGGGAAGTCCTAGGCTCATCCAATAGCCAATTAGGCTGGGTCTGAGCCCCGAAGGAGACCCCAAATGAGCAACCCCCAGGCCCTGGCCCGTCGGCTGGGTACCTTTGACGCGGTGGTGATCGGATTGGGCTCCATGATCGGCGCCGGCGTGTTCGCGGCCTTCACTCCGGCCGCTTCCGCCGCAGGATCAGGACTGCTGATTGGACTCGTCGTCGCGGCAGGGGTGGCATTCTGTAACGCGACGTCCTCCGCCCAGCTCGCCGCCGCATATCCCACGTCGGGCGGAACGTACATTTACGGTCGTGAACGGCTGGGACCGTGGTCCGGATTCCTGGCCGGTTGGGGATTCGTGATCGGTAAGACCGCCAGCGCGGCGGCCATGGCCATGACATTCGCCGCCTACGCCGCCCCTCCGGGGTGGGAACGTCCCGTGGCAATCGCCGCCGTCGTCGTCCTCGCCGTCGTCAACTATCACGGGGTGACCCGCACGGCTGGCCTGACGCGCATTCTGGTTCTCGCAGTGCTGGCGGCCCTCGCCATTGGCGTGGCAGCCTGCTGGGGCGGTTCCATTCCGTCCCCGGCCAACATTCTCGGGGATGGACTGCTTGCACATGGCTGGTACGGGATCCTCCAGTCCGCCGGGTTGCTGTTCTTCGCTTTCGCTGGCTACGCGAGGATCGCGACCATGGGAGAGGAAGTGCGCAATCCCCGGCGCGCCATTCCGCGTGCCATCGGGATCGCCTTGGGCATCGCCGTCGTCCTCTACGCCATCATCGCCGTGACCCTTCTCGCCGCCCTCGGCCCGGACGGCGTGGCCGGCACCCCAACGCCGCTCGCTGCCGCGGTCGGAGCCGGGACCTTCTCCTGGGCCGTCCCGGTGGTCCGCGTTGGAGCCGCCCTCGCTTCCCTCGGTGCCTTGTTGGCACTCATCGCCGGCTTGGGTCGGACCACCCTGGCGATGGCCAGGCACCACGACCTGCCGCACTGGCTCGCCGCGGTCCACCCCCGCTATCGTGTCCCGCACCGGGCCGAAGCCGCCCTCGCCGTCGTGATCAGCGTGATCGTCGCGGTCGCCGACCTGCGCGGCGCGATCGGCTTCTCCTCTTTCGGGGTGCTCATTTACTATCTGGTCGCCAATATTGCCGCGTTCACCCAGCCGGCCGAAGACCGCCGCTACCCCAAGGCGCTCCAAGTGTTCGGGGCCGTGGCGTGCGTAATCCTCGTGGCCACGCTTCCGCCGCTATCGGCGGGCATGGGCGTTCTCATGTTCGCAGCAGGAATCATCCTGCGCGTGGTCAGGCTCAATCGATAGCGTCAAGGACGGGCGCGGAGGCAGCAGGCCGTTGCTTCGGCGGTATCCGCCGTGGCGGCCGCCCGGCCAGCACGATGACAAGCAGCGCCACGACAGTGAGGGCCGCGCAAGCCGCGAAGATGCCCTGGTAGCCGAGCGCCGTCGTCGATCCTAGAGCGATGATGGGGCCTGACACGATAGCGCCAGCGCGCCTGGTGTTGGTGTAGAGGCCAGACGCCAAGCCGGGACGGGGAATCAGTCGCTGGAACAGGGTCAACCCCACGCCCGCCACAATTCCGAAGAACCAGGCATTCAGGACCTGGAGCGCAATCAGGGTGGCGGGGTTGGAGACAAACGCCATGGCCGCGTAGTAGGCGATCCCGGCCACGCATCCGGAGGCGATGAGCGCCCGGCTGGAGTAGCGGCGCGCCAGCCGCCCGATCAGGAAGAGCGCCGGGATCTCAAGTGCGGCCGACACGCCGAGAGCGACGCCCGCCCAGATGACGTCCACGCCGAGTCCCTGCGTCACGAACAGGCTCATGATGGACACCGCGGCGCTGTTGGTTGCCTGCAAGGCGATAAAGGCGAAGACGACGGCGGCGACCCCGAATTTTGAGAACGGGTTCCCATCCTCTTCGCCATGGGCCTTGGGCCGATCCTCGACGACAGCAGCGCGCCGTCGGGAAATCATGGCAGCAGTCGTGGCGACATTGAGGACCGCGACCGCACCGAGGGCGAGCAGGACGGCCCGATTGCCCAGCGCGCCCATGATGAACGTCGCCAGGGGCGGCCCCGCCACCCAGGCGAAGGAGACAATCGCGCGGGTGTTCACCACATCCGCCGTTCCGGCACCTGAGTGCCTGAGGTGGGCGAACAAAAGCGAGCTGCCGACCCCTGCCGGACCGCCAAGGACGATCAAGCCCACGACGGCGAGCGGCAGCGAAGTGCTCACCGCCAGGAGGGCGGACAGCGCCAGGGTCAGGACCCCACAGGCCAGCATGGGCCGCAGGTAGTCGTTTGCACGGTCTGCATACGCAGGCACGAGGAGGGAAGCGACGAAGCCGCTGGCGTTGTAGACAGCGAGGACCCATCCCACCTCGGCCGGGGTGGCGTTGAACAGGGCCACCAGGAGGAGTGCCAGCGCAGGGTTGAGGAACGCGAACTGGAACCCCCACAACAGCGCTGCAGACGGGACGAGCAAACGCTTCATGCCTTCATTCCGGATATCCACGCCCTCAACCCTAGAGGCCTTCCGGGCCGCGAGGGAGGCCCTGCCGGTACCTGTATCAGCAAGTCTTCCGGCTGGTCAGGGCGGATTTTGGCCCTATGCCCGATCAGATCCGGCCGACGGCAAAGCTCTGACAAAACCCGAATCAGGGGTGGACGGCGGGAGTCGCACAGAGCAGGATTGAGCCATGAGCATCCATGAGGCACTCCTGAAGAAGGCCAGCATCACCGCCACGGAAGCCACGCTGGTGGCCAAGTTCGAGATCGAGGGCAACATCCCCGGTTCCGGTGCCTATGTTGTGGGCCTGGTCGCCGCGAGTCCGGACTATTCCTCCCAACGAAGACTGGGCATCGAGTTCATGAACGGGGAGGCGATCGCCTTCTTCTCCTTTAACCACGACCAAAGCGCCGAAGAGAACTACGAGCTCAAGGGTGTTGAGCACTCGGGGAACACCATTACGGGCCATTTCCCCCTCTCGGCGATCAACGGCCTTGGCAAGGGACATGTGATGACGGCCTTCAGTGAAGCCGACGGCCGCGAGTTCCAGTCCGGCGTCGCCGTCGAAGAATCGCTCTAGGATCGGATTCGTCCGGTCCTAGGGAACCGCGCGTCGATTTCATTTTGGGCGTGCGCGGCGCGATGCGTCGCGCCGTTTCTATGTGGACCGTGTCATGTGACACATGCGCGCCAAGGAATAGCGCCTGCCGGGTTACCGTTGACGCGAGTAGTTCATAACAAAGACGACAGGAGAATCCGTGGACTTCACCCCCGAATCCGGCACCATCACTATGTTCTCGACCACTTGGTGCGGCTATTGCAACCGCCTCAAGAAGCAGCTGGACGCCAAGGGCATCGGCTACAACGAGATCAACATCGAAGAAGTCGAGGGCACTGCCGAACTCGTGGAGAAGTTGAACGGCGGCAACCAGACCGTCCCCACGGTCCTCTTCCCGGACGGCACCGCGGCCACCAACCCCTCCGCAGCCGAGGTCGAAGCGCGCCTCGCCGCCTGATTTTCCGAAGGCAGGAGAACGGACGCAGGGCGTCCGTTCTCCGGCCTTCGTTGTTCGCAGGCAGGTACGCCACACGCTGAATGCGCAGCTACCCCCGAACCGCAGTCCGGCCCGTGTGATAGACAGTTTGAGATCAGACTCGGACACCGGTCCGCGGTCCACGAACCTCGTAGGGGAGCAATCCATGGTCCACGCAGTCAAAGGGGCAGTAGTCCGCTCGAAGGGCGCACCTGTCACCCTGGAAACGATCCTCATCCCGGAGCCCGGCCCGGGCGAAGCCTTGGTGGACATCCTCACCAGCGGTGTGTGCCACACTGACCTGCACTACAAACTCGGCGGCATCAGCGACGATTTCCCCTTCCTTCTCGGGCATGAGGCAACGGGCGTTGTGAGCGCCGTCGGCCCGGACGTGACGGACATCGTTCCCGGAGACCGCGTGATCCTGAACTGGCGGGCGGTCTGCGGCAATTGCCGGGCCTGCAACCGCGGCCAGGCCCAGTACTGTTTCAACACGCACAATGCGACGCAGAAGATGACGCTTGAGGACGGCACAGTCCTCTCGCCCGCGCTCGGCATCGGCGCCTTCGCGGAAAAGACACTTGTTGCCGCAGGGCAGTGCACCAAGGTTGATCCCGACGCCGATGCTGCCGCCGTCGGCTTGCTCGGCTGCGGTGTAATGGCCGGACTCGGCGCCGCAATCAACACGGGAGGGGTGAAGCGCGGCGATTCGGTGGCCGTTATCGGCTGCGGCGGTGTCGGCGTGGCCGCCATCGCGGGCGCTGCCTTGGCTGGCGCCACCACCATCATCGCCGTCGACATCGACGCCAAGAAGCTGGACCGTGCACGCGAGCTCGGCGCCACCCATGTGGTGGACTCCTCCCAAGGCGATCCCGTGGAACAAATCCGCGAACTCACCGGCGGCTTTGGCGCGGACGTGGTGATCGACGCCGTCGGCCGTCCCGAGACCTACAAACAGGCGTTCTACGCGCGTGACCTCGCCGGCACTGTGGTGCTGGTGGGCGTCCCGACGCCGGAAATGACGCTCGAACTCCCGCTGCTGGACGTCTTCGGCCGGGGCGGCTCGCTCAAGTCCTCCTGGTACGGCGACTGCCTGCCATCCCGCGATTTCCCCATGCTCGTCAGCCTCTACCGGCAAGGCAAGCTCAATCTCGACGCCTTCGTCACCGAACGGATCGGCATTGCCGATATCGAGGAGGCTTTCGACAAGATGCACTCAGGTTCCGTCCTTCGATCGGTGGTTGAACTGTGACGGATGAAACCAAGACCGTCCGTGTTGACCGCGTTATCACGTCGGGCACCTTCTCGCTCGACGGCGGCACCTGGGATGTGGACAACAACGTCTGGATTGTCGGAGACGATTCCGAGTGCATCGTGATCGATCCCGCGCACCAGCCCGCGACCATCGCGGAGGCGATCGGGGACCGGACCGTCAAAGCCATCCTCCTGACGCATGGCCACGATGACCACATCCGTTCCGCAGGAGCTTTCCGGGACATTGTGCGGGCACCCATCCACCTACACCGTGACGACTGGATGCTGTGGCACGCGGTTTATCCCGGAGCAGATCCCGACGCCGGCATCACCGAAGGTGAGATCTTCGAGGTCGCCGGCGCCCGGCTCCGTGCCATCCACACCCCGGGCCACTCCCCCGGTTCCGTGTCCTTCCATCTGGAGAGCGAAGGAACGCTTTTCAGTGGCGACACGCTGTTCCAGGGCGGACCGGGTGCCACCGGGCGTTCCTACAGCGATTTCCCCACGATCATCGACTCCATCCGTTCCAAGATCCTGGCGTTGCCGGAAAACACGCTCGTCCTGACCGGCCACGGCAGCCCCACCACCGTTGGAGCCGAGGCGCCCCAGCTGGAGGAATGGATCGCCAGGGGGCACTAGCGGCTCTGGGTACTAACGACTCACGCTGAAGTCCGGTGGTGCGGCTGGTTCCAGGCGCACCACCACGGACTTGGACGCGGGAGTGTTGCTGCCTTCGGCGGTCGAATCCAGCGGTACGAGGACGTTCGCTTCCGGGTAATAGGCAGTCACGCAACCGCGGGCTGTGGGGTACGCGATCAACCGGAGTTGGCGCAGGACCCTGTCCACGCCGTCGTCGGCTTCGCTGTGGACGTCCACATAGCCGCCGTCAACAAGGCCCAGATCAGCCAGGTCGTCGCGGTGCGCAAAAAGCACCATACGGCCCTTCTTCACTCCCCGGTAGCGGTCGTTCATGCTGTAGGTGGTCGTGTTGAATTGATCGTGGGAGCGCACCGTCTGGAGCAACAAGCGCCCCTGCGGGACGTGGATGGTCTCAAGGTCGTTGACCGTGAACATTGCCTTCCCGGTGGCGGTGGGAAACTTCCGCTCGTCCCTGGGCCCGTGGGGCAGGACGAAACCGTCGCGGCTCCGGGCCTTCTGGTTGAAGTCCTCGAAACCCGGCACCACATGGGAAATATGGTCTCGCACTGAATCGTAGTCCGCCTCGAAACCTGGCCAATCAACCGGAACTTTGTCGCCGAGTACCGTCGTGGCCATGCGGCACACGATCGCCACTTCGGACAAGACTTTGTCGGAGATCGGCTCCAGCCTTCCTGCCGAACTGTGCACCGCACACACGGTGTCTTCGACGGTGACGAACTGCTCGCCGCTGGCCTGGCGGTCTATTTCGGTGCGGCCCATCGTCGGCAGGATCATCGCTTGCTCCCCCACAACGGCGTGGGAACGGTTGAGCTTCGTGGAAATCTGGACTGACAACCGGGTCTTGCGGACTGCTGCCTCAGCCGCAGTGGTGTCCGACATTGCATGCACGAGGTTTCCACCGAGCGCGACGAGCACTTTGATCCGGCCGTCCCGCATGCCGCGGATGCTGTCCACGGAATCGACGCCCGGGTGCCGCGGTGGGTCAAAGCCGAATTCCTGCTGCAGGGCGTTGAGGAACGGTTCGGGCCTCTTCTCCCAAATGCCCATGGTCCGGTCCCCCTGGACGTTGCTGTGCCCACGGATCGGCGAAGGACCAGCGCCGGGTTTGCCGATGTTCCCGCGGAGCAGGATCAGATTGACGATCTCCTTGATGGTCGCCACGGCCTTCTTGTGCTGCGTCAGGCCCATGGCCCAGGTAATAATGACCTTCTCCGCACGCAGGTAGCGGGCGGCAAGCTCGTCGATTTCTTCCGTCCTCAGGCCCGTTGCGGCAAGGACGTCCTGCTCATCCAGGTTTTCAATATGGGCTTGGAACTCTTCAAGGCCTTGGCAATGCTCCTCGATGAACGCATGATCCAGTACTGCCCCCGGCGCCGCCTTCTCCGCTTCCAGGACCCGCTTGGAGACGGCCTGAAGCAACGCCATGTCGCCCGCGAGGCGGATCTGCAGGAACTGGTCCGCCAAGTCCGTTCCTTTGCCCACCAGCCCGCGTGGCCGTTGCGGGTTCTTGAAGTTGATGAGCCCGGCTTCCGGGAGCGGGTTTACCGCCACAATGCTGGCACCGGCGAGCTTGGCCTCTTCCAAGGCCGTGAGCATCCGGGGATGGCAGGTCCCCGGGTTTTGGCCCATGATGATGATCAAATCCGCCTTGGCAAAGTCCGTGTAGGTGACGGCGGACTTGCCCACGCCCAAGGTCTCACCGAGGGCCAGCCCGGTGGACTCATGGCACATATTGGAGCAATCGGGCAGGTTGTTGGTCCCGAAAGCGCGGACGAAGAGCTGGTAGACAAACGCGGCTTCATTGCTGGTCCGGCCGCTGGTATAAAAGGTAGCTTCGTCAGGCGATTCCAGGGCATTCAGTTCGCGGGCCACAATCCGGAACGCATTATCCCAACTGATGGGACTGTAGTGGCTCGAACCCGCAGGTTTGTAGACGGGTTCCACGAGCCTGCCCTGCTGTCCCAGCCAGTATTCCGAGCGCTGGGCGAGGGAATCGACGTCGTTCTCGTCCCAAAAGGTGGACGGAACCTTGAGTGGATCGGCCTCCCACCCCACGGCCTTCGCACCGTTCTCACAGAACTCGGCCAGCTTCCGCTCCGGAGGATCCGGCCAGGCGCAACTCATGCAGTCGAAACCATCCTTCTGGTTCATGGCCAGCAGGGTCTTCCACGTCCGGGACGGGCCCATTTGGCTCAACGCGTGGGGCAAGGAATCCACCAGGCTGGGCAAACCCGCGGCGGATCGCTTCGGCGGACCAACCGTGAGGTCCGCGTCGGAATCGTGGACAACGGATGGCTTCTTGTCCATTGCTCTACCTCGCTTCAGGAGGGCGGCAGATTCCATTTCCGGGAGGAAGCCACCGCCCGGTACACACATGGTTGTGGCCTCAAGCGTAGTCCTGGCCGTATTCGTCTACAACGGCGTGCTGGTGCTCGTCACTGGGAGAAGGCTCTGGAAATCGCCGTCGATGAGTTCGGCGTATTCTGCGTACGCCGCGACGACGGCGTCTTCCACGGTCGGTACATCCAGCTGCGGCAAGAGGTCATTCGCCGCCCCGGCGGTGGCAGGGTCCCACTCCAGGCCGAGGGCTTCATAGCTGGCAGTGAGGACTTCGCGGATGGGTGCCGAGTTCTCGACGACGATCACCGAGCTGAACAGCCATCCCCCGGAAACCACCCTCTGGGCCGTGCCGACGAGCTTGATCTGGTGTGTTGGAAAATCGGGGTCCAGGCCGTGGACGCTGAACTCACCCGGGCAGTATTCGCCGGGAATCTCCCCGACGGCGGCCTGCACGCCGACGCGGCGAAGCGCACCCGCCAGGAGCTCGCCAAAGAAGGAGAAACGGGCCTTCGCCCCGGCAATCGCGTCGGTGTGCGGCTCCACATGGTCGATCACCAAGGTGCCCCGATGGTAGGCCGCTGCCCGGCCGCCAGCCTTGCGGATCAAAGGTTCGAATCCCAGGTCCCGGCAAGCCTCGGAGGCGGCCGGGAATCCCGGCAGCTTGGCATCGCGTTGCCCGAACGCCACGGTAGGGCGGGGACGGTACAAACGAAGCGTTGGCGCCAGCAGCCCCCTGCGGGCACGGTTGAGGAGCTCGATCCCGAAGTCCAGGTCATCAGCGACGCCGAGGGATTCTTCCTGACGCACCACCGTCAGCGTGCGCTGTGTTCGGGCGATGTCCTCGACCATCAGCTCTTCCTCAGCGTGAGGATCTGCTCAGCGCGGCCGAAAGGGCCACTGATGTCGTGAAGCACCGTGGACGTCAGGCCGATGCCGTCATTGCCAAAGGAGACCATGTTGTCCAGGCCCAGCCATTCCCCCGCAGGTTCCCGGTACATGTGGATCTGCAGGTCAAGGTTGGGGAAGATATAGCTGTTCTTTCCGGGTGAAACGCGGGCGGCGATACCGTTGGCCGTGTCCACAAGTCCAACGAGCCTTGCGAGGTCGCGGCTGTCCGCCGCGTTGGTGAGTGGATGCTCTGTGCGGATCCAGACTTTGCCCGAGCCTGCCCGGTGTCCTTCTGCTATCCGCATTTCCAGGGACCGGATGTAGCCACCCGGCCACACACTCGCACCGTCCCACGGCTTGCATTCGTCCGGGGCCGGCATTGCGACGTCTTCTATGGCGGCGACGGCACTCGTGTCGCTGGTGGCCATGCGCCAGGCCGTGGCACGGATCGCCACGCGTCCTGCCGCCGAGAGTTCCGCCTGGATCAGTTCAATCGTTCTACCGGGGCGGACGGTGGCTGTGGTGATTTCGAATTCGCCGCCCGGGATCAAGCCCAGGATTTCGTAGCTGAGGCGGGCCATCCGGACGTCGTCGCGCGGCTCATGGCGGAGCAGGGCATCAGCCATGATGCCCGAGGCGGGCGCCATGTGCTGCTCATGCGGATTCCACGCGCCCTGGGCGTGGATGGTTGAGCGGAACCGCCCATTCCCGAGCGATTCGTAGTAGAAGTCGCCTTCCGCAAGGTCCGGAAGCTCAATACTCAACGCCTGCCCTTTCGCCGGTCCGGTAATGGAACTCAGACCACTGTATCTTCTGGCGCCACGGCCGTCCGCCGTCGACGCCAAATGACCAGGGAGACTGCAAGTCCGGCAAGGGAAACGATCAGGAGAACGGCGGCCAAAGGGGACGCCGCCATGACAGCGAGCCAGGCATCTATCGCCGCCAGCCCGATGGTCGCGTAGACGAAGGCCCAGATGCCGGAGCCCACTACTGCGGCAGGGAGATAACGGCGGAGCGGCATTCGCGCGGCCCCCGCGGCAAGGTTGACGGCAGTTTGGAGCCCGATGGTCAGGAACGTCAGTACGACGGCGTAGGGGCCAAAGCGCTGTATCAGGGCCTGCGCTTTGCTTGCTTTGGGGCGATGCAGGGCACCAGCGAAACGCGTGCGCTCCATTCCCGCCGCTGCGGAGCGGCCGATCCAGTATGTCGCGTTGACCCGGACCATCACCACAGCGAAGAGCACCACAAGCGCCACCTCAAAGGGCAGGTCCAGGATCTGGTCCACGCATGCCCTCCCCGGTCTCCTCGCAGCTAAGTCTTACCTTAGCCCAAGGCGGAAGACGGCCGGCCCTGCGGCTACGACCTCCCGCCTGCGCGATCGATGGTGAAATCACCACCCGGATACAGGATGGTCTCGTGCCCATCGTCAAAACGCACGAAGTACGGCGGCGCACCATTTGCACCGCGGACTTCGATGATCTCGCCGTGCCGGTCGGACGCCCCGACCGTTCTGCCATGAATGATGATCCGATCTCCCTGGGCTGCTTCCACAGGAACCACCTCCCAGCATTCAGATTACGAGTGTTGGGCCGTCGTGGGAACAGTCTGCGGGCGGCTGACTGGCTGGCGGGTCGTGGGCGTCTCAGCTCCTAAATTGTCAGCCCTCCCCCATACGTTCGACAAAACGGTCGCCGAACCCGTCGCCGTACCTAGCCGCCTTAGAAGAGGGATCGCCAGTGCAAAGTCAAGAACTGAAACCGGAACAGACCGCGACGGCGGCAGCGGCGGCGTCGTTCACGGCGCCCCCGACGCCCACCTCCATGCCGGACTGGTACCCGGAGCTGCTTGCCAGTGTCTCCAAAGAAGTCAGCACGGGACGTTCACGGGCCATTTCCGCAGCGAACAGGGCCTTGCTCGCTTCCTATTGGTCCATCGGACGGCAACTGGCACAGCGGGAATCAGAGCAAGGCTGGGGCTCGAAGGTCGTCACCCGCCTATCAGCGGACATCCAAACCCGGTTCCCTGGTTCCAAGGGATTCTCGCCAAGGAACCTCCGCTACATGAAGACTTTCGCTCAGGCTTGGCCGGAGTTCCCAATGTTGCAAGCGCCGCTTGCAACATTGCCCTGGTACCACCAGATCGCGCTGCTTGAGAAGCTCAACGACGCCGCGACCCGCCTCTGGTACGCAGCGGCCGCCGTCGAACACGGATGGTCGCGCAACGTTCTTGCCCATCAGATCGAAACGCGCCTCCATGAGCGCTCCGGGCAAGCAATTACCAACTTCAAGACCACCATGATCCCGGCGGACTCGGACCTTGCCCAGCAAGCTACCAGGGACCCGTATGTGTTCGACTTCGTCGCCATGACTGACCGCCGCAATGAGCGGGAACTGGAGCTTCAACTCGTCCAGCATGTGGAGAAGTTCCTCCTGGAACTGGGCCAAGGCTTCGCCTTTGTCGGCGAGCAGGTCCGATTGGAAATCAATGGCGATGAGTTCTTCGCCGATCTCCTCTTCTATCACTTGAAGCTCCGCTGCTATGTTGTGATCGAGCTCAAAGCCGTGAAGTTCGAGCCCGGATTTGTCGGCCAGCTAGGTATGTACATGTCAGCTGTGGACGATCTTCTGGCGCATCCCGATGACAAGCCAACCGTCGGCCTCTTGCTCTGCAAGGAGAAGAACAACGTGGTGGCCGAGTACGCGCTGCGCGGAATCAACCTGCCCATCGGCGTCTCGGAATGGCAGAGCGAAATCATTGAATCGCTGCCCGAGGAACTCGCTTCAAGCCTGCCAAGCATCGAACTTCTTGAGACAGAACTGGCTGACGAACCGGCGAACGTCGCCGCCATGGGGCGTGCTTCGGCCGTAGAACCTGAACGCAAGCTGTGAATTCGGCTTCCGCCCGTTTTTTGTGTTCAACCTGCCGGATTCTAGGCGTACCCTACATTCATACGCGCCTGGGGGCCCTCGTCTCTTGGAGGAGCCATGCGCTGGTTACAACAGCATTCCAAGAAGCAGGGCCGGCCCACAGGCGAGTCCCGCCGCGCACACAGCCCGAACAAGTACAAGCGGATGGTCGCCGTCCTGGGTGCCCTGCTGCTCACCGCTGGAGGCCTCGGCGGAGTCGTCGTTCCCGCACGGGCAGCAGCCCCTACCATCGTGAGTTTGACCTTCGACGACGGCAACGGCAACCAGCTTGCCGCCGAGCAGGTGTTGAAGGCCCACGGGCTGGTGGGAACCTTCTTCATTACTACCAGCTGGATCGACACCCCGGGATACCTCACCCAGTCGAATCTGCACACCATCGCAGGCGACGGCAACGAGATCGGCGGCCATACCGTCACGCACCCGGACCTGACCACACTCACCTCCGCAGCCGCCAGCGCTGAAATCTGCAACGGCAAGTCGACGCTGGAAAGCTGGGGATTCCAGGTGAACAACTTCGCCTATCCATTTGCCGCTGAGAACGCGTCGGTCCAAACTGACGTGAAAAACTGTGGATTTGCCAGCGGACGCGGGCTGGGCGACATCCGTTCGCCCGCAAGCTGCCCAAGCTGCCCATTCGCCGAGACCCTTCCTCCGGCAAACCCCCTGGTCACGAAGGCCCCCGACGAAGTCGACAGCACCTGGACCCTGCAGAACCTGGAGGACCTGGTCACCAACGCCGAGTCGACGGGTGGATGGCTCGAACTGACTTTCCACCACATCGCCGTCGGAACTGATCCCACGCTGACCATCAGCCCAACGCTCTTTGACACGTTCGTCACCTGGCTGGCTGCGCGGACCGCCAACGGGACCACCTCCGTCCGGACCGTCGCCCAGGCCTTGGGGCAGTCGACCACGCCGCCACCCCCACCGCCACCACCGGCGTCGAGCCCTTTCAGTGACGTCCCCAGCAATTACACGTACTTTACCGAGATCAATTGGCTCGCAACCCAAGGCATCTCTACCGGCTGGGACGAAGGAAACGGCATCAAGACCTACCGCCCGCTGCAGCCTGTGAACCGCGACGCCATGGCGGCCTTCATGTACCGTCTCGCAGGCAGCCCCGCCTTCACGCCCCCGGCAGTTTCTCCCTTCAGCGACCTGACACCGCAGACCCCGTTCTACAAGGAAATCACTTGGCTCTCGACGCAGGGCATCTCCACCGGCTGGGACGAAGGAAACGGCATCAAGACCTATCGCCCGCTGCAGCCTGTGAACCGCGACGCCATGGCGGCCTTCATGTACCGTCTCGCAGGCAGCCCGGCCTTCGCGGCCCCGGCGGCTTCACCGTTCGCCGACGTGACACCGCAAGCGTCGTTCTACAAGGAAATCACCTGGCTCGCGTCCACCGGAATCTCCACCGGGTGGACCGAAACGAATAAGACCGTGACGTTTCGGCCTGTGACAGCCGTCGCCCGGGATGCCATGGCGGCCTTCATGTACCGCTACAACACCCTCTTCCCGAAGAGCTGACCCCGGGAAATTGCAGCTCGGGCCGGCGCTTGGCAACCTCGTCCAGAACTGAGGAAACCGCGTCCCGGACCACCGCGGCGTCACCACCAGTTTCCCGAGAGGCGTCGAGCGCCACGGTGGCGTGGCGTATAAACGCGTCCCAATCACCTCCGCCATCACCTCGGCCGTTACGGAGTGCCCGCAGGGGCGACATCAGCGCGGCGCGGCGCAGCCACTCGTCGGGTTCCTGCGCCCAACGATCCAGCACGCCGTCAGCACGCGCCCTGGGCTGCCGTTGCAGCCCGGCAATCAACGGTCCAATCACATCGACCGCGAGCGGATCGACCAGTTCGCGCAGCCTTGCTTCGCGGACAAAACCCTCGAGGCGAGTCAGATCGGTATTCGTCAGCAGATGGACGTTGGACTGCAAAAGCACGATTGCCGCGAGCCGGCGTTCGAAAACCGGGGCCTCCCACAATTCCGAGCTCAAGGCAGTGACCTCGTCGTGCGCGAGTCCCGGGTGGCGGCGGAGGGCGTCGCGGACTGTTCCGCGGACAGCACCGACCGAGGAGCCGTAGTAGAGGAGACCGCCTCCGAGCCGTGTCTGCGCCTCGTCCGCACGGATCCAAGAGCTTTCACGGCGTAAAGCCTCATCGATAAACCCGGCGGCGTCACTCATGTGAACATTCTTCCGCAACAGGGTGTGGGCTCAGACGTACTCACCAAACCAGGCCAGCATGTCCTGCCACGCGGCTGTGGCCTGCGTTTCGTTGTACCGCTCGCTGGTGTCGTTGTGGAATGCATGGTCGACGCCGGGATAGACGGTCAGCTTGTGGCGGACCTCGGTGGCAGCCAAGGCATCCCGGAGCGCAGGCATCGCCCCGGTGATGCGCTGGTCGAGTTCGGCGTAGACGCCAAAGACTGCCGGTTTGATGGATGGGACTCGGTCCAGGTCGGGGGCGGGTCCGTAGAAGGCTGCCGTGGCTTTCAGACTTGGTATTTCGGTAGCGGATTGCCAGGTGATACCACCGCCAAAACAATAGCCATTCATCGCGATTCGCTCTCCGTCAACAAAATCCAGCGATCGGAGATAGTCGAAACCCGCGGAGAAGTCGGAGACATGGCGTTCAGCTCCGGCCCGGGTAAGGGCACCGGGTACCGCATCGGCATCCAGGCTCGATGTGCCTCCTTCCCTGCTGAGAAGATCCGGGGCCAAGGCAACGTATCCGGCTCTTGCGAAACGTCGCGCTACGTCCTGGATATGCGGGGTCAGTCCGCGGTTTTCGTGGCAAACCAGCACCGCCGGCCCCGCATCGGCGGCATCAGGCCTAGCAATGTAGGCACTGATCTCGGTTCCGCCGCTTGGGAACCGGACCGTGGCCGCCGCCAGACCGGGCGCGCCGTCCGGGATGGAAAGCGGGCTCTTCGCTCCCGGTACGGCCCCCGCAGACGGCGTAGCTGCGGGCCGGGCGGTCGAAGCCTCGGGGCTTGGCATGGGATCGGTGCTTCGCGGGACCTCATCCGGAGTACATCCGAGCTGCAGCATCGTCGAGGAGGCGGCAGCCATGCTCCCGGTGATAAACGCGAGCCGACGAATGAAGGCTCGCTGCGACATGTCTCCCGAGCGGTAGTCGTCGAAGAATTCCTCGACCAAGTACTTTTCAAACTTCCCGAGCTGGATCATGGAAGGCCTCCTGGGTCTGCCGCATATCTTCCTCCCAAGACGGTCACCCGGCAAGGGCACTACGGGGTGCTGGGTGTGGCTGCCAAGTAGTGAGAGACTCAGTTCCATGCGCGAATTCGTGGTTCTCGGCACCGCTTCCCAGGTCCCCACCAGGACCCGCAACCACAACGGATATGTGCTCCACTGGGACGGGGAAGGCCTGCTCTTCGACCCGGGGGAAGGCACCCAGCGTCAAATGATCCAGGCCGGTGTCTCGGCCAGCCAGATCACGCGCATCTGCATCACTCATGTCCACGGCGACCACTGCCTAGGGCTTCCCGGGGTGCTTTCCCGTATGGCCCTGGATCGAGTCCCGCATCCGGTCCACTTGCACTATCCCGCGTCCGGCGAGGATATGATCCGCGCGCTCGTTGCCGTCGCCTCCCCCGGCGTCGACCTTCGGCTGCATCCGCATGGGGGCGCAGGTGCCGTTGCCCCGGGACTGGAGGTGCGCCCGTTGTTGCATCGGATCGAGACGTACGGCTACAGGTTCGCGGAACCTGACGGCCGCAGTCTCCTTCCGGAGCGGCTGGCGGCGGCCGGGATTACCGGGCCTGAGATCAGCCTCCTTCAGCAGGACGGGAGCCTACGCGGCGTGCGCTTGGAAGATGTGAGCGTGCCGAGGCCCGGGCAGAGCTTTGCTTTCGTTATGGACACGGCGCCATGCGCCGGTGCGGAGGAACTCGCGGACGGCGTCGACCTTCTCGTGGCGGAGTCCACTTTCAGCGACGACGACGGCGGCCTCGCCACCCAGTACCGCCACCTGACGGCCGGGCAATCGGGTGCGTTGGCTGCCACCGCCCAAGCGGGCATGCTCATCCTTACCCATTTCTCGGCACGCTACACCGACGTCGGCCTGCTCGCTGAGCAAGCCCGCGCCCGGTCGGGCGGGATTGCGGTGATCGCAGCGAACGATTTGGACCGGATTCCCTTTCCGAAACGGCAGCGGTGGTCATAGCTGGTGAAGTCCGAGCTGCGTGAGTCCGGCTTCGTAAGGCCGCCGCGGGTTCCGGAGTCTTCCGGGCCTAAAACGAGTACACGCCACTCGTTTCAGATCGCAGGAAAAGACTGTTGAATATATGTAGGAACACATTCGGCACCTCGATAAGCTACCGGCCCTGCGGGACCGGGATAAGACGGGGCCGACGGCGGGAGGGCCCCTGGAGCCCGGGGCTCGGGGCTCTCTACCCCAGACGCCGCCGGCCCCCCAAGCTTGCTAAAGGGAATCCTTGTGTCCTGCTCAATCACGCCGAAGCAGAAACTTTTCGCCGCCGGTCAGTGTGTTTCCGCGAAATCAGCCCGGCAAGTTCCTTCGGGTCTTCAGCCGAATCTTCACGCATGATGCCGGGCAGCAGGATCTCCCACATTTCCTGGATCCGGTTCATGACATCGTCCCGGCCCGTCAGAATGTTCGAAACCATCTGGACCCCGGTGAACGAGGCAACGATGTACCGGGCCAGAGCGAGGGGCTCCACGGAAGGCCGGATTTGGCCTTCCGTTATACCTTGCTCGGCAAGCCTTGCCAGCGTGGCAATCCAGTCTTCGTAGGGACCGCGAGCAGTTTGGCCGAAAGCCGACGCTTCAAGGGTAAGCCGGATACCGGCCCGGAATATCTGGTCATTGGCCAGTTGAGTCCCAAATGCTCCGCACAGATTGATCATGGTGGTCAGTGCGGTCCCGTTCTCAGCAAGGATAGCTTCTCCCGTCCTAACGGCGACCGCGTGCTGCTCGTCAAGGACCGCTCGGGCCAACTCGTCTTTCGACTTGAAGTGAAAGTAGAGGGCCCCCTTCGTCACCTGGGCAGCATCGGCGACCAAGGTGATGCTGGAGGTTCCGTAACCGTGCTCTGCGAAGACCTTTGCCGCCCCGGCAATAATCGTCTCACGGGTTGCTTTTGCGCGACCTTGAAGGACCAACGATGAACCTCAGCTCTAGTCAAATAGCAATGGACAAGACCCCACAGTACGCGTCGCTCTTCGTCATCGACTACTTGATCAAGGTCGAGCAAGGCCTCCAGATTCGGGCGGTGATCTGCTGGGACCAATGCCTCCAGACGACTCTGAACGTGACAGTGGGTCGGCTTGGGGTTTGTTGCGGCGCCGAGGCCCAAGAACCAAAGGCCGACGTTGAGGTAGTAATGCGGACCGTACTGGGACTTCTGGAGGTTCAGAACGGCGATGGCGTCAGGCCCGGTGACATACCACGAGCCGGACTTCTTCGATCCGCCCAGAGACCTGCCGAACTCGTCGAAGGTCCTCTGAATGACGTTGCGCATGCTCATGGGCTGTAGGTTACCGCGCTTCAGTCCGGGCATGGCTCGGGGACGGCTCGTTGAGTTTGGCCAGGTTGCCCGTGACCCCGTCGATTACCCGCGGTTCGGCGCAATTTTCTCGGCTTCATCCTTGGCAGCTTGGAGGATGGCGCGGAAATCCGCCCGTTGCAGGTAGTCCTCTCCTGGTCCACGGATGACCCTACCAAGGTAGGGGTCGCGCTGTTCCAGTTATTGATCCCCGTACTGCAACGTGGTGTATCCAGCCACGCGCTCTGCCCGCCCCTTAGTCGCAACCCATTGGATAAGTACCATGACGGGTAGGGCACTAACGACCATGGCGGCTACGAAGGTGTTTGTGAGCCACGACTGGGGCACGCCTGAAACGCTCAGTGCAAGGACAGTGAGACAAATAACCACGCCCACCGTTGTGCATCTGAAGCGCCAACGTGGGAGGGCGAATGCGGTGGGTCCTGCAATGAGATCACGGTCAGGAACGTGGTCACCAATTTATAGCTCCTCCTTCTCGAAATGTTCTACGAATCCCATTGGCTTGGACCCCACCTCTGCTTTTCTGATCACCAGGGCGGCAGCCGGGGACTGTCCGCGCGGGGCTTGGTCGATGGGTCGTTTCTCATTCGGTTGAGGAAGAACTCGCAGGCTTGAGTATGTCAACCCAATTGAGGACCACTGAGACGGCCTGATCCAGGACCACCTGGGAGCCTACTGACCAGGTCGCCGAATTCGCACCGATCAGGGATGTCACCGCCTCGTATGGCGTGAGTCCGGAGCTATCCGTGTGGCGTTTCCTCTGAACGGTCCTCAGGCAAATCGCGGCAACCTCGTGATTCACTGGGGCATGGGCTATTCAAGCGAACGAAGCCGGCGAACGTGAGCACCCTGCCCTCCGACTTACTCGATGGTGGATATGGAGCTTTGACTTGGTAACCCATGATCCTGAGAGTCGGCTACTTGCAGGGCCCACAGCCTACGCGCTGATGCGTATGCGTTTCAGAAGTACAACTATTACTTTGGCCTTCCTCGCCATCATGGGCGTCCTGAACGTTTCGCGCATCCCCCTGTTGTGGCTCATGTACACCGCTGCAGCTGGAATGCTCGTGGGCGGCTTTTCAGTCGCATTCCTGGTCATCTACGTCGCGATAAAAACAAAAGCCGAGGAAGAAACCGGCTACACCACACTGCAACACGGGAACAGGAAACTGGAACAACGCGACCCCTACCTAGGCAGGGTCATCCGCGGACCAGGCGAGGACTACCTGCAACGGGCGGATTTCCGCGAGATCGTTCAGTCCGCCAAAGCCGAGGCAGAAGAAGCTGCACAGAAGAGCCGAACGTCCCGCCGCTGAGCGTTAGCCCGCGGTTTGTTGGGCGATGGTGTGGGAAAGCGTGTCTAGATGACATGGTTGAGGTACAACGCGATCAGGAGGAATGAGGCGATGAGCACCCATACCGGTGCCAGGCCCCTGCGCGGGGCGATTCTCCTGATGACGGTTGTCCGGCCGATGACATAGACCGTGGGCAGGAAGGCCCAGATCCAAGGGAAAGGCCGCACGACCCCGACGCCGCGCAGCTTCCGCCAGTCCAGGTAGCCCAGAACACCGGTGGCACCAAAGGACATCACAGCAGAGAAAAGAACCATAGTGGCCGGTGTGACCGAGCCAGCGTGGAGGATCGCCGCTACCATGCGCACGACGTCGCCGCGGGCAGCCAGGACAGGCACGGCAAGGAGCATCCAGATGTAAGGGGTGTACACGGGCACGTGGGCTCCGAGCATAGGCCGGGGAAGCCGTAGTCCGGGGATCCGTGCGGCCAGCTGGCTTTGGGTGCCTGTATCCCCTTCGGCTTGCCCGGCGCTGTCTCCCCATTTGGAGGTTCCGGACCCGTAGGGATCCGCAGACCAGCCTCCCGGTGGGAGTCCTGGTTTCTGACCCGTTGGATCCATCAGTCATCCTTTCCATTCCGGACGCTCGTTCAAGCGCTACACCGTGATCAATTCTCCGATGCCTTCCCTTCACTGGGTGCCCCCGGCACGCCAGGCCACGGGCTTTTTCGTGGCGCGGGGAGAGACCACGTAGCGTCCACACATGAGCCCACTATCCCGTGTCCGGTTTCGGCGTCCATGGCCGGGAGACCTGCTGGCGTTCGAAGACACCTAAAGATTTGTCCGCCTACCATGTCGGCCAAGCTTACGGAGTCCCCGCGGTCCCGGCCCCACAGCCGCGGCTATTTGGAGGAAACCTACACGGAGGTCCGCCAATAACCTCGACCTCGCGATCCACCGAGGCGAGATGGTTGCACTGACCGGCAAGAGCGGGACGGGCAAATCAACTGTGCTCAATATGACCGGTCTCCTCGAGCCATTCGATGCAAGAGCCGTGTCCCTGTTTGGCGCGGCAGCCCCCAGAGTCAAATCCAAGCATGCCGAGATAATGCTTCGACGCCGGCTTGGGTATCTGTTTCAGAACTGCGCCCTCATCGACGGTGAAACCGCCGACTACAACCTCAAAGTGGCCCAAACCTATGCGGGCGTTCCGCGCACCAAGCGGGCAAGCCATCGTTCGGAGTCCCTTCGCCGCACCGGCCTGGAAGGCTTCGGCAATCGCAGAGGCTACGAGCTTTCCGGTGTGGAACAGCAGCGGCTCGCTTTGGCACGGCTGATGCTCAAACCCTGCGAGCTCGTGCTCGCCGACGAGCCAACCGGATCCCTCGACGCTGAGAACAGAGACCACATCCTTGGAATCCTCCACGGCATGAGGAACGACGGAAAGACCATCGTCATCGTCACCCATGACAGCGTCGTCGCCAACGCGTGCGACCGCGTGGTCAGCCTCGAACAGAACGCCTGATCCTTGCCTCTCGCTAACCGTCCCCGCAACGGCTTCCTTGCTGTGCCGATGAAATAGGCGAACCGGCGTTGCCCCCAGCACGCGAAGCCCTAGCTTCGGCATGATGAGCAAGATGCTGACTATCAGATGTTGCTTGCAACCATTGCGTAGTCTTTGAACACCACCGGACCGGCAGTGAGGACAGGCCGGTAGACGGCTTCGAATGCCGCCACCTCCGCGGATTTCCCGTGGGCTTCATGTGCCTTTTCGTCTTCGAAGATGAACAAATGGACGAACTTGGTGGGATCTTCGGAGTCCTGCCAAGCAGAATAGAGCCGGGTTCCCGGTTCGTTCGCCCGGACGTAGTCCACGAAAACTTCGACGGCCGCTTTGACCCGTTCGACGGCGTCAGCTTCAACTTGGTAGCTGGCTGTCTGGCAGATAGGCACTTGTTCTCCTCCTGGTTTGGCCCGGGGAGGGCCCGTCCTCCAAGAGAAGCACATCCGATGGGGAACCGGATAGGGGTCAGATGCCGACTTCAACCAGCCCTACGGTACCTCCCGGGAGCGGCTTCTGGTCCCCAGCCCATGCCCGGCACATAGTGTTGCAACATTCCCGTGGGGCCACAACCTCATCCTGCTCGACAAACTGGCGGAGCAAGCTCACAGGGTCTGGTACGCCGAGCAGGTGCTGGCCGAAGGCTGGTCGCGCAACGTCTTGGTTCTTCAGATCGAAACCCGGCTTCACGAACGCTCCGGCAAGGCGATCACCAACTTCAAGGCGACCCTGCCGCCGTCGGACTCTGATCTTGCCCAACAGTCGTTCAAGGACCTCGTCGCCATGGCGGGCAAGCGGGACGAGCGCGAACTTGAAAATCAGTTGATCCGGCACGTTGAAAAGTCCCTTCTGGAACTTGGCCAAGGCTTTGCCTTCGTGGGCCGACAAGTGAGGCTCACCATCAGCAGCGACGAGTTCTTCACCGATCTGCTGTTCTACAACTTCAAACTGCGTTGCTTCGTGGTCATTGAGCTGAAGGCCACCGCCTTCAAGCCGGAATATCTTGGCCAAATCAACATGTACATGTCTGCCGTGGACGATCTGCTTGCGCACGACGACGACCAGCCAGCCATCGGACTGTTGCTGTGCAAGACCAAGAGCAATGTTGTGGCCGAATACGCCCTCCGCGGGTTCAACAAGCCCGTTGGCATCGCGGAATGGGAAGCTGAGATCGCGGGGTCGCTGCCGGAATTCGCCTCAACTCTGCCCAGCATTAGCGAGCTGGAGGCCGAACTTTCGCAGGGCATCAACAGCAAATCGGTGAACCGGCGGGAACCGAACTGAGGCTGCCCAAGCAGCTGCACTAACTTGTCGGTGCCTGCTGAGATGCTGTTTGCATGGATCGAAGGACAGCTTGGAGCGCGGACAGCAAGGCGGCCATTGAGGCCATTGCCGCGTCCGTTGCCGTGCTCACTGCCTTCATCGACGCCGGCGCGGACCGCTCCGACCCGCCCGCCCCCGATTCCCCGCAAGACGCCGAGTTCCCGGCAGACGCTGATTCCTCCGAAAGCACCGATCCGCTGCGACAACTGGCGGACGGCTGCCTGGACGGCCTCGCCGAAGTCGCCCGGCTGGAAGCCCGGACCGCCGCGCTGAAAGCGAAACTAGCCGCGGACTACCTCCGGACAGCCAGGCTCCTGGCCCCACCGGCGGCGTCACCGCAGGAACGCACCGCCCAGGAGCTTGCCCTGGTCGCCGAGGTCGCCTGCGTCCTGACCATCAGCGAACGAACCGCCGCGGCCCTCC
>NZ_JAMXIC010000019.1 GCF_027587375.1 Arthrobacter sp. B2a2-09
GGGGCTTCGGAGGACATGAGTTCCTGGATGCGTTCGATGCCCAGGAACCCGGCGTGGCCTTCGTTGGTGTGGAACACTTCCGGGGCCGGGGTGCCGGTGAGGCGCTGGTAGACGCGCAGCGCCTTCACCCCGCCCATGCCCAGCAGCAGTTCCTGCTGCAGGCGGTGGTCACCGCCGCCGCCGTAGAGGCGGTCCGTGATCCCGCGGGCCGCGTCGTCGTTCGCGGGAACGTTGGAATCGAGCAGCAGAAGCGGCACGCGCCCGACGTCGGCACGCCAGATGTGCGCCCGCAGCTTCCGGTCACCGGGCAGGGGAAGCGTGACTAGAGCCGGCGAACCGTCTTCCTCACGCAGCAGTGTCAAGGGCAGGCCGTCCGGGTCAAGGACCGGGTAGGTTTCCTGCTGCCAGGCGTCCCGGGAGAGGGACTGCTTGAAGTAGCCCGCCTGGTAAAGCAGCCCGACGCCGATCAGCGGCACACCCAGATCCGAGGCGGCCTTCAAATGGTCCCCGGCCAGGATGCCCAGGCCGCCGGAATACTGCGGAAGCACCTCCGTGATCCCGAACTCGGGCGAGAAATACGCGATGCACGCCGGAGCATCCGGACCCAGGCCCTGGTACCAGCGCGGCTCGCTCAAGTACCGGTCCAGATCCGCAGCCGCGTGCTGCACACCCTCAACGACTCCGGCATCCTCTGCGAGCTCATGCAATTCCTCGCGGCTGACCAGGCCCAGGAAGGTCATGGGGTCATGCTTGCTTTGTTCCCAGGCCTCGGGATTCAGCGCGGAAAACAGTTCACGTGTCGGCAAATGCCACGACCAACGCAAGTTCTTCGCCAATCGTGCCAACGGGGCGATTGCTTCCGGCAGAACCGTTCGGACCGTGAACCGTCGAATCGCTTTCACTTCCGGCCACCTTCGAACGCGGACAGTGCCGGTGTGGTCAACGTTTCCATGCGGGGTACCTCCAAGAGGTTGTTGTGATGATTGGGGATGCTGGCTAGGGGTGGGACCACTGGGGCGCGCGGTGAGGAGGCTTCTGCGGCACCACCGGCGCAGGGCAAGCGCTTACATATTTCGAGCGGGCAACATTGGCCCCTCCGGCGCCCGGTCCTGAAACTCAGACGCAGGTGGCGGTCTCCGGCTACCGTCCTCGCACTATTCCGGGCCTTGTCGGCCCTGGAATAAGGGGACGCTGTTGCTCGTGGACCCGCGGCGAAAGCCTGGGAATTCCCGTTCCGGGCGGCCTGACATCGACCGCATTTTCAACTCCGAGCATCGGTACCGAATGATTCCAAGCACGACTTACTTCCTTAGTCTCCGGGAACACTGATCGGTGACCATCCGCCATGTTGTACTAGGAGGAATCTCATCGCCGTTCGTCGACGCGCCTTGTCGACGCGGGTCGATGGCTCGACAGTAGTTGGCGGCGCAACGGTGTGTCAAATGTCACAATCACGTGCGATGGGAGCGCGTAATGAATGCCTCGAATTCGCGGATTACACCCGGACGGTGCGCTGAATTTACGGTTGCGAGGCGCGCGCCGCGGCGGTGCTTCCGCGCAACGTCAGCACCGGTTCTGCAAGCCATTGCAGGGCATCCGTACCTTCGCTCCTGAGGCGCCGGGTAAGGAATTGTGCTGCCTCGCGCCCCATGACGCTGGGTTCGGCGGACGCCGTCGTCAGGGCGGGCATGAAGCGCTCCGCGGACCCGGCACTGGTGTTGATCGCGACAATGGAGAGAGACTCAGGGACTTGCCAACCATGGGCCGCCGCAGCACCCAGAAGGCCTGCAGTAGCCGCTTCGTTGATCATCACGAGTCCGGTTGTTTCCGGGGACGCCTCAAGAATCTGTCCGAACACGTCGCGACCACCGGCAAGCGAGCTCGTGGTTGGGAACAGCCGAGCAGTGATCCCGTGCCGTGACGCGGCAGCTGCCACGGCATCCCAGGATCGGACCATCGGGCCGTAGCCGGTTTCCAGGGACTCACGCGAATGCGTCACGAGGCCGATCTCCGTGTGCCCCAGGCTGACGAGGTGCGACACTGCCAACTCCCCCATGGCTTCAAAATCCGCGTCCACGAAGGTCAGGCCAGCGGCGTCCGCTGGCCGTCCGATCGTGACGAATGGAACCCCCGTTTCCAAAAGGACTGGAATCCGTTCGTCGAATGACCTGACTTCCATAAGGAGGATTCCATCCACCAGGCCCTGCGCAACAACCCGATGCATCTCGCCCAGGTCGTCAGGGTCCATCGGCCACAAAAGAAGATGGTATCCGTCAGCGCGCGCTTGTTCGGCAGCGCCTTGAACGTATTCGAATTCCGTAGTGTTCATGCCCTGCTCCCCGACCGGAAAAATCAAAGAGACAATGCCGGTCCGCTTGCCAGCCAAACCCTGGGCGAGCAGGTTCGGCGTATAGCCAAGGTCGGACATGGCCTTCAGGATGCGCTCACGCGTTTCGGGCGCAATCGGCCGGACACCGCTGAGGGCATAGGACACAGTGCTCCTGGAAACGCCGGCTACTCGCGCAACATCGGCCATAGTTACCAAGGACTATCCCCCTGCATTGTCGGTGACTGGTCGGCGATAGGCCCGCGCATAACCGCAGTCCGCCGGACGGTGATGCCTCATAGTAAACCGTAATCGGTTGGCAAATTGGTGGAGGCATGCTGAGCCCACTGTTGCATACACTCGGCGGCTAAGCGAGCATGCGGTTCAGCTTTTCCGTCGGATGTGGATCGCGCTCCTGTAGATCCTGACGGCCATGCGAGTCAGCCCTGCTGCGGCGGTGCGGTGGATCTGCGATGGATGTATTGGGGAAGAAGCCCTATGTGCCGCGGTGGTGCGGCGGCGCCTGCTTCCAATCGTTCAGAGCACAATTTCACGGCTTGGCGGCCTACTTCGCGCTTTGGCGGGGACACTGCGTCCAAGGGTGGGTCAGCTAGGGCTGCAATTTCATCGTCATAGGCGACGATGGAAAGATCCGCGGGTATCCTGAGTCCTCGGGCCACGGCAATTTGCGCAAACAGGAGAGCCATCTCGTCGGAATGGACGAGAACGGCTGTGGTTCCGTGTGCCAGACACCAGTCCAGGGCGTCATGGAGCTGCTTCGTTCTTTCCTCGTCCCAGAGAACTGAAGGCACAAGGAATATGCGGCAACGCTCGGGATGAAACCACTTTTGGGCGCGCTCAAAGCCGGAAGCCAGACCCGGTGTCGTGGGGCTGTGCGCCCCTGCGACTAGGGCTGCACCCATGTGGCCAAGGTCGGCAAGGTGCTTCAGTCCTTCGGCGGCTCCAACGGCATGATCGGAGTAAACCACGTCAAGTCTCTGGAGGTCGGCGTTCCTTTCCATGAGGACGGCCGGAATGTTCAGGCCGGACAGCAGGTCATACGTAGTGCCGTCCTCGGAGGCATGTACCGAAGGGGCGATGATGAGACCTTTGGCTCCGATCTCAATGAGGCGCTCAACTTGCTTGCGCTCGCGTTCTCCGGAATACCCAGATACTGCAAGAACGAGCCTGAATCCCAGAGAATTGGCCATCTCCTCTGCTCCGGCGATGACCCCCGCATAGTAGTACGCTGCCCCCGGGACGATCAGTCCGATGATTTCTTCATCCCGTTTCGGAGATCGTTCTGCGAACACCCCGGCGCCCTGTGCGTCTGCTCCAGAATGGTTTGGACCGGTGTGTGGAACGCTTTGCGGACGCAGCGGATCTCCCACAAATACCGCGCCGCCGTGCACCCTCTTCGCGACACCGCGTTCCTGAAGCACATTCAGGTCTCTGCGGATGCTGATTACCGATGTTCCCAGAGCCTTCGCCAACCAATTCACGTTGGCTTTGCCGTGCAAACGGAGTTCCCGTTCAATGGCTGCGTACCGGTCCTTTGCCCTCACCTAACCTCCGAAGGATTTACCGAGCGTGCCGCTTGCTGACCCAGAGTTTGAGCTGATGATACAGTTCTTGATCGTTTGCGCATCATTTCGTCAGTAAATCTCCTCATTCGCCCGCATCGGGGGGATCATGGTCATTTGAGGGCTCCTGACCCTATGCCTGCTTTCCAGAATCTCTGGAGCGAAGCGAAGAGCACCACGACGGGGATGAGAGTGACGAGGGAACCGATGACCACCAGGTGCGCGAATTCAGGATCGGCCCCCACCCGGCTGTGCCAGGTGTAGATGCCGAGGGCGGCCGGAAAGAGATCGGAATCGCTGAGCATCACCAACGGTAGGAAGAAGTTGTTCCAGGTCGCACTGAATGACATGAGGAAGACCGTCACTATTCCTGGCTTCATCAACGGGGCTGCAATTTTGAGAAATATCCGTAACTCCCCTGCTCCGTCCAGCCGCGCAGCCTCGATCATTTCCTTGGGCACGTAGCTTGAGCTGAAGATTCGCGCAATATATACGCCGAATGGGCTGGCTATGCCGGGGAGGAACACTCCCCAGAAAGTATTGACAAGCCCGATGCCGGACGCCATGAGATACAAGGGCATGGTGGTGACCGCGGCCGGAACCAGAACCCCCACCAGGACAAACCCGTACCAGCGCTCCTTGCCAGGAAAGTCGAACTTGTCGAAAGCGTGGCCGGCCAGGAAAGATACAGCCACAGATGCGCAGGACCCAAGGCCTGCGTAGGCAAAGGTATTAAGCAGCCACCGAAAGTATGTACCGCCCTCCCAAGTGAAGAGTTCGATCAGGTTATCCACCAGATTCAAATCTGCGAAGGTGAACCCGGGGGTGCCGTAGAGGTCGGAGGTGTTCTTTGTTGCTGCGATCAGCAGCCATGTCAGTGGAAGGACGGTGTAAAGGCAGAAGAGCACAAGCACGAGGTTGACGACCGTTTTCGACGACCAGTTCATGCCGCGTTGCGGCCGCCACGCTGAATCCCGCCCCTGCTCCCGTGGTGGGGTTCGCCGCGCTTGTGGCGTTTGCGTAGTGAGGGCAGCGGGAGTCATGAATTCACCTTTGATCCGAGTTTGGTGACAGCCCAGGAAAGTCCTCCGATGAGCACTGCAAACAACAGCGAGGTGGCTGCTGCGTACCCGAAGTCGTGCCTGTCGAAGGCAGTCTGGAAGATGAACATGTTTGGTGTCCAGCCGCCGTCGATGGCCCTCGAGAGTGATTTGAGGAGGAGTGGCTCCGCGAATAGCTGCATGGCTCCGACGACTGTGAACAGAGTGGCAACCGTGACTGCGCCTGAGATCATGCGCGCCTTAATGGCAAGGGCTATCCGGACGGCCCCGGCACCATCGACGGTTGCGGCTTCGAGGATATCCTCCGGTACGGCTTGCAGTGCGGCGTAGAAGAGAATGACGTTGTACCCGGTGTGAAGCCAGATGGCGAGATTGGACAGGGAGAACAGTGCGGCCAACTGGCTTCCCAAGTCCCACGTCGCCCCGGTTGTTTCAAATACATCGACCAAGGGGCTGATGCCTGGGGTGTACAGGTACATCCAGATGATTGCAGCTATGAGTCCGGGGACGACGTTTGGCAGGTAGAAGGCCAAGCGGAAGAACGATTTCGCCTGTGCCGCTGCGGAATCCAGGAGGAGCGCAATGACTAACGCTAAACCGATCATGACTGGGATGTACAGCAAGCAATACATGGCGATGTTCAGGAACCCCGAAAGGAAGCCGGAATCTTGAATAGCGCGAAGATAGTTTGCCAGGCCGACGAATGCCTTCGTCGCCCCGCCAAAGCCCAGCCCACTGGTCTTCTCCGTAAAGAGACTGAGAAAACCGGAATAGGCAACGGGAGCGATGGTAAAAGAAATGAATAGGACAAAGAACGGAGCGAGGAACAGGAGAGCGTGCGTGCCCGATCTGCGTCGCGAACGGCGGGCGACCTTGGTTTGGGTGGTTGTGGTGGCGGTTAGCATTGAATTTCCCTTCGGAAGGCGCATCTTCCGGTGTGCCTTGGCGTGGCTGCCGACCATCAGATCGGCAGCCACGCGGAGTGATTATCTTACGGAGATGCCACGGTTCTTCAGGTCGGACACCGTTGCCTGCTGCGCGGGGCCAAAGATATCCGCAAACCTGGATGCGCCGCTTTCCACCTTGGTGCTCTCGTCTTCGAGTTTTGCAGCCGTGGTGGCGTAGGCAGGGCTCCACACCCAGCCTTCCCGGACGGCGGCCATGCCTTTCGTGGCAACTTCGTAGATGTTCTGGCCACCGAAGAATTCCGTCTTGAAGGCTTCTGCTGCGGCTTTGCGAGCTTCTTCATTCACAGGGAAGACACTGGACGAACCGCCGGCAACGCGTGCCTTGATCCCATCGGCGTTGGTGGTCATCCATTTGATAAATTTCATCCCGGCATCGGCCTTTGAACTGTTCCGCGAAAGGCCGAACGTCGATCCGCCATAGAGGGCCGCGGACGGCTTCGATGTCGGGGACGGCAACGGTGCAACGCGCCATTTGCCGGACTGATCTGCGAAGCTGGCCTGCAGACCGGCTGCGTACCAGGATCCGCTGATGACGGACAGGATCTTGCCGGAGGCCTGCTTCTGTTTCAAGACCGGACCTTTGTCGCTCCATACGAGATTGGCGTCCAGCAGATCCTGCTGAACCTTGAACGCCTCCCGGGTCTCCGGGGTGTCGATGTTGATCTTCCAGCCATCTGCCTCTAGAGAAGCCCACTTGGCGCCGTTCTGCCAAGCCAGTGCAGCATAGAGCACGGAGTCGCCGGCAGCGCTTGCGCCAATCCGCGCCTCCGGGTCTGCAGCTGCTACTTTTTTGGCCGCGGCCTTGTACTCCTCCCATGTCGCCGGCACGGAAATGCCGTACTTTTCAAAAAGATCTGCGCGGTAGTAAAGCTGCAGGACGCCTGCGTCCAACGGCACCGCCCAGGTCGAGCCCCCGAAATTCACCAACGACTGAATGAATGGAGGGTAACTGTCTTTGACTAGGGTTCCGGCTTCCTTGCTGATGTCCTTAAGGACTCCCTGGCTTGCCATCTCAGTGACCCTCGTGTACTCAACCGTGACCACATCCGGAGCATTTCCAGCCTTCACCTGGTTCGTCAGTTGGGTGTAGTTATCCCCGGCGCTCGCCACCTCCTTGAATGTAACGTGCACCTCGTTCTGCGCGCTGTTGTAGGCGTCTACTACCTGTTTCGATCCCCTCAACCAGGAAGAGAACGTAATTTCCGTCGTCTCTTTCGATGCAGTGTCAGTAGTCCCGCCAGCGGAGGAGCAGCCGGCCACGACCACGGCTGTAAGCATCCCGATGGCAATCATGAGTGCTCTGCGACATTTTCGCATAGTGACCCCTTTCGATGTGTCCCTAGTCACACCCATGGTGATCGGGAAATAATGAACGGGTCAAGCGGAAACGATCAAACGATCATGTCGGACCTGCCCCGACCGGCGGATAAATTCATTTAATTTCAGACCATATTTGATTGTTTGATCGTTTGTGGTTGACCGCTTCGGCGTCCGTCACCACCATGAAGTTGGGGCGAGACGGACGTGTAAGAAGCGGACGAGAGCCCCACATCGCATTTCACCGCACGCGTCACCACACGAGCCCCCGGGCGGCAGGACACAGCCCCTCGTGCATGCCTCCCCGGAAGCCAGGTTGGTCGCATTGTCGCTTTACTCGGGCATATCCGGCACTGACAAGGAGCACTCAAGTACCCATGAACGAATTAGCGACCATTAAGCGGCCGAAGGCCGCCTTGGCCATGCACCCACATCTCCCGGAGCTTTTGTTTTCCCGGCAGGTACGACACGACCTTGATGCCATGCTGCAGCTTCATCCGAAGCCAATTACCCAGGAGATCGCTACCGATGCGGACCTGGATGAACTTGAACTGCTTATTGGTGGGTGGGGATGCCCGCTACTTGACGAACGGACGCTGTCCAGAATGCCCCAATTGCGCGCGGTCATCTACACGGCCGGCTCCGTCAAGGGCTTTGCGACCGACGAACTCTTCCGGCGCGGCATCACGGTTACCTCAGGAGTGGACATCAACGCACTCCCAGTGGCCGAATTCACCCTCGCAGCCATTCTCATGTCGGGCAAGCGAGTATTCGAACTGGCCTGCGCTTACCGAACAACAAAGCAGTTCCGGCCTTTTGAAGAGGAACCATATTTCTGGGGGAATTACGGTCTCAAAGTAGGCATCGTCGGTGCCTCACGAATCGGACGACGCGTCATCGAGCTGCTTGCACCTTTCGATGTGGACCCAGTGTTCTACGACCCTTTCGTCACTCACGAAATTCTCGGCGCACGGCCCGTGACCTTGGATAAGCTGCTTCGCACGAGCGACGTCGTCAGTCTTCATGCGCCGGCCATCCCTGAAACCTTCCACATGATCGACTCGGCCGCTCTCTCATTGATGCGCTCAGGCACAACCCTGATCAATACCGCACGGGGAAGCTTGGTGGACTCCGATGCACTTTTGGCCGAACTGGATTCGGGGCGCCTAAACGCCGTCGTTGACGTCACTGACCCAGATCCGCTTCCCAGGCATTCGCCCCTGTTCGAAGCCCCCAACCTGCTTCTCACGCCCCATATTGCCGGTTCACAGGGCAATGAACTCCGCCGCCTCGGGGACGCAGCCTTCCGCGAAGTCAGCCGGTTCGTTGGCGAAAGGCCGTTACTTGGCAAGGTAAAGCCCGAATTCCTGTCCTACTCGGCTTAGCCAGCCCTGCATCCCTATTCTTTCTCCCTCGTAACCGGGCTGGACTATTTGATTCCAACCACTAACAAGGAGCGTTACCGTGTCTGAACTAAATGTCTCCCGACGCAATCTCTTCCGCGGAACCGGAACCCTGGCCCTGGCTGTTGCTTTGGGCAGCGCCTTCGCCCCGATCGCGAACGCCGCTCCGGACGCGGACCTCGAAATGCTCCGGCAACGCTGGGTGGACCAGCTGACCGGTCGTACAGTGATAACGACGGCGGACCAGGACCTCGTCAGCGCTTTGAGGCGTCTGGACAGCGTGGTGGATCGCTCGCGATCCTTGCTTGTCACCGTTGACTCCAGGACCAGGATCTTCACCGACGCCGACCTCAGCGCCGATCCAAAGATCACCATTACATACGAGCGCCTGGCACAGATGGCCACAGCCTGGGCCACGCCCGGCTCTAGGCATCAAGGCAGCCCCACGGTGCTGGCCGAGATCCTAGCCGGGCTTCAAGACGGTCACCGGCTTGTTTACAACGACAGTCAGCAGGAATTCGGGAACTGGTGGAACTGGGAGATCGGCACACCAAATGCCCTCGCGGACGCACTGGCAGTAGTCCGGGAACATGTCAGCGAAGCGCAGGTGGCCCAATACTGCGCGGCGATAGATCATTTCATCCCGGACCCGACGCTTCAGTTCCCGGACAGCCGCGGCAAGGTGATCTCCGAGGGCGCCAACCGTGTGGACATCTGCCGGGCAATCATCATCCGGTCCATAGTAGGTGGGGACACGGCCCGACTGCAGGCGGCGATCACAGCGCTCAGCCCGACCTGGCAATACGTCACCAAGGGCGACGGCTTCTATCCAGACGGTTCCTTCATCCAGCACTTCAAGCTCGGATACACGGGTACGTACGGCGTCGTCCTGCTCAATGGGCTGGCCCGGCTGTTCTCCCTGCTGGGACCATCTGCCTACCCTGTTTCGGACCCTTCCCGCAGCATCCTATTCGATGTTGTCGAACGTTCCTTTGCGCCGTTCATCCACGACGGTTTGATGATGGACTCAGTACGCGGACGGGCGATCTCCCGAGCCGATTCACGCGGATTTGACGATGGCATCGCGGCCATCGAGGCGATTCTCTGGCTGGCGCGCGGTGTCGATGCCGCGACGTCCGCACGTTGGCGCTCCCTTTGCCTGGGCTGGCTTCACCGCAACACTGTCACTCGTCCCTTGAATTGGGCCAGCATCACCCGCGTCGCCCTCATCAAAGAGCTCTTCGCCACAACGACCGTGGCCGAGCCGGAACCAACGGGCCACACATATTTCCCAGCCATGGACCGCTCAGTGTTCCGCGGCGACGGGTGGGTTACAGCGCTTGGCCTGTCAAGCCGCCGCATCGCATGGTACGAATGCGGAAACGGTGAGAACAACACCGGCTACCACACCGGCTCCGGACTCCTCTACCTCTACGGTGCCGACGCAGGACACTGGGACGACAACTTTTGGCCAACCGCCAACCTCAACCGCCTGCCCGGCATCACGGCGGACACCACCCCGCTGCCACCCAAAGTCGAAGGCGAATGGGCTTCGAGGGCTCCCGCCAATGAATGGACCGGCGGCGCATCCCGGGACGGATTCGGTGCCGTCGGCTTCCATCTCGTGGGACCGGGAGGGACAGGACTGAGCGCGCGAAAGTCCTGGTTCTTCACGCCCGAGATGGTGTTGGCCCTTGGCTCGGACATCCACACCGGCAGCGGAGCCAGCGTAGAGAGCGTGGTGGAGCATCGGAACCTCGGTGCAACTGGTGGCAGGAAGATCACCATCGACGGAGCAGTGCTGCCAGCGTCATCCGGCGCCCCGTCAGTTCACCCAGCCGCCCGCTGGGCGCACGTAGAAGGCGTCGGCGGCTATCTGCTTCTGGGCTCCGAGCCGCTGACAGTCCAGCGGGAGCGACGCTCGGGCGCCTGGCGGGACGTCAACAGCAACGGCCCTACCCAGATCCTCGATAGGGAGTACGCCACGATGGTCATCGACCACGGTGCAGGGCCGACAGGAGCGTCCTACGCCTACGCCCTCATGCCCGGCGCAACTCCGGAGCAGACAGCTTCGTGGACTGTGCCGCAAGTACTCCGCAACGATGCGAAGGCCCAGGGCGCGAGAATCGGCAAACTACTGGCCGTATCTTTCTGGCAGCCGGCTCAGGTGGGAGAACTCGCTTCCGACAAAGCCGCCGTCGTCTTGTGCTGGCAGTCACCGGGGATCGCCAAGCTCGCGGTGTCGGATCCGACCGGATCTGCCGCCGAAGTGGTTCTCATCCTCGCCGGAACCAAATTCAAGCGCGTGAATTCTGCAGCGAGGGTCCAACTGGAGCGCGACGCAACAGGGACGCTCACGCTGCGCGTGCCTACCGCCGGATGTGCAGGATCCAGCGTGAACTTCGAACTGCACCCATAGCACCTCCCATACAGAACGCACCATATCGACCGCACAGGAGAAATTGTGAATGACTCCAGTCACCCGTACGCCGCGACCCCGGACGACGAAGGCCGGAAATCCGGAGTTTCCCGACGAACGCTGATGCTCGGCGGCGCGGCGCTCGGGCTCATCGGTCCGGCGTTGTTTCCAGGCTCCGCTCAAGCAAGCCAGGAGACCGCCTCGGTGCCTAGGGCGAACTTGCTGGACACGACGCCCGGGGTCGTCTACCAGACCTCGTTCGAGGACTTGGACGTTGAATGGATATCGGATTACACCGCTTACGACTCGGCACAGCACCGCACCGGCGCTGCCTCGCTGCGCTACACCCGGGCAGACAGCACCACCTACGTCTTTGCCGGGAGGAAGATCCCGGGGACCACCGACGCGTACGTTCCCGTATCGGCCTCCGTTTGGGTGAAGACCGCCGGCATGCAAAACGGCGGGGCATCGGTCTGCGTGGAGTGGTACGCCGAAGACGGCACCTTCCTCACCGGCGGCTACACGGGCACAACCCAATCCACCGAGTGGGTGCAGCTGACGGTCCCGCCGCAGGTGGCACCGACTGGAGCCGCGTACATGAAAGCCATCTTCTTCCTTGGTCGCGGCGCCACGGGGACGGCCTGGTATGACGATCTCACCATCACCAAATACACGCCGCGCCTCCTGCGGGCGACCCTCGCGGCCCCGGCCTATCGCGGCCTGCTCATTCCCGGAGAACACCAGGAAATCGATCTACGGATCGGCGTGTTCCCGCCGTCCGGCAGCCGTGCCACCGACTACCAGGTACAGGTCGAACTCAGTGACGCCGCCGGCAAGCGCGTCGACTCCAAGTCCTTCAAGGGCTCGCCCCAGCTGAGGTACACCAGCCCGGTCTCAAGGCTGCGCGACGGGTCCTACCAACTGCGGGTGAGCGTGCGCAACCGCGACGGCGCCACCGCCTCGGAGAAGACGTTCGCCCTTCGGAAGCTCCGTGTGGATGAAGTGCCAACGAGCTATCTCGACTCGCACGGAAGGGTTCGGCGCAATGGCGAGCTGTACTTCCCGATCGGGGCGTACAACGGGCCGACCACCGTGCAGAACCTCGACGATCTCAGATATGCGGGGTTCACCACTGTCCTGTCCTACCACGTACCATCCCCGCAGATTCTCGACGAGACCCAAGCGCGCGGGATGACGACCCTGTTCAATCATCAGAATGCCGACGCCAAGCAGATCAACCAGTACAAGAGCCACCCCTCACTCCTGGGCTGGTACATCAATGACGAGACCCCCGCTGACGGCGAGGCCAGCCGCCTCCGTCCGCGATATACGTCGGTTACTGACAACGATCCCAACCACCCGAGCTACTCGGTCGACTACCGCGTGTGGGCCGGTGACGACGCCCAGTATGTCACCGACGCCTTCGGTACGGACCCGTATCCAATCTTCGGCAAGCCGACCGACATCCCGCGCCGTGTCTTCACCCACACCGAAGCAACCGTGCGGGAGTTGCCCAACACCGCGATCTGGCCGGTCATCCAGCTGCACAACCTCGGCAACTACAAGCACTTCGGGGTGCGTCCACCGAACCTGGCCGAGGTCAGGAGCATGTCGTGGCAGGCCATCGTGGCCGGTGCGACCGGCCTGCTGTATTACTCCCGATTCGACATCGAGAACGACGTCAGCGGTGTCCCGTACCGCAGGCTACTGGACAATGCGAAAACGGTCGTGACCCAGATCCGGGAGCTCTCACCGGTCATCCTCTCCACAGAACGGGCGCCGTCGATCCGGGTCGCTGGCAATGATGAGCTGCGGTGGACTACGCGACGCTTTGGTAACGGCGACTACTTATTCATGGTCAACCTGTCCGAAGAAGCCCGCACCGTCTCATTCGCCGCACCGGGGAACGGCCCGGTGCAGGTGCTCTACGAACGCCGGAGCCTCGGTAAGACAAAGGGCAGGTACACCGACGACATCGAAGGACTCGGCGTGCGGCTGTACCAGATGTCCTGACCTACTCAAGTCGGGAACGTCCGTCGGCTTCAGGCGCGGACGTTCCCGAACTCGACGGTCAAAGCCCCCGCGGCCGAGCGGTAGGCCGCGAGGACTAGCTCGACGACATGCCGGGCATGTTCTGTCGGGACCTTGGAGGGTTTCTGGCCACTGCGCCCGCGAAGTCGGACTGCTGTGCGGTGAATCCGTCCTGGATGTCCGCGGGACCGTGCTCCCAAATTCCACCTTGATTCCTCTTTTGCGTGGTCGCTTCAGTGGAAAACTCTGGCAGGCCAATGTTGATAACGCTTAACAATATTGTTTGATAACGATCCCAAAGTGTGCCATGATCATGAATGTATTGAGTGACCCGAGGAGCCGACCAACGGTCATTGGGGTCTAGACATCGGCGTCCGGCAGATTTCCGGGGGAAGAGCAGGTAGACGCGCATGGCAGCGAACGCCCAGGCGAACCGCCAAGGTCGCTCATCAGCCGTTCCGACACTCCACGATGTCGCCGCGCACGCAGGGGTCAGCACCATGACCGTCTCACGTGTGCTCGGCGGGGGGAAGAACGTACGGCCGGCCAAGATGGAGAGCGTTCTGGCCTCCATTGAGGCGCTGGGATACCGCAAGAACGAAAACGCGCGGAGCCTCCGACCGGGTCAGCGCACAGGATTGATTGGCGTCATCATCACCAACGTCGCGAACCCTTACTACGCGGAGGTCCAGCTCGGGATCGAGGAAACCCTGGCCGCGCACAACCTGCGGCTTCTTGTTGGGAACAGCGGTGAAGATGCGCAACGCGAACGACAGTTGACGGCGGACTTTGTCGGCCGGCAGGTCGATGGTCTTATCGTCGTACCCTCCGGTGGAGCCACCGAACACCTCACGGAAAAGTTCCTCGGATCCACACCGCTGGTCCTGGCAACCCGCGAACTTGAAGGCTTCGAAGCGGACACCGTACTCATCGACGACATCAACGGCGCATACCTCGGAACCAAGAAACTCATTGCGGAAGGTCACAAGCGCATCGCGTTCGTGGGCAACACGTCTCTCTTCACCGGGAAGCGCCGTTTCGAAGGATTTGTCAAGGCCCACCGGGAGTCGGGACTGGAAGTCAACCCGGATCTTGTGAAGTCCGGCCAGCACAACACCACAACCGCGCAGCAAGCCATTGAGGAGCTGCTCAGCATGGAGGAAGCACCGACCGCGGTTTTCAGCGCCAACAACCGCAGCACAATCGGAATCCTCCGCGGCGCCGCAGCAACCGCTTCCTCGAAAACCCTACGGGTGGTTGGATTCGACAACTTCGAACTGTCAGACATGATGCCCTTTGCACTGACGGTCATTGACCATGACGCCCGTGAGCTCGGACGCCAGGCCGGGAAGCTACTGTTGCACCGCCTCGAACATGAGGACGACGACAGCGAAGTCCGCCACATTCAGCTCCCGACTCGCCTTCTCGGCTAGCGCGGTACACAAAGACCAACAATTACGACCACATGCTCTGGCATGTCGGTTTCGGCAATTTTGATAACGTTATCAATCGGGAAGAAGAAACGGAGACCTGAATGCCAGCGTCTAAGTACGACAAATGGCCAGCCACGCGGATGGGAATTTCGCATCGGATCTGGAGCGGTCAGGCGGCCTGGGCAGAGATCCGACGAGTAGCCGAGTCCCGTTCAGCTGCTCCCACAATCGTCGTCGACTGCTACCCAGGAACAGACATCCAAACCTTGCACAAGGAATTGGGCGCTGCCTTCGCAGGCTACACGGTCATCGATGTCGAAAAACACGCAGCCAGGCCGACAGCTGAGATCGACGCGATGATCGACCAGAATTTGACCGATGACCGCGTGTTCGGTGTCATGAGCCACCTTCGCCTGACAAGCTTCTATGTCGAGGACCGGCTCGAGGAAATCGCCCGCATCGCAACTCAGGGCCCGACCGTCATTTTTGGGTGGGGGGCGGCCCTGGCAGCGCCCAACCGCGATGTCCTCGCTTTGGCTGATCTGGCCCGCTGGGAAATTCAGCAAAGGCAGCGCAAAGGCCTCCCGAATTGGCGCAGTACGAACTTCGACGAAGACAATCTGCGCAAGTACAAGCGGGGCTTTTTCATCGAATGGCGGGTCGCCGACCGGCACAAGCAGGATCTGTTCTCGAAACTCGATTTCGTGATCGACACCAATGCGTCGACAACGGAAGCCAAAGTAATCACTGGTGACACGTTCCGCGAAGGCCTTGCGCTTACCGCCTCCAAGCCATTTCGGGTGGTTCCGTTTTTCGATCCCGGCGTCTGGGGCGGACAGTGGATGAAGGATGTTTGCGGTCTGAACGATGACGAAGAAAACTATGCATGGTGCTTCGACTGCGTCCCCGAAGAGAACAGCCTTTTGCTGGAGGTCGAGGGGGAACACTTCGAGCTGCCCTCCATCGACCTCGTTTTCCGGCATCCGCGCGAACTGCTCGGCGAACTGACATTTGCTCGGTTCGGCGCGGAATTCCCGATCCGTTTCGACTTCCTCGACACAATGCAAGGCGGGAACCTCTCACTGCAGGTCCATCCACTGACTGAGTACATCAAAGACACGTTCGGGATGAACTACACCCAGGACGAAAGCTACTACTTGCTGGACGCGGCCAAAGATGCGGTTGTATACCTGGGTGTCAAGGACGGTACCGACCCTGACGAGATGGTTTCGGCGCTCGAAACCGCCTCGACGGGAGTCGAATCCTTCGACGCTGAGAAGTACGTCAACATGTATCCGGCGAAAAAGCACGACCACTTCTTGATCCCCGCAGGTACGGTCCATTGCTCAGGTGCCGACTCCATGGTGCTCGAAATCTCGGCAACGCCGTTCATCTTCACCTTCAAAATGTGGGACTGGGACCGCGTGGGTCTCGACGGCATTCCACGGCCAATCCACCTTGAACACGCCAAGGAGAACATCCAGTGGGACCGCGGCACGAAATGGACCACCGAGAACTTGGTCGACCAAGTCCAAGTGATCGAAGAAGGCGACGGATGGGTCGAAGAGCGCACCGGGCTGCACGAGTTCGAGTTCATCGAAACCCGTCGCCACTGGTTTACGAAGCCGGTCCTTCATGACACGCAGGGCACCGTCAACGTAATCAACCTGGTGGAGGGGTCAGAAGCCATTGTCGAGAGCCCGACCGGCGGGTTTGAACCGTTCATCGTTCATTACGCTGAGACCTTCATCATTCCTGCCCAGGTCGGCGAATACATCATCCGACCCCATGGTGGGGCTGAAGGCCAAAAGCTCGGAACCCTCAAAGCCAGCGTCCGCGGTACCGAGCGCCCCGGCTTCGGCAAGTAGGGGCACCACGGGCGGCAGCGCGAGTCCAAGTTCGCCTCCCTCACCGCTGGGGCCAACAGCCCCCACAAGTAGTTACAGCCGGACTGGGCTCCGCTACTGCGCTGAGGGTTCCGAGTACCCTACGTCTCTTGGAGCATCATGTATCTCGATATCTCGAACACCCCGCACCCCTATGCCTGGGGCTCACGATCAGCAATCGCCACGCTACAAGGCCGACCCTCCACTGATCAGCCCGAAGCCGAACTGTGGCTTGGCACCCACCCGGGCGGTCCCTCGCGGATCGACACACCAGATACCGCATGGAAATCGCTCGACCAAGTAGGCCGCTTGCCCTTCCTGCTGAAGCTTCTGGCTGCAGATTCCGCGCTTTCGCTCCAGGTCCACCCCTCTTCGGAGCAAGCAAGGCAGGGCTTCGACCGCGAAGACCGTGCCGGGATCGCACTGGATGCGCCAAGGCGGAATTTCAAGGACCGAATGCACAAGCCCGAAATGCTAGTGGCGTTAAGCGATCGTTTTGACGTACTCGCAGGGTTCCGCACGGCAGAGCGATCGGCAGAATCACTCGCGGCCGAGACCTCACGGGGCAAAGGCATGCAAGCCTTGCTCGAGAGCGTCAGTTCCGGGGAGCACCTCGGAGAGACAGTGCGATGGCTCTTAAGTAACGATCGAAAAGCCGCAGCCGCGATCGATGAACTTGTTGAAGCGGCGCAGCAACGAACCGGGTCAGATTGGCAAACGGTGCGCGAGCTGGCCGTTGTCTATCCAAACGATCCCGGTATTGCAGTCGCATTCCTCATGAACCGGATCTCGCTCAAACGTGGCGAGGCACTGTTCGTCGGCGCCAGGGTAGTGCACGCCTATTTGAAAGGCTTTGGCGTCGAACTCATGGCTGCCTCCGACAATGTGCTCCGTGCCGGCCTGACGCCGAAGCACGTGGACGTGGATGCTCTCCTGGACACTGCAACCTTCATCCCAACCTCTTCGCTTCGGCTAGCATCTGAAACGACAGCCGCCGGGATCGAGGTCTTCCGTCCGCCGGTGACTGAATATGCCCTGGCCAGATTCGACGGTCCTGCCCTCAACTCGACAGTCTCCTTCCATGGCCCGGCAATCGCGGTTTGCACCCGTGGAAAAGCCATCCTCAACGGTCACGTCCTGCAGCAAGGCCAGGCCGCCTATCTCTCCGATCAGGAATCCCCGGCCTCGGTGACCGGGAATGCCGAGCTTTTTGTTGCCGCAGGTCAGAGCATGACAGTTCCGACCTCAAAATAGTCCCGATTCGCCGAATCGTCTTTGTTTCACCTCTAGTCACCCAAAACCAAAAATGGTATCGTTACCAAAAGCGTTAGATAACGTTAACAACCCCCAAGCTTCCGACCATCAGCGCCGGCGCTTGTCCACATCAAGGAGGATGTTTTGAACGGTATGAGGATCAGTCTCAAGTGGGCAGGAGTGACCGCTGCTGCGGTCACCCTAAGCCTCGCTTTGGGGGCCTGTACCCCTGGCTCGTCCAGCACCAAGGATGCCGGCTCCGGCTCCATCACACTGAACGGTGACCGATCGGATTTCGTCGCGGCCTACAAGATCGCAGGCGACGCCCTCTCCAAGGTCGGCGGAAGCACAATCGACCCCCGCAACGTTCCGTCCACTGAGAACTACCAGCAGGTCATCCGCTCGTCACTGCAGACGAACAGCACGACCGACCTGGTCAAATGGTGGAACGGCTACCGGCTCCAGGACCTGGCCCGATCCGGCGGCCTTGAAGATCTGACCACCCAGTGGAACGACGCCGTCCAGAAGGGATGGGTTTCTCCTGAGACGAAGGATAGCTTCTCCTACGACGGCAAGGTTTACGGCTTGCCCCTCTACAAGAGCTACTGGGTGATGTTCTACAACAAGAAGGTCTTCGACAAGGTCGGGATCAAACCGCCAACCACGTGGGCCGAATTCATGTCGAACAACGACAAGATCAAGACGGCCGGAGTAGCCCCGCTGTTCTCCACTCAGGAAGCGGGCTGGACGTCATTTATCTGGTTCGAGGAGATCCTCTCAAAGTTGGACCCCGACTTCTACGCCAAACTCATGAAGGGTGATGCCAAGTACACAGACCCTACCGCCCAGAAGGCCATGGCCATCTGGAGCGATATGTCCGCCAAGGGATACTTCACCCCCGCTGACACCGCGTGGGACAGCGAGCCTTCGCTCTTCCAGAAGGGTACCGTCGCACAGGTTCCGATGGGCACATGGCGCAACGGCACCTTCACAAGCAACGGAATGACCTCTCAGGATTACGGGGCCTACGTCCTGCCGATGGTTGACCCCGGAGCCAAACAGTCCGTCATCGTGGAGTCCGGAGTGATCTCGGTGGCAGCGAAAGCACCGCACAAAGACCAGGCCCTTAAGACCATGGATGAATGGCTCAACCCTGATGTCCAGACCCCCTGGGTCAATAAGATCAAGGACACATCGGCGAACCCGAAGGTAATCACCGATGATCCCACCCTCAAGTCTGTGACCGACCAGGTCGCCAACACCAAGCCGACCGAGCTGAACCGCTACTGGGAAGCCAGCCCCCCTGCTCTCATCGAGGGCGGCGTGCAGATCCTGGCAAGCTTCATGGTCAACCCGAGCCAATCCAACATTGCGCCCACTCTGGATAAGCTCCAGTCCCTCGCGGACAGCGAATGGGCCAAGTGGAAAGCAGGAAAATAGATGGCTCTCGCCACAGTTCCAAAGTCCGCGGCGGGAGATGCGACCATCTCCCGCCGCCGGGCGGCGAATCATTCACGCGCACGGGCGCAAGCCATCCCCTTCCTGCTCCCAGCGCTGGGACTCGTCGCGATCATGTTGCTGGTCCCCTTTGCTGTAACCGTGTACCAGAGCTTCACAAGCGACAACGGGATCACCTCTAGCTTCATAGGCCTGCAAAACTACGGTGACCTGATCAATGACCCCTCGTTCGTCCGGTCCCTGGCGAATACGTTCATGTGGACCATAGGAACACTGATCCTGCCAGTGGGAGTGGGTCTTCTTGTAGCCATCCTGACAAACTCGATACCTGGCGGCCGTTGGCTCCGTTTTGCGTTCGTCCTTCCCTACGCGATCTCCGGGGCGTCCACGGCAGTCATCTGGGGGTTCATTCTCCGATCTGATGGAGCCCTCAACCAGGCCATCCGCTTCTTCGGCTTGACTCCGCCCTCATCCGGCTGGCTCCTCGAATGGCCGAACAACACGCTGGTGATGATCGTCGCCAACACCTGGCAAGCAACTGGAGTGTGCGTCATCCTCTTCCTTGTCGGCCTTCAGGCCATTCCAGCGGAGACACTCGAAGCAGGGTCGCTGGACGGAGCCTCCGGAGCGAGACTGTTCTGGCACATCGTCTTCCCTCAACTTCGCCCCGTCATGATCGTGGTGATCGGAATGTCCATCGCCAACAGCCTCAGAGTCTTCGACCTCATCTGGCTCCTGACAAAGGGCGGCCCGGGAAGTGTTTCAGAAACACTGGCGGTGACCATGTACCGCCAAACATTCATCCTCAGCGACTACGGCGCAGGCGCCGCCGTGGCGGTCGTCCTAGCAATCATCGTTGTGGCCTCCTCCTGGTTGTACCTGCAACGGCAACTTAAGAAAGGCTGACCATGATCGTCCGTGCTCTCAGGAGCGCCCTCGTCTGGGCCCTGGCCCTGCTATGGCTAATGCCCGTTTACCTGATGGTCGTCAATTCCATGACACCGGCAAAGCAATATTCCGGCAATCCTGCCTGGATGCCCACCGGTCTCGCCTTCTTCCAGAACCTGTCCACTGCCTGGACCGACTCTGGATTCGGTGACGGGCTGCTCAACAGCCTGATGTACTCGCTGTCGGCTGCCGCCCTCGCAGTCCTAGCTGCCGCGCTGGCGGGATATGCGGTCGTCATCATGCCCCTAAAGCGACCCACACTTTGGTTCTGGCTGATCTATCTCGGGACGCTCCTCCCCCTGCAGATCTTCCTTGCCCCGCTGTTCAAGGCCTACGTCGCCGTTGGTCTCTACGACACTAACCTCGGAATGATCCTGATCTACGCCGCGATCTGCGTGCCTTTTGCCTTCTTCATCGTCCGCAACTACCTCAGTACGTTACCCACTGAAATAACTGAAGCGGCCCAATTGGACGGGGCGAGCTGGGCAACGGTCTTCTGGCGCATTCATTTCCCCCTCATCCGTTCCTCCCTCCTGGCAGCTTTCATCTTCCAGTTCACGTGGGTCTGGAACGACCTGCTCTTTGGCATCACGCTAACCACCAGCCCAGATCGCCGCCCGGTGATGGCTGCACTAGCGGAAGTCAGCGGCGGATTCGCCAGTCTCGGCCCACCCGTCACCCTCGCCGCTGCAATTGTGGCCTCGTTCCCGACGGTTGTGCTCTTCATAGCCTGCCAACGGTTCTTTGTTTCCAGCCTGAAGGCCGTCGGGTGAAATCCATGACAGTGAACATACGAGGTCCCGTTTGGATGGACCTCGATGCCCATCACAGATGGCTGAAGAGGGAACAGGAGCGTCTCCTTCAATTCCACGAGCTGCCCGCTCTGGCCGGCGACATCGGCTTCGCCCCACTGGATCGCGAAGGCAAGCCTTTGCTTGACGGCGCCCGCGAACTTTACGCGACAGCGCGCCTCGTGTACTGCTTCGCCTTGGCACACCTTATGGGTCGACCGGGCGCCGCCACTATTGCCCGACGCGGGCTCCAAGCTTTATCCGAGGCGTTCCTAGACACCGACAACGACGGGTGGTTCAACTCCATTTCCAGAACGGGCGCTCCACTGGACACCACCAAGAACGCCTACGCCCACGCATTCGTCTTGCTGGCAGCAGCAGGGGCCACGCAAGCCGGCCTGGACGGCGCAGCCAACCTCCTTAGCCACGTCGACGCAGTCCTGGACAAGCATTTCTGGAGGGAAGATGAGGGTGCTGTGGTTGACGCCCTCACGGCAGACTGGACCGTCCTTGAACCGGGCTACCGCGGCCAGAACGCCAACATGCACCTGACCGAGGCCTATATTGCCGCCTTCGAAGCCACCGGGGACTCCAAGTTCCAGCGCCGCGCCGAACGCATCAGCGAGCTCATCATCGTGCGGAACGGTGAAAGCTCAAAATGGCGAATCCCTGAGCATTTCGATGAAAACTGGGTAGCGGATCCCGCCTACAACATCGACGGCCGGGCCGATCCGTTTCGCCCGTACGGCTCCCTAGTCGGTCACTGGTTCGAATGGGCCAGGCTCGTCCTCCAACTTAATGCGCTCCCCGGGTCCAGGCTGAACTGGGCTCCGGAGGCTGCTTGCCAGTTGTTCGCTGCCGCAACGCGCGACGGCTGGAACGTCAAAACGGGCGGCATCGTCTATACGGTCGACTCGGGAGGAAACCCAGTCAATATCAACACAATGCATTGGGCCATGGCCGAAGCAGTCGGAGCCGCCGTATACCTCTATCGGGTCACATCAGATCCGACATATGAAGCGTGGTACCGAAGGTTTTGGTCATACATTAGCCTGAGCGTCATGGACCTCAAGTCCGGAAGCTGGTGGCACGAGCTGGATTCGTCTGGAAAGCCCGCATTCGAGACCTGGTCCGGTAAGCCGGACCTCTATCACGCGCTGCAGGCAACCCTGTACGCGCGAGCCGACTCATCATGCGGACTGGCCCGGGCTGCGCACGACGGACGCATCCGATGAGCCGGTCCATCGAGCAAATCCCGGTTCTGGAGATCGGCGGCACGCACGTAACCGCGGCCCTGATCGCAATCGGCCAAAAAGCTCCATTCGTTGTTGAACAATACAGGTCGCAGCTTAATGCGCACGCCCCAGCCACGGAGTTGGTGACAGTCCTGGCAGCCACGGCCGCGAAGCTGAAAGTGACAGCATCCCTGCCATGGGGGGTGGCCGTGCCCGGTCCCTTCAACTACGAACGAGGCATCGGACGCTTTGAAAATGTCGGCAAGTTCGACGGACTGAACGGTTTCGATCTGGGTTCTGCCCTCAGCGAGTCGATCCTCCCTCGCCCGTTATCGGTCCGGTTCCTCAACGACGCCGATGCTTTTGGAATGGGAGAATGTGCCGCCGGCGCCGGACGCGGCCATGAACGGGCCCTTTGCCTGACGCTCGGCACCGGAGTCGGCTCGGCGTTCATAGATCACGGAGTCCCCGTGAACGAGGGCCCAGAGGTGCCCCCTCATGGTAGCGCGCACCTGATCACCTGGCGCGGCCGGCCCTTGGAAGAAACCGTGTCCCGTCGAGCGATCCGTGGGCGGTATCGACAGCTGACCGGGAAGGCGTTGGACGTCCACGAGATCGCACAGCTGGCCCGGCTTGGCGAGGCCGAGGCAACCTCGGTCATAGACGCCTCAATGCTGGCACTTGGTGATGCGGTGGCGCCCTGGGCTGTTTCCTTCAAGGCCAGTGTCGTCGTCGTCGGCGGCTCCATCTCAGGCTCCTGGGATATCCTTGAGCGTCCTTTCCGGGCCGGCCTCATCGGCGCATGTCCGGAACTATCGCAAATGGCCCTGCGGCTCGCCGAGCTTCCCGAGGACGCTCCGCTTATCGGTGCGGCCGCATCCGCGATGCCCGTCGGGCAATAGACGCCTCGACAGGCGCGCCTCGCGGCACACCGACACCAAAAAAGGGAACCACCAGATCTGGTGGTTCCCTTTTTGGTAAATGGTGGAGCTGAGGGGACTCGAACCCCTGACCCCCTGCATGCCATGCAGGTGCGCTACCAGCTGCGCCACAGCCCCATATTCTCGCTGCTTCACGAACCCTGAACTGGCTTGAAAATCTCCTCCAGCTTTCGGATTCCTCCGAAGCAACTCAAATATCTTAGAACAGCATTTCCGAAAATTCCAAATCGGGCATATTCAGTTGGTTTGCGGCTTGGCGCCTAGGATTCCTCGACGGCAGGAGCCTTCGCCGAGGCGTCGTCTCCGAGCTCCAGCTCCACTACCGGGCAGTCTTTCCAGAGGCGTTCCAAGGCATAGAAGACCCTGTCCTCGGAGTGCTGGACGTGCACAACGATGTCGGCGTAGTCCAAAAGGACCCAGCGGCCCTCGGAACGCCCTTCGCGGCGGACCGGCCGCAGATCCTGCTTGAGCAACTCTTCCTCGATGCCGTCGACAATGGCGTTGACCTGGCGTTCGGTCGGGGCCGAGGCGATCAGGAAGATGTCAGTCAGGGCCAGGCGTTCGCTGACGTCCAGGGCGATGATGTCCTCGGCCAGCTTGTCCGCTGCCGCGCGGGCGGCGTGGCGGGCCAAGAGGACGGATTGTTCATGTGCAGTCACGGGACTCCTTGTATGCGGCTTCGAGAATGGACGAAGCCTGTTTGGTGGCAAAAGCCTTTGTGGTCAGCGGGAAAGTCCGCTGGTGATCATGATGATGCCCGCAATCAGGGCGATGGCTCCGATGCCAACGAGTCCCAGGACCAGAAGCCGGGTACGCTGCGCCCGCCCAAGTCCCGCCGTCGCGGCGTCGAGCGGTTCAAGTCCGTAAGCCGAACTTGCCGAAATGGGCGGATGTTCGGCCGCTTCCGCGAATGCCTCGCCATCGGATGCGGAGCCCGACGCCGGGCGTCGACCTGCCGCTTTCGCAGCGGCCTCCGCGCGCGCCAGCACTCCTGCCCGGCCGCGCAGGCTGCGTGGCTTGCCCGACGCCGACTGCCCAGGCTTCAGTTTCGGCGCAGGAGAGGTCACAAGAGGAACAAAGGTGGTGCCGGGCGGCTTCATGACGGGACGCTCGAGTCCCGGAATTTTCACGAATTCCAGGGGCGTCACCATGGCCAGGTTGCTGGCTACAGAAGGTTCCGCACGGACCGGACCGGAAGGACGGCTGTTCTGCTCGGCGAGCTTCTGCTTGGCGATTGCCCTCTTGTTGAGGATCGCCTCGCGTTCGGCCTGGGCGATTTGTTCGGCCAAAACAACTGGATCCTCCGGCTCAGCGTCCGCGCCGGAAACCTCAGATTCAGCGGCCGGGACTTTCTGCACCGCTGATTCCATTGCCGCGATGTGCTCAAGCTTGTTGGACTGATTGTTCGCTTGGGCAGCCAGAAGCTCACGGGCCATCAAGGCCTGCTCCACGGTCATTTCCGGGGCACCGGTAGGCGGACCTGCCGTAACGCGGACACCACCGCCTGGCGGTGTTCCAGTGTGAGCCGAACCAGGCTGCTTGCCGGAAGCCTGGACCGGGATGCTGGATGTCCTCGGCCCGGATCCGGGTGCCGCGACAACGGGGATCGCTGATGTGCCCGGGGCAACTTCTTCCTGCAGCTGCTGCAGGCGCAACTGACGGCGCGTGGGCGGACCGCCGCGGGAAAGCTGCTGCTCCTTGTCCGCGAGTTCCTTGATGGCGCGGAGGGCGGCGCGATCGCGTGCACGCGCCTGCGAAGAACGTTCCGCAGCAGGTTTAGCGTCCAGCGGAGCATCGGCTACCCGACGCACCCGATTGGCCGAAGCGTCCCCGGACACGTGGTTGGCGTCGTCGGAGGTAACGGCCTCGGCTACTGCCGGGCCTGCGCCGGTTTCTTCCAGGCGTTCGTCCCGGGCTCGTCGAAGCTCACGCCGGCTACGGATGGGGGGCTGTTCCTGGCTCATTCAAAACTCACTCGGTACGGGCTTGGTGTTCTGGTCCGGTCATAGCATGCAGGGGCTCCCCCATGCCGGGTTTGCCCGAGTACAGCTTGTATTTGGCGATGTACTGCACCACGCCATCAGGCACGAGGTACCAGACCGGATTGCCTGCACCCACGCGGGCGCGGCAATCCGTCGAAGAAATCGCCATGGCGGGCACTTCCAACAGGCTGACGTCCTCCCTGCCCATGCCATCAAGGACATGACCAGGCCGGGTGACACCGACAAAGTGCGCCAAGGACCAAAGTTCGTCGACATCTTTCCAGGACAGGATCTGTGCCAGGGCGTCCGCGCCCGTGATGAAGAACAGGTCCGCCTCCGGCCGCTGGGTCCGGAGATCCCGCAGTGTGTCGATGGTGAACGTGGGACCGGGGCGGTCCACGTCCACACGGCTCACCGTGAAATTCGGGTTGGAGGCCGTGGCAATAACGGTCATCAAGTACCGGTGCTCAGCTTCGCTGACCTGCTTGTGCGACTTCTGCCAGGGCTCTCCGGTGGGCACGAAGACCACCTCGTCCAAGCGAAACTTGGCAGCAACCTCGCTGGCAGCAACCAAGTGGCCGTGGTGGATGGGATCGAAGGTCCCACCCATCACGCCCAAGCGAAGTCTTCGCCCCGTTTCCTCGAAGGGTTTTGCGGCGGAAATGTTAGTGACCCAGCCCTGGGTGCTTGGCCGGGTGCTGGCGGTGCGGATCCGAGTGCTCATCGACGGCGTCGTGACGGTTGCCGAGGTTGGTGTAGGAGACTGCCACAAACATCAGGACCAGGAGGATGGAGAAAATGGTGATCCCGAAGACGAAGGGAGGGGCCCACAACGGTGCCGGCGCCTCGGTTTCGCCCCCTTGAGCGAGAATGGATATGGCGATCTGGTGAAACTGCATTTTCTCCCCTAGCGGTTCAAAGGATTTCGACGGCGGATCCTCCCACCGTCCAGGACTTCTGTTCTATGTTACAGCGTCGCTAGCCGCGGACCTGGCCTTCACCCTGGACGATCCACTTGGTGGTGGTCAACTCGGTGAGGCCCATGGGACCGCGTGCGTGCAGCTTCTGGGTAGAGATGCCCACCTCGGCACCCAGGCCGAGCTCGCCGCCGTCGGTGAAACGCGTGGAAGCGTTCACGATGACCGCCGCGGAGTCAATGTCCGCGATGAACTTCTCGGCGTTCGCCAGATTGTTCGTCAGGATGGCCTCTGTGTGGCCCGTCGACCATTTGCGGATGTGGGCGACTGCCTCGTCGAGGTTGTCCACCATGGCAATGGCGAGGTCGAGGTCCATGTATTCCGTGGCCCAATCGACGTCGTCGGCGGGGACTGTATCCACGGAGCCGGACAGCGCCGCTTGAATCCTGGGGTCGACATGCAGGGTGACCCCGGCAGAGCGCAGCGCGGTGGCGACGGCGGGCAGCACAGTGGATTTCGAGTGCACCAGGAGAGTCTCCACGGTGTTGCAAACGCTGGGACGCTGGGTCTTGGCGTTGAGCAGGATATCGACGGCCATCTTTTCACTGGCGGACTCGTCGATGAAGATATGCACGTTGCCTTCGCCGGTCTCGATGACGGGCACGGAAGAGTTGCTCACCACAGTCTGGATCAGATCGCGTCCGCCACGGGGAATCAGCACGTCCACCCGGCCTCGGGCACGCATCAGGACGTTTGCACCCTCGCGGCCGAATTGGTCCACGGTCTGGACGGCGTCGGCCGGCAGCCCAACGGATTCCAGCGCATCGCGGAGGATGGTCACAAGGGCTGCATTGGTGTGGGCAGCAGCCGATCCGCCGCGCAGGATCACGGCATTGCCGCTCTTCAAGGCAAGTCCGGCGATGTCGACAGTGACGTTGGGGCGGGCTTCATAAATCGCTGCCACCACTCCCATGGGCACGTTGATCTGGCGCAAGCGCAGCCCATTGGGGAGGGTCTGGCCTCGGACTACGTTGCCCACGGGATCCGGCAAGCCTGCCAGGTTTTCAAGGGCCGCAACAAGGCCGTCGATGCGGGCAGGAGTCAGGGTCAGACGGTCCAGCATGGCAGCGGAGGTTCCGTTGTTCCGGCCAGACTCAACATCCTTGGCGTTGGCAGCGAGGATTGACACCTGCTGTTCCCTGAGGGCGGCGCCGATAGCGTGCAGGGCGCGGTCCTTCCAAGCACGGTTCGCCTGAGCCATGCTCCGGGCAGCCTGCCGCGAGCGGTCCGCGATCGAATGCACGGCCGCCTCCACTTGCTCGTGGGTGAGCGGCGCGGTTCCCAGCTCCGGAGTTTCCGGCGCCTGGGCGGCATTGCCGGAAGTCAGGGAGTCGGTGATCACAGGAGAATCAGGGGTAAGGGCCTCAGTCATTCTCCAAGTTTAGTGGAGCGGGACGGCTGGACCAGTACGAGATCGTCAACATGAACAACTACGCGGTCATATCCGCGGCCAAGGTCCTTGGCGAGCTCCTTGGTTGAGCGGCCAAGCATGCGGGGAAGCTCTTCCGAGGAGTAGTTCACCAGGCCCCTGGCAATCACGGTGCCCTCGGCAGAAACCATCTCCACGGGATCGCCAGGCTCGAAGTCTCCCTCCACCGATGATATTCCGGCGGGCAGAAGCGACGTATGGCGGTCGCGCACGGCCTTGACGGCGCCGTCGTCGAGCACCAAACGGCCCCGAACCGAAGCGAGGTGGGCGAGCCACAGCAGTCGGACGGGCTTGCGGTTGCCGTTGATGGCGAACCAGGTGCCCACGTCCTCGCCGGCCAAGGCAGCGGCGGCATTTGCCGTGGACGTCACGAGGGCATGGATACCGGAACCTGCGGCGATCGACGCCGCCTCCACCTTGGTGGTCATGCCGCCGGTACCGACGCCTGCCTTGCCGGCCTTGCCGATGGTCACGCCGACGAGGTCAGCGGGACCGGCGACGAGCGGAATGCGCTTGGCACCCAGAGACGGCGGACCGTCGTACAGGGCGTCGACGTCGGAAAGCAGGACCAGCGCATCCGCCCGCACAAGGTGCGCCACCAAAGCGGCCAGCCGGTCGTTGTCACCAAAGCGGATTTCGTGCGTTGCCACGGTGTCGTTTTCGTTCACGACAGGTACGACGCCGAGGTTCAGCAAACGGTCCAGCGCCCGGTATGCGTTGCTGTGCTGCGTGCGGCGCATCAAGTCATCCGCCGTCAGGAGGACCTGGCTGACCGTGACCCCATGCGCGGCAAAAGCCTGCGAGTAGCGCGCCATCAAAAGCCCTTGGCCCACACTGGCCGCAGCCTGCTGGGTGGCGAGGTCTTTGGGACGCTTGGCGAGGCCGAGCGGCGCAAGACCCGCCGCGATGGCACCGGAAGAGACCAGGATGATCTCCGTCCCGGAATTACGCTTCTCGGCCAGGGCGTGGACGAGTGCCGTCAGTGCTTTCTCCGAGATGCCGCCTTTGATGCTGGTCAGCGAGGACGAACCTACTTTGACTACGATCCGCTTGGCGCCGGCCAGCGCCTGGCGCTCGGCGGCATCGCCGCCTTCAGTGGCTTCAGCGATGCGGGCCGTGCTAGTCGTCATTTTCGGCTTCCAGGCCGCTTTCCTTCAGGGGCTGGGCAGCACGACGGCGGCTGACGGACTCAGTCCAGATGCCTGCCTTGCGCTCGGCTTCGAGCTCGGCGCGCGCGGCAGCCTTGGCTTCGCGGCGTTCGATCTGCTCATCTCGCTTCTGCGAACGGGTAGGGCGGTCGCCGATGTCGGCAACACGGATGTCCGTGCCTCGCGGCGTCGCCAGGAGTTCGGCGCCCGCCATCATGGTGGGCTCCCAGTCGAAGACGACGCCGTCCTCTTCGCCGATCACCACGGTGTCACCCGGAACGGCACCCATCTTGAACAACTCGTTTTCGATGCCGAGCTTGGCCAGGCGATCGGCCAGGTAGCCGATAGCTTCTTCGTTGGTGAAGTCGGTCTGCTTGACCCAGCGGACCGGCTTCTCCCCCAACACGCGGAAGAGCGGCTCGAGGTTCTTTTCCTCGCGACGGATCTTGAAGCCGGACTCATTGACGGCACGGGGGCGGAGAACGGGCGCTGCGACCTTCGGAGGCGCAGTGGCAACGGCTTTGCGGGCCGCCATGACAATCTCGCCCATGGCGTAGCTCAGTTGGCGCAGGCCTTCGTGGCTCGTGGCGGAGACTTCGAAGACGTGGTAGCCGCGCTGTTCCAGTTCGGGACGCACAAATTCGGCCATATCCCGACCATCTGGCAGGTCCACCTTGTTCAGGACCACAAGCTTGGGGCGCTCGTTCAGGGGGACCACTTCGCCGTCAACACCGGCGTAGCTCATGTCCACCGCGTACCTGTCCAGCTCTTGCTCGATGATCGCAAGATCCGAGAGCGGGTCCCTGTCCGCTTCCAAGGTTCCGCAGTCCAGCACGTGCACCAGCGCGGCGCAACGCTCTACGTGGCGCAGGAAGTTGTGGCCCAGGCCCTTGCCCTCGCTCGCGCCTTCGATCAGTCCGGGAACGTCGGCGATGGTGAACCGGACGTCACCGGCCTGGACTACGCCAAGGTTGGGGATCAGGGTAGTGAACGGATAGTCGGCGATTTTGGGCCGTGCCGCTGACATCGCCGCGACAAGGCTGGACTTACCTGCGGAGGGGAAGCCAACCAGCGCGATGTCTGCAATGGACTTCAGTTCCAGGACGATGTCGCTGGAGTCGCCTTCGATGCCGAGCAGGGCGAAACCGGGAGCCCTGCGCTTCTGCGAAGACAACGAAGAGTTTCCAAGGCCGCCCTGGCCGCCGGCAGCGGCGATGAACTCGGTGCCCTCACCTACAAGGTCAGCAAGGACAACGCCGTCCTTCGTCTTGACCACGGTGCCGTCCGGGACGGGAAGCACGAGGGTTTCACCGTTCTTGCCGCCGCGCCAGTCACCCATGCCGGGGCCACCGTTGGTGGCGTGGCGGTGCGGTGCGTGGTGGTAATCAAGCAAAGTGGTGGTCTGGGCATCAACGCGCAGGATGACGCCGCCGCCGTCGCCGCCGTTGCCGCCGTCGGGTCCGCCGAGGGGCTTGAACTTCTCGCGCTTAACAGAGACACAGCCGTGGCCGCCTGTTCCGCCGGATACGTGAAGTACTACCCGGTCTACGAAGGTCGCCACGTGTTTCTCCTCTATGTGGAAATTACTGCTTGAAGTGCGTTGGCCGGCTGATGCGGCGCCGCCCGCCCTAGTAAATTCTAGTGCGGTTAAAAAGACAGGTGGAGCGGGCCATACGGCCCGCTCCACCCGTTCAGAACGTGTTATTACTCTGCAGCTGCAGCAGCAACAATGTTCACTACGCGACGGCCACGGCGAGTACCGAACTCAACCGCACCTGCCTGCAGGGCGAACAGGGTGTCGTCGCCACCGCGGCCGACACCGGCGCCCGGGTGGAAGTGGGTGCCGCGCTGGCGAACGATGATCTCGCCTGCAGAAACGACCTGGCCACCGAAGCGCTTTACGCCAAGGTACTGGGCGTTGGAGTCACGACCGTTGCGAGTGGAGCTCGCGCCTTTTTTATGTGCCATTTGAAATGCCTGCCTTTAAATTCTGGGGAATCTGTTGAAAACCTGAACAGCAACCAGTGGTTACTTGATACCGGTGATCTTGATCTTGGTCAGTTCTTGACGGTGACCCTGGCGCTTCTTGTAGCCGGTCTTGTTCTTGAACTTCTGGATGACGATCTTCGGACCACGGAGGTCTTCGAGGATCTCAGCCGTAACCTTGACCTTGGCCAGATCCGCAGCAGCGGAGGTGACCTTGTCACCGTCCACCAGGAGCAGTGCGGGCAGCTCAAGAGTGCTGCCGGCTCCACCGGGGACGCGGTTCAGGGTTACGTAGTCTCCAACGGAAACCTTTTCTTGGCGGCCGCCTGCGCGGACAATCGCGTACACCACTTGGGCACTCACTTCTCTCGACGTTTATTACTAAATTTGCGTGCGGAACCCCGATCCGAAAACGGGCCTGGTTCACGCTGTGCCTCAACGCCGTGGACTCCGGTACGGAATCCATGAGTCATCCCTCGAACAGTTCCAAATGAAAGGTCAGTTCCAAATGAACGGTTTCTAGGGGCATAACCCAAGTGTTGGCGTAAGCACCGAAGATCTAGATTACGCTAGTTTCGCCTTCGGCTGCAAATGAGGCCAGGTCCGGAGGCTGCCACGTGATGGCTGCCACAGACTGGCTATGCCGCCATCCGGTACCGTGCCCGTCCACCTTACCCTGCCGGCCGGGAAAAGCTCGGATCCCCGCCCCGACACGCAGTGGCGCCCGCCGAAACAGCCCTTCATCGCCAGTTCCGGGCCGGGAACCGGGCTCAGCCATGCAACCTTGGAGCATCGAAGAACGCTGTTTCATAACGGCAGGATTGGGAGAACGCCTCCATCATCGCCGTGCGCTCCGCGGGTGTTGCGGCCTGCGCGGCGGCATCCGTGATGTCGATCGCCCTGCGGGTGGCCTCGGCGAACGCCTCGTCTGCATAGGTGCGCAGCCAGTCCGCGTAAGGGTGTTCGTCCGACGCTCCCGCCTGGATATAGCCATGGTGGAGCTGCTGTCCCACCTCGGCGTACAACCAGTAGCAGGGCAGCACGGCAGCCAGCAGCACGGCATAGCTGCCCGACGCCGACGCCGCCAGCAAATGGTCCACGTAGGCCTTGGTGACCGGTCCCAGCTCTGTGCTTGCCTGGCGTCCGCTGAGCCAATTCCGATGCAGCTCAGACTCGACTTCAAGGCACATCTGCGAGCCGCGGGCCCAGAACAGCTGTTCGGTTTCACTCGGGGCGAGGGCGCTTGCCCGTGCCAGGACCCGGGAATAACTGTTGAGATAGATGGCATCCTGCGACAGGTAATAGCTGAACTGCGCCTCGCTGAGCCTGCCGGATTGCAAGTCCTGGATGAAATCCAAACCGTAAATGGCCGCAAGTTCCGATTGGGCGGCGTCCCACATCCGGACGGCAAAATCTCCCGGCTGATTGGCGTGCTGGAGCGTGTGGAAATGATGGATCGGCCCGTTGCCCTTTCCAACTTCCAGCACCTCGGACTGGGTCAGCGCTTCCTGAAGCCAAGGCTTGACTACGCGCAGGGCAGACTCCCAATCGCCGAGCCGCGCCTTGGCCGTCGCCATCGCCGACGACAGGGAACACCCCGTGCCATGGCTGTTGCGGGTCTCCACCCTTTGGCCGGCGAACTCCACCACGTCCTGGCTCAGGACTCCCCCGGTGTTGACCAGGGCATCGGGGCAGCCGGCTCCTTGCAGATGGCCACCCTTCACCAGGACGGTGTTTCCGCAGGCAGCAGCCAAACGCTTACCCTGCTCCAACGCCGATGCCCAGTCGGTGGCTTCGGGTTCGCCAAGCAGCATGGCCAATTCGGGAAGGTTGGGGGTCACCAAATCAGCCAGGGGCAGAAGTTCCCGCAGGGCGGTTTCAGCGGACTCGGCCAGGAGCCGGTCGCCACTGGTGGCGATCATCACCGGATCCAGCACGACGACGGCGGGGCGCGCCTCGCCGAGCCAGCGCCGGACCTCCTGGATGACGGTCGCATCCCCGAGCATGCCGATTTTGACGGCATCAACCGTGATGTCGTCGCTAATGGCATCCAACTGCTGGCGCAGGAACTCCACGGGAGGCACATGGACGGCAGTGACTCCCTGCGTGTTCTGTACCGTCAACGCCGTGATGACGGCCATGCCATAGCCGCCGTTGGCCGCAATGCTCTTCAGGTCTGCTTGGATCCCGGCACCACCTGAAGGATCCGAGCCGGCAATGCTGAGGACCCTGGGGATAGCGCGCTGGATGGCCTTGAGCGGGTAGACAGCTGATTGCGCCGAAACAGTCATACGAGACATCCCTTCGCCGGTGCTAACCGGACAGGTTCAACGGGTCTGGTCTCAGCCGGCTTGGTGCGCGGCACCCCGTGTCAGTCCCCTAGCTTAACCCGGATCACGCCTCGCCCGCTGAAATCGCCCTGTTGCAACCGCACTATTGAAATCGCACTGTTGAAATCGCACTTGTGAGGCGATCCGGCGAATTGGCCGGCAACGCCGAAGCCCCGGCGGTTTCCACAGGAGCGGGAACGGCCGGGGCTTCGGACAGGGTACTGCGTTTAGAGTTCGGACTTGGGCACGCCGACTCCGAGGATGATCGGTTCCGCTGCCGCCGTCGACTTAGCCGGAACAGCGTCCGGCGCCTTGGCCTCGTGAGCAACCCCACCGGAGGCAGCCGCGGCAACCTCGTGGTGCTCAACGTTGGTGGCATTGGCGGCACCCTGGGCCCGGCTGGCACTCCGGTTGCGGCGGCCTCTGCGTCCACGCGAACCCGACTCCGGGGACTCTCCGCTTTCAACGGCCGCGGGGACCCCTGCGGGCGCTTCCTGGACTTCGGTTGCCGCCTTCGCAGTGTCGGGAGCCTCGCCGAGGCCCGCGAATGCCTGCGCCAACAGATCCAGGCTCATGGCAGGTGCGCCACTCGCTGGCTCTTCGTGGTGGACGAAGGGCAACGCCACTTCCTCGCCACCAAATCGCAGCACGGGTTTCGAACGTTCCTCGCCACTCGAAGCAGCGGCAGGAGCCTGGGCCGGGACCGCGGGGGCCTGGACCGGGGTTGCATCCGCTACGTGCTCGCCGGCGAGCAATTCCGCGGCGTGGTGGAGCTCGTCGTCGTGCAGGTGGGCAGCGTGGGCTGCAGCCGCGATCGTGGCAAGGGCAGCGCGGGTGGCCGCCTGGCGATTCGGATCAGTGGATTCCACAGTGTGGACCGGCGCGGGAGGAGTGATCGGGAGCTCAGCAGTACCCTGCCCCGTGCCCCTGCCGCGGCGGCGCTTGCGCTGCTCCGGGCGGACGGCCGGCTGCGATTCCGTGCGCGGGTGGTGGTGTTCAGCGGCCACCACGTTGGCCCGACGGTGCTCCACAGGCTCGTCGTGCGTGACGATTCCGCGCCCTGCGCACGTGTCGCACTGCTCGCCGAAGACCTCAAGCAGGCCTGTGCCCATGCGCTTGCGGGTCATCTGGACCAATCCGAGCGACGTCACTTCGGCGACCTGGTGCTTGGTACGGTCCCGGCCGAGGCACTCGACCAAGCGGCGCAACACGAGATCGCGGTTGGATTCCAGGACCATGTCGATGAAGTCGATGACGATGATTCCGCCGATGTCGCGCAAGCGCAGCTGGCGGACCACTTCCTCGGCCGCTTCAAGGTTGTTCTTGGTGACGGTTTCCTCGAGGTTGCCACCGCTGCCGGTGAACTTCCCGGTGTTGACGTCAACAACCGTCATGGCCTCGGTGCGGTCGATCACGAGCGAACCACCGGAGGGCAGGAAGACCTTGCGCTCCAATGCCTTGTGGATCTGTTCGTCCACGCGCCATGCCGAGAAGATGTCCTGATCCGAGGTCCACTTTTCGAGGCGTCCCACCAGATCCGGCGCCACATAGGTGACGTAGGCCTCGATGGTGTCCCAGGCTTCATCGCCGGAGACGATGAGCTTGGAGAAGTCCTCGTTGAAGACGTCGCGGACAACCTTGATGGTGAGGTCCGGTTCGCCGTACAGCACTTCCGGGGCCAGGATCTTGGTGGACGTGGACTGGCTTTCGATGCCTTCCCACTGGGCCCGCAGGCGGTTGATATCGTGCGTCAGCTCTTCCTCGGAAGCACCCTCGGCGGCGGTGCGGACAATGACGCCCGCGTTCTCCGGGAGGCGATCCTTGAGGATCTTCTTCAGACGGTTGCGCTCGACGTCGGGCAGCTTGCGGGAAATACCGGTCATTGAACCGCCGGGCACGTACACAAGGTAACGGCCGGGAAGCGAAATCTGGCTCGTCAGGCGCGCGCCCTTGTGGCCTACGGGGTCCTTGGTGACCTGGACAAGCACGGAATCGCCCGACTTCAGGGCGTTTTCGATGCGGCGCGGTTTGCCTTCCAGGGTAACTGCATCCCAGTTGACTTCACCGGCGTACAGCACGGCGTTGCGGCCGCGTCCGATGTCGACGAACGCGGCTTCCATCGACGGCAGGACGTTCTGGACCTTGCCCAGGTAGACGTTCCCGATCAGGGAATCCTGCTGTGTCTTGGACACGAAGTGCTCCGCGAGCACGCCGTCTTCCAGCACGCCGATCTGGATCCTGTCGTCGCGCTGGCGAACGATCATCTGGCGGTCGACGGACTCACGGCGAGCCAGGAATTCGGCTTCGGTGATGACCTGGCGGCGGCGGCCGGTCTCGCGGGACTCGCGGCGGCGCTGTTTCTTGGCTTCAAGGCGGGTGGAGCCCTTGACGCTGGTGACGCGGTCGGAGCTGCTGGTGGTCTCCACGTGTGCGCGGGGAGCGCGGACACGGGTCACCGTGTTGGGGGGATCGTCGTCTCCGCCGCCCGTCAGCTCCAGGTCCTCGTCGCCACGACGACGGCGCCGCCGACGGCGGGAGGTTACGCCTTCTTCGAGGACTTCCTCGGTACCGGCTTCTGCCTCGTCCTCGGATTCCGCGGAGGTTTCTTCTCCCCCGGCCTCATCGCGCTCGGTGCCCCGGCGTCCACGACGCCCACGGCTGCGACGACGACGGCGGCTGCCGGCTTCGTCCAGTTCGTTGTCCTCGGAGACTTCCTCAGCATCGGCCTGCGGTTCTTCTTCGACGACGGCCGGCCGGGCAACCGTGCTCAAGTCCGGTGCTTGGAAGAGCATCGACGTGATGGAGGAAGGTTCCAGGAACAACGAAGCGATCGGGCTCGCAGCTTCCGCCTCGACGGCCGGCTCTTCGGTGGTTTCCTTGGGCGCAATCTCCGCAGCCGGCAGTTCCACAGGCACAATCTCCGCGGCCGGCGCTTCAACTTCGGCTTCTTCGGCAACGGGCTCGGCGCTCTTTGGCTTCGTCGTACGACGGCGGCGGACCGGCTTTTCGGGGGCAGCTTCGGCCTCTGCGGCAACTTCAGCTTCGACGACGGCGGCAGCCTTCGGCGCCTCGCCACCTTCGGTGGAAGCTTCTTCAGCGAAACCTGGCAACGGCTCCGGAGTTTCGACCTTCTTTCGAGCCCTGCTGCGCCGGACAGGAGCCTTGGGCTCTTCGGTGTCCGCTGCCTCGGCGAGCGGCTCAACGGCGGCTGCGGCAGCTTCGGCGTCGGGGGTTTCGTCCGCGGCGACCGTCTTCGGTGCCGCCTTGCGGCGGGCGCGGGTGACCTTTTTGGGTGCTTCAGTGGTCTCGGTGGACGCCGCATCTTCGGCGGCGGCTACAACTTGCTCGTTATCCATATGTGGCAACACTCCTGCCCTTGCGCAACCGCCACATCCGGTGCCCAGAGGGGCAATATTGTCAAAACCCGCAGGCGTTGACAGAAGTCAGTAGTAGTCTTTCCGGTTCGCACCAGCATGGGGGTGCGGCATCCACGGAAAGCCGGCTTCGCTCCAAACCCGTTGTTCTAATGCCACAACCAGGTGCCGTCCATTGTCACTGCGGCCCTACCGGGGATCATTGGATCCTGGGCATGCCCTGCATATGATTGGCGGTCTTGGGAACAAGATACCGGACCGGATTCCGCATGTGGATCGGCTTCCGGCCATGTTCATTCTCTCACACCCCCGCACTCCCGGCAGGAAGCACGTCCTGAAAGCTTCCGTGCCGCCACCTTCGCTGGACGCGTCCTCCAGCCGCCGCGGATAGAATCCTCCCAAGAGCAGTCCCCGGCCCTGCGCCGGGCCTTCCAGAAAAGGACAGCCAACCATGCCGAGCCCCGCCAGCCCGAACCTGGCCAACAACGATGCCCGCTCCCTCCAGAAAAACGCCGCAGACGCAGTCGTGCCCCGCATGGTCCGCGACCGGCCCTTTGCGTGGCTACTCCTTGCCACCGGCGCCATCGCATGGCTTGCATCCGGGGCGCTCGTACTGGAAAAGCTGCAGGTTCTCATCGACCCCAACCACGTGACGGCCTGCGACCTCAATCCGTGGGTATCGTGCGGGAGTGTCATGAAGACATGGCAAAGTTCCCTTTTCGGTTTCCCCAATATGTTCATCGGCATCGTCGCCTTCGCCGTGATCATCACCACCGCCATGGCCATCTTTGCCGGGGCCAAGTTCGCCCGCTGGTACTGGATCGGACTGCAGGCCGGCGTCACGCTGGGCTTCATCTTCATCGTCTGGCTATGGTCGCAGGCACTTTACGCCATTCACATCCTGTGCCCGTTCTGCATGGTGGTGTGGGCATGCATGATCCCGCTCTTCGTCTTCGTGACCATCAGGAACGTGGTGCACGGGGTCATTCCAGCGCCCGCACGCCTGGCCAAGATCCTGGGCGAATCCGGTTGGATCATTTCCGCGCTGCTTTACGTCGCCGTGATCGCGAGCATTTTCTTTGCCTTCATCAACGTCTTCATCGGCACGTCTGGTTACTGAGCGCTTAACAACTGAAGGGGCCCATGTTCGCGTTGAACATGGGCCCCTTCGTTGGTCTTGGCGGAAAGCTACGCGCCGAACCAGATCTTGATCTCACGCTCGGCGGAATCCACCGAGTCTGAACCGTGGACCAGGTTCTGCTGCACAGCCAGCCCCCAGTCACGGCCGAAGTCGCCGCGGATGGTGCCGGGCGCCGCCGTCGTCGGGTCCGTGGTTCCGGCAAGGGAACGGAAGCCTTCGATCACGCGGTGGCCCTCGAAGATGGCAGCGACAACCGGGCCGCTGAGCATGAACTCAACCAGCGGTTCGTAGAACGGCTTGCCGAGGTGCTCTTCGTAGTGCTGCTCCAGCAGTTCGCGGCTGGCGTCGACCTTCTTCAATTCGGCCAAGGAATATCCCTTGGACTCGATGCGGGCGAGGATGCTGCCGCTCAAGTTGCGGGCGACGCCGTCGGGCTTGATCAGTACAAGGGTGCGCTCAATGCTCACGGTTGCTCCAATGTTGAGTGTGTGGGTTTCCCAGCCAGTTTACGGGGTTTCGCTCAGGCGGACTGCCCAGCGGAATCTTCCCCATGCGCGGCGTTCCACTCGGCTTGCTCACGATCACGCTGGGCGTTCTCGCGGTCGATCCTCATGCCTGCACGGATGCCGTACCACCAGCACGCCGCGAACAGGACTCCCACCACGAACATCGTGGGCTCGACGAAGCCGGAAAGAACCAAGACCAACTGCAATACCCAGCCGACACCGATGCCCCACGGCTTGCTGAGCACGGCACAGGCCAGGACCAACACGACGCTCAGGGCGATGCCGAAGCCCAGGACCAGCGCCGGCTCTCCACGCTTCAGTCCGAAGACAGCCAAAGTGGCAAAGAACGCGACGAAGGCCTCCAGGAGCAGCACTGTCGAAGCGAACATCACCTTGGTGGAGCGGCGCTTCTTGGGCATCCCGGGCCGCCATTCGCGCTGGGCTTTGGTGAGTTTGGCCATGCTCAGGAACCTGCCTTTCCAAGGAGCATGCGGGCTTCGGCCACTACGGTGATGGAACCCGTGACGAGTACCCCGCCAGCCAAGTCGTCGTTGGCTTCGGCACGCTCCACGGCCCACTCGATCGCGTCATCCAGCTTCTCGGCAATGTGGACGTTGTCCGCACCGAAACCAAGGTCGACGGCGAGATCGGCCAGTTGCGCGGCCGGGATGGCCCGCGGCGAGCTGGACTGCGTGAAACAGAACTCCTCCGCCAGTCCACCCAGGGATTCCTTGAGCTGCCTCAGGATTTCCTCCGCGTCCTTTTCCTTCAGGATCCCGAGGACCACCACCAGCTTGCTGAAGCTGAAGGCCTCCTCAATTGCCTCGGCCGAGACGCGGATGCCATCGGGGTTGTGGGCGGCATCCACGATGATCGTGGGCGCGGTGCGCACCACTTCAAGACGGCCGGGCGAGCTGACGTTGCCGAAAGCTTCGCGCAGGACGTCGCCGTCGAGTTCCTTCTCGCCGCCGCCGAGGAACGCCTCCAGGGCCGCGACGGCGACTGCGGCGTTCTCGGCCTGGTGGGCGCCGTGCAAGGGCAGCAGCAGGTCCTCGTAGCGGCCTGCGAGCCCTTGGATGGTCAGCACTTGGCCGCCGACGGCAACGCTGCGGGACTCGACGCCGAATTCGACGCCTTCGAAGCGGAACGGCACGCCAACCTCGCGCGCCTTCTCCAGGAGCACCTGCGCGGCGTCCACGGGCTGGGCGGCGCTGATCAGGAAGCCGCCAGGCTTGATGATTCCGGCCTTCTCGCGGGCGATATCCTCGGTGGTGTCGCCCAGGAGATCCGTGTGGTCGAGCGAAATCGGCGTCACCACGGAAACCTGTCCGTCGCCCACATTCGTGGCATCGGTAATGCCGCCCAAACCTACCTCAATCACTGCGACATTGACGGGTTGGTCAGCGAAGATCGCGAAGCCCAGGATGGTCAGGCACTCGAAGTACGTGAGCCTCGGTTGGCCACCGGCCTCGAGTTCCTTGTCCACGATTTCAAGGTACGGATGGATCTCGTCCCAGATCCGGACAAAGGTCTCATCCGAAACCGGCTCGCCGTCGATGCTGATTCGCTCAGTGACCTTCGACAGGTGCGGACTCGTGTAGCGGCCCGTGCTCAAGCCGTGGGCGCGAAGTCCCGCCTCGATCATGCGGGCGGTGGATGTCTTGCCATTGGTGCCCGTGATGTGGATGATCGGGAACGCCTTGTTGGGCTCCCCCAGCACGTCCATAGCCCGGTACAAGGGCGCCAGCCGCGGCTCCATTTTGTTTTCCGGGGCGCGGCCCAGGAGTTCGGCGTAGACGCTTTCTACGGAGAATTCGTCGCTCATGTACTAGGCCTCGATCTTGGTAACGGTGATCTGCGGCTCGGCGGCGTCGCCGGAGACGACGGGGTCGAGCTTGAGTGACAGGGTTTCGGTCTTGACCAGGTCTTCATTGGCGCGCAAGGCGTCAACAACGTCGTGAACGGCCAGGACCGTGGTGTGGATGCGGTCGCTGACATTGAGTCCAGCGTCCTTGCGGGCCTGCTGGATGGCACGGACCATGTCTCGCGCCAAGCCTTCGGCGGCAAGTTCCGGAGTGACTTCGGTGTTCAGGACCACGAAGCCACCGCCCGGAAGGACAGCGACGGCCGCGGACGAACCGTCAGCAGATTCCGCCACGACAGTCTCAAGGGTGTACTCCTGCGGTTCCAGCTCGAGGCCGCCTGAAACAACGACTCCTGCAACGCCGTCGATTGTTTGCACAGACCAGTCGCCGGACTTGGAACCCTTGATGGCCTGCTGGACGTTCTTGCCCAGTCGCGGACCTGCCGCGCGGGCATTGACCACGAGTTTCTGCTCGATGCCGAATTCCTCCGGCGACGCCGTAGCGGCGTCCAGGAGCCGGACGGACCGCAGGTTCAGCTCATCCGCGACGACGGCGGCGAAGCCTTCCAGCGCGTCCGCACCGGGTGCCACCACCGTGAGCTCCTGCAACGGCAGGCGAACGCGAAGGTTGGCGGCCTTGCGCAGGCTGGAACCGGTGGAGCAGATCTGCTGGACCCGGTCCATGGCCTCTACGAGTCCCGGGTTTGCCGGGAACAGCGATGCCTCTGGCCAATCGGCCAGGTGCACCGAGCGCCCGCCGGTCAGGCCGCGCCAGATCTCCTCGGAAACAAGGGGCAGCAGCGACGCCGAGACACGGCAGACGGCTTCGAGTGCCGTGTAGAGGGCATCGAAGGCGTCGGTGTTCTCGTCGAAGAAGCGCTGCCGGCTGCGGCGGACGTACCAGTTGGTGAGCATGTCCAGGTAGCTGCGCAGTTCATCGCAGGCTCCGGAAATGTCGTATTCGTCCAAGCTGGAGGTGATGTTGCGGACGAGGTCGCCGGTGTTTGCCAGCAAGTACTGGTCCAGGGTGTCGGCGTAGCCGTCGTAGCGCAGTTTGGCGTCATAGCCGGCCCCACCATTGGAGGCGTTCGTGTACAGCGTGAAGAAGCTGTAGACGTTCCACAGCGGCAGGATGACCTGGCGGACGCCGTCGCGGATTCCCTGTTCGGTGACCACGAGGTTGCCGCCGCGCAAGATGGGGCTGGACATCAGGAACCAGCGCATGGCGTCGGAGCCGTCGCGGTCCAGGACCTCGGAGACGTCCGGGTAATTGCGCAGGCTCTTGGACATCTTCTGCCCGTCGGAGCCCAGCACGATGCCATGGCTGATCACGTTGCGGAAGGCCGGCCGGTCGAAGAGTGCCGTGGACAGGATGTGCAGCATGTAGAACCAGCCGCGGGTTTGCCCGATGTACTCGACGATGAAGTCTGCCGGGTTGTGGGTGTCGAACCATTCCTCGTTCTGGAATGGGTAGTGCACCTGGCCGTAGGGCATTGAACCGGAATCGAACCAGACGTCCAGGACGTCCTCGACACGGCGCATGGTGGACTGGCCCTCTTCGGGAGAGCGCGGGTCGTCCGGGTTGGGCCGGGTCAGTTCGTCGATGAACGGGCGGTGCAGGTCAACCTGGCCGTCGTTGTTCATCGGAAGGCGGCCAAAATCGGCCTCCATCTCGGCGAGCGAGCCGTAAACGTCCGTGCGCGGGTACGCGAGGTCATCGGACTGCCACACCGGGATGGGCGAGCCCCAGTAACGGTTGCGGCTGATGGACCAGTCGCGGGCGTTGGCCAACCATTTGCCGAACTGTCCGTCCTTGACGTTGCCCGGGATCCAGTTGATCTCCTGGTTCAGTTCGGACATCCGGTCCTTGAACTTGGTGACCTCCACATACCAGGAAGACACGGCACGGTAGATCAAGGGGTTGCGGCAGCGCCAGCAGTGCGGGTAGCTGTGCTCGTAGCTGGCCTGGCGAACCAGGCGACCGCCGGAACGGAGTGCCTGCGTGATCGGCTTGTTGGCATCGAACACCTGCAATCCGGAGATTTCGGCAAGGGGTCCGTGCGCGAACAGGTGGAGGAATTTGGCGCCTTCGTCGACGGAAAGCACCACGGGGATACCTGCGTCCTCACAGACTTTCTGGTCGTCTTCGCCGTAGGCCGGGGCCTGGTGGACGATGCCCGTACCGTCGGTGGTGGTGACATAGTCCGCCACGAGGAAACGCCAGCCGTTCTGGGTGCCGTATTTCTCGGTGTCGGAGAAGTAATCCCAAAGCGGCTCGTACTCCAGGCCGGCCAACTCCGTGCCCGTGAAAGTGGCGGTGACGGCTGAGGCGGCGGCAGCTACGTCGTCGTACCCTAGGTCCTTGGCGTAGGTGCCGAGAAGATCGGCGGCCAGCAGGAAGCTGCCCGTCACCGGAGCCTCCGCGGAGGCGGCCTTGATGCCGTTGGGACCGGCCGGAACCACCGCGTAGGAGATGTCAGGCCCGACGGCGAGCGCCAGGTTGGTGGGCAGCGTCCAGGGCGTCGTGGTCCACGCGAGCGCCTGCACACCCTCGAGGGACTTCGAAAGTTCGGACTCCCCTGCCTTGATGGGGAAGGTCACGGTGACGGTCTGGTCCTGGCGGTTCTTGTAGACATCGTCATCCATGCGCAGCTCATGGTTGGAAAGCGGCGTCTCGTCCTTCCAGCAGTACGGCAGGACGCGGTACCCGTTGTAGGTGAGGCCCTTCTCGTGGAGCTGTTTGAAGGCCCAAAGGACGGACTCCATGTACTCGACGTTGAGGGTCTTGTAGTCATTGTCGAAGTCCACCCAGCGCGCTTGGCGCGTGACGTAGCTCTTCCATTCGTCTGCGTACTTCATGACGGAGGCACGGCAGGCGTCGTTGAACTTGTCGATGCCCATCGCTTCGATCTGGGTCTTGTCCGTCATGCCCAGCTGCTTCATGGCCTCGAGTTCAGCGGGCAGGCCGTGGGTATCCCAGCCGAAGCGCCGTTCGACGCGCTTGCCGCGCTGGGTCTGGTAACGGCCCACCAGGTCCTTGGCGTAGCCGGTCAGGAGGTGGCCGTAATGGGGCAGTCCGTTGGCGAAGGGAGGACCGTCGTAGAAGACGAACTCGTTGCTGCCGGGGTGGCCACCGGGCAGATCAGCGCTGCGCTGGTCGATGCTGGCTTGGAAGGTGCCGTCTTCATCCCAGTACTTGAGGATGCGCTCTTCGATCTCCGGGAACTTCACGGAGGCGGACACCCCTGTTGAGGTGCCGGACGGAGTTGCGGAGGCCTTGGGGTAATACGTCATCTCTTCATCCTGGGTTGAGCCGGTGAACACAAAGTTTCATTCAGGATGCGAGGACGGCGCCAGGCCGTTGTCTCCAACAGCGCAAGTACCGCGGTACCACCTCACTTACCGGCACCAACTCTGCTCCTTTTGGAAAGGAGCTGATCCGGCGCCGGCCGCTCATTGCTGCTGTGACGGGCTTACCCGTCCGGTTCTACTGACCCCCGTGGTGGCGGGGGCGTTCTTCCGGAAGCTCACCGGTGATGTCCGGGTCAAAGCTTGTGCCACAAGTCTAGCGGCAGCGGCGCCGCGAGCTCCACTTGAGGGCATGGGGCGCGCGACGCCGGGAACTCAGCCCTTGCGGATCAACTTGTGGGTAGCGGCCTGCGCCACCGGGCGGATGATGATCTCGTCCAGGTTGATGTGGTGCGGGATTGAGACCGCGTACTTGACAACGTCGGCGACGTCCTCCGGCGTGAGCGGCTTTTCGACGCCGGCGTACACCTTGGCTGCCGCAGCGGCATCGCCGAGACGGTTGAGCGCGAATTCCTCTGTACGGACGAGCCCCGGCGCCACCTCGATGACGCGGATGTTGTTCTCGGCTTCCTCCAAGCGCAGGGCACCGGTCATGGCGTGCTGGGCAAACTTGGCCGCGTTGTACCCGCCGCCGCCCTCGTAGGCCGTGAATCCCGCGGTCGACGTCAGGTTCAGGACTGTGCCCTCGCCGTTGGCCCGCAGCATCGGGAGGAAGGCCCGGGTCAGCTTCAGGGTGCCGAGCACGTTGACTTGGTACATCCAGTCCCAGTCTTCGGTCTGCGCATTGGCCAGGGTGTCTGCGCCCCGTGCGCCACCGGCAATGTTGATGAGCGTGTCCGCTCCCCCTGCTTCGGTGACGGCAGAAAGCAACGCCGCGACGTCGTCGTCGTTGGTGATATCCGCTGCGAACGGCACAGCGCCGCTCTCGGCGCCGAGGGCCTCAAGCCGCTCCGCACGGCGGGCGACGGCGAATACCTTCCATCCGTCGGCGGTGAGGGCCCGCACCGTGGCTTCGCCGATTCCCGTGCTGGCGCCGGTCACTACTGCGGTCTTCGTCTGTACTTCCTCAGTCATGGCACCACCCTAACGTGGTTCACCGGGAGATCGCACGGCCAAGGATGTGGGCGATCGGCGGGGACAGTGGGCCGGCAGAGAAGCCGAAACGCTCACTGTCCAGCACCTGGAAGCCGGCGACGCCGATCGCCTGAAGGGTGTCGCGGTTGGGATGGCAGCCTCCGGCCATGTGCTGCCAGGCCGGAGTGAGCAGATCCTCGACGGCCGCGAGAAGCCTCTTGTCCGAGCGCACGTGCTCGTAGAATGCCAGGGTTCCGCCGGGTCGAAGCACGCGGCGGATTTCCGCCAACGTCACCGCCTGGTCCGCCACGCTGCAGAGGACAAGGCTGACCACGACGGCGTCCGCCTCGCCATCGCTTGCCGGAATGTTCTCAGCGGTTCCGGGAACAACCGTGACGGGTACAGCAGCGAACCGTGCCTTACTTTCAGCGAGCCCCCTGAGGTAATCATCAGGTTCAACCGCGAGGACGCTTTCCACGGTGGCCGGGTACAGGCCGAACGACGAGCCCTCGCCGGGGCCCACCTCAATGACGCGGCCCCGCAGTCCGGCGAGCAAGCTGCGGCGGTGCTCGGTGGCACCACGCAGGTTCATAGCGGGAACTACCCTGGCGTAAGCGCGCGCAAAGCGCGGGTGCTGCGGCGTCATTTGCCCACCGCCCCGGCGCCCAGCAAGAACTCCAGCAGCACGCGGGCGTGGTTGATCTCTGGGTCCCTGGCGCCGTAGAGCAGCGTCAGGCGCTTCTTGCCGGCCGCCAACTCCAGCAACTGCTCCACGGCGGGATTCTGTTCCAGCTCGGCTTGGTACGAGCTTCGGAAGCCTTCGAAGCGCTCCTGCATATGGGCAAACTCGGTGCGCAGCGGCGGCGAGGGCGCGATTTCCTTGAGCCATAGGTCCAAACGGGCGCGATCTTTGGATACCCCTCGCGGCCAGAGCCGGTCCACCAGAACCCGGTAGCCGTCGTCGTCGCTTGCTTCGTCATAGATGCGCTTGATAGCCAAAACATCCTTGAGTTCCGTCATGGCCCGCATGCTACTGCACGTCCGCGTGCCACGGAACAAAGGACGCCATGAAACAATTGGCCCATGGCTGAATCAACGCAGGGTACAGACACGCCCGCCACCGCCCCCATCAACGTTCCCGACAAGCCGGCCCTTGAAGGCCTCGAGGCTGCCCTGACGCAGCGCTGGCTGGACGAAGGAACCTACAAGTTCAACCCGGACACCACACGGGAGCAGGTCTACTCGATCGACACTCCCCCGCCCACCGCATCCGGTTCGCTCCACGTGGGCCACATGTTCTCGTTCACGCAGACGGATGTCCAGGCCCGCTACATGCGCATGACCGGCAAGAACGTCTTCTACCCGATGGGCTGGGACGACAACGGGCTGCCCACCGAGCGCCGCGTGCAGAACTACTACGGCGTCCGCTGCGATCCCGCCATTCCCTACAACGCCGACTACCGCCCGCCGGCTCAGCCGGCGAAGAACCAGCGCGACTTCGACGTCGTCTCGCGGCAGAACTTCATCGAACTCTGCGAGGAACTCGCCGTCGAGGACGAGAAGGTCTTCGAGAACCTGTTCCAGACCCTCGGCCTGTCCGTTGACTGGGACCTCACGTACCGCACCATCGACGACACCTCCCGTGCGGTGTCCCAGCGCGCCTTCCTCGCCAACCTGAACGCCGGGGACGCCTACATGGCCGAGGCTCCAACGCTGTGGGACGTGACGTTCCGCACCGCCGTCGCGCAAGCCGAGCTGGAGGACCGCGAGGTTGCCGGCGCGTACTACCGCTACCCCTTCTTCACCGCTGACGGCGAGAAGATCCACATCGAGACGACGCGTCCCGAACTGCTCGCGGCTTGCGCGGCGCTGGTAGCAAACCCCGACGACGAGCGCTACAAGCCGCTGTTCGGCAAGACCGTCACCTCCCCCCTGTTCGACGTCGAACTGGAGGTCAAAGCCCACCCGCTCGCCAAGGCGGACAAGGGCTCCGGCATCGCCATGGTCTGTACCTTCGGCGACCTGACTGACGTCACCTGGTGGCGCGAGCTGCAGCTGCCCACACGCGCCATCATGGGCCGCGACGGCCGCATCATCGCCGAGACACCTGAGTGGATCACCACCGACGCCGGCAAGGAAGCCTACGCGGCGATTGCCGGCAAGACGGCGTTCTCTGCCAAAGAAGCAGTGGTTGAGCTTCTCATTGCCGCCGATCTGCTGGAAGGCGAACCCAAGAAGATCACGCACCCCGTGAACTTCTTCGAGAAGGGCGACAAGCCCCTTGAAGTTGTCACGTCGCGCCAGTGGTACATCCGCAATGGCGGACGGGACGAGGACCGCCGCGAACGGTTGATCGCGCGCGGACACGAGATCGAGTTCCACCCGTCCTTCATGCGCTCCCGCTACGAGAACTGGATCTCCGGGCTGAACGGCGACTGGCTCGTTTCGCGCCAGCGCTTCTTCGGCGTGCCGATCCCCGTCTGGTACCCGCTGGATGCCCAGGGCAACCCGGACTACGCAAACCCCGTCCTGCCGTCCGACGAGTCCCTGCCCGTGGACCCTGCCGCCGACGCGGCACCCGGCTTCGAGGAGTCCCAGCGCGAGCAGCCCAACGGCTTCATCGGAGACGCCGACGTCCTGGACACCTGGGCCACGTCTTCGCTGACCCCGCAGATCGTGGGCGGCTGGAGCCGTGACGAGGAACTGTTCGGCAAGGTCTACCCCTTCGACCTCCGCCCGCAGGGCCACGACATCATCCGCACCTGGCTCTTCTCCTCGGCCGTCCGGGCAGATGCCCTGCAGAACAGCGCGCCGTGGAAACACGCAGCCATCTCGGGCTGGATCCTGGACCCGGACCGCAAGAAGATGTCCAAGTCCAAGGGCAACGTGGTTGTTCCCACCGACGTCCTGAACGAATTCGGCTCCGACGCCGTCCGTTACTGGGCCGCCTCGGCCAAGCTCGGTGCGGACACCGCCTACGAGATCGCCCAGATGAAGATCGGCCGCCGCCTGGCCATCAAACTGCTCAACGCCTCCAAGTTCGTCCTGAACCTGGGCGCTACGGAGAACTCGGTTGTCGGCGCGGACCTGTCCGTCCTGACCAACCCCCTGGATCGTGCACTGCTGGCGCAGCTGGCCGACGTCGTGGCGCAGGCCACCAAGGCGTTCGACAACTACGACTACGCCCGCGCCCTGCAGATCACGGAATCGTTCTTCTGGCAGTTCACGGACGACTACGTGGAGCTCATCAAGGACCGCGCCTACGGTGCGGCTGGCGAGACCGAGCAGGCATCCGTGCTTGCTGCCCTTGCCACCACGCTGGATTCGCTGCTCCGCCTGTTCGCGCCGTTCCTGCCCTTCGCCACCGAAGAGGTCTGGAGCTGGTGGCGCACGGGTTCAGTCCACCGCGCGGCGTGGCCGGCAGCCGTGGAAATCGTCGACGGCGACACCACCATGCTGGGCACCGTCGGCATCGCGCTGAGCGGCATCCGCAAGGCCAAGTCCGAGGCAAAGGTCAAGCAGCGCACCGAAGTCCTCTCCGCCACCATCAGCGCCACCGAGTCGTTTGTTGCACAGCTGGAAGCCGGACTGGGAGACCTGAAGGCCGCGGCCAACGCACAGGAGATTTCACTGGTGGCCGCCGACGGCGAACTCACGGTGAGCGACGTGGTCCTGGCACCTGCCGAGGAGCCCGCCCAGGCCTAGTTTGGAAGAGCCCGGGAGTTTTCCGGGCCCGCCGGGAAGTTTCCGGGCAAAAGGGAAGCCCCATCAGCGTTTAGCCGTTGGTGGGGCTTCGACTTTTCGGCTGCCCGGTGACGTCTTGGCGGTCTGGCGGAATCCTCAGACTTTCAGGTCTTCCTACCTCGTCACTGGTAGCTTGTATCCAACTTTGCCGAAGGCTGCGTCAGATACATATCACTGAATCTTTGGTTTCCGTGTCCCTCTTCTTTCGAAGTGGGTAAGTTCTATTCTTGACCCGCACCCCAGCCAGCACAAGCCCTCTTCGGGAACTACTGGCATGTAATTCGCGGGCTTCGTGGCGAGTCTCCGGGGTTCTGGGGTTGGGTGCTTTGTGGCACAGTGTTGCTATGCCAGAACTTCCCGAAGTGGCCGGGCTGACTGCCTTCCTGGGCAGGAATCTCCTCGGTGCCGAACTGACGAAGATTCAGATCACCTCTTTTGCCGTGCTGAAGACGGCCGATCCGCCCTACTTGGCCCTGGAGGGTCGGAAAATCCTCGGCGTGGAACGCTTCGGAAAGTTCGTCAGCCTCGACGCCGAGGGCATCCACTTCATCTTCCACCTCGCCAAGGCCGGCTGGCTGCGCTACACGGAGCAGCCATCGCAGACCCAGCTGCGGATGGGCGGCAGCAATATTGCCGCGAGGCTCGGCTTCACCAAGAGCGACGGCTCAACGCACGTCGGTGTGGACCTGACGGAGGCCGGAACGAAGAAAAGCCTGGCCGTATACGTGGTGCACAGCCCCTTGGACGTTCCCGGGATCGCGACACTCGGCCCGGACCCACTGAGCCCTGCATTCACGGCGGAAACCCTGGCCGGAATCCTCGCCGGTAGCTCGCACCAGATCAAGGGACTCCTCCGGAGCCAAAGCGTCATCGCGGGCATCGGCAACGCCTACAGCGACGAGATCCTTCACGCCGCCAGGATTTCACCGTTCGCGATCGCCAAGTCGCTGGACAAGGACACAACCCGAGTCCTTTATGAGTCCATCGAAAGTGTCCTGGGTGCGGCCGTGGCCGCCGCCGTTGGGAAAGCCTCAAGCGAACTCAAGGACACGAAGCGGAACACCATGCGGGTCCATGGCAGGGCGGGACAGCCCTGCCCCGTGTGCGGGACCACCATCCGCGAGGTGTCCTTTGCCGACACCGCGTTGCAGTACTGCCCTGGCTGCCAGACAAATGGAAAGATCCTGGCGGACCGGAGAACGTCGCGGTTCCTGAAATAGCTGTGCCCGCGGCTCAAAGAGCCGCCACGGCTCGGGCTAGTTGAATTCGGGGCTTTCCGTGCGGCTGCGCTTGAGCTCGAAGAAGTGCGGGTAGCCAGCCAGCGTGACCGTGGCATCCCAGATCCGGCCTGCTTCTTCGCCGCGGGGAATACGGGTCAGGACGGGTCCAAAGAAGGCAGTGCCGTTGACGGCGACCACCGGGGTGCCGACGTCCTGGCCCACCCGGGAGATCCCCGCTTCGTGGCTGGCACGCAACTGGATATCGAATTCCTCGGAATCGGCAAAGCGGGCCAACTCGGCAGGCAGGCCGGTTTCAGCCAGTGCCTTGGAGATGACCTCGGCGAAATCCTTGATGCCTTCGTGGTGGATCAGGGTACCCATCGCGTCGTACAACGGCTTGACGTAGCTGTCTCCGTGCAACTCCCGGGCGGCAATGATAACGCGGACGGGTCCCCAGCCCAGCTTCATTTTCTCGGTGTATTCAGCAGGCAGCTCGCGGCCTTCGTTGAGGACAGAGAGGCTCATGACGTTCCAGTTGGTCTCGATGCCGCGGACGTCTTCCACTTCACCGATCCAGCGGGATGTCACCCAGGCAAAAGGGCACATGGGATCGAACCAGAAATCAACCTTGTTGGCGGTCTGCTCGGGCACAGGGAACTCCTCGGATAGGACGAAGGGGGCGCGGCTGGCCGGACGAAAGGGTGTCCGGCACCAATGATTCCAACTCCAGGCTAGGCGGACTTATTCCGACGCTTCGCAACAACCTCGTGCGCGATCATGGTGGGCTGGCCCTTCTTGGCCACGGCGTCGGCAGTGATGACGACGCTGGCGATGTCGTCCCTGCTGGGCAGGTCGAACATGACCGGCAGCAGCACTTCCTCCATGATGGCGCGCAGGCCGCGGGCTCCGGTGCCGCGTTCAAGGGCTTGGTCCGCAATCGAGTCAAGGGCGTCGTCGTCGAACAAAAGTTCCACGCCGTCCAGCTGGAACATCTTCTGGTATTGCTTGATCAGGGCGTTCTTGGGCTTGGAGAGAATTTGGATGAGCGCGGAACGGTCAAGGTTGGACACGGTGGTGATCACAGGCAGGCGTCCAATGAATTCGGGGATCAGACCGAACTTGAGCAGATCCTCCGGCATCACCTCGCCGTAGCTGTCCGCGTTGCCCTTGACCTCGTTGAGCGGGGCGCCGAATCCAATGCCCTTGCGGCCCGACCGCGATCCAATGATGTCCTCCAGCCCGGCGAAAGCTCCGGCCACGATGAATAGCACGTTGGTGGTGTCGATCTGGATGAATTCCTGATGCGGGTGTTTACGTCCGCCTTGCGGCGGAACCGAGGCCACTGTGCCTTCGAGGATCTTCAAGAGTGCCTGCTGCACGCCTTCGCCGGAGACGTCGCGCGTGATGGACGGGTTCTCGCTCTTGCGCGAAATCTTGTCGATCTCGTCGATGTAGATGATGCCTTGTTCGGCCTTCTTGACGTCGTAGTCTGCGGCCTGGATGAGCTTCAGCAGGATGTTTTCGACGTCTTCGCCGACGTACCCGGCCTCAGTCAGGGCCGTGGCATCCGCTACGGCGAAGGGTACGTTCAGGCGGCGGGCCAGGGTTTGCGCCAGGTAGGTCTTGCCGCAACCGGTGGGGCCAATCAGCAGGATGTTGGATTTGGCGATCTCCACGTCTTCGTGGTGTCCGCCTTCGCCCAGGCCGGTCTTCGGCGCGTGGCCCGCCTGGATGCGCTTGTAGTGGTTGTAGACGGCGACGGCAAGGGAACGTTTCGCGGGCTCCTGGCCAATGACGTACTCCTGGAGGAAATCGAAGATCTCCCGCGGCTTGGGCAACTCGAAGCTGCCAAGATCCGACACTTCCGCGAGTTCCTCTTCGATGATCTCGTTGCAGAGTTCGATGCACTCGTCGCAGATGTACACGCCGGGCCCGGCAATCAGCTTCCGAACCTGCTTCTGGCTCTTTCCGCAGAAAGAACACTTCAGCAGATCCGTGCTCTCGCCAATCCGAGCCATGTGGGAATCCCTTCATTTCATGCGGGTGGTGCAGCCCCGTACCTATCCGCCAAGATCGGAAGATCGCAGCGGGGGCGCCACCATGACAACTTCCACTGTAGGACACAATGGGCTGCTTGGGTTGAAACAGAACGCCGATGCGGTCCATATTTCCTGAACCGCACCGGCGTCGAGTTTTGGCCAGTTACCTGGCGATCGCCTGGGGCTTGATCTTGCGGGAATCGAGCACCTGGTCGATCAATCCGTAGTTCATTGCCTCGGCAGCGGTGAGGATCTTGTCGCGCTCGATGTCATTGTTGACCTGTTCCGAGGTGCGACCCGAGTGGTGGGCCAGCGTGTCCTCGAGCCACGTGCGCATCCGCATGACTTCAGCCGCCTGGATCTCGAGGTCCGAAGCCTGTCCACCCTGTCCGCCGGACAGAGCCGGCTGGTGGATCAAGACGCGGGCGTTCGGCAGGGCGAGGCGCTTACCGGGAGTACCGGCGGCGAGCAGCACTGCTGCGGCGCTGGCGGCCTGCCCCAGGCAAACGGTCTGGATCTCCGGACGGATGTACTGCATCGTGTCGTAGATAGCCGTCATGGCCGTGAACGAACCGCCCGGGGAGTTGATGTACAACGTAATGTCGCGGTCCGGGTCCGTGGACTCGAGCACCAACAGCTGGGCCATGATGTCGTCAGCTGAAGCGTCGTCAACCTGCACGCCGAGGAAGATGATGCGGTCCTCGAAGAGCTTCGTGTACGGGTCCTGGCGCTTGAAGCCGTAAGGCGTGCGCTCTTCGAATTGCGGGAGGACGTAGCGGCTGGACGGGAGATTACCGGCAGACCATCCAAAGTTGTAGTTCATTTTATTGCTCCTGATCTGAATGTTTCTTGGTGCCGGTTACTTCTCGGAATTCTCGGAATTCGAAGCATTGGCCGTTCCGCCACCGCCGGCAACCGAGCCTGCGTGTGCGGCGATCTTGTCGAAGAAGCCGTACTCGAGAGCGTCGACGGCCGTGAACCACTTGTCGCGGTCGTTGTCCTTGAGGATGGTGTCCACGGTCTGTCCGGTCTGTTCGGCCGTCAGCTCGGCCATGACCTTCTTCATGTGAAGGATCAGCTCGGCCTGGATCTTGATGTCCGACGCTGTTCCGCCGATGCCGCCGGAAGGCTGGTGCATCAGGATGCGGGCGTTGGGGGTGGCGTAGCGCTTGCCCTTGGTGCCCGAGGAAAGAAGGAACTGACCCATGGAGGCCGCGAGCCCGGTGGCAACCGTCACGACGTCGTTCGGGATGAACTGCATGGTGTCGTAAATGGCCATGCCGGCAGTCACGGAGCCGCCAGGAGAGTTGATGTACAGGTAGATGTCCTTCTCCGGGTCTTCAGCCGAGAGGAGGAGGAGCTGGGAGCAGATCGCGTTGGCGTTCTCATCACGGACTTCGGATCCGAGCCAGATGATGCGCTCTTTCAGCAGGCGGTTGTAGATGTAGTTGTCCTGGGCCGCGGGATCGACGGTTGCCATCCTGGGCGTCTCTGCGTGCTGTGACATAAGTACTTACCTCTCGCTGGTGACAGGGCCATTGCTGAACTTGCCATCCCTGATCTTCACTACTTGGACACTAACCGTTTTCCACGGCGATTTGTTCTCCCAAATCGCACTGTTCGCTGACGGCGCACGATTGCGGAAGGGCGCGCTTTCCATGCTCCCCGGGCTTAAACCAAGCCGCCCCCGGATCTAGGATCCGGGGGCGGCGAGAGTTGAAACTAGAACTTCACTGCAGCGGGGTCGTCGGTCGGAACAACAGCTGCTTCTTCGGCTTCCTCGACGGAGACCTCTTCGCCAGCGGGGCGAACGAAGTCGCTCAGGTCAACCTTGTTGCCCTCGGAGTCGACAACCTCGGCCTGGCCGAGGACAACTGCGAGAGCCTTACGGCGACGTACCTCGGAAACCATCATGGGAACCTGGCCGCTCTGATCGATGATCTGAGCGAACTGGTTCGGATCCATGCCGTACTGGCTTGCCGTGGTGACAATGTAGTCGATCAGCTCGTTCTGGCTGACGCTCACTTCTTCCTTGTCGGCAATGGCGTCAAGGATGATCTCGTTCTGGAAGGCGCGGGCGGTGTTGGCCTTGACCTCGGCGCGGTGCTCCTCGGTGTCGTGCTCGCCTTCACCGTGGGCGTTCTCCGGGTTGAAGTGTGCTTCGAGCTGCTCTTCGACCACGGAGTCCGGAACCGGAACCTCGATGAGCTCAACGAGCTTGTCCAGGACCTTGTCGCGGGCTTCGACGCCCTGGCCGACTACCTTGGACTCAGCGGCCTGCTTGGCAAGGTCTTCACGCAGTTCGGCAAGGGTGTCGAACTCGGATGCCAACTGGGCGAAGTCGTCGTTGGCCTCAGGAAGCTCGCGCTCCTTGACGGTCTTGACAACAACCTTGACCTGGGCTGCCTCGCCGGCGTGCTCGCCGCCAACCAGCGTGGTGTCGAAGATTGCTTCTTCTTCGGCAGAAAGGCCGGTGACGGCCTCGTCGAGACCCTCAAGCATGGTGCCTGCGCCAACCTGGTAGGACAGGCCGGTGGCGGAATCGATCTCGGCGCCGTCGATCGTGGCGGTGATGTCGATGGTCAGGAAGTCACCATCGGCAGCCGGGCGGTCTACGGACTTCAGGGTGCCGAAGCGGCCGCGCAGCTCGTCCAAGGCCTTGTCGACGTCGGCGTCGGAGGAATCGGCTGCGGCAACCTCGACCTTGATGCCGGCGTAGTCAGGCAGCTCAACCTCGGGACGGACGTCGATCTCGACCTGGAACTTCAGCTCACCGTCGGTCGAGGACGGGTCCGGAACCTCGGTGATCTCAACCTCGGGACGGCTCAGCGGGCGGAGGCCGGCTTCCTGGACGGCAGCCTGGTACCAGCCATTGAGGCCGTCGTTGATGGCGGTCTCCAAGACGTAGCCGCGGCCAACGCGCTGGTCAACCAGCTTGGAGGGAACCTTGCCCTTGCGGAACCCGGGAACCTGGATCTGCGAAGCAACGGTCTTGTAAGCGGCATCGATGCTCGGCTTCAGTTCCTCAAAGGGAACCTCAACGTTGAGCTTGACCCGCGTGGCGGTGAGGTTCTCGACAGCGCTCTTCACAGTCTAAGTACTCCTGGTTTTGTGGGATGGGGTTCTGCCGCGTCCCGGATCGGGACAGGCACACAGAGTCGGGGTGACAGGATTTGAACCTGCGACTTCCTGCTCCCAAAGCAGGCGCTCTAGCCAAGCTGAGCTACACCCCGTGAATGCACAGGACAGTCTACGGGCATCTCGGCGGAGAATGCACATTTGACACTTGGCCCCTGAATTAGGTTTAGTTGTATCCGGCTTCAACAGCCACCGGAAAGATGCGCGGAACACTCTAGAGGTGCATGCAGTCTTGCCCGGGGACGTAGCTTAATGGTAAAGCCTCAGTCTTCCAAACTGATTACGCGGGTTCGATTCCCGTCGTCCCCTCCAAAGAACGAAGGGCCCCTCGGTGAGGGGCCCTTCGTGTTTCCGTGTGTTTGCACCCGCTGTTTCCGGGTGTGCGCACCCGCCTGCGCCGGACTTTAGCTCTGGCAGCCCGGGCACCAATAGAGTTTGCGCGCACCGATCTCGGCCATCCCCACCACTTCGCCGCATCGCCGGCACGGCTGTCCCTGCCGCTTGTAGACAAAGTGCGCCTCGCCGTCGAGCGCTCCGGCGTTCCTGTCGCTCCACAAAGCCGCCGGGGTCGTAACAATCCGCCCGTCACGGACGCCGTCCGACATGGCCGCCACGGTGTCATCCCACAGGCGTCCGGCGGTTTCGGCGTCCAGGGAGCTACCCGGAGTCCACGGATCAACGCGCTGGCGGAACAGCACCTCCGCGCGATAGATGTTGCCGATCCCGGCCACCACCGATTGGTCCATGAGCAGGAGCCCGACGGCGGTCTTACGGCGCAGCAAGCGGCGAATGAACTCCTCGCGGTCGCCGGGGCGGTTGTGCAGGGGATCGGGACCTAAGCGCGCCAGGACGGACGCGGCCTCTGCCTCGGTGATCGCTGCGCAGGTAGTGGCTCCCCTCAGGTCTGCCCAGCCGTTCGCTGAAACAAGGCGCACACGGACTGCACCCACCGGCTCGGGCGGACCTGTGTAGCTACTTCCGGGGCTCCCTGCGCCGAGACCTGCATCCGGCCCGGCATCCTGCTCTGTGCCTTGTGAAAAGGTCTCGCGTTCGCCGATCCGCCGCGGCGCCCCGATGCTCGAGGCCCCGCGGAAAGATTCATCGCCACCGAAATTCCACGCACCGTAGAGACCCAGATGGACATGCAGAAGCACCCCGTGGTCAAAACGGAGGAAGAGCTGCTTGCCGTGTGCCGTCGCTTCGAGCAACTCGTGGCAGTCCAAAAGCGCTGCACCCGCGGTGAAACGGCCTTGGGGGCTGCAGACCTCCAGCACTTGGCCGGCAAAAACATCCTGGAACTGACGTGCCAGGCGATGGATGGAATGCCCTTCAGGCACTATGCAACGATTTCGCCGGTGTTCTCATACGTGGCGATTTTTCCGATGCGGCGCACGTGGCGTTCGTCCTCGCTGAACGGTTCCGCCAGGAAGGCCTCAATCAGTTCGGTGGCTTCCTCGACAGTGTGCTGGCGGCCGCCGACGGCAACCACGTTGGCGTCGTTGTGCTCGCGGGCAAGTTTTGCCGTGGAGAGGTTCCAGGCCAGTGCGGCCCGGACACCCTTGACCTTGTTCGCGGCAATCTGCTCACCATTGCCGGATCCGCCCAGGACGATGCCCAATGCGTGAACGCCAGCCTCCTGGTCGGCGACCACGGCAGCGGCCGCGTTGATGCAGAACGAAGGGTAGTCATCAAGGGCGTCGTACACCGTGGGGCCGTGGTCAACGACGTCGTAGCCTTTGGCAGTCAAGTGGCTTACGAGGTGGGCGCTGAGCTCCATGCCGGCGTGGTCCGTAGCGATGTGGACGCGGGGTGTGGTCACAGGAAGTCCATTCAGTCTGGCGCGCGAACGCGGTAAAGCCGGGCGCGGCGGTGAGGGATGCGGTTCTAGGTTACTAGGATCGGACCCCGGCTCACCTCTTAAGACGAAACCAACAGGCCGGACGACCTTCCGGCGCTCAGGGGGCCGGAGGCTGCTCGCCGCGCTGCGCACGCGCCGCGACACGGTTCAGGATTCCTGCGAGCCGGTCCGCCGTGGCCGAGGTGCCGGCGCTGAACGCCACCCTGTGGCCGCTGACCTCGCGGACAACGACGGCGGGACCGCTGCTCACGAGCATGGCCGTGGCTCCTCCGTGGTGCCGGAGTCCCCAGCCGCCGAAGTCGGCTGCCCTGACTTCCTGCGCGGCCGCGCCTGCGATATCCACCGCAGGCACCGTGAGGACCCGCAGAACGCCCGCAACAAAGACCTGCACCCCTCCCCTGTCCGCTCGGACCCGGACGAAGAGGAAACACGCTCCAATGACGGCGGCCACCGCCAACAATGCGCCCAACCACGGGAGCGCAATCGCGATCAACAGGGCGGGGAACAAAGTGGCCACGCAGATCATCACGAACACCGAACTCCGCGCGTGGACCCACAGCAACATGGAATCCTCCGCCAGGCCGGGGTCTTCCGTCAGGATCCTTTCGGCCTCGAGGGCGGCGTCGTCTTCCGGTGTCCAATGCGGGTCAGGCTTGAACGCCATCATCATGACCACGCCCAGGGGCAACGCCGCACCCGCGCCCAACGCGAGGACTGTGGGATCCACGTGCGAGCTGCGGGCGTCCGCGAGGCCGGTTTGCCCCACGAGGCCGGCGGCCAGCACGGCGGTGATGAAGAGGGTCACCATAAGGCCCATGCCCATCATGACCCGGCGCATCATCACGGGCCGGGCAAGGGGAACAGCCTGGATGAACACCAGCCAACCCGCGACGACCAGAAACCCCCCTCCGCCGAAAACGTAGGCCAGGAACGGCGCAAAGCTGATTCCGCCGTCGGCGTTCCACGCGATGGCGACAGGATCCGGAAGGTTGTTGCGCAGCATGAGTGCGCACACAGCAAACGCGCCGGCCAGCAGCAGCGGAAACGCCACCGCAAAGCGGAGTGCCCGGAGGTCCAACGAGTCGCGCATCCTTCCCATATTTCCAACGCTACCCCGCGCCGGCGACACTGTGATCGAGCTTCCTTGCCAAGCCGGGATCAAGTGAAAGAATGACTTCACAGCGCCGGAGCTGGCTGAAACCAACCGGCTTCTCGAAACCATTCTTGGAGGCAAACCTTGCCAGGCCTGAACCTGACGCGCGCCGAAGCCGGGCAGCGCGCAGAATTGCTCACCGTGACCTCGTATGACGTCACCCTCGATTTGACCAAGGGCGCCACGGTCTTCGGCTCCACCACGGTGGTGAAGTTCTCCGCCGTCGAGGGTTCCTCGAGCTTTATCGACGCGATCACGGAGACCGTGCACAGCGTGACGCTGAACGGCACCGAACTTGATCCGGCGGTGGTGTCCGACGGCGTCCGCATCCAACTGCCGGAGCTCGCCGCGGAGAACGAACTCACGGTAGTTGCCGATGCCCCCTACATGAACACCGGTGAGGGCCTGCACCGTTTCGTGGACCCGGTGGATAACGAGGCCTACCTGTACACACAGTTCGAGGTGCCCGATTCCCGCCGCATGTTCGCCGTGTTCGAGCAGCCGGACCTGAAGGCGGCATTCACTTTCACGGTCACTGCGCCCTCGCACTGGGACCTGATCTCCAATTCACCCACTCCGGTACCAGCGGAAACCACCCCCGGGGACGACGGCGGTGCGCGCTCCGTCTGGCATTTCGCCCCCACTCCCCGCATCTCTTCCTACGTCACTGCTTTGATCGCGGGACCGTACCAATCGGTCCGCAGCAAGGTCACGAGCTCCGATGGCCGCGTCATCCCGCTCGGTGTGTTCGCCCGCAAATCCCTCATGCAGTACCTGGACGCCGACAACATCTTCGAGCTGACCCGCCAGGGCTTTGAGTTCTTCGAGGCCCAGTTCGGCTTCCCGTATCCCTTCGAGAAGTACGACCAACTGTTCGTTCCCGAGTTCAATGCCGGCGCCATGGAAAACGCCGGCGCGGTGACCATCCTCGAAGGCTACGTCTTCCGCGGCAAGGTCACCGACGCCCAGATCGAACGCCGCGCCATCACCGTGCTGCACGAACTGGCCCACATGTGGTTCGGCGACCTCGTCACGATGCGCTGGTGGAACGACCTCTGGCTCAACGAGTCCTTTGCCGAGTACATGTCCCACCTGGCCGCGGTCGAAAACACCGAATTTGACCGTGCCTGGACCACCTTTGCGTCCGTGGAGAAATCCTGGGCGTACCGGCAGGACCAGTTGCCCACGACGCACCCGATTTTCGCCGAGATCAACGATCTCCAGGACGTCGAGGTCAACTTCGATGGCATCACCTACGCCAAGGGAGCTTCGGTGCTGCGGCAGTTGGTTGCATGGGTGGGGCCGGAACAGTTCATGGCCGGCGTCCGCGAATACTTCCAGAAGCACGCGTGGCAGAACACCGAACTGGTGGACCTCATGAAGGAACTCGAAGCTGCCAGCGGCCGCGACTTGGACCAGTGGGGCAAGCTCTGGCTCGAGACTGCCGGCGTCAATACCCTCTCCCCCGAGCTCGAGGTCGACGCGGACGGCACCATCACGTCTTTTGCGATCGTGCAGACGGCTATCGAGGAGCAGCCCACCCTGCGGCCGCACCGCCTCGCCGTCGGGTTCTACCGCCTCTCAGCCGAAGGCAAACTTGAGCGGACCCACAGGGAGGAGCTGGACGTCGATGGCCCGCGGACCGATGTCCCCGCCCTTGCCGGACTGGCTCGCCCGGACCTGGTCCTGCTCAACGACGACGACCTCGCCTACGCGAAGGTCCGCCTCGATCCCGCGTCTCTGGCCACTGCGAAGGCCCATTTGAAGGACTTCGCCGGTAGCCTGCCCCGGACCCTCGTGTGGGGTTCGGCGTGGGATGCGGCCCGCGACGGCGAAACTCCGGCCCGTGGCTACGTCGATCTGATCCTGGCAAATATCGCGTCCGAGACCGATTCCTCCGTGATCCTGACCCAGCTCCGCCAGCTGGCCACCACCCTGACGTACTACGTCGCAGCGGAGCATAAGGATGCCGCCATGGTGGCCGCCGCTGACAGGCTGTGGGAACTCTCGTCCACCGCGGCTGCCGGATCGGACGCCCAGCTCCAATTCGTGAAGTCTTTCGCGTTGCTTGCCGGGAGCATCTCGCAGCTGGACACCGTCCAGGCTGTCCTGGACGGCAGCACCGTCGTGGATGGCCTCACAGTTGACCAGGACTTGCGTTGGGAACTCCTCGCCTCGCTGGTGGTGGGCGGGCGCCAGGGTCAGGACCGGATCGACGCAGAACTGGAGCGCGACCACACGGCCAATGGCCAGAACGCTGCCGCCTTGGCGACGGCAGCCCTTCCCACGCCAGAAGCCAAAGCCGATGCATGGAACAAGATCGTCGTGACAGGCGAGCTTTCCAACGCCATTCAAAGCTCCGCCGTAGCGGGCTTCACACGGGTGCTGGACACGTCCCTGTTGGAACCGTACGCCGAAAAGTACTTTGAGGCCGTCCCTGAGATTGTCGCCAACCGCACCTTCGCGCTGGCCCAGCAAATCGTCGTCGGACTCTACCCGGCGCAGTTGACCACAGAGGCCACGGTGGACCGCACAGATAAGTTCCTGGCTGAACTGCCGGCGGCCAGCAACGCCTTGCGGCGCATGATGCTCGAAAACCGCGACGGCGTTGCCCGTGCCCTGAAGGCCCGCGCGGCAGACGCCTAAGCACCGTCGGGTAAATCACCGTCAGGCCCCGGTTCCGTTTCAATGGAACCGGGGCCTTTCCGTGTGCCGCCCGCGAAAGCACCGCCGCTAGACTTTCCGCATGAGCCTGGACGAACACCACTACTCCCTGACCGTGCGCTGGACCGGAAATCTGGGCACCGGGACTTCCTCCTACCGTGGCTATGCCAGGGACCACGACGTCGAGATCCCCGGCCTGCCCGTCCTGAGGGGATCCTCGGACCCCACCTTCCATGGCGACCGCAGCCGGTACAACCCCGAGCAACTGCTCCTCACTGCCCTGTCCCAGTGCCACATGCTGTCTTTCCTGCATGTCGCGGTCAAACACGGAGTGGTGGTCACAGACTATGTAGACCACGCCGAGGGCATGATGAGGCTCAATCGCGACGGCAGCGGCCAGTTCGAAAACGTCACCTTGAAGCCGCAAGTCACGGTTGCCGACCCGGCGCATATTTCCCTCGTGGACGAATTGCACCATGAGGCGAACGAGGTGTGCTTTATCGCCCGGAGCGTCAATTTTCCCGTTCTGCACGAGCCGAGCACGACGGCGGCCGCTAGCTAAGTCTCCCGACGCGCCTTCCCAGCGGGCTTCGATAGCTCCCGTAATTCTTCGAGCAGCTGCTGTTCCCTTATCGGAGTCAGGCCGGCCTTGCGTTCCCTGCCCAAGCCGCGGACGCGTTCGTCCACCAAGGTATCCCGCACGGTTTCCCGCCAGGGACGCAAAGCCAGGCCGCGGGCGCGCGCCGCGGCGTTCGAACGCGCCGAAAAGCCTTCGTGGCCGGGCGGTAGCCAAAGTGGCAGGGACTCGGGACCGGACCAGTACCGGACCTCGTGGTCCACCAGCCATTCCTCGTCCGCCACCACCGTCTCCCCAAACACCCCGGTCTCCGCGCGCACTCCGGCGGCGTGCCGTGACTCTTCGATGTATTCACCGAAGGGAACCACTGTCCCCGTGGCATTGAAGGTACCCGTCAACCCTCGCTCGGCGGCGGTGAGTATCCAGGCGGCGAGATCCCGAACATCGATGACTTGTGTGGGACGGTCCTGGATGTCCGGCAGGAGGACGGGATCCTGGGAAGCTGCGAATCGGGCCGGCCAATATCCGTACCGGTCGGACGAATCTCCAGGCCCTCCGATGAGCCCGGCCCGGACAATATGAGCCTTCGCCCCGGCCATGTCCATGGTCAACTGTTCGATCGCGGACTTTGACTCACCATAGCTTTCGGGGGTAGCGGCAGCGCCAAGAGGCAACGGCGCCAGCAACTTTGCGTCCTCGTCCGCTCCCGGGGTTGAATGGTCCGCGTAAACAGAACAACTCGACACGAATGTCCAATGGGCTGCGCGCAAAACCAGCTCTTCCATGGCCTGCCGGGCGTGTTCCGGATCGCGCGACACGTCCACCACCGCGTCCCAGGCGCCGCTCAGCTCAGCATAGGCGTTTGATCCTTCGGCGCGGTCGGCGCGGACCCAGGTGGCGCCGTCGGGCGGTTGGACGGTTGTGCCGCGCGCCAAGCACGTGACCTCATGGCCGGCCGCGACGGCTTGCCGCGCGATTTCGGATGACAAGAAGGCCGTTCCGCCAAGAATCAGGATGCGCATGCGGCCACGCTACGGCGATAGGGTTGACCGTGGACAGAGTGTTCAGCGCCCGGCGAAAAAGGGCCCGGCGAACAATTGGATCCCGTGAGGAGCATTCCCGCAAATGAACGTCGCCTCGTCGACCGACAACATCGTGGCCGATGCAGCCAAGATCGATTTCGCGTCAATCTTCGTGACGCTGGGCATTGGGTTGGTGGTCTGGGTTGTGGCCCGGTTCATCATCCTGCGTATTACCCGCAGCGTGGCAGAGGGCACCAGCTTCTTCAAGAAAGCGCATTTCAGGTGGGTCCAGCCGGCCTTCCGGGCGCTCGACCATGAACGGCGCGCCCAACGCGCCCACACCATCGGCTCGCTGCTGACAAGCGTTCTGAGCGTGGTGGTGGTGGTCATCGTCATCATCTACGTCCTCAAATACCTGAATGTGGATATTGCACCGCTGCTCACGAGCGTCGGTATTTTGGGTGTGGCCATTGGCTTCGGCGCCCAACAACTCATCCGCGATTTCCTTTCCGGCATCTTCATCACCATCGAGGACCAATTCGGGATCGGCGATGTGATCGTGACCACTGAAGTGATTGGCACCGTTGAATCGGTAGGCCTCCGGATCACCCGGCTCCGGGCCGAAGACGGCGCCATCTGGTATCTGCGCAACGGAGAAATCCTGAGGGTGGGCAACCGCTCGCAAGGCGACTACGTGCCACAGGAACCAGCCGCATCGGAGGACGTTCCGCTCGCACCTCCCGGTACTGCGCCTGCCGAATCCGCTGCAGCCGGGGCGCCGCAAGCTTCAAAGGACGCCGTCAAGATCAAAGAGCAGAAAGCAGGTGAGTGACATGAGCAGCCAGCAGGAATCCGCAGCACCGCAACCGGCCGAACGGCGGCAGTTGATGCAAAACGATCCGTTCAGCCAGCCTGCCTACACCGACAGCTTCTATGAAGCCGTCGGCGGCCACGAGACTTTCGCGAAACTCATCGATGTCTTCTACGACGGCGTCGCCGGAGATCCATTGCTCCGGCCCATGTACCCAGAACAAGACCTCGCCCCGGCAAAGCGACGGTTCCTCATGTTTCTTGAGCAGTATTGGGGCGGTCCGGGCACTTACAGCGAGGAACGCGGGCACCCCCGCCTGAGGATGCGGCACATGCCGTTCCAGGTGACACCCGAAGCCAAGGAACGCTGGCTCTTCCACATGCGCGCGGCAGTGGATTCGCTCGACTTGTCGCCGCTTCACGAAGGTACGCTGTGGGACTACATGGAGCGGGCCGCGCTCACGATGGTCAACAGCCCGTCGGTCCAGCAGCCCTGAGGGCGTAGGCGCTTAGGGCTGTACCCGCCTAGAGTGGGGCAGCAGGGTCCCTACGTGGCGCGGAACGCGACACGAAAGGGCCTGCCCCAATCTCAGCGGGATTGGAAGCCCAGGCCTGATCCGGATCGTGCCAGGATGTGACCCCGGCTCCCGCTGAGCCGGAACCAGCGGCCGTTGCGGAAGAGTCGGTGTTCCCCATCGCCAAGGAAACCGAGCGCCAAGGCCGCGAACGCCGCGCCTGCGGGCACGCCGCTGAGTCCCGGAATCTCCCGTCCCCACACCGCTGCCCTGGCATTGTTGACGATCAATGCGCCAGGCTGTTCCGGAACAATCCCGGCCACCTCGGCAATGCCGGCATTCGCGACAGACCTGAGTTCGGCGTCGGGCACTGAACCCAGCGGCTCCCAGCCGCTGCGGGGCGCCCCGACTCCCGCCCACGATTCGGAAACGGTCGACGGCGGGATCGGAAGCTCGACGTCGTCGGCGCCGGAACGCGCCAAGCGGTCCAGGACCGAGGACAGAGTCACGGTGACGTCGGAATGCGCGTCATCGGCGAGGGCGATGGTCCGTAGCCCGAGAATGGTGGGGGTCGCTTCGCCCAGGAGGCGCGGCCTCAGGACGCACACATATGCAGCCAGGACGCGCCCGGAAGCCTGCAGCCGTATGGCGCCATCGTCGATGCTCTTGGCACGCGTGACATAAGTGCGGAGATCCGCCAGATCACGAGGATCGACGAAATGGAAGGACTGGGTCAATACATCGGACACATCATCGACTTTACCGGCATGTCCGCGGTTGAGAGGGGTCAGGGTGGCGTCTAGAGTCGAACCATGACTGACGCGCACGCCGGCCTGGAACATCAGGTTGCCCTTGAGGACCCCACATCCACCCTCATCGAGCTGTTGTCCCTAGCCGATTTCGACGGCGCGAGGACAGCCGAGGACATCTTCCTCGGGCCGTCCCAGAAACAGCCGCGCCACCGCGTGTTCGGCGGGCAGGTGCTCGCCCAGTCGCTCGTGGCCGGTATGCGCACTGTGGAGGAGGACCGAACCGTCCATTCCATGCACGGCTATTTCCTCCGTCCCGGAGACGCCAACCAGCCCATCACTTTCAGCGTTGAACGGCTTCGCGACGGACGCTCCTTCTCCGCCCGTCGGGTGCACGCCTACCAGGAAGGTCAACCGATCCTCTCGATGATCGCTTCCTTCCAGACCGAGGCGGAGGGCGTGGAGCACCAGTCCTCCATGCCGGCCGGAATTCCGGACCCCGAAACGCTGCCAAGCACCGCGGAACTCCTGCAGAAGTACGACCATCCGCTCGCCCGCCACATGTCCTTCGAGCGGCCCTTCGATGTCCGCCACGTAGACCCCGCACTCTATGTGGAAGCGCCCAAGGACCGGGTAGCCAGCAATGCCGTCTGGATGAAGACTTTTGGCCCGATGCCGGACGATCCCAACCTTCATCTGGCCGCCCTGGCCTACGCGAGCGACTACACCATCCTGGAATCGGTGCTCCGCAAGAACGGATTGAGCTGGATGACGCCCGGCATGAGCGTAGCGAGCCTTGACCACGCCATGTGGTGGCATCGTCCCGTCCGCGTGGACGAGTGGCTGCTCTACGTGCAGGAGTCCCCCAGCGCCCAAGGCGCCCGCGGACTGGCCACCGGCAAGATCTTCAGCCAGGACGGCCAGCATGTCGCCACGGTGGCGCAGGAGGGTATGCTCCGGATCCCGCAGTAGTTGATTGCGTCGCAGCCAGAACGCTGCCAAACGCGGCCAAGATCATCGCAGCAAAGAAGGCCGGCGCCCCGGGAGAAATATCCAGGGGCGCCGGCCTTCTGTGGTGAAATTCGCTTTAGTCGCGGGTCAGCTTGCGGTGCGTGACACGGTGCGGCTTGGCAGCGTCCGCACCGAGGCGTTCCACCTTGTTTTCTTCGTAGGATTCGAAGTTACCCTCGAACCAGTACCACTTCGACGGGTTCTCCTCGTCGCCTTCGTAGGCCAGGATGTGGGTGGCAACCCGGTCGAGGAACCACCGATCGTGCGAGACCACTACGGCGCAGCCGGGGAACTCGAGCAAGGCGTTCTCAAGACTGCTGAGGGTTTCAACATCGAGGTCGTTGGTCGGCTCGTCAAGAAGCAGGAGGTTTCCACCCTGCTTGAGGGTCAGTGCCAGGTTCAGGCGGTTACGCTCACCACCGGAGAGCACCCCGGCCTTCTTCTGCTGGTCCGGTCCCTTGAACCCGAAGGCCGCCACGTAGGCCCGGGACGGCATTTCCACATGGCCGACCTGGATGAAGTCGAGGCCGTCTGAAACGACCTCCCACAGGGTCTTGTTGGGGTCGATGCCGCCACGGCTCTGATCGGCGTAGGAGATCTTGACCGAGTCACCGATCTTGAGGTCGCCACCGTCCAGCGGTTCCAGCCCGACGATCGTCTTGAACAAGGTGGTCTTGCCGACGCCGTTAGGACCGATGACGCCAACAATGCCGTTACGGGGCAGTGTGAACGAAAGCCCGTCGATCAGGGTCCGGTCCTCGAAGCCCTTCTGCAGGTTCTTCGCTTCCAGAACCAGGCCACCCAGGCGCGGTCCCGGCGGAATCTGGATTTCCTCGAAGTCGAGCTTCCTGGTGCGGTCAGCCTCGGCTGCCATTTCCTCGTACCGGGCCAGACGGGCCTTTGACTTGGTCTGGCGACCCTTGGCGTTGGAGCGGACCCATTCGAGTTCCTCGGTGAGACGCTTGGCCTGCTTGGCGTCCTTCTTACCCTGGATTTCGAGGCGGGCGCGCTTCTTCTCCAAGTACGTGGAGTAGTTGCCTTCATAGGGGTAAAGGCGGCCGCGGTCCACTTCACAGATCCACTCGGCGACGTGGTCCAGAAAGTAGCGGTCGTGAGTGATGGCGAGGACGGCACCGGGGTAGGAAGAGAGGTGCTGCTCCAGCCACAGGACACTTTCGGCGTCCAAGTGGTTGGTGGGCTCGTCAAGGAGCAGGAGGTCAGGCTTCTGCAGCAGGAGCTTGCAGAGGGCTACGCGGCGGCGCTCACCACCGGACAGGACAGTCACGTCGGAGTCGCCCGGCGGGCAGCGGAGTGCGTCCATGGCCTGCTCGAGCTGGGAATCGATGTCCCACGCATCTGCGGCGTCGATGGCTTCCTGAAGGTGGCCCATTTCCTCCAGCAGGGTGTCGTAGTCGGCGTCCGGGTTGGCCATTTCCTCGGAGATCGCGTTAAAGCGCTGGATCTTCGAGTAAATCTCGCCCACGCCTTCCTGGACGTTGCCCAGGACGGTCTTTTCCTCGTTCAGGGGCGGCTCCTGCAGGAGGATGCCCACGGAGTAGCCGGGGCTGAGGCGCGCTTCGCCGTTCGACGGTGTGTCGATGCCGGCCATGATCTTCAGGATCGTGGATTTGCCGGCTCCGTTCGGGCCAACGACGCCGATCTTCGCGCCAGGGAAGAACGACATGCTGACATCGTCCAGGATTAGTTTTTCGCCAACGGCCTTGCGAGCCTTGGTCATCGTATAAATGAATTCCGCCATGCCGTTAAATCTAATGGGTGGCAAGGCATAACTCACATTCGGCCCTGCTAGCGGGAATCCCCGACGAAGCATTTGCCGCTGGCCAACACCGGCAGGACTGCTACTGAAACCTGGCCGTCCCTGATCTCGCCCATGACGCAGTCCTTGTCCAGTTTGGCCGCGGCCTCGATGGCGTCGACATCCAGGCCCGTCGGCGTCTTGCTCGCGGATACCTCCAAGGCGGAGGCCGGAACGCCGGCCGAAACGAGTTGCGATCGCAGTGCATCTTGTGCCGGTTTGGGGGTTCCGGAGGCGATGGTTTTGAGTACGGACTCCATGGTCTGCTTCAGGGCGGCAGTGCCCGGGCTGAGCGATGCCGATGCCGATGCCGACGGGCTTCCAGCACTGGAAGTGGCCGTGGGAGGGGCACTGGCCGTACTCGACGGGGTAGGCGATGAAGCCGGCGTGCTTCCAGACACCACAGGAGCAGGTGCCGTGCAGCCCGCCACTAGCCCGGCCATGAGTAACGGCACCGCAAGCAGCAAACCTGGGCCTGCGGCCGCGTGGCGGCGTCCTGATGGTTTTCGCGGCATTCCCCTGCTCATCACCCGGCCATTCTGCCATGCGGTGCACTACCCGCTGCGCCGTATGGCATCCACGGATATCCGCGGCGTCCGTGTTTCAGGCACTAGCGTGATTTCAGGCGCCAGCGTGATTTCAGGCACTCGCGTCCACAAGTTCTCCGGTGTCAGTATCAACGAGAGCCGGCTCATCGCCTTCTCCGGCTGGAAGAATGACTTCCCGTTGGGCCGCGGCGCTGCCATCCTCGTCCTCATGCGGGCCGTCTTCGCCATCGTCATCCGCCGACGGCCACGGGTTCTCCGGCCCCATCTCAGCGGCCGTGGGCGTGCTCTGCGGGCTGGTACTACTGCTGGTCCGGATAAAGTTCGCCGAGCCCCACATGAGATCGTGCCCCACCGACTCGGCGACGATCTCTGCAACGTGGTAGATCTTGCCGTCGTGTTCCCATTGCCTCAACCTGAGTTTCCCGACCACGATGATCCGCTGGCCCTTCTTGACGCTGCATCCAATATTCCCCGCGAGATGCCTGAACGCCTGGACGCTGAACCAGTTAGCGGTACCATATGGGACTATGACCACTTCCGCTGTATACCTCCGCATCTCCAAGGACAAGGGCTTAGGTACCGAGTCCGAAGGCCACGCCGTTGACCGCCAACGCAAAGACATCCATAAGATGCTCAAAGCCAGAAACTGGGAAATTGGCACAGAGTATCTGGACAACGATGTTTCGGCATCCGGCAAGGTTCCGCGTCCCGCGTATCAACAGATGCTTGCCGACTTCGAAGCCGGGAAGATCGACGCCATTGCAGCGTGGAAGCTCGACCGGCTATGGCGCAGACCCAAGGAACTCGAACACATCATCGAGTTGGTGGAGAAGTCTTCACTGACGGTTGCCACGACTGACAGTGACATCGACCTTGCCACCCCCACAGGCCGGACCATGGCGCGAATCCTCACCACGTTTGCTCAGGACGAGCTAGACAAGAGAAGCGCACGCCAGAAAGCCCGCTTTGCGCAGGATAGAGAAGCAGGACATCACCACTGGCGCGGACGTAGGCCGTTCGGTCTGACGCTTGAGGGCAAGCTCGTCAAGGAAGAGGCAGTGGCCATTCAGGAAATCGCGGACAGCATCATTAATGACGGAACCATTTCCGCTGGTGTGACTCTGCTTAATGAGCGCGGCCTCAAAACCACGTTTGGCGACCAATGGCAGAGGCAACCGCTACGCCGCACGCTGATGCATCCGCGCCTTGCTGGACTCCGGAAACACAACGTGGAGGTAATAAAGGGCAAGGACGGCGAACCGGACAAGGAAACCTATGAACTCATCAAGGGCAATTGGGAAGCCGTCTTAGAGGAAGACCAGTGGCGCTCTCTCGTGGCGCGGCTTGAGACCAAAGGCCGACCGAAGCCCAAGCAGACCGACTATGAGTATCTGCTCAGTGGCCTTCTGACCTGTGAAGTCTGCAAAGACAAAGCGTATGGGCGGAAGACTCGCCGCAAGCAGAAGGACGGAAGCTACAAGGAATCCCCTATCTACCGTTGCACCAACGGGCATGTCTCCAAGATGCTCTACCCCACGGATGACTACGTGATTCTTCGGACCCTTGAGAGAATCCTGGAGATCAAGCCTGAGGCCGTGGAAGTGGACAAGCAGGCCCTCAGCACCCTCAGACAGAAGCGAGCAACGGAGCTGAAGTTTTGGGCTGACTGGCTGGAGGAAGATGCAACAGCCGATCCTGAGGACCGCATGAAGCCGAGCGAGATACGCCCGTACCGCCAAAGCCATGAGGCACGCCTGAGGGACATTGAGTCCAAGATTGCAGAGTTGGAGAAAGTCTCACTGGTGCGACTTCCGGAGATTGGGGAAGAGGGCATGAATCCGGAAGGCGAGCTTGAGATGGTCTTCGACTGGGACAAGCTCAGCATTGAGAAGCGCCGTCGCATGGTCTCGCTCATGTGGAAGACCATCACCCTGAAAGCCGTTGGCAAGGGCGCACGCTGGGACAACGCAAATATCGTGATGATTCCGCGTGAGCTGGCGCGTTCCTGACTCACCGGATGTAGCGACACGCCAGCTTTACCGCGACACGCTATAGGTTTTTCGAGCAATGGCGCGGATTCGATCCCAGAATGTAACGCATTCTCTTGGGACTGCTGCGCGAACATTAACCCCTTGCGTAGTCTCATTAACACCGGGAAAAACTCGGGCCAGACGATAGGAGAACACAGTGTCAAAGACCATCGAAGAAGAACCGAAGAACGGCGAACGACGCTACATGACGCCAAGCATCGTAGAGGACGGGTATTGGGTTACCTATCGAGCCGATACGCGCACTTGGGAGCGCATCCGCGACTGATTTGGATGTTTCGGTGACTTCCCGTTGGATCTTGCGAACTTGCGGTGGAGGCCGATTAGGTGATAATGGGTCCGCCATGATAGACTCTATGTCGCGTTGAAACCCCTGAATTCCTTGAGAATTCGGGGGTTTCGTACGTTAACGGCAAACTTCTTAAGTCTATAGAAGTTTACAAAAAGCCCGGAATCGGCATATTAGAAAACAGGTTCCATCAACTTGGCCTCTGAGAATTGATATATAATTGACAAAGAACGAAACAACCACTAAGGAAGCAATATGGATAAACGAGCAGGGCGCGAAAGAGGCCGACTGGAACTACTCCGTCAATCACGAACAGCCACCATCCGATCTCTCGACAGAATCACAAGGATGCACGTTGAAGAGATGACCAAGAGGCAAGTTAAGATATCGGCACTAACAGCGGAAATCGAAGAACTAGAGAAAGCAGAACAATGAAACGACTTGCAGCGGTACTCATCGCCGGAGCGCTCCTGACAGGCTGTGCAGCCAAGACGCCAGCGGGACCAAGTGAAGCTGATGCCCGGTACGCAAAGTGTGTGAAGGGCGAAACGGATGACTACAAGGTCCAATACGGAGAAGCCCACTACCGGGACAACGCGACCAAGGTTGACCGGATGATTGCCGACCGTTGCGAGAACGCACGCAAATAGGAAAAGCCTCCCGCTACGACTACGGGAGGCCTTCCAGAGGTTGTTAAGAACCAACGAAACAACGAATCAATAACTGAATAGAAATCCGGTTACCTGCATATCTATTATACCAGATTTGCAGAGCCAAGAAAAAATACAGCTCAACTCAAATGACCAAGAAAAGAGACCAAATGGACTCAGCACTTAGAAAGATTCAATCAAGATGGAAACTGCAACTACTAACTCCCTAGCCTCTACGGGCTTTGCCAGCCGCGAGGAACACCGAGCGTCTTTGATGGAAGACCTCAAACAATTCAAGTCCAGAGCAGGCACGCTAGCTCTGTGGAAAATGAATGGCTTTACAAGCATCCCGACCGTGGACAGCTTGGAAGAAGGCCGCGACCTAGCAGCTCAAGGACTCCCGTCCTACGTCAAGAACGAGCGCGGATATCTAAAGTTCGTTCCCGAACTCCTATGCGACGAAGCAGCCGAACAGCGCAAGCAAGCCGAAACAGCCGCAAAGATCGCGGAGACCCAAGCAAGGCTTCTTGCCGAAGATCAGGCCCGAACTGACGACTTCAAAGAGACCAACCGCCTAAAGTCCGTAGCGGACATGCTCAAGACCCCTGAAATTGACTGGCTTGTAGAAGACAAGATCCACCGCTCAGGACTTTTCCAGATCTTCGGAGCGTCTTACACCGGCAAGACGCTGGTGGTTCTGGATCTCGTGATGAGCTGGTGCGCCGGTCTGGACAACTGGCAGGGCTACAGGCTCAACAATGGCGGCGAGCCTCAGGAAGCCGTCTACGTGGCCGCTGAAGGTGGCGCGGCCCTGTCCGTACACGTGGACGCATGGCTGAAGTACCACAAAGACATTGACCCTTCCCGTCTTGATGGTCTGGTCTTCCTTGACGGTGGCGACGGAGACCACATGTTCCTAGGCGTCGGCAAGTCCGACGTTGAGGCGAAGGACTCATGGACGCGTCTCCTGTATGAAGTAGCCGAGCTGGATCTCAACCCTTCTCTAGTGGTCTTCGATACTCAGATTGACCTTGCTCCCGGCGTGGATGAGAACAGCAACACTGACATGGTTGGTGTCCTCCGAGAGGTCAAGCGCCTTGGCGACACTGCCGGATTCATGGCGGTAGTTGTCCACCACACCGGACACGACGGCAACAAGGCCCGTGGCGCATCCGGAATGATGGGCAAGTGCGATGCTCAGGCCAAGCTGACGAGCATTGGCGAGAAGTCCGGTAAGGCCAAGCTCGAATGGACGAAGGTCAAGGGACGCGCTGTCCCCCAGGATTCCATCAGTTACCACATTCAGGGCTACCGCGACATTCCGGGATTCGACTCTGAGGGCGCTGTCTGTGTTCCGCTGGACAAGACCGCTGCCGCCTATTCGGAGATCTCATCCAAGAGGCCGACCGACGACACCGTGCGCCTCATCATGAATGCCCTCACCAACGGTGAACTCTCCGTTCGTGCACTATCCGAAGCGGTAGGCATCGACAGGAACACCAAGGCCTTCAAAGACGCAATTGAATGGATGACGTATTCCAACTACCTCACTCAGAGCAAGCAAGGCCGCTCTTCTATGGTTGGATTGGCTCCCTTTGCAGTGGCTCCGGAAGACCCTGCAATCAATTCCTAAGCATCCAACCATAACCCAACCATAGAAGCCTATTGGCCTCTAGTTCCCCTAGATCTAGGGGATTCTATGGTTGGCAACCATAAACCCAACCACTACATAACCATAGAACCGGGTATGTAGATGGATGGTTGGTTTGGTTGGGGGGGCTTTAGCCCCAACCAATAACCAAACCATACAACCAAGCCATTAATCACGAAGGAAGTTACACAATGAGCAGCAACATCGAAATCAGTCCAACTCCGAACTATTGGGATGGAGAGTCAGCGCTCTTCATGACGGACGCAAACACAGGAACAGTCCACATCCTGCCTGAATCCGGATTCGACATTGACCGCTGGTACGAAGAAGAGCAAATCCGTAGGAGCGCCAAGTGATTGAAATCCTTTGCCTAGTCCTTGTAGGCGTACTGGTCAAGAATCACCACGGAAGAATGAAAGAGCTTGGAAAGCAAGCACGAGCATACGGAAAGCGCACAGCATGAGCAGAGTACTAAAGGCCCAACTCTTCGAATTGGAGAAGCAAGCGGCCACACTGGAAAGAATCGTCTACAACATGCTCACGTCCCTTATGACCGTCAAGGACGGGGACGTTGAGAGGTATGAGGACAAGATCCTCAGGAAGCTTGTGAAGCTCGATGACCTTCAAGACGAGATAGACGCCACGGTAGCCAAGCTCAAGGAAGCTGGCGCGTGGGAGCCGGTCAGGCATACGGGAAACGTCTACGAGTACAACCCTCCCGGATCGTCTCCACAAAAGCCAAAACCCCGTCAGGCCTACCCACGTAAACCAAGACCCAAATCGGTAAAACCTCCGAAGATCATTACTGAGCGTGGATCACATTCAACGCGTCTGGTCCGTTCCAAAAACTGGATTGCTTGCTCTCAGCTAATGAGGGAGACCGGTGGCGAATTCACGGTGGGGCAACTTATGGAGGTTACCGGCCAGAGTCAGATAGCCGCTACTGACCGATTGAAGACATGGGCTAATGCAGGTCTCATCACAAAGACTGGACTAGGACGTGAAGCCGTTTATGCATCAACTGAGAACGGTTATCACTAAGGTATAATTAAACGGGGTGATCAAGTGATCCCATTCAGTTACACCGGACTCCCAGCCTGGACAATAATCCCGGTATTGATCTGCTTCATATTGATAGCGCTGATAATGCGGGATGAGGATTAGCCACCGAATGGCTTGACGCTCCGGAATTAGACGGGGAACACAGCACAGCATGTGCAAGCGGAAGGCAACCGGAGAAATACGCCACTGACCTAAATGGTCCTGCCGAAATGACGAATGAACGCGAAAGCGGAAAGCAGTATTCGTCATGGCATCAGCCAATTGGTCAGGCCGTAGGGTCACCAGCGCTAGAGCACAGCTCGCGCAACAACTACCACTCCCCTGCTACAGGTGCGGGGTCACCATCCCCAGCGCTGCCGAGTGCAAGAGACAAGGCGTCTCGTGGGATGTAGACCACATCACGGCACAGGCGCACAACGGTAGCCACCAAGCCAGCAACCTCACTGTCAGCCACTCCCGTTGCAACCGCAGCCATGGAGGAAAGCTAGGCAACCAGAGCAAGGCCAAGACAAAGATAGTCCGCGCCGTTGAGACCGAGCGTACTAACAAGTTCTGGAATGTCGCCGCGCTTCTGCTGCTGCCTCAGTTGGGCGGCTCACATGTGTAAGTGCGGGTCAACCAAGATCAGATGCCAGAAGACACAGGAGTGCTCACGCTGCTACCAAGCCCGACGCAGGGCAGAGAACCCCGAAGCATTCCGTGAGCAGTGGCGCACAGCAGCACGTGAGAGCTACACGCCAGCACCGCTGGTCTACACCGCAGCGGTACCACCAACCACAGCATGCAGCTATGACGCCGCGCACCAACGCCTCAACCACTATCGAGGCCCAGCACGTGAGCGCGTCTGCTCTTGTGGTGCACAGGCCAGCGAGTGGAGCTACCGCAACAGCAGCGCGTATGAGATCGAAGGCACGCGTGTCCGCAATAGGGCAGGCAAGCAAGAGCTGGTGCATAGCAAGTGGTCAACGAACATCACTGACTACGACGCTCTCTGCATCAAGTGTCACGACATCCGAGACTCAAAGCCTTTTTCGGGCCAAGGCTTGAGAACCCTGGCTGTTGCCCCTCCCTTTTTTGTCTCCGTGGCGGCTGGCGATGAGTGAGGCCGCGCTAAGAGGCGCTGAGATGCTTGGCTGGACCCTTCACCCGCACCAGCTAGAGCTAGCAAAGCTGCTGGATGAACGTCACGAGACCACCGCCGTTTGCTGGCCGAGGCGTGCGGGAAAGACCACGATTCTTTGGGCGTGGATCTTGGGTATGTGTGATCTCAATGAGGACTTTGAGGTTGTCGTCACCGCACAGTCAGGACAGAAGTCCAGAGAGCGCTACCTGTCAGCCGCTCGTCGTCTGGATCGCTACTATCCGGAGGACAAGGGCGGACCCCGCATCCTCCGTGGCGCTGGCGACCTGTCTATGTACTTCCCGAATGGCTCGCGTCTGCACAGTATTTCTCCGGATCCCGACAACTTCCGAGGCGATGCAGCTTCCGTCATCCTCATTGACGAGTTCCAAGCCATCGACCCCGAGAAGTCCGAGGACATCCGACAGGGAGCCGCGCCCCTTCTGGACACCGTGGAAGACGGCATGTTCCTACTCTGTGGGACACCGGGACGCCAGCGAGCGGGCTGGTACTGGAACGCGCTTGAGGCCGGCCGTCAGGGTTTGGCTGGCCACGCTATTTCCGAGTACGCAGCAGCGGAGCACGAAGACATTGAGAATGAATCCGTATGGCTAGCCACTCATCCCGGTATCGGAACCCTTACCACCATCGACAAGATGAGAGCGCGCAGAGCCTCCCTAACGACTCCGCAATGGTCGATGGAGTACATGGGCCAGTGGCCTCCCGATATGGTCACACGCGCCCTTCCAGCGCCTTTGTGGGAGGCGACAGCGGTAGATCCACAGCCCATTCCTGACGGGAATTGGACCCTTGGCTTTGACTGTGCAATTGACGGCATTTCGGCAAGCCTCACAGCCTCTTGGATTGATGAGGAAGGCCATGCATTCATGCAGGTAATGGAGCACCGCGCGGGCACAAACTGGGTTGCCAAGGAAATCCAGAAGGCTGTTACTGCAAATCCGCGCCTTGATGTGGTTTATGACCCTATTGGTTTCAACGTCCAGGTTGCCCAGTCCTATGGACGCTTGCCACGTGCGAACACTTCCCGCCTGAAGGCGCTGACGCTGAAGGAAGTTGGAGCTGGAGCCGCGTTCATTTCTCAGGCTCTCGCGGATGGCACATTGCGCCACGCTAACAGTGCTTCATTGGATCAGTCAGCGGAAGCCGTTGTGTGGCGCTGGAACAACGAGACAAGGCTCTTCGGGCGCAAGGCCAGCAATTCGGATATCTCCGCGTTGTGCGCAGGGTCCGCAGCATTGTTTGTGGCTTCTGGAAAGCGCCTGAAAGAGCCACGTAGGAAGCGCGAAGCAGTTCTCTTGTAGACAAACGCTTCAACTAGTGGTATTGGAATTCTGGTATAATTGTATTACCAGATCTTGCAGTCTGTAACTCCTAATGTAAGACCGGAACAAGCGGAATACTTTGAAGACGTTTGTTCCGGTCTTTAGGAACTCCCGGCCTTAATTGCCAATGAAAAGTACAACACAAACGCATCATTCGTTGTCTTCATTGGAGTTAGTTTGGGAATTTTTGATAAGCGCGGTTCGAAGCTCTACGAGTTCGCCACACAGAGCGCATATTCGACCGAGCCGCTAATCCAATCCCCTTGGTCTACCGCCACTCTTCAGAGCCTGGTCTTCCCTAACGTTGCGAATACTGCCCTGCCCGTCAGCGTCGATGAGGCCATGGCAATCCCCGCCGTCAGTGCAGCTATCGGCATCTACTCCGGCGTTTGCAGCCGCTTCCCGATCCAAGGCCCGGACTGGCTATCCAACACACAAGGCGCTGTCACACCGCAGCTCCGCATTGCTGCCACCGTGCAGGATCTCATCTTTCAAAACGGCTCCGTTTGGTTTGTCGCTCGTGGTGCTGACGGTTATGTCTCCGATGCAGTCCGCGTTCACCCGAACCGCTGGAGTCTGGACAACAACGGAAATGTCCTCATTGATCAGAAGCCAGTTGATCAGAACTCCATCATTTATTTTTCAGGTCTGAAGCCACAGGGCTTCCTTGTCTCTGCCCGTACGTCCGTACGCCACGCAGCGGCCCTTGAGCGCACCATCCTAAACCGCGCTGCCAATCCTTCCCCTATCACGGTTATTGCCGAGACTCAGCAGCAGGAAGCATCAGCAGAAGAAATCGACGCGATGATCAGCGATTACACAACCGCTCGTCAGAACGATAACGGCGGGATTCTATTCCAGCCATTCGGGCTTGAGGTCAAGGACTTTGGCGGCTCCGATTCTGCATCCCAAATGCTCATCGCCGCACGCATGGCAGTACGTACCGACCTTGCAAACCATCTGAATATCGCGAGCGGAATGGTAGACGGTACAACCGGAAACTCCGATGTCTATTCCAACGCATTGCAAAGCAAGTCGGAACTTCTCGAATTGAGCCTGAAGCTCTTCACGGAACCAATTGCCGACCGCCTTTCGCAACCGGACGTTGTTCCTCCCGGCGTAAAGGTCTCCTTTGATTACTCGTCATTCGACGTGACTGCCGACGCAAAAGGCAATACCACTAATCCCACACCCGCAGGAGTAATTCCGAATGTCTAACACCATCCACGCATACGGAGAGCTGCTTACGGCCTCCGAAGACACCCGCACCCTGACTTACAAACTGCTTCCGTTCAATGAGGCGGGCCGCACCAATAAGGGAAGCGTCACGGTCTCCAAGGGAGCCGTCAAGATCCCGTCCGACATATCGCACCTGATCCTAAACGCCGAGCACAGGCAGGATGCCCCGCTAGGGCGCTTCCTCTCGGTGCAGGAAGCCGATGACGCCCTCTATGCGACCGTTGCGCTGTCCGACTTTGAGCGCGGCAACGATGCTCTACAGGCCGCACGCGCTGGCGACCTAACAGGCATCTCCGTAGAGGTACGTAACCCGCTCATCCGTAACGGCGTCATGTACGACGGAGAGCTGACCGGAGCCGCACTGTGCAAGACCCCGGCTTACTCAAGCGCTCTGCTCATGGCCTCAGACACCGGAGACATTGAAGGCGCTCTAGCAGCCCTTCAGGAAGCCGTACAGACCCTTTCAGCGGCCATTGCAGCACCAACCACACCCGAAGATTCCGAAGCTCAGGAAGCCCCTGAAGCCGAGGCAACACCCGCAGAAGCCGAAGTGGCCGAAGCAACAAACCCAACTCCCGAAAAGGAAGACGATATGTCTGAATCCACCGCTGCTCCCGCAGCAGAATTTCTTGCCGCTTCAGCTAGCGGTGCAACTTCTAAGTCCGCTCTTGAGGATCTTTCCGAAATGCTCGCGAGCGGTGCCAGCATGAGCGCTACCCCGGCCCTTCACGCTGCCCTGACTGACATTGCTGCTGCTGACTCTTACTCTCACACCGCAATTCCTAACTACATTGGCGAGCTTTACCAGACCGGGCGCGGCTACACCGCGAAATTCGCTCCGCTCATGGGACAGAAGACCCTTGTAGCGAAGTCCATCAAGTCTTGGAAGTTCTCCACACTTCCTCAGGTTGCCTACGACTACGCCGGATTCCCAGCCGCTCTAGCTTCCAACACACCTGTTGTCACTGAGGTTTCGGCTACCGCTGCCGAGCTTGCCGGTGGACACACCCTTGACCGCCTGACCCTCACTCTCAATGACGGTGGCTATGTTGCTTCCTACCTCCGTGAGTGCACGGATGACTGGGAACGCAAGATGGATAAGATCGCCCTTGATTTCATCAACACCAACTCCATTGCAGTGACCGGAGCTGGCGGCACCGCGTGGCACAAGCTCCTTGTAGGCGCACAGATGATCGCTGAAACCGGAACTCCGGAATGGGCAATTGTTGGCTCCGACCTCTGGCTGACACTCATGGAGACCCAGAGCAGCGTAAACCTGGAACTCCTGTCCAAGCAGATCGGTCTGACGCAAGGCTCCCTAGAGGGCTTCCGCCTAGTCCCGGCTCCGCTCTCCCGCACAGACCTTAACGGCAAGGTCATCGTTGGCTCCACCAAGGCAACAGAGCTTTACACCCTTGCCGGTGGTCCTGTCCGCGTGAACGCTGCCGACGTTGCCCGTAACGGTGAACTCCGAGGCGTATGGGGCGCTTACGCCACGCTCCTTCACGACAACCGCGAACTCATCAAGGTCTCCTAATTTTTTAATTCGCTTATTGCGAATGACACTCACTCTCAGAAAGAGGCAGGCGCATGTACTGGAACTTCGGCAATGTCTTCTATGTCTTCAGTGTCTGGCCGGAAGCTGCCGACATCGACAGCACCGCTTACGGAGCGCTGATGAATTCAGCCAACGCTTTGGCAGTTGCCTATGCGCCTGCCCTTCCTTTGGGTGACCCCGTACCGGATAACTACAAGCTCGCTGAGATCTATTTCGCAAGAGATATTTGGAGCCAGCAAAACGCAGGTAACGCGGATTCAATTGGTCACGATGGCCTGACCATTCCGGTAATGCGATTCAGCTACCTTGCACAGGATTTGCTCAGGCCTAAAACTCTCCCGCTAAAGAGGCTCCGATGAGCACCGTAGCCGAGCAGGTTGCGGCGCACATTGCGACGGATAATCCGACCTTCATTCTCAAGACGTATCCGACCGGAGCACCGGAAAACATTCCGGCTGGCAAAGTAGCGGTCCACGTTCACAGGGAAACACTGAACAAAGCCTCAGCAAATGTCCTTGGGCATGCCTTGAAGATCACGCTGATTATTCCCGGCGACATCTTCAGCACGGCAAACGAAACAAGACTTGAGGCCGCGCTAGATGACCTCCTGTTCAGTCTCGAATCGTTCCCCGGCTTGCAGTGGAAGTCAGCAGACCGCAGTACAGCCGGTGAAAAGTACGCGAACGCTTACGAAATCTCCGCTGAGGCGTCCTCAGTGAACGTCTACCGCCCCACCCACACACCTTAATTCCTGAAAGGAATAACCCACCATGGCTTCAACTCCACACAAAGTCCTTCAGATTTCTGCCGCGACAGTTGCTGTTTCAGGCGTCGAATACTCTGACGCTATTACTTCCGCTTACCTTTCCGCGACATCCACGGATACAACTTGGATTCCGATTTCCGGAAACACCCAGACCTCAACCGGTGTTCCTATCTGGACTGCCACGCTTGAATTTGGTCAGGATCTCAGCGCTAACAGCACACTGACCGCCAAGCTCATTGCGCTTCACGGCACACAGCAGGTTGTGACCATCAAGCCGACTGGCTCAACTACTCAGGTCATCACCTTCACGGCAACCATCAAGATCCCGAAGACCGTTGGTGGCGGCGTGGGGGTAGCAACTACCTCTGTAGACCTGCCGATTAACGGACAGCCTGTATTCACCTACGGCGTCTAATGATTTCCGCAGATCAGTCCCGCCTTCGTGCGGCTCAAAAGGTCTTCCGTCAGATGCCCAAAGAGATCAAAAGCGATCTCCGCAAGTATCAGCGCGCGGAGGCGGGACCGATCTGGAAAGAATCCGTAGCCGAACGAGTAGGCGTCACCCCGATATCGGAGCGCGTATTCAAGACGGGCAACACGGTCAAAGCCGGAGCGGTTATCACCCTCAAGGCTGGCGGTTCCAATAAGAAGCTTTCCGGTGGAGCTACCCCGGCTGAGTTGGTACGTCCTGCCGAGTTCGGAACCACGCGACAGAACAAATATACGAAATACAACCGCGTCTCACCGAACGGCAAGCGCCACACGGTCACCCGTAGGACTTCCCGCCAATTGCCTACCCGCAGGCGTGGCGGATATGTGGTCTACCCAGCCGCTGGAAGGGCCACCAAGCGCATTGTTTCGCTCTCAGTACAAACCATTACCCGAAGAATTTATGACTCCGTAGGAGGCTAACCATGGCTGGACGCCCAATTGAAATTCCCATTTCCGTTACCGCAGACGGCGCGGAAAAAGGAGTCTCCAAAGTAGCTGACGCCTTTGACGATCTCGAAGGAAGTCTCAAAGACGTATCCAAGGCCGGTGGCAAATCCGCCAAGGATCTCAAGTCCGACATGTCCGACGCTGCCAAGCAGATCGACCGTGATCTGACCAAGGCACTCGACGGAGTATCCGACAGCGCCAAATCAACTGGTGGCTCCGTTGGAAAGAATGTCAAGGAAGGCACTGACAAGGCCGGTAAGGGCATGGAGACCCTTAGGGACGAGTCCAAGCAGACCGCCCGAGAGTCAGCCGCCAGCTTCTCCAACATCACTGATGCAGCCGACGCGCTACAGGAAGTGGCCGCGAATGCGTTTACAGAATTCGGCCCAGCCGGTATGGCTGCTGGCATCCTTGCTGCTGCCGGAATCGGTCTTGCTATCTCCGCTCTTCAGGACAACGCCGACCAGATCAACCAGAACAAGCAGAACATTCTGGATCTAGCCGGAGAAATCCGCGATGCAGGCGGCGACCTGTCCAAGGTTGATTTCGTCGGCAAAATGCAGGACTGGGGACTAGCGATCCAAGACACCAAGGAATGGTGGGAGGTCTGGCAGAAGGACGCCAAGGACGGCTTTGAAGTCGTGCAAGAAGAGTCCCGCAAGGCTGGCACGGAGTGGGTATCCGCGTTCAAGGGCGCTCACGGCTCCATGGATGATTCCCTTCAGTTCCTCAAGGACACTGACAAGGAATTCAACGATCTCAACAAGACCATTGAGGACGCTGGCCGCACCTATGACGAGTACGGAAACAGCACATCCAACGCCAGCATTGAGACGCAGAACCAAGCCGAAGCGCTCAAGAAGCAGCGTGAGGCCGCACAGAAGAATGCTGATGCAGTCCGCGACGCGAACAAGGCCGCGTGGGATGCCGTCAACGTCGGCAAGACCGAGAATTCCGTACTCCAGGAACAGCTAGACCTCAAAAACTCCCTTGCAGATGCCAACAAGGGCGCAATCACTTCTGAGCTGGATCTCGCGGACGCTCAGGCCGACCTTGCGACAAAGCTGGCCGATTCCAGCGCCAAAGTCTCTGACCACACCAAGGAATCCCGCGACAACGAACGCGCCATCATCTCAGGCGCGGACGCTATCAACACCTATGCACAGGCTCAGGTTGACGCGGGAGTAAGCACAGACACCGTAAAAGGCAAGGTGGCTGAGCAGCGAGACGCGCTCATCGACCAAGCCACGAAGTTCTTTGGATCTCGCGACGCTGCTGCCGCCTACATCGACCAAGTTCTGAAGACCCCGAAAAAGGTTGATACGGACGTGAATCTCAACGGCATTCCTGACGCCGAAGAGCGCCTACGCCAGTTCACCGACAAGGGCCGTCACCTCTACGTCAACGTCCAAACCGGCGACACATCCGCCGTAGACAACTACATCGAAGGCATGAACGGCAAGAAAGTTTATGTCGATATCGCCCCACGTGGCGGGGTAGGAATTACGAACTAAATGACCACTCTTACCGCAGTACCGGACCCAAGCACCGGTTCAATTCAGCTCAGCATCACTCAGACAAACTCCGTCACCAAGATCACCCGTTCCGATGCCAACGGCATTGCAGAGGTCCGCGTTGCAGCCGGTCAACTTCCGTCTGCCTCCACAGGAACAACGATCGTCACCGACTATGAGGCGGCTTCTGGCGTCTGCAACTACACAGTGACCACTACAAACACCAGCGATATTGCTACCGCTTCCACCACTCTGACTCTCGCCAAGCCATGGCTAATGGTCCCTATCGCGCCGAACTATTCATCGACCGTAGAGACCGTCACCAACTACGGCGCAGGCCGTTCAAGCAACTCCACAGTGCACCAGATCATTGGACGCGCTGACCCCTTGGTAGTTCTCGGGAAGCTTGGTACCCGTACCGGAACCCTTGAAATCTGGACTGATTCAATTGCGTCCGCCAACGCTCTTGCTCGCGTCTTTGACCGTGGCGAAATCGTCATGCTCAAGCAGGGCGACAACGCCGGAATGGACATGTATTTCACGGCTGACGATCTGGACATCTCGCCTTACTCCGTAGCAGGCGCAGGACTCACCCGCTACAAGTTCACCGTCCGCTATCGGGAAGTTGTGCGCCCTTACGGCAACCTTGCTGGCGCTCTTGGCTGGACCTTCGATGCTCTGGCCTCCCGCTACTCGACGTTCGATCAGATCCTCGCGGACTACGCCACATTCGACGCCCTTACTCTCGGAGGTATCTAACTATGAGCATCACAGCTCCCTACGCAGCGGACGCACAAGACCGCATCCGTTTCAGCTCCCGCCACGTCATCACGGCAACGGCGTATCCGGTGTCAGGCTCACCTTTTGAGCTTGATGTCGAGGACGCTCAAGTCCAGTTTGACGAGTCTTGGTCACCACGAATTCAGGCAACCCTGACGTGCAAGGTTCCCGAGGACAAAACCGTTCTTGAATCGCTGGATGCCCGTAAGAATGTCCGCGTCAAGATATACGCAGGTTACGTCTGGGACTCCGTGACGGAGGACATCCAGCTACTCGCGGATCTCCACGTCAGAAGCCGAGAGGTCAAGCGACCTTCCAACCGGCTGGTACTCCGCTGCCACTCTGACGAGGGATTGGCTCAGGACTACAAACGTCTTGCATGGGACAGCGCCCCGCCACAATCCAACCTCTTGGATGTCGTGCAGTATCACGCGAACATCGCGGTCATTCCCGGTGCTGCTCCGACAGTGGTAACCGACTTCCCGTCAAACTTCGGAGCTTCCGCAGTTTCCGGCGTCACGCAAGACCCCGGACAGGATTCCTGGAGTCTGCTCAGCGATGCCGCCAACCGTGCGGGTGTGCAGATCTACTGCACTGGTGACAGGAAGTGGCGCATTGCCGCTAGGCCGGTCATCTCAAGTGACACGGCGCTGAACCTGACTACTGGCGGTGGCGGAATCATCAAGGAATCTACAGCCCTCTACAGCCGTGAGGAATTCAACAACGCGGTTTGCATCGCCTACAAATGGCGCGATGTTTCAAACGTGGATCACGTCCTTTACGGACACGCTTACATCTCTTCTGGTCCGTTTGCCATGAGCGCCATAGGGCACAACACCTATTTCGAGGAGCGCAACATCCCGGCGACACAGGCACAGGCCGACGCTGCCGCAACAGCCGCGCTGCAAGCCATGGCAAAGCGCGGACGCTTCTTCTCCATTGATGCAATCTCCGCGTATTGGGTTCTTCCCGGCATGACGGTTACGGCAACCCTGCCGACCGGAGACCAAGAGCGCCTTCTGGTGTCCTCCGTCAGCTTCAACTTCCCTTCCGGTGCCATGAGCCTCCGCTTGCGCCAGCCGGAAGACCTAACAATCCTCAACAGCTAGAAAGGCCCGAAATGCCAAGCACCGTGAAATATGCCCTGTCCTATCCTGCCGGTACCACCGCGCCCAATGTGCCCGTAGTCATGCAAACTTCAATGGAGTCTGTAGAGGCCGCTCTCAACGGCATCGCTGCCGAGAACATGTCAAAGGGCATCATCGCCCGCAACTCGAACGCCGGAACCAACTACATCGCGAACGGCACGTTCGTCATGTTCGACCTGCTGGCCGTGCCGCTGATCGCTAACCGCTGGTACGAAGTGAGCTACACATTCACTCACTCAGTGTCAGCCACCAACGTCCCACTAGCCGTTGCCGTTCGCTCAAGCGCAACCACGGACAGCACGGCAACCGGAACCGACGTGGATAACAATGCCACCCTCTGGACAGCGCCCCTTGCGGACTCCGGCAAGACGGATACACCCGTCTGGCAGTTCAAAGCCTCTGCTACCGGCACCGTCAATATCAAAGCGTGTATTGCCCGAGCCGTAGGCACTGGCAACGTCGGTATCGCAACGCGACGACTCGTGGTGCGCGACATCGGAGCACAGTTCTAACCCGCAGCTCGCACAACTGAATAACCCCCGTATCTCGCGGAAGTTCGACGGCGGAGCCTGACCCAGAATCTAACGATTCGGTCAAGGTTCCGCCGTTTTGTCGCAGTAGCATGCCTTGTCAAGACATATGATGCCCCCTAGTATTTTGGACGTCGATTTTGGTTGTACTTTATGGAACTTCCAAACAATTGGTGTTGCCATCCACCCAGACATCGTTGGCGCGGTCGAACCTGCGCGCCGTGGAACCCAGCCGGAACGAGGCCGTCCCCGTTCCGCCCGGCGTCGTCGAACTTTTGGGTTCCGTAGCAACGAATCCCCGGACAGTGATGATGTCATTCATGGTCTTGTCCTAACGTGAGTTGAGCTGCCTGTCTGGCTCTTTCAGCTTCACGTGCCGCGCAGATCCGCGGCAGTACCCACTTCGCGTATGTGGATAGCCAGACCCAATGGCCGCCTGTGGGGGAAGAGTCGCGGCTCACGCAGCGTTGACCACACAGGCAGCCGCCGCAATGTAAACTCTTGATGGCGCCTCAGCCACGTGCTGTGCGTGCGTCGCCTGCCTCGGTAGCTCAGAGGATAGAGCAGGAGCCTTCTAATCTCTTGGTCGGGGGTTCGATTCCCTCCCGGGGCACCCAAAGAGCGGCTCTGAGCTGCGGAAACGTAGTCCAGAGCCGCTCTTGGTTTTTGTCAGGGCGTGAAGACCCACGGCCAGACGCACAAGCCAACCCGTGCCGTCAGCCCTCGCTGCGCTCTACGCTGTTCCCATGGTCTCGAACCTCGGCGACTCCGCAGCCATCACCACGGGCCCCGCAAGCTGGCCGGACGTCGAAAGGCTCTTCGGCGTCCGCGGCGAACCCTCGCGCTGTTGGTGCCGATGGTTCGCTCTCGTCGGTCAGGATTGGAAGACCACTCCCCCTAAGGCGCGGAAGGAACAGCTCAAAGCCAAATTCGACGACGGCCCCGAACCCGGAGTCCTGGCGTTCCGAGACGGCGAAGCAGTGGGCTGGTGCGCGGTCGAACCGCGCCGGTGCTATCCGCGCATCGAACGATCCCAGGTCCTCAAGGCCGCAGGCGCAGGCGCAGGCGCCCCGGAAGGCCCGGGAGTTTGGTCGGTGAGTTGTTTCGTGGTTTCTCCCAGCCACCGCCGGAGCGGGGTGGCCGCGGCCTTACTGGACGCCGCCGTCGGGCATGCCTTCGCCCATGGCGCCGAAATCGTGGAAGGCTACCCCGTGAATCCCTCGCTACGGCCCAAAGCCGGTTCGGCCGATCTCTATCAGGGAACGCTGAAGTTGTTCGCGGCGGCTGGCTTCTCTGCGGTTTCCACAGCGGTGCCCGGAAGGGCTGTCATGCGCCTGCGGCGTTGATTTTCCGCGCCCCCGTATGCCGAAACAACCCAGCTAAGGCAACGTCAAGACAACCGGGCCGTCTGCGGTGATCGCCACGGTATGTTCGCTGTGCGCCGCGCGGCGGCCGTTGGCGGAGCGCAGGGTCCACTGATCGTCGTCGTGGTAGTAGTCATCGCTGCCGCCCAGGATCAACATCGGCTCGATAGCGATCACCAGGCCATCCACAAGCTTCACCCCGCGGCCCGGCCGTCCGATGTTCGGCACGTTCGGCTCGGCGTGCATGGTCCGGCCAATACCGTGCCCACCGTGATCGGCAAGGATCCCGTAGCCGCTGCGCTTGGCTTCCCCGCCAATGGCGTACGCAAGGTCGCCCATCTTGTTTCCAATCCGGGCAGCCTCGATTCCGCGGGCGAGGGCGGCGTCCGTGGCGTCGATCAACTCCTGATCCACCGGATCCGCAGTGCCCACAATGAAACTGACCGCTGCGTCCCCGCACCATCCCTCCACGAATGCACCGCAATCGACGCTCAACAGATCGCCGTCCTGCAACACATATCCGTCCGGGATGCCATGCACCACGGCGTCGTTGACGCTTGTGCAAATGACCCCTGAAAAGGGCGTGGACGCCCACCGCGGACGGTAATTCAGGAACGCCGGCTTGGCTCCGGCGGATTCGATCAAAGCGGCAGCAACCTCGTCCAGCTCCTTGAGCGACACTCCAACCCCGGCGTGCGAACGAACCGCCGAAAGCGTGTTGGCAACCACTCTTCCGGCTTCGCGCATGAGCGCAATCTCTTCTGGCGTCTTCACCATAGACACTGGGGCCTCCAAGCATGAGGAACAAGGGGCCGGACCGGCCACCGAACGAACTCTTTCCACCCACTCTATGGGCGTCCCGATGGCAGTCAACCGGGTGGCGGGTCCGAGCCGGCGCAGGAGTGTCCTAAAGTCGCGGTATGGAACACCGAAGAATCGCCATCATCCGGGAACGCCTGCAGACAGAGGCTGATCCGCAACGTGCGAAAGCGGTGCAGGCGTACATGAAATCATCCATGCCTTCCCTCGGTGTCAGGGTCCCGGTAGTCCGTCACATGGTGCTCGCGACCGCGAAGGAACTGCCGTTCGCGTCCCCTGCCGAACTTCGTGACGATGTCCGGCTGCTGTGGCGGGAAGCTACATGGCGGGAAGAACGCTACGCCGCCATCGATCTGACCTCGCTCAAGACCGTGGCCAAGGATCTGGAGATGTTGCCTCTGTACGAAGAAATCATCCGGACAGGTGCATGGTGGGACTTCGTTGACGGCGTTTCCGACCGTATTTGCGCCCTTCTGCAACACCACCGGAGCACGCTGACCCCGCTCCTGCGGAAATGGGCAAGCGACGAGGACTTCTGGATCCGTCGCGCGGCCATCACCTCCCAACTCAAGGCAAAGTCGGCCACGGACAAAGAACTTCTCGCCACGGCGCTCGACGCCAACCTGGCCGACACGGAGTTCTTCATCAGGAAAGCAATCGGGTGGACGTTGCGGGAGTACGCCAAGACCGATCCTCAATGGGTGCGGAGCTACGTGGAAACCCGACGGGCCAGGCTGAGCCCGTTGTCCCTACGTGAAGCGATGAAACACCTCGGCTGAATCCGGTTCAGGACTTCGGTTTGAGCTTGAGCTTCAAAATCCCGCGATGGGGGCGGAACAGCACATGGGTTTTCTTGTCAAAGAACACCAGGTAGGCGATGAAGGAGACCGCGATGGCGATCGCCACTCCGCGCACCACATCAATGGGGATCCACTGGAAGACACTCAATTGGTCCGTCAGGGCGATAAGGGTGAAGAACGCCGTCAAATAGAAGACCGTCCGCAGCTGGGGGCCGTCTGCGATGCCCGTCACCGTGAAAAACACCAGCAGCCACACCATGTACCAAGGCTGGATTACCGGCGCCAAGACGACGACGGCGGCGAAGGCCCAGGCCATCCGACGAAGCACGGTCTTGTTGAACTCGGGTTCGTCGTCGAGCGGCGCGGGCATGCCGAATCCGCGGCCGGGCGTCCGAACGGCGAGCCAGACGATGGCAAGGGCCGAGACCGCCGTTCCGGCGGTCTGGATGATATCCGTCACCGGAACGCCGGGACCACCGAAGAGTCCGACGACGAGTCCCGCCGTGTGTGCCAGCAAGCCCACCGGCGCGTACCAGATCCAGACGGCGCCGGGAGTCTGGAGGGCGCCAAGCCAGCCAAATCCTAGGCCGTTCACCAATCCTGCGGCCGCCAGGAGCCCCAGGGACAAGCCCAACGTAGCCGCCCAACAGATCATTCTGCGGCCCCAACCGGCACGGGTACCGGCCCACAGCAGTCCGGCAAAAGGCAAGGCAATCAAAGTAATTGGCTTGATGGCGATCGAGGCCGTGATCAGCACGATTCCAAGCACGGGTCGTTTGACGGAGGCGAAATACAGCCCGGCAACTACCAGTCCCAACATCAAGGAGTCGTTGTGCGCGCTGGCGATGAAGTTGATCAGGAGAACCGGGTTGAGGACCCCAAGCCAGAGCGCCCGCTCCGGGTTCACGCCGTGGAGCGCAGCCAGGCGGGGAACGTAGACAGCGAGCAGCACGACCCCGGCGAGGGCAGCCAGGCGGAAGGGAATCAGCGCAAGCTCGGGGACGCCGGCGCTCACCCAGACGGCACCCTGTTCGATCCAGAGCCATAGCGGACCGTAAGGTGTGGGTGCTTCCGTCCACAATTTGTCGGGTCCGAGTGAAAAGTAGTTGCTAAGGGCGGAGATGCCGTTTGTATATGGGTTCAGGCCCTGTTCCATGAGCCGGCCCTGGCCGATGTAGGCATATGCGTCCCTGCTGAACAGCGGCAAGCTGAACATCATCGGGACCGCCCACATCCACAATGCGCGCCGCAGCACGGGACGCGAGGACGGGTTCCATCCGCCGATCCGCTGGGCAATGCGCAACCATGAGCGGAGGAGGAGGAGTGCGCCGAGGCAGAGCATCACGGTGCAGACGATCACTCCAACCGGAGATGTCCGGGCCATGATGAAGATGGGGGTGCGGATAAGGGCGCCGCTGGTTGTTGCCATCCAACCGACTCCGACCGAGCCTGCCACCATGAGCAAGGACCCGATGAACCCTTGGAGGATCGCCGTCCTTGCCGCTTTGGCAATCACAGTGCCGTGGACCGGGGCGTTGGAATCGCCAAGCGCCTCTGGATGAGCCAACGAACTCCCCACCTCACGCTCACGAAACTTCGACGTCACCATCAAAAAAATCCTGTCCGGTTCCCTGCCGCATCCGGGCCAAAGTGGTAAGGCCGGCTGCCATGGATTATTGCAACTCTAGCATCGCCGTCTGAGGCCTCCCGGGGCCCACCGGACCATGGGTCTGCCCGCGAAAGGGGCCTGAGATAGAATGAACGGGGCTCTGGTTTGATGCCGAAGACCCACGGCCGCTCTGGTTCCACATGAAATTCAATGGAACCGATGTTGTCTGGAGCGGCTCCGGCCGCTACGGCTTACGGCACCCTGTGACGATAACTACCTGACAAGGATCCTCCCATTTCCACGGACTCATTCTTCAGCGCGCTCACACGGTTCCGTCATCGTGTTCTTCCCTCCTCGTTGCAGGCCTGGCTTAACTCCCCCAAAGGGTTGCTGGCTGGATTCTGCGTTGTGCACTTGGTCTTCCTCGTGTTCTCTTTGATCGTCTCGCTGCGTGGCGGGGCCTACAGCGACACGGTCATCTATCGAAGCTGGACCGCCGCCGGGTTCCATGACGAGAACCTCAGTGGCGGGCCCAGTCCGTGGGTCTACCCCGTTCTCGCCTTGGTGCCGATGGCCATCGCCGGCGTGGCCGGTCCCGGTCCGTTCTTTTTCCTTTGGGTAGTCATGATCACCTTGCTCAACGGCTTGGCTCTCGGAAAGCTCACGGGGTGGGGCCGCCGCCGCGAGGCTATCCCGGCGGGATGGTGGTGGCTGGTCTTCCTGTTGATCATGGGCTGCCTGAATTTCGCCCGCGTGGATGGATTGACCGCGCCCATTGTGCTGATCGCCTTGGCGTACGGGGTGTCGCATCCGTTCATTGCCTCGACCCTTTTGAGCGTTGCCACCTGGATGAAGGTCTGGCCGGCCGCCGTCGTCCTTTCGCTGTTCACCGTCGTCAAGCAGAGAACACGGGTGGTGGCTGCCGGAATTCTGACCAGCGTTTTGGTCATCGCCCTTACGGCTGCCGTAGGCCAACTGCCGAAGCTCCTTAACTTCTTGACCCAGCAAGGCGATCGTGGAATGCAGTTGGAAGCCACCTTCACCACGCCTTGGTTGTGGCTCTCGGTTCTGCATGTTGGCCGCTCCAGGATGTACATGAACACGGACATCAACTCCATGCAGGTGGATGGCCCGGGCACGACCCTCATGTCTTTCTTGATGCAACCCCTTCTTGCCTTGGCCGCGGTCCTGGTTGCCGCCATGATCTTCTGGGCGCTTCACAACGGCAAACGAAGCGGCGGGGCGGACCGTACCGAACTGTTGTTGGCCGGATCCCTGACCATGGCCACGGCTTTCGTCGTGTTCAACAAGGTTGGGTCCCCGCAGTTCATGGTTTGGCTGGCGCCAGCTGTGGCCGTCGGGCTAGCCCACAGCTGGAAGGAATGGCGGGTTCCCGCGGCGATGCTCATTGCTATTGCTGTGGCCACATTCTTCATCTACCCGCTCTTCTACGACGCGCTCAGCCACAACAACCCTTTGATGGCCTTGGTTTTGACGGTGCGCAATGTCCTGCTGGTGGTGCTCTTCTGCTGGTCCGTACGCCGCCTGTACCTTCTCGGCAAGAAGATCCCGGCCAACGAGCCAGCCCTCGCTGCCAAGGAGTTCTGAGATTTCCGTTCGATTCTTCGACGGGCTGGCCCGCGTGCGCGACGCCGCCCTGCCGCCTGCCGCCGTCGCGTGGTTTAGCCGTCCTTCCAGCGTCTGGTGGGGTTTCGCCGCCGTCCACGTGTACTTCCTCGGCTGGATGGCAAGTTTCTTCCTGTCCGGAAACACGTTTAGCGACACTGAGCAGTACCGCCAGTGGGCGATGACCGGCTACAACCCTGCGGATCTCCATGGAGCGATCAGCCCTTGGGTATACCCGGTGCTCGCCCAGATTCCGATCTTCCTGGCCAACATCGCGGGCCCAGGTCCATACCTGCTGGTGTGGACGTTGATCATCACTACGCTCAATGCCGCTGGCTTGTTCATCTTGACCCGCGGCCCGCGTAGGACAACGGGTATTGCCCCTGCTTGGTGGTGGCTGTTCTTTACGGCTTTCATGGGCTACCTCAGCTTCGCGCGGGTAGAGGGCATCACCGCGCCCATCGTGTTGGTCGCGCTGCTGTACGGCGCTACGCGGCCCGTGGCGGCGGGGATCCTCCTCAGCATCGCCACGTGGATCAAAGTCTGGCCAGCCGCCGTCCTGGTACCTATCGTCATCGCGAGCCGCCGCAGGCTACGGATCATCGCGTGCGGCGCCGCTGTAACTGCGGCCGTGGCACTGGGTACCTACCTTTCGGGCGGCTTCCCGCATATCCTCGACTTTTTGACCAACCAGGGCGAGCGCGGCATGCAACTGGAAGCCACGTTCTCGACCCCCTGGGTCTGGTTGAGCGTGCTGAACATCGGCGGCTCCAAAATCGCCGACAACGTCGCCATCAATTCCACCGAGGTGTATGGGCCGGGAGCCAATGTGGCGGCATTCATGATGCAGCCCCTCTTGGTGCTTGCCGCCGTCGCCGGCTCTGCCCTTTTGCTTTGGGCGCTTCGGCGGGGTGCCGAACCGGAAGAGCTGTTCCTTGAGGGCGCCCTCATGATGACCACGGCGTTCATCGTGTTCAACAAGGTGGGTTCGCCGCAATTCATCATCTGGCTTGCCCCGGTTGTTGTGGCCGGACTGACCCACGACTGGAATCGCTGGCGGGTCCCTGCCGCCCTCCTGATGGGGATCGCCATGACGACTTTTGTGATCTACCCGTTGTTCTATACGCCGCTGATCCATGCCAACCCCGTGATGGCAACAGTGCTCACTACACGGAATGTGCTTCTGGTTGTCCTGCTCTGGTGGTCCGTGCAGCGGACCTTGGAACTGGGCCGCAAGTCCAGCGCAAGAACTGCTATTCGGAGCGCCTGAGCCGCCGCTCAAGCCTGCGTAGCAGTTGCGCAGGGGTGGAACGGATCAGCAGTCTGCGCGTGTGAATGTCCAACACCATCAGGTAGACAGTGAATCCCACGGCCACCAAGAAGGACAGGGATGACACTTTCACGTTCAGTTCCACGAAGGACAGCACCGAAATCTGGTCCTGTGCGCCGAAGGCCACGAAAAACGTGACGGCAACATAGAGGGACTTGATCTGCCAGTCGTCCCTGATGCCTGTGACCGCGAGCAGCGGGATGAACCACAGGATGTACCACGGCTGGATAATCGGAGAAAGCATGACGACGGCGGCAAACGCCAAGGCCGCGCGTCGCACCAGCCGTGAATAGTCTCCGCGGAACATGAGGACCACCACCAGCGCAATTCCGGCCCACTTCATGAGGGTGCGGAGCCCGGTGGCCACGGTGGAGCCAGGCAGGCCCAAGAGATTGCCGATCACCTCGACCTGCTGCCCCAGGAATCCCGAAGGCGAATATCCCGTGTAGCCGGGTGTGGGATCGAGGATGGCCCAGACCCATCCAAAGCCAAGGTTGTAAGGAATTCCGCTCACTGCCAGGACGGCAAAGCTGATACCCGCCGTCGCGCCCCAGAACAGGAACTTGCGGGCCCAACTCGCTGCCGGGCCCGCCCACATGAGGCCTATGAAAGGCAGGAGAAGTACTGTGATCGGCTTGATGCCGATGGAAGCCGTGACCAGCAGAAGCCCGGTGATATGGCGCCCGGTGGCTGCAAAGTACATTCCGGCCACTGCCAAGCCCACCATGAGGGCATCGTTATGGGCGCTGGCGACGAAGCTGATGAGGAAGAGCGGGTTGGCCACGGCGATCCACAGCGCACGGCCCGGATTGATCCCGTGCAGTTCCGCGAGCCTGGGAACATACACGACGCAGAGCAGCACTCCGACGGTCGCCAGAACGCGAAAGAGCAAAACGGAAAAATCGGGCTGGGCGTCGGTGATGCCCACCACCCATCTGGCAAGCCACAGGAAGTAGGGTCCGTACGGCGTCTTGGCTTCAGCCCAAGCCGGGTCAGCGCCAAGGGAAAACCAGTTGCTGAGCGAGGAAATGCCCACTGTGTAGGGGTTCTGGCCTTCAAGGACCAGCCTGCCCTGGCCGGTGTAGGCGTACACGTCGCGCGAATAGATGGGCACGGCAAACATCAGGGGCGCCGCCCACGCCGCAACAGCGACAACCACGGATCTGAGCGAGCCTGGCCCCCAGTCCTTGAGCCTTTGCCCGAGCCTCAACCATGACCTGACCAAAAGCATGGCCCCTGCCGTCAGCAAGATGGTGGAGGTCGTGACGCCCCAGCCCTCCGTGCGCAGGGCGATAACAAGCGGGTGCCTGAACATGGGCGAACCGTTGGCGATCCAGCCGGCGCCGATCGAACCGACGAAGATCATCAGGGACCCAAAAAATCCTTGCCAGATTGCCACGTAGGCCTTGGCCTGGCCGGGGGTACCGGCGCCGATGTGCGGGGCATTCGGGGAATAGAGACTTGCGGCGGCCTTCTCGGACGGCGCCGCGGGGTCCTTTTCCTCATCCCGGCTATTTGAGGTGCCCACGCCCGTTCCGCCTGCCGTCATGATATTCCAGTCCCTACGTACATTGGTCCAGCTCATCGATGCAGGCAACAACCGCTCGACAACGGCCCAGTTTACCAGCCGAGTAAGCCGCAGGAGCGGAATGGAGCGCCCCGCCACCCTTCCCATGCGCCCGAACGGTAGGCTGGGCGAGTGCCTATTACTAATGAACGCATCGTCTGGATCGACTGTGAGATGACCGGTCTCGACCTGGAAAACGACGCCCTGATCGAGGTCGCGGCCTTGGTCACCGATTCGGAGCTAAACATCCTGGGTGATGGCGTAGATGTCGTCATCAAACCCGAAGACTCCGCGGTTGAACAGATGAACGACTTCGTCCGCGACATGCACACCCGTTCGAAACTCCTGGACGAGCTCCCCCACGGCAAGACCATGGCCGAAGCCGAAGCAATCGTTCTGGAGTACATCGAGAAGTGGGTACCCGATCCGAAGAAGGCACCGCTGGGTGGCAACTCAGTCGGAACAGACCGGATGTTCCTCGCGCGGGACATGCCCAACATCGTCGAACACCTCCACTACCGGGTCATCGACGTCAGCACCATCAAGGAACTCTCGCGCCGCTGGTTCCCCCGCGCATATTTCCAGTCGCCCGCCAAACATGGTGGCCACCGCGCGCTGGGAGACATCAGGGACTCCATCGACGAACTGCGCTACTACCGCGAGGCCGTGTTCGTCCCGGCTCCCGGACCGGATACCGCAACGGCACAGAAGATTTCCAAGCAGATTGCGGCTGGCCCGGAGACGCCGGCAAGCACGTGATCTGCGGCACCTTTTCGGGAAATTTCACCCAAACGGTCAAAAGTGGCAAAACCACCCCTCAAGACGGGGTATAGTTTTTGTCGTTGCCTCCGCAGCTGACGGGTCATTCCGAAAGTGGTCAAAGGCGCATGGTGGGCGTAGCTCAGTTGGCAGAGCGCCTGGTTGTGGTCCAGGAGGTCGCGGGTTCAACCCCCGTCGCTCACCCTCATGAGATCGGTTGCAGTTTATCGATCGCAGCCAAAGGCCGTACTGGTTATCCAGTGCGGCCTTTGCTTTGTCCCGGCCGATTTCGGCCATTCCAGACCCGAGAACCAGAGGAACACCTGACATGACCGTCCTGCCAGTCACCATCTGGGGCGAGCCCGTGCTTCACCGCCGGGCGAGCGAGGTCGAAGAGTTCGACGACGAACTGCGCACCTTGATTGCCGACATGTTCGAGACGAACGAAGCCGCCAACGGCGTCGGGCTGGCCGCACCCCAGGTGGGGGTCGGCAAACGGATCTTCATCTTCAAATACCCGAATGACGACGACGCACCGGACGAAGGTGTCCTGGTGAACCCGGTCCTCACTCTCTCCAAGATCCCCGGCGCCCTTCCGGATCCCGAGGAAGACGTCGAAGGCTGCCTGTCATTCCCCGGGGAGCACTACCCCCTGCAGAGGGCCGAATGGGCGCGCGTCCAGGGCTTCGACGGCTACGGCAACCCGGTGGATTTCGTGGCCACAGCTTGGTTCGCCAGGGTGATGCAGCACGAATTCGACCACCTTGACGGCAAGCTCTATGTGAATCGCCTGGCTGACCGCTACGCCAAGAAGGCCATGAAGCAGGCCAAAAAGAACGGCTGGGGAGTGCCCGGCCTGAGTTGGATGCCGGGTGTTGACCCGGACCCCTTCGGACACTGAGCGATGACCGGCATCGAGCAGGGCGAATTGTTCAGGCTTCTCGACATCCACGGCGAGGACGCTTTTGAGTGCGCCTCGCTGCTGGCGTCACCTCCCGAAGACGGAACCCAACAGGCCCTTGCCATCCTTCAGGCCCGCCTGGGCGCGTTTCCAAGCAGGTCTGCCTCAGCGGATGGTTGTACGGAAACGGACTGGATCGAGGCGCTCTTGCGCTTCGCACCCGTGGTCCACGGCCATCATCTTTCCCTTGGCATCCCGCCGGAAGCCTCGGCCGCGATCCTGGCCGATGTGGGACTGAACCTTCGTATCAACCGACGGGTTCATGGACACTTCGGTTTGGACACGTGGGCCTGGCTGACCCTCCACATGGCCGGAAACATCTTCCGGATCGGCCGCTTGCAATTCCATCTCGTCCGCGACGCAGCAGGCTCTGTCACCGCAAGCGGCTCTTGGGTGCTGGGTGTACACATCCCGGAAGATGGCGGTCTCTCCCCTGCCCTCGTTGACTCGAGCTTCAGCCAGGCCAGGGAGTTCTTTGACCGATACTTCCCGGACAAAGCGGTCTCCGTGGCGAGCTGCGACTCCTGGATGCTGGATCCCTATCTTGCCCGGAAACTGCCGGACAGCAACATCGCGGCTTTTGCCCGCCGGTTCTCCCTGGACCGCTGCTCGGAAGCCCCGAGCGACGCTGTCTACTTCACCTTCCGGCACCGGGGCATGGAAAACCTTGATCGGCTCCCCCGCGAGACCTCGCTTCAGCGGGTGGTGCTCGAAAGGATCGACGACGGCGGCGTCTGGCAACTTGGACACGGCCACTTGGAACTTCCGCCAGCGCAGGCCAACCCCGCCTGAAGCGGCCGCCCCGCGCTCTGAGGCGGCTACATCGCCCTGATGGTCTGTTGACCGGGGCACGAGTCCAGGACGCGCCTCATGGCGTCTTTCTCCGCTTGGGTGACCCAGAGCCGGTACGCGGCCTTGACGGAGACCTGACGGGCTACGTAGTGGCAGCGAAAGCCCTTGTTGGCAGGCAGCCAAGTTGCCGCGTCGCTCGCGCCTTTCTTCACGTTGGCAGGACCGTCGACGGCAATGAGGTTGAGGGGATCATTGGCCAGGCTTTGGCGCTGTTTGGCAGTGAGCTGCTGGGCACCCTTCTGCCAGGCGTCCCCGAGAGCCACCACATGGTCAATCTGCACGGCCGAGCTGCTTTCGGCGCCCCTGCGGAAATGGATGTCCTGCCCGATGTATGGCTCACGTAGCTCCCCGGAAGCGATCCTGCATTTGGAGCCTGTTGTGAACTCCACTGCCGTAAGATCCCGCCTCAGGATGTCGTTCCTGGTATCGCAGCCGTTTCGGTCGACGTCGAGCCACGCCTGGCCGAATTCGTTGCGGTCGTAGTTGTCCTTGGCTGCACGCCCCTTCACAGGAAGCGCCTCCAGGGCATCAACGGCTGAACCGGCGGGTACCGGCTGAACAGCTTCCACCGGCTTCATCCAACTCGGGTCGAAGACTGGAGCATCCGTTGGTCCATTGCCCGTGCCCTGGCCAACTGCGAACTGGCCGTTGGTGAAGAACCACCCGATGCCGGCAAGTCCACCCGCGATGATGAGAATCACCAGCACCCAGGCCTGCCGGGACTGGCGGCGGGCGCGTCGATAGGCGGCCCAGGTGCTGCTCAAGGGATTGCGTCCTTTCAGGGAGGATTACGTCCCTTGAGACTAGGTCAGGCACTCATAACCGAGGCCGATATCCACAGTGTGGAGGACAAGTCGCAGCTTACTGCTCCTTGGTAACGCGTTTCAGGTCTTCGGCAGCCAGCTCCAGAAGCGACCCCAACTGGATGACTCGGTCCTCAGCGATATCACCCGCTGCGTGTGCGGCCTTGGCGCCGTCGAGCAGGCGCTGGGCTTCCTTAAGGTTGGCGCGCGCCACGTCCAGTGCGTGTTCCAGGGTTGTTTCATGTTCCAGAATCTTTTCGCTTTCCATGCGTCCATTCTGGTCAGGTTTCCCGGCTGATACCAGCGAATCAGCCGGGAAACCCCTGTGTCTTTCCTGGCAGTGGCCAGGGCCGGCTAGACGCCGGCGTGCTCCAACGTTGCCTTGGGCTCAAGGTCAACAGCTACGCTGCGTGCCGGGAACGACGGCGGGTTCACGCCGGCCATTTCTTCCATGACGCGCACTACCTGGCAGGAGTAGCCGAATTCGTTGTCGTACCAGACGTAGACCACGAGGTTCTTGTCGTTGGCGATGGTGGCCAGGCCATCCACGATGCCCGCGCGGCGGGAGCCGACGAAGTCCGTGGAGACCACTTCGGGTGAGTCGATGAAGTCGATCTGCTTGCGCAGTTCCGAGTGCAGGGACATCTCGCGAAGGTAGTTGTTGACCTCGTCCTTCGTGGTTCCCTTCTCCAGGTTCAGGTTCAGGATGGCCATCGACACGTCCGGGGTGGGAACCCGGATCGCGTTGCCGGTCAGCTTGCCCTGCAGTTCCGGAAGGGCCTTCGCCACTGCCTTGGCCGCACCTGTTTCGGTGATGACCATGTTCAGCGCAGCCGAGCGGCCACGGCGGTCGCCCTTGTGGAAGTTATCGATCAGGTTCTGGTCGTTCGTGAACGAGTGGACGGTTTCCACGTGGCCGTGGATGACCCCGAACTTGTCGTTGAGTGCCTTGAGCACCGGGGTGATGGCGTTCGTCGTGCAGGACGCCGCGGTGACGATCTTGTCCGTGTCCTCGATGGAGGAGTGGTTGATTCCGTGAACGATGTTCTTCAGCTCGCCCTTGCCCGGAGCCGTGAGCAGCACACGCGCGACACCCTTGCTCTGCAGGTGCTGGGACAGGCCCTCGGCGTCGCGCCAGCGGCCCGTGTTATCAACCACCAGGGCATCCTTGATGCCATAGGCCGTGTAGTCCACCGTGGAGGGGTTGTCCGAGTAGATGACCTGGATCTGGACACCGTTGGCCGTGATGGTGTTGGCGGCCTCGTCCACGCGGATGGTGCCCTCGAAGGAACCGTGCACCGAGTCGCGGCGCAGCAGGCTGGCGCGCTTGACGAGGTCGTTCTCGGCGCCCTTGCGGACCACGATCGCGCGCAGGCGCAGGCCGTGCCCGCCGCCGGCCTTTTCGATCAGGAGGCGGGCCAGGAGCCTGCCGATGCGGCCGAAACCGTAGAGCACGACGTCGGTGCTGGTCCGGTCATCCGCGCCGCGGCGCCCGACAATCCCGGCAAGTTCGGCGCGGAGGAAGTCCTCCAGGGCCGTTCCCGGGGCCTCGGCCTTGTACTTCTCGTTCAGGCGGGCGATATCGATCGCAGCGGCCCCGAGTTCAAGTTCGGCGAGGGTGTTGAGCAGGGGTGCGGTTTCTTCGAGCAGGAGTTCGTCCTTGCTCATCCGGCGTGCGAAGCGGTGGGCTTTCAGGATGTTCATCGACGACTTGTTGATGAGGCTGCGCCCGTGGATGCTCGTGACCACGTTGTTCTCACGGTACAGCCGGCCGATCACCGGAATCATGGCCTCGGCCAGCGCTTCGCGGCCCATCCACGTATCAAGACAAGAATCTGATGACTGGCTCACAGAACTACCTTCCTAGGGTCAGCTACATACGTCCTCGTACGTAGATGGCGGCCGCCCGGAGTAATCCTGCGGCACTGGCATCGGCGGGACTTCGGTCTGCCCGGACACCTCGAACGTTGCAAAGAAAAACCGCCGGCTGCGAACGCAGAACCGGCGGTGGAACTTCTACGTTCACTGTCCATTCTAAGGTCTTGCACGGGAGGCTTTGGCAGCCGGAATGCGTGAATTCACTCACACAGTGCTGAGGGATGGGTTGACCGATACGCCGGGTTCTGTCCTCCCGCGCCGTTGCCGACGCAGGAGTGGCGACCATCCATCTACGAACGCCGTTGCCGACGCCCTCCAGCGGCCTACCCGGACACTCGGGCGAGCAGCCCTCGATCGTGCCCTGTCTGGCCTTGCTCCGGGTGGGGTTTACCTAGCCTCCCTGGTCACCCAGGGAGCTGGTGGTCTCTTACACCACCGTTTCACCCTTACCTGCTGCCTGCCTGTGCTGGCACAAGCAGACGCCGGCGGTCTGTTCTCTGTGGCACTGGCCTGCGGGTTACCCCGAGTGGGCGTTACCCACCACCCTGCCCTGCGGAGCCCGGACGTTCCTCGAGCCACTCACGCGGCGCGCGGCCGCCTAGTCAACCCATCCGCCCTACAGTCTACCGGCGTCGGGCCTTCCGCATTTCCAAACGGCACTGCGGAACTGCACCCCGACAACCAGCGCCGGCATTACGGCTAATATCGACTGGTGCTGATTCTCCTGCCGCCTTCCGAAGGCAAGACCCCCGCTGCCAAGGGCTCCGCCGTCGAATGGGAGTCCCTGAGCTTTCCGGAACTCAACAGTTACCGGGCCAAAGTGCTCGACGCGCTCGGCCTGGTCAGCGCGCATGAGGACGCCCTCGCCCTGTTGGGGGTGGGCGCATCCTTGAAGGACGACGTCGAACGCAATACCCGGCTCCACGCCGAACCCGCAGCCCCGGCCCACCAGGTGTATTCCGGTGTTCTCTACGACGCGCTCGGCTACAAGACCCTGACGCCGGCACAGCGCCGCAAGGCGGTGGAGTCGATCCTCGTGGTGTCCGCCCTGTGGGGCGCCATTGGCTTCGGCGACCGTGTGCCCGCCTACCGCCTGTCCATGGGAACGGCGCTGCCCGACGTCGGGCGCCTCGCCTCATTCTGGAAGCCGCAGCTCACGCAGGCCCTCGCTTCGCGGGTGGAGGGCGAGCTGCTGGTGGACTGCCGCTCCAGCACCTACGCCGCGGCTTGGGCTCCGCCCGCGGCGCAAACTGTCTCCGTCAACGTCTTTTCCGAGTCCAATGGCAAACGCACCGTGGTCAGCCATTTCGCCAAGCACACCCGCGGCGAACTGGCCCGGCACTTGTTGAGCCGACGAGGCAAGGCGCCGGGGACGCCCGAACAGCTGCTCAAGGCCGCCTCGGAAATCTGGACCGCGGAGTTGACGGACGGCACGGCGCGCAAGCCGCACACCCTCAGCATCATCCTCCCCAACTAGCTAGCAGTAGGTGTCGTTATGACGCCTGAAAACGACATTAACTGCGAGTTAGTTGGGCAGTGAGGCTAGTTGGGTGGGGAACAGGCGGTTAGTTCCACTCGGCGGAGCGCACCAGGATGCAGCCGGAATCGGGGCAGAACACGATCTCGTCCTCGGCCGCGGCCTTGACTTCGGCAAGGTCGCCGGGGCTGAGTGTCATCCCCGAGCCTTCGGACTTGCCGTGGAACAGCCTGGCGGCCCCCACCCCGCGCTTGGCAAGGGTCTTTTCATAGATGGCCAGCATCCCGGCGTCGAGCCCTTCGGCGAAGCCGGTGCGGTGGGCGCGCACGTCCGCCTCATCGGCAGCAATCTCGGCGATGGCGGCGTCCAGCTCGGCGCGGATCCCGGAGAAGGAACCCTGGATGTCATCGACGATCTGCTGTTGCGCGGTTTGGCGCTCCTTGAGTCCGTCCAGGCGTTCCAGGATTTCCAGCTCGACGTCCTCAAGGTCCGAGCGGCGCTTGTTCAGGGACGCAATATCGCTTTGCAGCGCGACGAGATCCTTGGAAAGTCCGGTACCACTGTTCAGCCTGGCTTCGTCCCGCTCAATGCGGCCAACCACTTGTTCGACGTCGGCCTCTGACCTGCGAAGCTCGGCTTCGGCGTCGTGGACGGCAAGTTTAGCGTTCCCGAGCGCCCCGTTGGCCACGCCGAGGGCGTCCTGGAGATCGGTGATGCGGGGGTCGGTCTCCAAAGTGCGACGGCGGTTCGCCAGGGATTTGAGCTTCGCATCCAACCCCTGCAGTTCGAGCAATTTCAACTGTTCTGCCGGTGCTGCCTTGGCCACGCTTACCTCCGCTTGATCGTGCCGGGGATGATATTCAGCCCCAGCCAGGCTTTCGGCCTGTCTGTCTCGACTCTAGCGCCTAGCGTGCTCCCCTGCCTCGCTACATCCCCACCGGCTCCCAAACCTCGCTGCGCTCGGTGTGGGTCCCTCGCCGGGGTGGGCCCCGGGATGGAGCACGCACGCCAGGCTTAGCCGGGAGTCAGAATGAAGTCCCAAGGATCGCTGTTGGTGGAAGCCACCCGGATCTCGACGTCGTGACCCTGGTCCGCGAGCACGTTGCCCAGCGCTTCGGCCGCGGCGGGCAGCCAGAGCCACTCGCTCGCGAAATGCGATACGTCAACGAGATACGGCCTGCCGTTAACGGCAGCTTCACGCGCTTCGGACGCCGGGTGGTGCCGCATATCCGCGGTGACGTAGATGTCCGCCTGGCTCGCCCGGACGGCGTCGAAGAGACTGTCTCCGGCGCCCCCGCAAACGGCCACGCGGCGCACCAGTCCGTCCTTGTCCCCGGCGACCCGCACGCCACCGGCCACTGAGGGCAGGATCTCGAATACCCGGGCGGCGAAATCTCCCAGGGTCATGAGTTCAGGCAGGTCCCCGACCCGGCCGATCCCCTCTTCCGGCAGGCCGTGGACCGCAGGCGCCAGTGGGACAACGTTGTCCAGCCCGAACGCGTCGGCGAGGACATCGGAAACGCCTCCGACGGCGGAGTCCCCGTTGGTGTGCACGGTCAACAGTCCGGTACCTGACTCTATGAGCCGATGGACGGCAAGGCCCTTGGCACTCGTGGCGGCAACGGAGGTGACACCCTTGAGCAGCAAAGGATGGTGCGTGACGAGGAGCTCGGCGCCCCATTCAATGGCTTCTTCAATAGCGGCGAGGGTCGGATCCACAGCGAACATGACCTTGGTGACGGTGGCGGTTGGCCGTCCGACCACAAGGCCCACCTCGTCCCAGTCCTCAGCGAGCGACTCCGGCCAGAGCTCTTCCACTGCCAATAAGACCTGACCTAGCGTAGGGGTGCTGGCTCTTGGACTTCCGGCTGCACCGTTTTCCGGTTCTTCCCCGGATCCTGTATCTGCAACCGCGGTGTTCACAGCTTCCATGCATTACATTCTTGCGCATCCGACGGCCAAGACGCGCTTGCGGCTACCGGACTGTTTGAGATTGTTGCCACCGGCCGGGTCTGCGCCGTCACAGTCCCGTAAGGTTGTGCGGGAATCATCCAGGACTCCCAGCCATTGAAGAGATCATGAAAACTTTTGTACTTGGTGGAGGCTGCTTCTGGTGCCTTGACGCTGTCTATCAGAAGACCAAGGGCGTCAGTTCCGTGGTTTCCGGATACACGGGCGGGCACATCCGCAACCCCGACTATTACGATGTCTGCTCCGGAATGACGGGCCACGCAGAGGTCGTCGCTGTGACTTTCGACGAGGACATCATCCCGGCGGACATCATCCTGGACATGTTCTTCGCCCTGCACGATCCCACCACGCTCAACCGCCAAGGCTACGACGTCGGGACCCAGTACCGTTCCTCGATGTTCTACACCACCACGGAAGAAAAGATCCTCTTCGAAGAAGCCATCCTCCGGAACCAGGAACTGTGGTCCAAGCCGATTGTGACCGAGGTCAGTAGGCTGCCGGACTTTTACGAAGCCGAGTCCATCCACCAGGACTACTACGCCAAGTTCCCGGAGCAAGGCTATTGTCAGGTGATCATCAACCCCAAGCTCGCCAAGGCCCGGAAATATTACTCTTCGTGGCTCCGCGCGTAGCAGCGTGTAGCACCGCTCGTTAGGCTGACCTCAGCAGTAGCTATTTCAGCGAATTCAGAGAATAGGCATGATTACATGGCACGGATCTACGACGACGTCACCCAGCTGATCGGCGGAACCCCCCTGGTCCGCTTGAACAGGCTCACCGAAGGCTTGGACGCCACGGTTGCCGTGAAGCTCGAGTTCTACAACCCCGCCAATAGCGTCAAGGACCGTATCGGCGTCGCCATCGTCGACGCCGCCGAGAAATCCGGTGCGCTGAAGCCGGGCGGCACCATCGTCGAGGGAACTTCCGGTAACACCGGCATCGCACTGGCCCTGGTCGGCGCGGCGCGCGGTTACAAGGTCATCCTGACAATGCCGGAAACCATGTCCACCGAGCGCCGCGTCATGCTGCGCGCCTACGGTGCGGACATTGTCCTGACTCCCGGCTCTGAAGGCATGCGTGGCGCCGTCGAGAAGGCACAGGAGATCGTCGCCAACACGGAGAACTCCATCTGGGCCCAGCAGTTCGCCAACGAGGCAAACCCGGCAATCCACCGCGCCACCACGGCCGAGGAAATCTGGGCGGACACCGAAGGCGGAGTGGACATCTTCGTCGGCGGCGTCGGCACGGGCGGCACCATCACCGGCGTCGGGCAGGTCCTGAAGGAGCGCAAGCCCGAAATCCAAATTGTGGCCGTTGAGCCCAAGGACTCCGCCATCCTGAACGGCGGCGCCCCCGGCCCGCACAAGATCCAGGGACTTGGCGCGAACTTCATTCCGGAAATCCTGGACACGAACGTCTATGACGAGGTCCTCGACGCAACCCTCGAGGACTCCGTGGCCACCGCACGTGCCCTCGGCACCAAGGAAGGCATCCTGGGCGGCATCTCGGCCGGCGCAGCCGTGTGGGGTGCCTTGGAGCTGGCAAAGCGTCCGGAGAACAAGGACAAGCTCATCGTGGCGATCGTTCCCGACTTCGGCGAACGTTACATCTCCACAGTGCTTTTTGACGACATTCGCGGCTGATTGCGGACTCCCCGCAACCGCTTTCTTTCATTTCCTGTAGAAAGGTCTTTGTGAGCTTCTTCGCAAGACTTATGGAGGACCTCGAGGCTGCCCGGTCACATGACCCGGCGGCCCGAGGCTCCTTTGAGAACTTTTTTGCATACTCCGGCCTGCATGCCATCTGGGCGCACCGCCTGACGCACAAACTGTGGCAAAACCCTGAGCTGCGCTTCCCGGCACGGCTCATTTCCCAGCTTGCCCGCTTCCTGACCGGTATCGAGATCCACCCCGGCGCAACCATCGGCCGCAGGTTCTTCATTGACCACGGCATGGGTGTGGTGATCGGTGAGACTGCCGAGATCGGCGAAGACGTCATGATCTACCACGGCGTGACGTTGGGTGGCCGTTCGTTGGCCAAGGTCAAGCGACACCCCACCATCGGAGATCGCGTCACCATCGGAGCCGGGGCCAAGGTACTTGGTCCCATCACCATCGGCGCCGACAGTGCCATTGGCGCCAACGCCGTGGTGGTCAAGGACGCACCGCCTGAGTCGATCATCACCGGCGTTCCCGCAACGTGGCGGCACCGCGATGCCAAGAGCGAAACCAAGCCCGCCGTCGATCCCGCCGAATACTACATCGAATACCGGATCTAGCCGGAAAAGCGCTTGTAGGCGTTCCAGAAAACGGTGTCGAACGCCCGGTCGGGAAGTATCCTGCGCAAGGCGAGAATGGTCCAGGCCCCCCTGCCCACAGGGTATCGGGTCCTGGGCCTTCGCGACGTTGCCGCATGCACTATGGCTCCCGCCACAGTACGCGGGTGCGTCGACAGCGCGGTTCCCGACGTCGATGCCAAGGCGGCCGCGACGATCCCTGCCTGCTCGCGATACGGTCCATGTCCCGAGACCGTCAGCAGGCTCTCCCCCGCGATGGTGCCCCATTCCGTGTCCGTGCCGGCGGGCTCGATGATTGCCACGTCGATGCCATGGGGCTTCAGTTCCAGACGGAGGGAGTCGCTGAGGCCCTCGACGGCGAATTTTGTTCCGTGGTACCAGGCGCCGAGGGGTTCATACATTTTGCCGCCGATCGAGGACACGTTGATGATCCTGCCGGAGGCCGCAGCACGCATCACGGGAATCACCAGCTGCGACATCCGGGCGAGTCCGAAGACGTTGACCTCGAACTGGCGGCGGCCCTCATCCAGCGGCACCTCCTCCAAGGAACCGTAGGACCCGTATCCGGCGTTGTTGACCAGTACGTCGATCCGCCCCTGCTCGGCCAGGACAAGGTCCACTGCAGCCTTCATCGAGTCATCCTCAGTGACGTCCAGGGACAACACCTTGATTCCGTGGGCTTTGAGCGGCTCCATCTTTTCGACGCGCCGCGCCCCCGCGTACACGAGCAACCCGGCCTTGCTGAGTCTGATGGCGGCTTCGAAGCCGATTCCGGTTGACGCACCTGTGACAAATGCGACGCGTTGCGGCATGGACTGCTCCTCGTGTGGCGGGTTGGTGTTTCCTGCAGGACCTGCCTACGGCAAAGGCCGGCGCCTCCCACAGTATCGGGGAAGTGCCGGCCTTTGTCAGGAACCGAGTGGGGCAGGGTCCCTAGTGCGTGTCGACTGCCGAGATCTCGGACTTGTCTTCGCCCCACAGGGTGTGGAAGGTACCCTCGGCGTCGACGCGGCCGTAGGTGTGCG
>NZ_JAMXIC010000001.1 GCF_027587375.1 Arthrobacter sp. B2a2-09
GCGATGTCGGCACCCTGCTCGCCCGGAGGCGTGATCAGGGTCAGCGCCAACAAATCCGCGGCAACGGTGACGAGGGCACCGCGTTCCTTGGCGGCGGCGATCACGGCAGAGTGGTCGAACACCCGGCCCGAAACGCCCGGCTGCTGCAGCACGATGCCGTTGATATCGCCGTCGGGCAGTCCCTGGGACAGGTCCGCGATCTCCACCTCGAAGCCCAGCGCCTCGGCGCGGCCCTTGACGATGGCGATGGTCTGCGGCAGGCAATCGGCGTCCAGGACGGTCTTGCCGTCATGGGCCGTCTTGTTCTTGTTGGCCCGGCGCATCATGAGGACCGCTTCGGCCACGGCGGTGGCTTCGTCCAGCAGGGAGGCATTGGCGATGGGCAGGCCGACGAGGTCCTGGACCATGGTCTGGAAGTTCAGCAGTGCCTCGAGGCGGCCCTGGGAAATTTCCGGCTGGTACGGGGTGTAGGCCGTGTACCAGGCCGGGGATTCGAGGATGTTGCGGCGGATCACCGGCGGAGTGACGGTGTCGTAATAGCCCTGGCCGATCATCTGCACGGCCGTCTTATTCTTGGCCGCCAGCTTGCGAAGTTCAGCCAGAACTTCCACCTCGCTGAGGGCGTTGGCCAAGGTGAGCGGTTTGTCCTGGCGGATGGAATCCGGGACGGCGACATCCACCAAACCATCGACACTATCGTAGCCAACAGACTTGAGCATGATGTCAACGTCGGTTTCCCGTCGTACGCCGATATGCCGGTCCGCGAAAGCGGTGGGGATTGATTGAACAGTCAAAAGGAACTCCAAGGTAGGGCCGGCCACGGTGGCACGGCTTCGGTTTGGGTTCCTCCCCGCTCTGTATTGGACCTGAGAGATTCCGCAGGCTTGGTTGCCCGCTTGCACCGTCGGTGAGCCGGACCGAAGCCTGGCTGCTTTCCAGAGTTGCCTCGCCGCGGCGGTACGGGGGCCTGAGAGATTCCTGGGGAGGATTTGCTCCTACGGCGCCTGCCCGGTTGATGACTGGGAGGACTCTCCCGCCACGGTTCGAAAGGCATATTCAGATTTGGGTGATTCGGCTCACACCATACACACAACGTCAGCGCCGGGGCAACATCCGGTATCGGAAATAGCTATCGGCGGAGGGTCATCAAGCGAGGAGATCACGAGGCAAGGCGGAGTTGACATTCCTTGGTGACCTATCCCACACTGAGTCGGTGGCCGCCCAGAAGGAGTCAAGCCACGGACGTTACCAGCCGACACGGCCCCAAGGCCACGATTGTTGAGAATCACGCAGTTCGTGCGGTGTCGTTTGGTTTGAATTTCCTCCACACCTGCGTGATTCGCTTCACCCAAACTGAATACTGCTTATGATCTGCGGCGGGAGAGCCCTGCCGGTACATTCAGCAGGCGCCGTAGGAGCAAATCCTCCCCAGGAAACTCTCAGGCCCATGTACCGCCGCGGCAAGGCAACTCTGGAAAGCAGCCCAGGAACCCGGGCTCACCGACGGTGCAAAGCGGAACTATGCGAAAGCACGGAACCGCGGAATCTCTCAGGTCCAATACAGAGCGGGGAGGAACCCCGAATCATCGTGGCACGCTGGTGCCACTTGAACGATGGAGTTCCTCATGACGATTCATCACCCACCCGCCATAGCTAGTGAAGCACCGCATCTTGATCGGCAGCTCAGCAACCGACACATCCAACTGATTGCAATCGGCGGCGCCATCGGCACGGGCCTGTTCATGGGGTCGGGCAAGACCATCTCGGCGGCCGGACCGTCCGTGATCTTCGTGTACATGATCATCGGCTTCATGCTGTTCTTCGTCATGCGCGCCATGGGCGAACTGCTGCTGTCGAACTTGCACTACAAGTCCTTCAGCGATTTTGGCGCGGACCTCCTGGGTCCGTGGGCAGGCTTCTTCACTGGCTGGACCTACTGGTTCTGCTGGGTGATCACCGGCATAGCGGATGTCATTGCCATCGCCGGTTACTCAAAGGAACTCTGGCCGAGCCTCCCGCTGTGGATCCCGGGCCTGGCCACCATCGCCATCCTGCTGCTGCTGAACTTGACCACGGTGAAGGCCTTCGGCGAGACGGAATTCTGGTTCGCCCTCATCAAGATCATCGCGATTGCGGCTCTGATCGTGGTGGGGCTGTTCATGATCTTCAGCGGGTTCCAGTCCGAGGCCGGACCGGCAAGCTTAGCCAACCTCTGGAGCCACGGCGGCTTCTTCCCGCATGAGTTCATGGGCTTCGTGGCCGGCTTCCAGATTGCCGTCTTCGCGTTCGTGGGGATTGAGCTGGTGGGCACCACCGCGGCAGAGGCCAAGGACCCGGAGAAGAACCTGCCCCGAGCGATCAACTCCATCCCGGTGCGGGTGCTCCTTTTCTACGTGGGCGCCCTCATCATCCTGATGTCCGTCACGCCTTGGACCCAATTTGCCGCCGGCCACAGCCCTTTCATCGCCATGTTCTCCTTAGCCGGCCTCGGCGCAGCCGCCACGGTGGTCAACCTCGTAGTTCTGAGCTCGGCCATGTCCTCGGCCAACTCCGGCATCTACTCCACCTCGCGCATGGTGTACGGCCTGGCCAAGGAGGGCGACGCCCCGGCTCTGTTCAGTGGCCTCTCCCGGCGCAAGGTTCCCCGCAACGCCCTGTTCCTCTCCTGCGTGCTGCTGCTCTCCGGCGTCGTCCTGATGTACGCAGGACAGGACGTCGGCAAGGCCTTCGATATGGTCACCACCGTGTCCGCTGTCTGCTTCGTCTTCGTCTGGTCCATTATCCTGGCCAGCTACATCGCCTTCCGTCGTCGTCGCCCGCAGCTGCACGTCGCGTCTAAGTTCAAGATGCCCGGCGGGCTCCCCATGGTGTGGGTGGTCTTCGCGTTCTTCGCTTTTGTGCTCTGGACGCTGACCACCCAGCCGGACACGCTGACGGCACTGCTCGTCACGCCGGTCTGGTTCATCATGCTCGGCGTCGCATGGTTCTTCCTCCGCCGCCGTCCAGCCCACCTGGCCCGCTACGCGAGGTTCCAGGACGAGCTCCAGTCGGACCAGGATGCCGCAAACGTGTCCATCCGCGCGGGTGCCCGGGGCGGACAATGACAGCCGCCTCACAAATCATTGCCCGGCACCGTCGCCGGGCCCACTGAACTAAATCGAGAACACGCCGTCGCTCGCATCACTAAGCGAGCGACGGCGTCGTGCTGCCCGGGGGAGGGGTTTACTGATGCATCGCCTCATGAATCTGGAGCGCAAACCAAAGTTGGGCCAGTGTGGACGTTTCGGTCATGTCGAGCCCGGTCAATTCGCTGATTTTCCGGATGCGGTAGATGATGGTCTGGCGATGGGCGAAGAGCGCCGCGGCGGTCTTTTGCCACGACCTTTGGGTGTCTAAGTAGGTTTTCAAAGTCACGATGAGATCGCCTTCCTGGCTCTGTTCGTACGTGAAGATCGGGCCGAGCAGCCGCTGAACCAATGCCGTCCCCTCCTCGAAACTGGTGAGTCCCAGCCACGAGGGCCCCTCTGCGTATCGGGACAGGTTTACGGCATTGCCTTTCGCTGAACCGAGCGCCCACAGCGATTCTTGGAGTGCACGTTGGGCGCCGCCGGCGGACGTAGGCGAGCTGACGCCAATCCGGACCTCGGGCCCCGCGCAGTGGATCAAAACGTCGTCTGTCACCGCCGCGGATACTGCCACATGAAGTGTATTGAGACGCCGTAGGCAAGCGGCCTGAAGTCCGTGGCGCCAGAGTTCGACGTGAATGTTTGCCAGCCGCTCGCCGTCGTCGGCCCCTATCGAAACCATCACGAAGTTCTGCGCCGAAATATCAAAAGCAGTGAGTCTGATCTCCAGTTCCGCGACCCCGAGACGTCCATCGAACGCCTGCAGGAGGAATTCGCCCGCCAGGCGATGCCGGCCTTCCAGGGACAGGGCCGACCGCGAGAGTTCCAGCCCCAGCACCGTCGCCGCATGCAGAAGCACGACGGCGTCAGGGTGCGGATCGCTTTTCGGCAGCACCACCAGCACCGCATTGGCGTGGGTGGGGATGTCCATCATCAACACGTGCCGGTCCCGCAGCCGATGCCATTGGAACTTCTTCCCGGTCATGGGTATCTGCCCTGTCAAGGGGGCCAATTCCGACTGTAGGAAGTCCGGCAGCGGCTCACCATGTGGATGCCAGGGATGAAGGCAGCGCCGGTCCACGACGAACAGGTCCGCTTCGAGCTCGGCCTCAAGGCCTTGGATAAGGCCCTGCCAATGGTCCTCGGATGTTCCCGCCGTACGGAGCAGGTCATAGACCCGGGCCGTCTGACGCAGGCGCCGCGATTCCTCCAACAAGGAAGCCTCAGCTACCGCTCGCGCGATAGCGATGAAGGGCAACGGATACGGAATGCTGATCAGCGGCAGCGGCAGCAGTTCGCATGCCTCCAGAAACTCGGGCAACAAATCCGGGGCATGCATCTTTTCCCCGATGGCCAGGGCGCTGGCGCCTGCATCGACGAGCGCCTCGGCGAGCGCTACTTGGCCTTGTGCGTCGGCCGGGATGGACAGGCCGTTGGTCATCATCAGTTCGCCGCCGGTTACCCATTCCCACAGCCTCGGCAGGTCAGAAGTGTGTGCCCAGGTGATTCGGTTGTCCCTGCCTGTGGATCCGGCCAAAAGCGTGAGTCCGAGCTGGGGTTCCGCTACGAGCTCAGCCACAGTGATCGCCATGAAATATGCTCCCAGCGCGTTGGTTTCCGGCCAATTCAGGGGCCCTTAGACAAATGTATAAGAGCCTCGGCCATTTGTAGTCAATCTACCGCTATACGCCGTGATGCACGTCACTAACAATTGGATTACTTACTTCCCGCTCAAAGGCGAGCACCTCCATCGCAACACCGAAACGCTGCGGGCATCGCCGCTCGGCAGCACTGCACAAAGGATCCCGGAATGACAAAGCACAAGCCCATCGGCCCCGTCGACGCAACAAAAGTCCCCCGGTATGCAGGTCTCGGCACCTTCGCCAGGCTTCCCCAAATCGACCGCGTTCCGGACTACGACATTGCGATCGTCGGCGTACCGTTCGACGGCGGAACGTCCTTCCGGCCAGGCGCCCGGTTCGGTCCTGCCGCGGTCCGCGAAGCCTCCCGGCTGCTGCGTCCCGGCTACCACCCCGAACTGGACGTCGAACCTGTGTACGAAGTCCAGGTTGTGGACGCTGGCGACATCGCCTGCACGCCATACGATATCACCCGGGCGGTCCGCGAAATCGAGGAGCAGGCACGGCCACTGATCAGCGAGGACAAGAAGCTCATCTCGATCGGTGGCGACCACACTATCGCCCTTCCCATGCTCAGGGCCTTGAACAAGGTGCATGGACCGGTCGCGTTGCTGCACTTCGACGCCCATCTGGACACGTGGGACACCTACTTCGACCAGCCGGTCACCCACGGAACCATCTTCCGGCGGGCTTTTGAGGAAGGCCTCCTTGTGGAAGATAAGTCGATGCACGTCGGCATCCGCGGTCCGGTCTACGACCGCAACGACTTCCTCCGCGACCATGAATTCGGTTTCCAGATCATCCGATGCTCTGACCTGGACGTCATCGGTGTTCCGGCAGCCATCGAACGCGTCAAGGACCGCCTGGGCGACACGCCTGTCTATGTCTCCATCGACATCGACGTCCTGGACCCCTCCTACGCGCCGGGCACCGGCACTCCCGAGATGGGCGGGCTACATTCCCGCGAGCTTCTGGCCCTGCTCCGCGGCCTGGACGGCATCAATATCGTCGGAGCAGACGTCGTGGAGGTCGCTCCTGCCTACGACCACGCAGACATCACCACCGTAGCCGCGGCCACCCTCGTCTTCGACCTCCTCGCGCTAATGGTGAATCGCGGCAAGGCCTCCGCCAACGCCCTCCGCGAATTGCAAGCAGCCTCCTGGACCGCATCATGAGCACCCGAAACAATCCCGCCGCGGCCACCGAAGTGCCCCGGCTCGAAGACAAGACCATTCAGCCCATCCCGTTGAATGAACGCCACGGGAAAGCCCGGGACCTCTTCACCATCTGGTTCGGTTCCAACATCATGATCATGACTATCGTGACCGGCGGACTCGCAACAACGGTGTTCGGGCTCAGCTTTGTGCCCGCCATCGTGGGAATCATCCTTGGAAACGTCATCGGTGGCATCTTCATGGCGCTCCACTCCGCCCAGGGACCGCAATTGGGCGTGGCGCAGATGATCCAAACCCGCGGCCAATTCGGCTCCTTCGGGGCGCTGCTGATCGTGGTCATCGTGGTGATCATGTACGTCGGATTCTTCGCCGCGAACCTTGTCTTTGGCGGCGAAGCAATGGCCGCGGTCAGCCCGGACATCAGTGTTGACGCAGGAATCATCATCATCGGGGTCGTGAGCGTTGTTGCCACGATTTTCGGCTACCGGCTCATCCACGCCTACGCACGCTTCCTAAGCATCGTGGCTGGTTTGGCGCTGCTGCTGGCCTTCGTCTGGATCATGTTCGTCCACGGTCTGCCTGCCACTTTCCTGTACCAGGGAAACTTCAACTGGGTTGGCTTCATGGCCACCGTCTCCGTATCCGCCTTGTGGCAACTCGCCTACGCTCCCTACGTCTCGGACTACTCCCGCTACATGCCGCAAGGCACCGGCTCGGCCCCGGCGTTCTGGGCCTCCTACTCAGGCTGCGTCCTGGGCACGCTCTTCCCGATGATCCTGGGTGCATTGGTGGGAACCCTGGCGGTCACGATGGGCGCAGACGCTGGCAACGTCGAAATCGTCGGCAGCATGGGAGCGTTGCTCCAGCCATGGACCCTGGCAGTCGTGGGAATCTTCTGCCTCGGCGTTGCAGCGTCGAACGCCATGAATCTCTACTGCGGCGTCCTGTGCAGCCTCACTATTGGGCAGACGTTCAAGCCGAACTGGTTGCCTCGCGCCAAGACCCGAAGCGTCGCGGCAATCATCCTCTTTACATTCGCGCTCCTGATCTCGCTGTTCGCACGCGACAATTTCATCCTCTTTTACACCAACTTCCTCTCCTTCCTGATGTATGTGCTGGTCCCTTGGACGGCCATCAACCTGGTGGACTACTACCTTCTCCGGCACGGCGATTACAGGGTTGAGGACTTCTTCAAGCGAGACGGCGGAGTGTACGGCCGCTTCAACTGGGTAGCGATCGGTTCCTACGTGGCAGGTGCCCTGGTGCAGCTTCCATTCTCGGCAACAGCGATCTACACCGGGCCCGTCGCGGCGGCCATGGGCGGCGTGGACCTCTCCTGGATTATCGGCCTCGTCGTGGTTGCTCCGCTCTACTACGTCGCGGCACGCACGTTTCGAAAGAAGCCGGAAGCCGAGCCCATTCCAGCGCCCGTACTTGCAACTGACCTCATCTGAAAGCGAAGAATCATGACACTCACTGGCACCGAACAGTTCACCGTCCGACGCTCCCCCGCGAACCGCAGCCCCGAGGTTCACAGCCTTGGAGGCGTGCTGCCGCTGCCTCCTGGCGGGCACTTCATTGGAGGAGCGTTTGTTGCGGGTTCCTCCACGCACTTCATTGATGTCGTAGACCCCACCACTGAGCAGGTCATCGCCTCCGTAACGGCCGGCACGGCCGCGGATGTTGACGTTGCTGTTGAAGCAGCCGTGGCGGCGCAGAAATCCTGGGGCGCCACCACGCCGAAGGAGCGGTCCGAGGTTCTGAATCTGATCGCCAACATCATTGAAACCAATCGTGAAGCCTTTGAAGTCATCGAGTCCGCCAACACCGGCAAGCCGCGAACCGTTGCGGAAGACGATGTTTCCAGCACCATTGATACGTTCCGTTTCATGGCCGGGGCTTCCCGCACTCTGACGTCCATGGCTGGCGGCGAGTATGCAACCGGCCACACCTCGGTGATCCTCAGGGAGCCCGTGGGCGTGGTCGGCGTCATCACCCCGTGGAACTACCCGCTGCTGATGGCCGCCTGGAAGATCGCGCCCATCCTTGCCGCGGGGAACAGCATCGTCCTCAAGCCGTCCGAGCAGACGCCGCTCTCGACGCTCAAGCTTGCAGAGCTGCTGGCCGGCCGCATTCCGGACGGAATCCTCAATGTCGTGACAGGACAGGGCCGAACCGTCGGACAGCGGATTTCCGAACACCCCGACGTTGCCCTCGTCGCCTTGACGGGGAGCGTTGTCAGCGGACAAGCAGTGGCGGAGACTGCAGCCAAATCAGTCAAGCGCGTCCATCTGGAACTCGGCGGCAAGGCTCCGGTTGTTGTATTTCCCGACGCCGACCTCCACGCTGCCGCCGCCGGCGTGCGAAACGCCGGCTACTGGAACGCCGGCCAGGACTGTGGGGCTGCATGCCGCGTACTTGTGCACGAGTCGGTTGCCGCCGAGTTCACGGAACACCTGGTGCGCGAAGTCAGCACCCTGGTGGTCGGGGTTCCAGAGGCGGGGGACGATGTGGAAATCGGACCTATGATTTCCCGCCCGCACTTCGAACGCGTCAAGGAATCGCTGGCCGAGGCGAAAGCTGCCGGCCTGCACATGGCCATCGGCGGTTCTGCGTTGGAAGGCCCGGGTTACTTCATCGAACCCACGGTCATCAGCAACGTCCCGGCCGGGGCGCATGTTGCCACTCACGAGATCTTTGGCCCCGTGGTCACCGTCGAGACTTTCAGTTCGACCGAAGAGGCCATCACACGGGCGAACGAGAGCCCCTATGGACTATCCGCCTCGGTGTGGACCCGGGATTCGAGCCTCTCATTGAGCGTTCCGAAGCAACTCGACTTCGGAACCGTCTGGGTCAATTCGCACTTGGTGTTGGCTTGCGAGGTACCGTGGGGCGGATTCAAGGGATCCGGCTACGGCCGGGACCTCTCGCTCTACGCCCTGGACGATTACTCCCGCACCAAGCACGTCATGATCAACCACGGCGCATGAGCGTTCAGACAAGCAACGGAGCTTAGCAATGACCACCGCGAACCTTCCCCACACATCAGTCTCGCCACGCGCGGCCACCCCGCCGGCCCCTTTCGGAACAGACGTCACCTGGACCAATTGGGGCGGGAACCAGAGCGCCACGCCGGCCTTCACCGTCCGGCCGCGGACTGAGCAAGAAGCGCTCGACGCCGTTCGTTTCGCGATCCGCGAAGGCCTGCCTGTGCGGGCGGTCGGCTCAGGGCATTCGTCCTCGCCGCTGGTCCAGACGGGGGGCGTCCTGATGGACATGTCCGCACTATCGGGGATCACCGGAACTGACCCCATCCGGCGTCGTGCCAGGGCCCTTGCCGGTACCACCATCAATGCCTTCGGCGACCCGCTGTGGGAGCAAGGCCTCGCGCTGGCCAACCAAGGCGACATCGACAAACAGCAGATTGCGGGGGCACTCTCAACCAGCACCCACGGCTCCGGGAAGGACCTGGGGAGCTTCTCGTCGAGCCTCCGTTGGGTGAAGCTGATCAATGGTTACGGCGAGATCGTCGAAATCGGCGAGGGGCAGCTCCGCGAACTCAGGGCCGCACAGGTGGCTTTGGGTACGCTCGGGATTTTCCTCGAGGTGGAGTTGGCGGTTGAGGACCGCTACTACCTGCAAGAACAGATCACATACCCCACTTGGGCCGAGACCACCGCAACATGGCAATCCGACATCGATGCGAACAGGCATTACTCGTTCCTCTGGTGCCCGGAAGAAGGCTCGTGCGAGCTCCTGGACCTCCCGGGTGCACCAGGTCTGAACATGGCAAACCGCAGCTACACCAAGCGGTACAATATCGCGCGGATCCAGGACGAGGGCGAAGTTTCGAGTGCGGAAGGTGCCCGGCTGGACCGCTCGTACCGTATTTACCCGGGCGGATTCACCACGCCGTTCCATGAACTCGAATACTTTGTGCCGAGCGAGGTTGGACTGGCCGCCGTCGAGGCCGTCCAGAACCTGATCCGAACCAAGCACTCTGACCAGAAATACCCCGTGGAGGTTCGCTGGGTGAAGGCTGACGAGGGCTACATGTCCCAATTCCAGGGACGCGACACCACCGTCATCACGCTGACCACCGAACCTGGGACCGACTACTGGCAGTTCTTCCGTGATGCCGATGCGGTGCTGCAGGAATTCGAGCCGCGTGCGCACTGGGGAAAGATCCACTTCATGACCAGGAGCCGGTTGGAACGCCTCTACCCGGAGTTGGATACCTTCATCCAAGTACGGCGGGAGTTCGATCCGCGCGGCATATTCCTCAACGACCACACCCGCTCCCTGGTGGGCTGATCCCTCGAAATTGCGCCGTCGGCCGGCCTCCCGCGACGCCTCGGGGGAGTCCGCGCCAACGGGGACGCGGACTGTGCGGCTGGGGCCGCGGAGCCGTCCGGCCTTCAGGGCGGCGAGCTCGGGGGATCTTGTGGGCCCTGACGTGCGGCCTGGGAGCCAGCCCCTTGGCCTGGAGTTCCGCGGCTATGCGTGTGATGTCGCGTTCCAGCACCTCCCGGTCGATCAGGATGACCGGGGTGTCGAGCGTTTCCAGGATGGTGTTCATGCTGTCCTTCGGCGCTGTGGGTGGTCAGCGGTCCGTGGCCCTCTCGGCGAGCAACAGGCCAGCCAGTTCATGCGGTGCCACGATGGTGGGCCAGGGGCTTAGGCTCGCGCCGCTCGCCCAGCGGACGATGAACGATACCCGTTCTTCCGGGGAGTCCCCGCCGTGTCCGCCGGCGTCTAGGTGTCCGTGATCCGCGACCACCACCAGGAGCCATTCTTCACCGTGTTCGGCCGCGCGCTTCCCGACGGCGTCCCGGATGCGGGCCACGTGCCCGTCCACTCGGGCCAGCGCATCCTGGTACTGCGGGCTGAGCGCACCGTAGACGTGCCCGGCGTCGTCCACATCGCAGAAGTATACGAAGGACACGTCGGGCACCCGGTGGGAGCTCAGCGCCGCGAGGGTGAAGTCCGTGATCTCGGCGTCGATCCGGATGAAGCCGTGCGTTTCGCCGTCGCGGGAGACGACCGTGTGGAGTCCGGCTTTCTGCTGCTCCATCCGCTGGTGGATGACCGGTCCGAGCCCTTCCGGGGAGACCAGCGGCGGCCAGCCGGCCGCGGCGAACGTCCGGGTGGAGGTGTCCTGGTAGAAGGCCCGGGACAGCAGGTCCGGGTGGCCGAAGAGGCGGTGCCCCACGAAGGTGTTGTCCCGGACGCCGTGCTGGTCGTGGGTGGTCCCGGTCAGGAGGGAGGACCAGCCCGGGCCGGACAGTGTGGGGACGTCCATGGTCATGTCCCGGTGGTCGCCTTCTGCGGCCAGGGACCTCAGGGTGGAGGCGGAGTCCGACTCCGCGGCAAGGTCCCAGCGGAGCCCGTCGATGCCGAGCAGGATGATGCGGGGCTGAGGGGCGGGGCTCATAGGGCGCCGTCCCGGGCTTCGGCGAGGACGGGGAGCGTGACGTCTGCGAGTGAGCCGAGGACCGTGCGGCCGGGAGCCGCCTCGATCGGGACGGTGGAGGGCACGACGACGACGGGGCACCCCGCCGCTTCGGCCGCGGCGAGGCCGACGGGGGAGTCTTCCACCACCACACAGTGGGCGGGCTTGGCTCCCAGGCGCCGGGCCGCTTCGAGATAGGGGTCGGGGGCCGGCTTGGACGCGGGGGTGTCCTCGACCGCCACCACGAGCGTGAACAGGTCACGGCCGAGCCGGTCCCGGACCAGTTCCACCACGCGGCGCGGCGAGGCGGAGACGATGGCCGCGGGGATCCGCTCCGCGGCCAGGAGCCGGAGGAGTTCCAGGGCGCCGGGACGGGGCACCACTTCCTGGGCGACCAGTTCGGTGAAGGCCTCGTCGAGCCTGGCGGAGAGGTCCTGCGCGGTGAGGGCGTTCGCGGTGGGCGTGGTGGCTAGGAGGTGGGCGGCCGTGTGCCCGGAGGGGCGACCCAGGACATCGGGCCCATCCTCGGGTCCCAGTTCCCGGCCCAGGCCGAATGCTACGTCCGCCACGGCGTCCCACCAGAGGCGTTCGGTGTCCACAAGGGTTCCATCCATGTCGAAGAGTACGGCTGCGGGCATCATGCGGTGGTTTCCTCGTTCCGGGCCTGGTCGATCAGGACGGGGCGTTCCGGCAGGCCCAGCCGGATGCGTGCCCCGGTGGGGAGGGTGGATGCGTGGGTGGTGGGGACATCCGCCACCGCCTCGCGGCCGCCGTGCAGGCGAAGGGTGAGTCGCGTCGTCGCGCCCAGGAAGGAGGCCGCCACCAGTTGTGCCGGACCGTCCGGAGCCGCGCTGACGGTGAGCGCTTCGGGACGGACCAGCACGTCGACGTCGGCCGTGCCGTCCCGGCCGTGCAGACTCCCCTGGACGGGGCGGCTGAGGCCCAGGACGTCCACCAGGGCGCCGTCGCTGCTGAGCCGGCCCGGGAGCCGGTTCATGGTGCCTACGAATCCGGCGACGAAGGGGGTGGCGGGGGAGTTGTATAGCTCCTCCGGGGTGGCGCACTGTTCCAGGCGCCCGTCCCGCATAACGGCCACGCGGTCCGCTATGGACAGGGCTTCCTCCTGGTCGTGGGTGACGAAGAGGGTAGTGATGCCCAGTTCCAGCTGGAGACGGCGGATCTCCTCCCGCAGGGATTGGCGGACCTTGGCGTCCAGGGCGGACAGTGGCTCGTCCAGGAGGAGCACCCGCGGTTCCAGAGCCAGGGCCCGGGCCAGGGCCACGCGCTGCTGCTGGCCTCCGGAGAGCTGGCGGGGGTAGCGGCCGCCCTGGGTGGGCAGGCCCACCAGTTCCAGGAGTTCCTGCGCGCGGGCACGGCGTCTGGCGGCCGGGGTACCCAGCATGCGCATCCCGAATGCGACATTGTCCGTCACGCTCAGGTGCGGGAAGAGGCTGTAGGACTGGAACACCATGCCGACGTCGCGGCGGTGAGCGGGAGTGCCGGTCACGTCCACGCCGTCCAGCAGAACCTCACCGGAATCCGGGGTCTCGAAGCCAGCCACCATGCGCAGGGCGGTGGTCTTGCCACAGCCGGAGGGGCCCAGCAGTGCCAGCATCTCACCGGGATTCAGCGTCAGATTCAGGCCGTCCAAGGCCATGGTGGCGCCGAAGGCGCGCCGCAGTCCGCGGAACTCCAAGGTGGCGCCGGCGGTTCCTGCGGAGGCTGGGCGCGGATCAAGGGTGAACGCGGTCATGAGGTCTCCTTGGAGGCTTTGGAACGGCCGAGTTTCGCGACCGCGAGAAGGATGAGCCAGGTTCCGATCAGGCCGACCATGGAGACGGCGACGGACAGCTGGGCGTGGGAGCCGCTGATGGCGACGGTCCAGACGGCGAAGGGCTGGAAGCCGAGCAGTGCGGACACGGCGTACTCGCCGAGCACCATGGCAATGGTCAGGAAGGCGGTGTTCAGCAGGGCATCCCGGAGGTTGGGCAGAATCACCAGGAACAGGGTCCGGAACCAGGACGCCCTGCAGGACCGTGCCGCCTCCACCAGGACCTTCACCTCGATGGCGTTCAGGCCCGCCTCCAGGGTGGTGTAGGCCAGCGGGAGAGCCATGAGGGCGTATGCGAGTACCAGGATGACCGGGAAAGCGGGCTGCTGCAGGGAGGCAAGCAGCGGGAAGCCCGGGGTGTCGTAGAGCCAGTCAGTGGCCCAGCGCAGCACGGTGGTGATGCCGGCGCCCAGCGCCACCGCGGGCACCACCAGGGGGAGCATGCAGACAACGGCGACCAGGGCTTTCGCGCGCGGCGCGACCAGGCGCACGGCCAGGAGAGCGGGAAGCAGGAGGCCGAAGACCAGAATGATCGTGGCGCCGGCCAGAAGCAGGGTGAGGCCCAGGCTCTGGGCCAGGCCGTCCGTGGTGAAGATGGCGGTGTAGGCGTCCAGGCTCGGCTTCTGCCGGGGGTCGCCGAGGCCGACGGTGAATGCGAGGGCACAGAGCAGGGGGACCAGGAAGTAGACGACCGCCGGGGCGAGGGCGATGGTGCGACCCAGCCGCGCTTCGGGGGCGGTGCGGCGGACCCGGGGCCCCCGGGGGGCGGTCAGGAGAGCCATCGGGAGGTCCTTCGCTGTAGCACGAGCTGGATGCCTATCACCAGGGCGGCCACGATGATCATGTCCATGCCGAGGGCGAGGGCGATGTTGGACTGACCCACCAGGACGTCGCCCGTCAGGGCGGAGGCGATTTTCACCGTCACCAGCGGGATGGAGCTGCCCACCATGGCGGCCGCCGTGGCGTAGGCGCTGAAGGCGCTGCCGAATAGGAGGACGAATCCGCTGAGCAGGGTGGGGAACAGGATGGGGAAGGCCACATGGCGCCAGTACTGGAATCCGGTGGCGCGGTTGTTCTGCGCCGCTTCCCGCCACTGTGGCTTGAGGCCGTCCAGTGCGGGGGTCAGCGTGAGCACCATGAGGGGCACCAGGAAGTACAAGTAGACGATGGCCAAGCCCCAGAAGGTGTAAAGGCTCCAGCCCTTGTCCGCGAGCCCAAAGAACCCGGTGAGGACACCGGCATTGCCAAGGGTGGAGACAAAGGCGAAGGCGAGGGGCACTCCGCCGAAGTTGGCGATCACGCCGGAGGCGGACAGTACGGCTTCCCGCAGGCCGCGGAAACGCGAGGTGACGATCGCATAGGCGAGCGGAAGGCTGACCATCGTGGCGACGAATGCGGTGAGAGCGGAGAGGCGGATACTGCCCATGAGGCTTTCCAGATAGGGGCCGTCGAACGTCGCTGCGAAGTTGGCGTCTGTGAATACGGTGCCACCGGCGTCGTTGGTCGTGGTTATGGACCCGGCGGCCATGGCGGCCACGGGGAGACCGAGAACGACGGCGGCGAAGGCGAGCAGCGGGATGACCCCGAGCCAGCCGGCGGAGGGGCGGGCGGCACGGCGGCCGGGAGCCTGAGGCTCCTGGCGCCGGGTTTTGGCACCCGCATCGGCGACGACGGCGCCGGGTGCGGTGAGCGTCATCAGGAAACGGCCTTCGTCCAGCCGTCGGACACTGTGGACTTGGCCTTCTTGCCTTGTTCCTCCGAGGGGTAGCTGGTCTTGTCTTGGAGGATCTTGGGCAGCCGGGTCAGGGCGGTCTTGTCCACGGTGCCGTCGGCGATCATGGTGGGCAGGAGCACCGGGCGGGCGTAGCCCTTCAGCCAGAGGTTCTGGCCTTCGGCGCTGAAGAGGAATTCCTGCCAGAGGCGGGCGGCGGCTGGGTGCGGGGCCCACTTGACGATGGCCTGGGAGTAGTAAAGGGAGAACACGCCGTCCTCCGGGATGGCGACCTTCCATTCGATGCCCTTGGCCTTCAGTTCATCGGCGTAGGCGGCGTTCCGGTAGTCCCAGACGATGGCGATGGGCGTCTCGCCCTTCTCCATGGTGGCGGGAGTGGCCTCGACGGGGTTGAAGTTGCCGGTCTGCTTCAGCTTGGTGAAGAAGTCTAGGCCGGGCTGGACGTTGTCGAAAGAGCCGCCATTGGCGAGTGCGGCCGCGAACACGGCGCTGTAAGCGGAGGAGGATTTGGCCGGGTTGCCGGTGAGGGCCACCTTGCCCTTGTACTGCGGGTCTGCCAGCTCGGAGAATTTGGTGGGGCACTTCGCTACGCGCCCAGCGTCGCAGCCGATGGAGACGTAGCCGCCCATGTCGTTGTACCAGAGGCCTGTGGCCTCCTTTTGGGAGTCCGTGATCTTACCGAAAGACGCCACCTTGTACGGGGTGAGCAGGCCCTGTTTGGCGGCTGCGACGTCGAAGTCGTGCCCGACGTCGATGACGTCCGGGGAGCGGTCCTGGCCCTTCCGGGAGGACACTGCATTGATCTCGTCCTGGCTGGAGGCGTCCGGGTTCTCCACCTCGACCTTGATGCCGTACTTCTTCTCGAAGGTGGAGATGACCTCGCCGTAGTTGGCCCAGTCGTTCGGGAGGGCGATGGCGTTGAGTGTGCCTTCCTTCTTGGCGGCAGCGATCAGGGCATCCATGCCGCCTCCGGCCTCGACGGAGGATGCGGTCTTCCAGTCCACGGCGCCCTTGGATTCGGCGGGGGCGGCGTTGCCGGAGGAGCAGGCGGCCAGGCCGCCCACGAGCAGTGCCGCGGCGCCGAAGGCGCTGATGCGGCGGAGGGTGGGGTTCATGACGTTCTCCTTAGAAGTTGGCTATACAACTTGCCGAAACCACTGTCAGGGCCGCAGGTGTACATCAGGTGAACAGGAAGGAGTGGGTGAGCGAACTGCCGGAGCACTTTCAGCATTGAACCTTTGTTTTTCCGAGGATTTCGAGGTCACGCTGTACCGTGGAGGCATGGTTGACAAGGCATTGGAATGGGGTGGCGGAAGCGTGGAGACCGAGGGCGCCCAGTACAGGAAGTTGGCAGCCAATATGCGCCGCGAGATCGAAGCGGGCGAGTTTGGAAACAACGGACGGCTCCCCAGCGAGGAGAGCCTTGCTGAGCAGTACGGGGTCTCCCGGGGTACCGTGCGCAACGCCCTTGCCCTGCTGCGGGCCAACGGCCTGGTGACCTCCCGGCGCGGGACCCGGCGCGTGGTCCTGGGCACGGCGCGGACCCAGAGCTTCCAGGAGCTCCTGAGCTTCACGGCCTGGGCCCGGGCGCAGGGGGAGGAGCCTGGCGCCCGCACCATGCACAGCCGCGTCCGCCCGGCGACCGTCGCGGAGAGGGAGGTTCTGCAGCTCGCCGCCGGGGATGAGGTCACTGAAGTCCTCCGGCTGAGGCTCCTCGGCCGGGTCCCCGTGATGCTGGAGCGCACTGTGTATCCGTCCAGGATAGGCGCAGTGATCGAGCGGCTGGCCGCGGACAACCTCTCGCATACCGAAGTCCTCGACGCCTCCGGAGTCGTGTTCGCGGATAGTGAGCACACCATCGACGTCGTGGCCGCCAATCAGACCGATGCCCAGATGCTGGGCTGCGTCGAAGGTGTGGGCCTGCTTCGGGAGATCCGCCGTGCCACCGATCCTGCGGGCGTGCCCCTGCTGTGGTCAGAGGACAGATTCCTGCCGGGAACTGTGTCCTTCGCGGTGCACAACTCGGCGTCGGTCAGTTCACTTGCCCGCCGGCGCGGAATCCGCTGAATCAGGAGTTCCGGTAGTTCCTGCGTGGGACGTTCGAAGAACGGAATTGAAAGCAGATGCCTGCTCGAAAGCGTCCAGGCATTCGGCGTGAACACCCCGGGCGGGATCGGTGACCAGCTTCCAGGGCACTCCGATCCGAATGCCCCGCAGGCTGCGGGCCGGGCTGATGTCCCTCATGGCCTCGGGGGCCAGGAGGGACATCAGGGCTGCGCAGTCCCGTGCTGTCCTTGCCATCGGGCCGATGACATCCAGCGACGGGCTTGCGGGGAGGCAGCCTTCGGGGGAGATGAGTCCACGCGTCGGCTTGAATCCGGTGATCCCGCACATGGCTGCGGGGATCCGGGCGCTCCCCGCAGTGTCTGTGCCCAGTCCTGCAGGGAAGATCCCGGCAGCGATCCCGTTGCCGGTTCCTGCGCTCGAACCGCCGGTCCACCGTCTTGGGTCCCAGGGGTTCCTGGGGATCGGGAAGGGTCGCTGCGGATCAGGGCGTCCCGCAGCGTGCTCGGCCATCGTGGTCTTGCCGAGGACGATCCCTCCAGCGCGGCGGAGGCGGTTTACCGCTGGCGCATCCCTCGACGCCCACCACGATGGGTCGAAGACGAGACTCTGACCGGTGGTAGGCGCCTCCCGGGTTGCAATGAAGTCCTTGATGCCGAGCGGCACGCCAGCCAGCGGGCCAAGGTCCTCTCGGACTTTCGGGCCCGGTCGATCCTGGCAGCATCCCGTTTGGCCCCGGAGCGTGCTCTCGCCATGGACGTGAGGTCGGGGAACGAGTCAATCACGGTAGTCCTCCCGGGACGGGCCGCGGGCTGCCTCTTGCTTCTCCTGCCTGCCGGAGGCTGTCGAGTTCCGTGAGCCGCGAGGGCGTGCGGGAATCTGGAGCGGTGTCGCGGCCGGGACTGCAATCTTGGTGGTTGCGGTCTTCCTTCGTTTCATCCGCGTTCCCGCTCAACCGGCGATGGAGGGAACTGCGGTTTCGACGGGGAGCCAGCCCTTTAGGTCTTTCACGGGGCGGCCTCCCTGGATGATGAGGCCGATGCTGGCAGGGTCCGCCAGGAGCGAGATGTCCTCGAGAGGGTCGACGTCTGTGACGACCATGTCGGCGAGTTTGCCGGCCTCGAGGGTTCCGAGATGATCCTCTAGCCTGAGCAGTTCGGCCGCGTTCCTGGTCCCGGCCTTGATGGCTTCCAAGGGAGTGAGCCCGAGTTCGACCAGGTAGTGCTTCTCTCGCTTGAGGAGCTCGGCTATCCCGTCGGTTGGCTAGATCGCTACTGACGGCCTTCACCTGCCGAGCCAGCCATTCACCCGTCTACGGGCAAACTGCTCGGTCACAGCGGCTGGGTTATCCCCAGCGTTGCCATCGATTCGGAGACCGGATGCAGTCCACCCGCGGCGATCGCATGGTTGGGCGGCTTAGTTTGGCCGGGGGTTCTTGAGAAGGTGGATGCTGACGACCTCGCTGGTGTCTCGCGTTGTGACCGTGATCCCGTCACCGACAATGTCCAGGAAAAGGATGGCTCTTTCGCCTACCTTGAGTTTCCCGATGCCCAGCAAGGGAATCTCTTCGGTGTCCATCCTGAGAATTGAGACGCCTGCCGTCCGGTATGCGGCTTCTGGGTCTTGGTCCGCTGGCAGGCGCGTGAGGCTTGGGGAGCCGCCGAGGGCGATCCGGTAGAGGGAGCCTGTCGATGTGCGGAAGGCAAACGTTCCGGTGTCTGTGTCGGTAAGTTCCTCGATCCATGCCATAGCCTGATTTTACGTTGGAAGGGCACGGGGGAGTCGTGGGCGCCGCCGGGGGATTCCTGGGGGTTGTTGTGCTGGTTTTGGGATCTGGAGGGAAATGGCTGAGGGCCCCGCAGCTCCTGGCTGCGGGACCCTCAGTAATCCATAACAGGGAACCTGCCCCTGTCTTCCTTTACAGTTTACTGCCAATGGTTTCAAGAGTTGGAAGCCGGTTCGAGTTCCACCTCGGGCACAGCATTCCCCTCGACAGAGGGGGTTTTTGCTTTAACGTGTGGACAAATCATGTGGTGAGGTCCCTCTCACTCCTTGTTCCGGCTGCGCCTGCTCCCGCCAAGGTGATTGTCCTGTCGGCGGCCGGGCTGCAACCGTAGCGCCTGGGGTGACCCGGGCAAAGGGTTGTCTCTGGTGTGGCTTCCGAGACGGGGGGCGAGGACCGGGACCGTTCTGCGCCCTGACAGAGCAGACTGGGGAGTTGCTTCGGCAGCCACCGGAGCGCGGGTCGGATCTGGACCCGCGGCGTACTAAATTCGGTGCCTCGGGCGGGAAATATGCAGAATCCGGGCTCGCACCGGCATAGTTAAGCTCTTGGGCCCCTGATGGGTACAGTCACCACATGAATGCAGGACGGAAACGAACAGGGGCTTGACTTGGCAGGGAATGCAACCTTCCGGCACAGCAACACCGCGCTGCTCTCGGTGAGCTGCGTCGAGGCTCCGAGGATCGTGAGTTCAACGGAGTTCGACCGCAGGTTGGCTTCGACCCTGCATCGGCTGAAGTTCCCGCCGCGGCTGCTTGAGCGCGTTGCCGGCATCACACACCGCCGCTGGTGGGCCGCTGGGACATCGTTCGATGATGCTGCGGTCGAAGCGGGCGCCAAGGCCTTGGCCGAGGCTGGCGTCGAAGCGTCGGAAATCGGCCTGCTGATCAATACCTCGGTCACGCGGCGCAACCTCGAACCGTCCGTGGCCGTGAAGATCCACCATGGACTCGGCCTGCCGTCGTCGGCCATGAACTTCGATCTGGCCAACGCCTGCCTCGGATTCGTGAACGGCTTGATCCTGGCGGCCAACATGATCGACTCAGGCCAGATCAGGTACGCGGTAATCGTCAATGGCGAGGACGCCCAGGTTACCCAGGAAGCCACGCTGGCGCGACTGCAGCGGCCTGAGACCACGCGTGAAGACTTCAGCCGGGAGTTTGCCACCCTCACGCTTGGATCCGGGGCCGCCGCAGCCGTCTTGGGCCCGGCGGACGAGTACCCTGGGGCGCACCGGCTTATCGGCGGCGTGATGCGTGCCGGCACCGAACACCACGAATTGTGCGTGGGAGGCATCGACGGCATGACCACCGATACGAAAGGCCTGCTCGACGGCGGCCTTCAGCTCGTCGTCGATGCCTGGCACGAAGCCCAGCCAGAGTGGGACTGGGCTGCCATGGACCGCTATGTCACGCATCAAGTCAGCAATGCTTATACCCAGGCGATCATTAAGGCCATTGACCTGGACCCGGACAAGGTTCCGATCACGTTCCCGTACTGGGGCAACGTGGGCCCTGCCTCGCTCCCCATGACACTGGCAGCCGAGGCGCAGTCACTGAGCTCCGGGGACCGTGTCCTGTGCATGGGTGTTGGTTCGGGGCTGAACGCTGGAATGGTGGAAATCGTTTGGTAACCACCAATTGGCCCGGGCTCAACCCGGAATGGTCCCGCACAATCGGCGTAAGGTCCACATCGGCCGTCGATGCGCCAGGCACAGTGCACCGTTGGCACCTGTTGGACAACGGCGCCGAGCTCTCCCGCCGTGGCCTGGCTCCCGTCGGCACCCTGCTGTGCGTGCATGGCAACCCCACTTGGTCATATCTGTGGCGGACGCTCCTGGCCGCCGGATCCGACGCCGCACATCCGTGGCGCGTTGTGGCGGTGGACCAACTGGACATGGGCTACTCAGACCGCAGCGGCACATTCCGGCGCCTGGCAGATCGGATCAACGACCTGGGCGACCTTACCGACGCACTGGGCCTGGACGGGCCGGTCGTTACGGTGGGTCACGACTGGGGCGGGGTCATCAGCCTAGGCTGGGCCTTGGCGCACCCGCAGCACCTCGCCGGGGTGGTGCTGACGAACACAGCCGTCCACCAGCCCGCCGATTCCGCAGTCCCGCCGGCCCTCCGGCTTGCCTTGCACCCCGCCGTACACCAGTGGGGCACGACGACGTCGGACGCCTTTCTGCGGGTGACACACTCGCTGGCAAACCCGCCGCTGCCCGCCGACATCCGAAAGGCCTACATGGCCCCCTACCGCGGAGCCCACCGCCGGCACGGGGTGGGGAACTTTGTTGCGGATATTCCCGCAGATGCTTCCCATCCCAGCTTTCCGGCGCTCAAACGCGTAGCGGAAGGGCTGTGCGGGCTGAAGGTCCCGGCCCTGATGCTCTGGGGTCCCCGGGATCCGATCTTTTCTGATCGGTACCTCAAGGATCTCATCAGCCGGCTTCCACACGCGGACGTGCATCGCTTCGAAGGCGCGGGACACCTCGTGGGAGAAGACCGAGACATTGCCACACCTGTCTTCCAGTGGCTTGACCTGCTCGGCGGTGTCAGCGGAATCGATTCCCCGACATCCGAAGCGACAACGACCGGTGGTCAGTGGTTGAAGGATGCGGCCGTGCGGGAGCCGGCGGGATTCCGGCCCCTTGGGGATTTGCTCGGCGAACTGGCGGCATGCCCGGCGAAAGGAGATACAGCCGTTGCGGAAATGGCGCCGGACGGCAGAATCAGCCGCTCCCTCAGCTGGCAGCAGCTGGACCGGAACATCCTGGACCTTGCCGCGGGGCTGGGGGAAGCCGGAGTGCGGAGCGGCAGCCGGGTGAGCCTGATGGTTCCACCCGGAGTGGACCTGACGGTAGCCCTCTACGCCTGCCTGCGGCTGGGCGCGGTGGTGGTCGTGGCCGACGCCGGGCTGGGAATCAGAGGTCTGAGCCGCGCGCTGAAGGGCGCCACCGCCGATTTCCTCATCGGAATCGACAGGGCCCTGGCGGCTGCTTCGGTGCTCGGCTGGCCGGGACGGCGGATCAGCGTACGGGACCTCCCGGCCGCCCGCCGCCGAATCCTGTCAGTCGAAACCTCCCTCGCCGCCCTGGCCCGGCGCTGCGCCGGACGCGGTGCAGGGCGGCCGGCGCACACTGTGGACGCAACTGCCCCAGCCGCTGTACTCTTCACGTCCGGCTCCACCGGTCCAGCCAAAGGCGTGCTCTATACGCACCGGCAGCTGGCCGCGATGCGGGATACATTGGCCGAAACTTTCGGAATCCGTTCCGGTGCCCGACTCGTGGCGGCCTTCGCCCCGTTCGCCTTGCTTGGGCCGGCGCTCGGAGCGGTTTCAGTGACGCCGGCCATGGACGTTACTGCGCCCCGCACCTTGACGGCCCGCGCGCTGGCGGAAGCCGCCGCGGCCATAGACGCTACGGTGGTCTTCGCCTCGCCGGCGGCTTTGCGCAACGTCCTCGCCACCCAGGATGCCGTGAGTGGGACAGGGCATAAAGCACTGGAACGTGTCGAGTTGCTTCTGTCCGCCGGCGCGCCCGTCCCGGGGCCGCTCCTGGCGGAGGTGCAGCGGTTGCTGCCCCGGGCCTCGCTGCATACCCCATACGGGATGACAGAGGCGCTTCCGGTCACCGACATCAGTTTCGAACAAATCCAGGCAGCCGATGCCGAAACTGCTGCCGGCACCGTTCTGGGAGCGGGCAATGGCGTGTGCGTAGGGATGCCCGTGCATGGCGCCCGCGTGGCCATCGTCCCACTGGCTGCGGATGGCACCGTACCCGGATCCCAGTTCGTGACGGAGGCTGGCGTGACCGGCGAGATCCTGGTCAGTGCCGCGCACGTCAAGGAAACCTACGACAGGCTCTGGCTGACCCAGCGGGAGAGCATCAGCCTGCCCGGATGGCACCGCACCGGCGACGTGGGGCACCTGGACGCCCTCGGTCGGCTCTGGGTGGAGGGACGTCTCGCCCATGTCGTGACGGCGCACGGGTCTGTGGTGACGCCCGTGGGCGCCGAACAGGCCATCGAACGCCTGGAGTGCGTCCGGCTGGCCGCCATCGCTGGAGTCGGACCAGCAGGGACGCAGGCCGTCGTCGCCGTCGTCGAGACCGTACCTCCCTCCCGCAAGGCCGGGCCTGCTGCGCCGCAGCTCGCCGGGCGTGTCCGCGGGGCGGCCCTTGAGGCTGGCGTCAATGTCTCCGCTGTGCTCGCAGTCCCCGCACTGCCCACCGATATCAGACACAACGCCAAGATCGACAGGACCCGCCTGTCCCGCTGGGCTGCACGGGTGCTGGCCGGCGGCCGCCCGGGAGAGCCATGAGGGTCCTCGTCACCGGCGCGAGCGGGCTGCTCGGACGGGAAGTGGCCCGGCTACTGGTCCGCCAGGGCCATGCCGTGGCCACGTTCCAGCGCCGTCCCTCAGGAGTCGACGGCGTTGCGGACTTCTGCGGGTCCGTAACGGACGATGCAGCGCTGCGGGGAGCAGTCGACGGGGCAGAAGGAATCATTCATCTGGCCGCGAAAGTTTCTTTTACAGGCCGCGCCGTGGAATTCGACGAGGTCAACGTCGAAGGGACCCGCCGCCTGCTTCATCTCGCCCGTGCGGCCGGGGTACGGGACGTGGTGTTTGTCTCCTCCCCGTCCGTGGCCAACTCCGGCACCGCAATCGTAGGGCTGGGCGCGGAGCCGGCTGATCCGCAGCGCGCGCACGGCAACTACTCCCGCACCAAGGCCGAGGCGGAGTTGCTGGCGCTGGCTGCGGACGCTCCGGAATTCCGGGTTACAGCGGTGCGCCCTCACATCGTCTGGGGCCCCGGCGACACCCAACTGGTGGAACGGGTCCTGGCACGCGCTAGCCGCAGCCGCCTGCCGCTGCTCGACGCCGGCGCGGCCCTCATCGACACCACCTACGTGGACAACGCCGCCTCGGCCATCGTCGCCGCGCTGCACCGCATGGAATACGTCCATGGCAGGGCCCTGGTTGTGAGCAACGGCGAGCCACGCCCGGTCGGCGAGCTGCTGGCGGGCATATGCGCTGCAGGCGGCGTCCCCGCGCCGTCGTGGACTGTGCCGGGTGGGGTGGCGCGGGCGGCGGGAGCGGTGGTGGAAAAGCTCTGGACCTGGGCAGGGCGGAAGGAGGAGCCGCCGATGACCAAGTTCCTTGCTGAGCAGCTCTCCACCGCCCACTGGTTCGACCAGCGCGAGACCCGTGAACTCCTCAACTGGACACCCGCTGTCTCGCTCGATGATGGACTGGCGAGGCTGGCCGAGCACTATAGTTCCGGCTCAGCGGCGCGGATTCACCGATCCTGAGCGTTAAGTGAGTTGGATGGCTAGCCGTGACAGACTACCGAAATGAGCGTTGAAAATGATCGACTCGCCGGCAGTTCCGGTGCGGGCAACCCATGGCGTTTGTGGGGTCCCTATCTGTCTGCCCGCCAGTGGGGAACCGTCCGGGAGGATTATTCCGCTGACGGGGACGCCTGGAACTACTTTCCTTTTGATCAGTCCCATGCCCGGGCATATCGCTGGGGTGAGGATGGTCTGGGCGGCTTCTGTGACATTGACGGGTATCTGAACTTTTCCGTCGCCATGTGGAACGGGCATGATGACCGGCTGAAGGAACGGTTGTTCGGGCTCACCAACGGGCAGGGCAACCACGGCGAGGACGTCAAGGAATATTGGTGGCCGGTGGACGCCACTCCCTCGCATTCCTTTGGCGAGTGGCTTTACCGCTACCCGCAGCGGGCGTTTCCATACGAGCGATTGATCCGTGAGAACGCGGGGCGGTCCCGGCAGGAACCAGAATTCGAACTCGCGGATACCGGTATGTTGGCTGAGGACCGCTTCTTCGACGTCGCTGTCTGCCATGCCAAAGCGGCCCCGGATGACGTGCTCGTTACCATCACCGCGACCAATCATGGCCCTGAGGCAGCGCCCCTGGACCTTCTGCCCCAGTTGTGGTTCACCAATACCTGGGCGTGGGGCCGGGACGGGCGGAAACCCGTTCTGAAACTGCCCTCAGACCCCGATTTCCCCGTTTTCGGCCCGGTTCGGGTAGAGGCCGCGCATCACGCGCTCGGCGGGTATGTTCTGGCAGGGGAAACAGCGGCCGGCCCCGACGGTCCGGTCGTACCCAGGGTGCTGTTCTGCGATAACGAGACGGACGATGTGACCCTTTTCGGCACGCAGTCGAACGCCTCCCGGTACCCCAAGGACGGGATCAACAAGGCTGTCGTCCACCGCGAAGTCGACGCTACCAACCCGGAGAACACCGGCACGAAAACCGCTCTCTGGTACCACTTCGACGCCGTGCCCGCCGGCGGTTCCGTTTCGGTGAATCTCCGACTGCGCTCCGGATCGATGCCGGAGGACGCCTTCGGGCAGGAATTTGACGGTCTCCTTGCCACCCGGCGCAAAGAAGCAGACGAGTTCTATGCTGCCGTCATCCCGTCCGGCACACCAGCCGTCGACGCCCACATCGCGCGGCGCGCGTTCGCCGGACTGCTGTGGGGCAAACAGTTGTACCGCTATGCGGTGGAGCAGTGGCTCGAAGGGGACCCCGCCCAGCCGGCACCCCCGGCCGAGCGTCGGAACAGGACAGACACGCCGTCACCGCGGAACCTCACCTGGCCCGGGCTGGAACTCGCCCACGTGATTTCCATGCCCGACGAATGGGAATATCCGTGGTTCGCAGCCTGGGACCTGGCCTTCCACTGCGTCCCCCTGGCCCATATTGACCCGGTGTTTGCCAAGGACCAGCTGATGTTGCTCTGCCGGGAATACGCCATGCACCCGAACGGCCAGCTCCCGGCCTACGAATGGGCCCTCGGGGACGTCAACCCGCCCGTCCAGGCCTGGGCCGCGTGGCAGGTCTACCAGCTCGACGGCGGCCGGGACACGGACTTCCTGATCCGGATATTCACCAAACTGCTGCTGAATTTTTCCTGGTGGATCAACCGCAAGGACGCCGATGGCAACCACATCTTTGAGGGAGGCTTTCTCGGGATGGACAACATCGGCCTCTTCGACCGGTCCGCGCCCCTGGCGCCCGGCTACCGGCTCGAGCAATCGGACGCGACGAGTTGGATGGCGTTTTACTGCCTGGCCATGATGCGGATCGCGCTGGAACTGGCCAGGACAGATCCCGTGTGGGAAGAAATGGCCATCACGTTCCTGGACCGCTTCTCCGCGATAGCCCAGGCTATGGAAAACTTCGGCAGCCACAACGCCGAGCTCTGGGATGATGAGGACGGCTTCTTCTACGATGTGTTGATACATCCCGACGGGTCATCCGAACAGCTTCGGATCCGGTCCATGGTGGGACTGCTCCCTTTGCTGGCCGTCTGCGTGATCCCCGAACACTCACTTGTCGGCATGCGGGGCTTCCGGCAGAAACTTCACGTCCTTCAGGGGCACACGGCGGGCGGCGAGCCGCCCGCAACCCCGGGGAGCGGGTCGGAGGCCGCCGTCGGGCATGAAGCCGGGACCTGCGCCGAGTGCCTCCCGGCCGCGGGGGGCCAGGTCCTTTCCCTTCTGAAGAATGATCAGACCGGGCGGCTCTTGCGGTTCATGCTCGACGATGGCGAGTTTCTCGCTCCTCATGGACTGCGCGCGCTCTCGGCTGCGTACAGGGTGCCTTTCAGCACCGAGGTCAATGGCCAGCAGATGAGCATTCACTACACCCCGGGGGAGTCTGACTCGGCACTCTTCGGCGGGAATTCGAACTGGCGCGGCCCCATCTGGTTCCCCATCAATGTGCTGCTGGCCGATGCCCTCAAGATTCTGGCCCAGCGTGCCGGTTGCGGCCTTGGGGCCGAGGTCGAGTTCCCGACAGGATCCTCGCAGCTGCTGCCGCTGTCCGCGGTCGCGGACGCCCTCAACGACCGGTTGGTGTCACTTTTCCGCCCCGGACCGGATAACCGCAGGCCTGGCACACCGCGCGATTTCGGCATGGGTCCACTCTGGGACATTCATCCGACTTTCTCCGAATACTTCCACGGTGACACCGGCGCCGGTCTCGGCGCCTCGCACCAGACCGGCTGGACCGCCTTGGTCGCCCATCTCATTTGCGTCCAGCAGGACTAGGTACGATGAGCCCTGCATCGCCCGTCATCGTCCGTATCGCCGAACGCATCCCCTAACCGGTCACCGCAGGGGTGACTTGGTCGTGCGCAGATAACGAATGATTGCTGTACGGCAGGAAACCGTGCCTACTGGCCTGTGGTCCGAGGTCTGGGCCACGCATGCCCCGCACCGCAGCCGGCAATCCTGGCACGTCCGTCCGCGGTTGGGCTCGTTTCCCGGCGCTGTTGCGGCAGGATGTGGTTTATGTCTATTGATGTCGAAGCGGTGCGCAGGCAGACCCGTGGTGTCTTGAGCGTGACTCATTTGAACAACGCGGGAAGTTCGCTGGTCCCGGGTTCTGTGATGGACACCGTGGTGGGTCATTTACGCCGTGAGGAGGAGATCGGCGGCTATGAGGCGGCCGAGGAGGCTGCTGTTCGGCTGGACGAGGTCTACTCCTCGGTGGCGCGGCTGGTCGGGGCGGCCCCGGACGAGATAGCCCTGGCTGAAAGCGGCAGCCGCGCCTGGGCGGCGGCGGTGTACAGCTTCCCCTTCGTCCCCGGGACGCGAGTGCTGATCGGACGGACCGAGTATGCCGGCAATGTCGTTGCGCTGCGGCAGCTTGCCCTTCGCAACGGCTTGGAGATTGCGGTGCTCGACGACGATCCCGACGGGCTGGTTGACGTGCAGCACCTGCAGCGGGAGCTTGAGCGCGGAAATGTGGCCATGGTCGCCTTGACACATGTGCCCATGGCCAACGGTCTGGTCAATCCAGCCGCTGAGGTGGGCAAACGCTGCCGCGCTGCCGGAGTGATGTTTGTGCTCGACGCGTGTCAGTCGGTGGGGCAGATGCCCTTGGACGTGCAGTCGTTGGGCTGCGATGTGCTGGCCGGTACAGGGCGGAAGTTCCTGCGCGGGCCGCGCGGCACCGCGTTCCTCTATGTGCGCGCGTCGGTTCTTGAACGGCTTGAACCTGCCATGCTGGACGGGCATTCCGCGGTTCCGACCGGCGCCGGGGGTCTTGAAGTTCGCGGCGATGCCCGGCGTTTCGAGAGCTGGGAGACCAGTGCCGCCGGAAGGCTGGGTCTGGGAAGGGCAGTCGATTACGCCCTCGCGCTGGGGCTGGATGCCGTGCAGGAGCGTGTGGCCGGGCTTGCGGAGGAAATGCGGGCCGAACTGGCCGAAGTTCCCGGGGTCATTGTCCACGACCGCGGGATCATCCGGTGCGGCATAGTCACGTTTTCAGTGCAGGGAAGCGACGCCCGGAACATCAGGAGCCGGCTCGCGGAGCACCGGGTCAATGTCTCCGTGGCCCCGTCGCCGTTCGCCTGGGCCTACTCCATCCCCACGGGAACTCGACAGGGGGAGGACATGGTCGTGCGGGCCTCGGTGCACTACTACAACACCCACACTGAGGTCCAGCGACTGGTCAGCTTCCTTCGCTGAACGTCCTGGAATACCTAGCGGTGTGCGTCCACCGGCCTGCCTAGACGGCTTCGGCCAGGGTCATCGCAAAACGGTTCTCTCGGTCGGTCCACTGCCCGACGGCGGAGAACCCGGCTGCCTCTACTTCTTCGATCACGCCGTCAAGGCGGAACTTGGCCGAAATCTCCGTTCGCAGTTCCTCTCCTTCGTGGAACCGGACTTCCATGTCCACCCCGGGCAGGTGCACCAGCATTGGCCTGCTGGCGCGTAGCCGCATCTCGATCCATTCATCCTGGGGCTTCCACACGGCCACGTGTTCAAAGGCCATCACGTCGAAATCAGCGCCCAGCTCCGTGTTGAGGACCCGCAGCACGTTGCGGTTGAAGTCGGCGGTGACACCCTCCGCGTCGGCGTAGGCCGGGACAAGCACGTGTGGTGACTTCACCAGATCGGTGCCGACCAGCAGCGATCCGCCGTCATCGCCCAGCAACTCGCGGACGTCGGCGAGGAATCGGGCTCTGGCCGCTGGCTCAAAATTGCCGATGGTGCCGCCCAGGAACGCGACCATGCGGCGTCCTGCCCGTGGCAGCAGGTGCAGCTGGGTCTCGAAGTCCGCGGCCACGGCCTGCAGTTCAAGGTCGGGAAAGGCGGGAGCCAATTCGTTTCGGGCATCCAGCAGTGCGCTGTCGCTGACATCCACGGCCACGTAGCGGCGAAGGGATCCCTCCGCCCTGAGCGCGTTGAGCAGCAGCGGGGTTTTCCGGGAAGATCCGGACCCGAGCTCTATCAGTGTCTCCGCAGGGCTCGCGGCCGCCATCTCTGCCGAGTAGAGCTCGAGCACCTCACGCTCGGCCCGGGTCGGGTAGTACTCCGGCAGGCCTGTGATGCGCTCAAACAGTTCGCTGCCCAGCTTGTCATAGAACCATTTGGGCGGAAGCGTTTTCGGCGACGCGGTGAGCCCTGCGCGCACATCGGCGCGAAGGCTGCGCCCTAGATGGTCCGGAGGCAGGTGGTGAATGATGTCGGGGCGGGCTGAGAGGCTCATGGGACCACCTGTTCCTTCGTGAGGTTCGGAATCGGACGTACGTCTACATGGCTTGCTGTGGCGGTCAGAAGGCTGTTGTCCGGCACCTCATGCCAGCCGGGGCCATCGTCGAAGGGTTCACTGGCCACCACGACACTCCCACGTCCGTTTCGCCAAAAAAGGGTGTCCCCCGCCGTCGTGGCCGCGATCCCCGTGCCGTCGGTGAGCAGAAAGTTCAGTGTGGCGCCGGTGACGGCAGCGACACTGCTGACGACCTGCCCCAGTGCATCCGGGGCGGATTCCCCCGCGGCGAGCTGTTCCAGGACCAGGGCCCAGAGCAGGGCAGAGTCGACCTGGGCTTCAAGGGCCAGCAGGCGGGCCGTCGGAAGCGAAGCGGCCAGACCCTCCAAGGCATCCGGCCATCCCTCGACGCGGCCGTTGTGGCTGAAGAGCCAGGGCCCTTGCGTAAAAGGAGCAGCAGCTGATTCCGCCTGCGGCATCCCCGGCGACGCGGACCGGACGGCCGCGAGCACTCCCCGGCTCGTGGTAACCCTGGCGACATCAGCGAATGACGGGTCCGCCCAGATCGGGATGGCGCGGCGGTAGCGGGCAGGCAGAGGATCCCCCGGGGCATACCATCCGACGCCGAAACCATCAGCGTTTACTGTCCCGTTACGCTGACGCCGGGGCGCCCAAGACTGCGTCAACAGTCCATGGCCGGGGGTGAGCAGCAGCTCCGCAAGCGGCAGCGGGGATCCGATATATGCGAGATGCCGACACACGGGCTAACGCACCATGGTCTGTGAGGCGTCGCGCGCCGTGCGGAACCCGGCAAAGATTTGCCGCCGCACCGGGTAATCCCAATTCCGGAATGTCCCCCGGCACGCGGCTGGATCCACTGCCCAGGAGCCTCCGCGTAGCACCTTGTAGTCAGGCCCGAAAAATACCTCGCTGTATTCCTGATAGGGGAATGCGTTGAATCCGGGGTAGGGGCGGAAGTCACTGGAGACCCATTCCCAGACATCACCGATGAGCTGGCGCACGCCCAGCGGTGAGGCACCACCCGGGTAGGAACCGGCGGGGGACGGCCGGAGAGCGGATCCGCCAAGGTTCGCGTGATGGGGTGCAGGATCTTCATCTCCCCACGGGTAGCGCCGCGAACGCCCGGACCGGGGATCATGACGCGCGGCTTTTTCCCACTCCGCCTCCGTCGGAAGCCGTCGCCCGGCCCAGCGGGCGTACGCGTCCGCTTCGAACCAGCAAACGTGCTGCACCGGCTCGTCTTCCGGCACCAGTTCAACGACGCCGAACCTGGTCCTGATCCACCGGTCACCGTTGCGTTCCCAATATTTGGGTGCCACCAGGCCGGCTTCCCTGACATGGGCCCATCCCTGGGCGGTCCACCAGCGGGGGTTCCGGTAGCCGCCGTCGTCGATGAAAGACCAGTAGGCGCCGTTGGTCACCGGAATCGTGTCGATCCAGTAGCCGGGCACATCAACCTCATGGGCTGGACGTTCGTTGTCCAGGGCCCAGGGCTCAGCAGAAGTCCCCATTATGAACGGCCCTGCAGGTACCAGCACCTCCTTCGCGAAGGAGTCCCGGCCCGTGGGCAGGACGCTTGCCGGCAATGCCCGGGCCTGCAGGACGGGCACACCCACGCGGAGCTGATGCGTGGCCAGCATCGTCTCGTCGTGCTGCTGCTCGTGCTGGATGATCATTCCGAAGGCGAAGCCCCGATCCACCAGAGGCGAGCCTTCCAAAGGGGTCCGGTCAAGGATGTCGAGCGCTTTGGTGCGGACCTCGGCAATGTATTTTCGGGCCTCTACCGGCGAGAGCAACGGCAACGAGGGCCGGGCGCTGCGCGGATGCTGGAACGCGTCGTACATCTGGTCGAGGTCGCACCGCAATGGCTCCATTTTGCCGACGTCGCGCACTAGCCAGATTTCCTCCTGGCTGCCGACATGCGCCAGGTCCCATACCAACGGTGACATCAGTGGTGAGTGCTGCTTCAGCAGATCCTCTTCGTCGCACGCAGTCAGCGCATGCGTCCGCATCCGGGCCCTTTCCAATCCGGCGGCTATGAAAGCCCTGAGATTCTCGGGGTCGGTGTCGGATCCGTGAGGGTTATCTGGCATTTTTGCAATCCTCCTCGTACGCTGACGTTCCAAAATAGCTGCCGGTTTTTTGCCACCGGTCGAGCCGTTCGTCCGCAGGGCACCGGCCCCGTGCCGTATAGCGGTCGACGAATTCTTCCGTCCGGCTGCGTGTGGCGGCGTCCGCCCCCGAACGGGACAATGCCATCAGAGCGGCTTCGGCGCAGTCGAGGGCCGCCGAGGCGAGCAGGGGATCCGCCAGCCCGTGGCGGGCGGCCGTCCTGACCGGATCGGACAGGGGAGCAAGAGGGGCGCAGGCCTCCGCGGCGAGGTCGGCTGCGCGTTGATCGTCCATGAGAGCGGTCACGATGGCCGTGACCGGCTCCCAATCGCTGCCGGCCTGTGCGTCGATCACCCTGATCTCCACAAACCCCCGTGGCCGGACAGGAGGGAACAATGTTGTCAGGTGGTAGGCCAGGTCACCCATCGTGGCGGGCCTCGGCCCTTCCCCGCGCAGCCAGTTCCGCATCGTCAGCCCGCGCGGGGCCGTCCAGGAATCCGTCTCCGAGCGGATGCAGAGCACCAGTGCGTCCAGCGCGTAGCCTGCCCAAGCCACGCGGGGGTCCCCGGCGAGAGGGACCGCGGCGGTCCGGGTCGGGTCCATGGCCAGCCAGATCCGCTGTCGGTTGCTCTTCCAGCCGCTGGGGACCCCCTGAAGAAACGGGGAATTGGCAAACATGGCAACCAGTACCGGCAGGAGATTGTGCAGCCGCTCCCAACGTCGCGCAGCACCGCTGGATCCAGGACTGTCGAATCCGGCGTCCAGTGAAATCTGCAGAGAGGCCGTGGAACACATCATCGTTCGTCCTGCGGTGCCGAAACGGTCGAAATGTTGCTCCATGGCGGCGTACCGCGGATGATCCAGTGACCGGACAGGCAGCCTATCAGGGTCCAGTGCCACTGCGCCGAAGCAAAGGCCGGCGTCCGTCAGCAGACTCTCAACGGCCGCAAGGTCTGCGCGGGTCGCCGTGACGAGGGCCGGAAGATCCGTCGCACAGGCAGAACTTATCTCCAGCTGACCGCCCGGCTCAAAGGTGATCACTCCCTGACCAGGCAACCGTCCGCCCGCCGCCACGGCCTCGCTGACCCGTGCAACCGGAACCGGAAACCTGGGGTTCGCGGCATCGTGGACCAACCGCTCGACCTCCACCCCGGCAGCACCGGGCGGCCCGGTCTTGAAGCACACCGAGGCAACATAGACCTCGGCATCGGACTCGGAGAGCGGCCCCGTGTCGCGCCCGGGCTGCAAAGCAGAGTTCACAGCACACCATGTCCTTCCGCAGCGGCCATCTTTAGCGGCAAGCTAAACAGCCCCCTTTCTGCCTTGTCAACGGCCCGGCCACTTGCAAGCACGTCCACAGGGCGCTGGGATGTCGACCCCAGCATCGGCAAGGGCAGCCAGTCCGCGATGGAGACTCTCGTGGAGAGAACCACCAACTACACGATGCTCGGTCACCTGCCGGATGGATACAAGCAGAACAAATGCGGGACTCCGTGGCAGCCAAGATCAAGACCGGCAGCGGCAGCATCCTCTTGACCAATATACCCCCAGGGGGTATATTTCTGGTGTTGTCAGTGAAGTGGTATGTCCAGGCAGGCGCAGCGCGCTGCCGTCACAGCCGTTCAACCCCAGCACCCATCGACCCCTTCGTTTACGGAATGGAACTGACATGTGTGGAACGGAATCCCGGACCCTGCTGCCCCTGGCCTCCTCTGCGTCCGGCTTCAGCTGCTGCTCGAGCGAAACCCCGACACGATCTGCCGCTGGCGCAAGCACCGAATACGGTGTGGAGGGACTCACTTGCGGGCACTGCGTGCAGACGGTCCAGGACGCCGTCACGGCAGTGGAGGGCGTGGACTCGGCCTCCGTTGCCCTCGTTGCGGGAGGTGTCTCGCGCCTGTTCGTCTCCGGCTCCCCGGCCGACGCGGCCGTGCGTGGGGCCGTCACCGCTGCCGGGTACGCCCTGAGCACCCGCTGATCCGGATCTGCCGGCTGCGCCGCGGGATTCGCCTCTCCGGCCGGCCCGGATCCTCCCGAGGAGGAACCCATGGAAAACCACACCGATCACACCAACAACCCCGCCCCGGACGAAGCGTCCGGGCACGGCACGCACGGAGCTCGCGCACAGGGAGCATCGACGGCCACCGATCCGGAGCACCACACCCATCACGAAAACCACGGCGCGCAGGATGACCAGGTGGTGCACAGCCACGGCCAACATGCCGGCCACAGCACGGCCATGTTCAAGAACAGGTTCTGGCTGACCCTGGCCTTGTCCGTCCCGGTGGTGTTCTTCTCCCCGATGTTCGGACACCTGCTGGGTTACATGGTCCCGGACTTTCCCGGCTCCGCGTGGATCCCTCCTATCCTGGGCACCGTGATCTTCCTTTACGGCGGCCAGCCGTTCCTGAAGGGCGGCCTGGACGAGCTGCGGACCCGGCAGCCGGGCATGATGCTGCTGATCGGCATGGCCATCAGCGTCGCGTTCGCCGCCTCCTGGGTCACGAGCCTAGGCATCGGCGGATTCGACCTGGACTTCTGGTGGGAACTGGCTCTGCTGGTCGCCATCATGCTGCTGGGGCACTGGATCGAGATGCGGGCCCTCGGCTCCGCCCGTGGCGCACTGGACGCCCTGGCAGCCCTGCTGCCCGATGAGGCCGAACGCATCACCGACACCGGGACAGAGACCGTCGGCGTCTCGGCACTCATGACCGGGGACAGGATACTGGTCCGTTCCGGTGCCCGGATGCCCGCCGACGGCACAATCATCGACGGTGCGGCCGAGTTCGACGAATCCATGATCACCGGTGAGTCCAGGACCGTTCCCCGCACGGTCGGGGACCCGGTCATCGCCGGCACCGTGGCCACGGACAATACCGTCAGGGTCCGCGTCACCGCCGTCGGAGATGACACCGCCCTGGCCGGAATCCAGCGCTTGGTCGCCGAAGCCCAGGCGTCGTCCTCGAAGGCGCAGGCCCTGGCCGACCGCGCCGCGGCTTTCCTGTTCTACTTCGCCGCCGGCGCCGGCGTCATCACCTTCATCGCCTGGACTCTGCTGGGCAGTGTCACCGAGGCCGTGACCCGCACCGTCACCGTCCTGGTGATCGCCTGCCCGCACGCCCTGGGCCTGGCCATCCCGCTGGTGATTGCGATCTCCACCGAACAGGCTGCCCGGGCAGGGGTACTGATCAAGAGCCGCATGGCCCTGGAACGTATGCGCACCGTCGACGTCGTCCTGTTCGACAAGACCGGGACCCTGACCAGGGGAGAACCCGAACTTAAGGATGTCGCCGGTGTCGACGGCGTCGGCAGGGATGAACTGTTGGCCCTGGCGGCGGCCGTGGAATCCGACAGCGAACACCCCGTCGCACGGGCCGTCGTCAATGCCGCTCAAGCTCAAGGGCTCGACATTCCACAGGCCACCGGTTTCACATCCCTGACCGGCAGGGGCGTCCGCGCCACCCTCGACGGCAGGACCGTCCAGGTCGGCGGCCCCGCCCTCCTGAAAGAAATCGGACTCGAGGCACCCCCCGCCCTGGCCCTCTCCACTCGGGAGTGGATGGACCGCGGCGCGGCCGTGCTCCACGTCGTGGACGGGAACCGGATCCTGGGTGCCATGAGCCTGGAAGACGCCGTGCGCCCGGAATCGCGTCAGGCCGTCTCCGCCCTGCGGCACCGGGGCATCAAAGTCGCCATGATCACCGGCGACGCCCGCCAGGTTGCCCGGGCCGTGGCCGCGGAGCTGAACATCGATGAGGTCTTCGCCGAAGTCCTTCCGGCCGATAAAGACAAGAAGGTCGCCGAACTCCAAAGCAGGGGGATGAAAGTGGCGATGGTCGGCGACGGAGTCAACGACTCCCCGGCCCTGGCCCGCGCGGAGGTCGGCATCGCGATCGGTGCCGGCACCGACGTGGCCATGGAATCCGCCGGGGTGGTCCTGGCCGGCAACGACCCCCGGGCCGTGCTCTCGATGGTGGACCTGTCCCGGGCCAGCTACCGGAAAATGTGGCAGAACCTGATATGGGCCACCGGCTACAACGTCATCTCCGTGCCGCTGGCTGCCGGTGTACTTGCCTTCGCCGGCGTCGTGCTCTCCCCGGCAGCGGGCGCGGTCCTGATGTCCGTTTCCACCATCGTGGTGGCCTTGAACGCGCAATTGCTGCGACGGGTGAAACTGAACCCGTCCCAGGTGCGTTGAACCCCTCGGACTCCCCGGTGAAAGCCGGTGAGTCCGGGCCGGTACCCTTGGTATGCACCGCCAGACCCGATGAAGAACACCCCGCACGGAAGGAGGAACGCCATGACGGCCACCACATCCGGCACCATTTCGTCGTTCCTGCGATGGGCAGGGCTGGTCCTCGGGATGCTGGCCATCATCGCCGGGATCCTCGGCATGCATGTCATGACCGGATCCCATACCATGCACGCAGCGGCTGCCGCCGGCGCCGGCGCAGGCGCAGGCATGGCGCACACAGCGGAGCCAGGCGACGCCGGCCACAGCCACCTTGGCGCGCCAGGCGCGGTGCCCGCTGCGGCAACACCTGGCAACACGGACACGGCCTCATGCCCCGATCCCGGTCCGTGCCCGTCGGCGGCCTCCATGGGCGGTGTCTGTATCCCGGCCCCCGGCCCGGCCCCGCTCGCGGCGCCGCCGCCTGGGTCCGCGCCGTTCGCGCTCCAGCCCGGTCCAGGCCTGTCCGTCACCTTTGGCGGGTACCCCTATCGTCCGGGAAGTCCTTCCCCGGGCGAACTCTCCATCAGTCGCACGTAGACCGGCGGTCCTGCGTGCCGGGTCCTGCCCGGTGCCACGTCCCATCCCTGACACGCCCGCCCGCCGGAGCCACCGGCGTGCCTCTGCGGTGCGCGTCACCTGCCGACGGCGCCCCGCGCCCAACGATGACCTAGAAGGACCCTGATTTCCATGAAGAAGTTTCTGACCATTTCCGCTGCCGGAATCGCCGCCGCCCTCGCCTTGGCCGGCTGCTCCACAGGGACCGGCCCCAGCATGCCCGGCATGACCCACGACAGCACCGCCACGGCCTCAAGTTCCGCCCCGGTTGCCGCGGGGGACCACAACTCAGACGACACCATGTTCGCCCAGGCGATGATCCCGCACCACGCCCAGGCCGTTCTGATGAGCGACATGATCCTCACCAAGCAGAACATTCCCGCTGCGGTGACGGCCCTGGCCACCAAGATCAAAGCCGCCCAAGCCCCGGAGATCGCAAAAATGACCGCCTGGCTTAAGGATTGGAACGAAACAGCCACCATGTCCGCCGGGCACAGCATGACGGGCATGATGGGCGCAGACGACATGACAAACCTTGACGCCGCCCAGGGCACGGAAGCAGCCAAACTTTTCCTGACCCAGATGATTGCCCACCACCAAGGCGCCATCACCATGGCCAAGACCGAAGCAACGGCAGGGAAGAACACCGAGGCGCTCGGCCTCGCCCACAGCATCGCGACCTCACAGGAAGCGGAAATCCAGGACATGAACAACATGCTGGCCGGACTCTAGCCCGCGGACCACTCTTGTGCCGGTCCCACACCCGGGACCGGCACAAGATTCCCTTTTCCCTCCCCGCAACTTGGAGCAAGCCATGCCCTCTCTTCCAACCACCCGCCTACGCTTGACGGTCGTCATGGCCGCGGCCATCGCCCTCGTTCTGACCGTCTCCGCCTGCGCCGCGGCCTCGTCCGCCCCGGGCACCGCTTCAGCTTCTACCAACGCGGTGACCGGGCTGCCCGGCGCCCATATCCATGGGCTGAGCGTCAACGGTCAAACTGGCCAGATACTCCTGTCCACCCACGAAGGCCTGTTCGACGTGTCCAAAAAGCCGGCTGTCAAAATCGGACCCACCAACGACCTCATGGGATTCACCGCCACCACGGACCCGGGCGTGTTCTACGCCTCCGGCCACCCCGGACAAGACTCCACCCTGCCCAACCCCGTCGGACTGATCAAGACCACGGACGGCGGCAAGACCTGGGAACAGCTCTCCCGCCAGGGCGAATCCGACTTCCACGCCCTCACCACCACCAAATCCGGGATCGCGGCCTACGACGGAACCATCCGGACCAGCCACGACGGAACAACATGGAAATCATCCGGCGCCACGTTCATGCCGGCAGTCCTGGCCGGGACCCCTCAAAGCGACACCGTTCTGGCGACCACCAACGAAGGCATCCAGCGCTCCACCGACGGCGGCATCACGTGGGCGCTGAACCCCTCGGCACCGGTGATCCAGTACGCAGCGTTCGCCAGCGCCAAAGAAGCCATCGGCGTCGCACCCGATGGCACCGTGTACTACTCCCCGGATGCCGGAATCACTTGGAAACGCACCGGCAAGATCGACGGCCAGGTCCAGGCCCTCGCCGCGACCGAAGGCGCGGACGGCAACCCGTGGATCTGGGCGGCCACAACCACCGGTGTTGTGGTATCAACCGACGGCGGAGCCACAATCCGGCCCTCCGACGCGGACTGAACACAGCTGCCGGAACATGGCGGAGAAAGCAACGAACGAAATCGCCTGGGCCGGAATCGTGTGGAGTCCGGACCTGGTGCGCCTGTCAGGATCGTAGGCGCAGGCTGTCGAGAGTTAGTTGGACGAGTCTTCCCACGGCTGCCTTCGAGGGTGACTCGGCCGCTGCCGCGAGGGCGTGCAGGCAGAAGCTTGCGAGTTCCCCGGGAGCCACGTCGTCACGGATGGCACCGGTTTCGGCCGCCCGGCGGATCACGCCGCTGACGAACTCGAGCTGTGTTTGCCGGGCACCCTCGTGGTGCATGATGGCGGCCATCGGGGATCCGTGATGCTCATACGTCATCGCGGCGTGGATGTGCAGCACAGCCTCCAGCTGATGGCCGGCGTCGCCTCCGGAATGTGTGACGGCGGCAAGGTGTTCGAGGTGGCCGGCAAGCTGGCGGTCGTGCTGGGCTCGCAGTATTGATTCGACGTTCGGAAAATACTTATACAGGGTCGCCCGCCCGATGCCCGCTTCCTGGGCGATCTGGGACATTGTCACCGACAGCATTCCGTGCTTGGCCACCAGGGTGGCTGCGGTGTCCAGGATCGCTTCCTGCACCGCTCCGCGGTGCTCCTCGATCGTCTCGTTCCATAGCTTCGGCACGATCCCAGTGTACGAGACGACGATTGCATGACACCATGTCGTGATTGAGACATAGTGTCTCGATAAAGTGGGTTCGCCGCTGCAAACAGCGCATGGCAGAACAGGACAGCGCCATGACCGACCCCTCCCGTGATCGCGGTTTCACAGAAGATCCCGACGCGAAGGCGAAGCCCGGCCGCAGATCCGCCGCCCCAACGCCGCGCTGGGTGAAAGTGTTCGGGATCATCGCCGTCGCTTTGGTGCTGATCTTTGTCTTCAACCATCTTGCCGGAGGCGGCATGGGAGGCCATACGCCGTGACGGCCATGTCACCCCGCCTGCGCAAACTTGCCCTCACGGCCCACGTCACCTTTTCGCTCGGATGGTTCGGCGCCGTCGCCGCATTCCTGGCTCTCGCAGTCGCCGGACTTGCCAGTACGGATGCCGGCCTGGCCCGAGCCGCTTATATCGGAATGGGGGTAACCGGCTGGTTTGCCATCGTCCCCTTTGCGCTGGCCTCCCTGATCACCGGGATTGTCTCGTCCCTGGGCACCGTCTGGGGTCTGTTCCGGCACTACTGGGTGCTGATAAAACTGCTGATAACCGCTCTGGCCACCGGCGTCCTGCTCGTACACATGGGGCCGATCAGCGGCCTCGCTGCCACGGCAGCTGTAAAAAGCATGTCCGCCGCCGGATTCCAGGGCCTCAGAATCCAGGTCGTCGTTCAAGCCGGATTGGCTCTGCTGGTTTTGCTCCTTGCCACAGCCTTGTCCGTGTACAAGCCGCGCGGCTTGACCGGCTACGGGCAGCGGACACAGCGCAGAACTCCACCGGCGATCGATCTCAACCATACAAAATAGAAACCCGACCCCAGGAGGAAAATCCCATGACCGGATCCAGCAACCCAACCGACTCGGTTGCCGGGATGCTTGCCGCTCTTGCCCACATCGATGGAGCGGACTTTCATGGCATCGACACAGCCCTCCGGAAGGAATCGCCGATCATCGACGAATTCTGGTCAAGCCGCGTACGGGCCGCACAGATCGCAGCCGCGTCCATCCCCTGGCCGGAGGAACTCGAAGAGCACGCGAAATCCCTCGGCGCCGCCGCAGACCGACTGGGCGCGGCGCTCAGCGGGGGCGAGGTGAAGACCGCGGCAGCTGCTGCAAAAGAAGCCCACAAGGCCTGGCATACCCTGAACACCCCTGCCTGGAACTATCTCGCAGAGACTGCAGGCATCCAGATCAGCGGGGGCGCGCACGAACATCGCCACCAGCACTAGTCGGCAGGGCGCGCCGTCGTGTCCTCGCCGGGCATCGCGTCAATCCGAAGACGACTTGACGCGACGCCCAAGCCTGAGCCTGTCCCGCCATCGGCGGTCCCGGCAAGGGCAGCCGGATCGCTGTCGATCGCATCCGGTGTCTTTGTGGCAATGGGCCGGAATAGCATGGCTCCATGACGGTTCCTGGCATGCCCGTCCACGAAAAACTGCTCCGGACGGTGCTGGCCATCGCGATCCTCGGGGGCCCGCTGGGGTATCTCATCGGCGGGCTGCTCGCCCCGGCCATCCACATCTCCGGGTCCTCAACCATTGATGCCAACACGGCAGTTGATCCGACCGCAAACAACGCGCATCTGGCGGCGTTCGTTCTCGCGTCCTTCCTTCTGGGCGATGGCCGCAAGCAGCCCGCTGACTATCGCCGCGTTTGCTTTCCACGGCGGCGGACGCACCGCCGTCGGCGTCGGCGCGTTGACCTTGTTGCTGCTCGGTAGCCTGCCCGCAGCCCGGGCCATGATCGCTCCGCAGGTCAGGGGCCTTTGACCCTCTGACTGTGCACAAATCAGCTTTTTGTGGGCCCCTTCGGAGGCCTTTTGTTGATCGCCGTCGGTGTGGCGGGTGCCTCTTTCCGCGGGTTGGGCGACGGTTCTGGCCTTCTTGCTTCTTAACGGCGGGGGACCCCTCGAACTACATGACCTGACGGAGATCCGGGCAGCGGGGGTGGGCCCAACCTCACCGGCACTACACTGGGATCACCCGGGCCGAGGCACTGTGACCGGCTGTCGAGGGAGGTCCGTGATGGCAGGTCCATTGCTCGAGACCAAACTGCACGTCCCCGGGCCACGACGCGCGCTTGTGACGCGCCCCAGGCTCAGCGACCGTCTGAGCCAGGCCGCCGGGCAAACGCTGATCCTTGTCTCAGCCCCCGCCGGCTTCGGGAAAACGACGGTGCTGACCGAGTGGTTGGCAGAAGCCCCTTCCAATGGCCGATCGGTCGCCTGGCTCTCGCTCGACCAGCGGGACAACGATCCCACGCTGTTCTGGACCTACCTCGTAGCCGCGCTGGACAAGGCATTGAACGGTCTCGGCGCCAAGGCACTCATAACATTCCGGTCCCCGCAATCGAGCACCGAAGACTTCCTGACCACTCTGATCAACGAGTTGCAGGCCGTCCCGAACAGATTTGTCTTGGTGCTCGACGATTACCACATCATCGAGAATCAGGACGTGCAGGAGGGGCTAGCCTTTCTCGTCGAGCACCTGCCCGCGCAGCTACAACTGGTCATCGTGGGCCGTGCCGATCCAGCGTTGCCACTCCCGCGACTCAGAGCACGTAGCAGGCTCCTCGAGATCCGTGCCGCTGATCTCCGCTTCACCCCGGAGGAAGCTTCCGCCTACTTCAACGGCGTGATGGGACTGAGTCTCACCGCCCAGGATATCGCCGCCCTCGAAGGTCGGGCCGAGGGTTGGATCGCCGCGCTCCAATTGGCGGCGCTCTCGATGCAGGGAAGGGACGACGTCGCCGGCTTCATCGCAGGCTTCGCGGGTGATGACCGCTACATCGTCGATTACCTCGTGGAAGAGGTACTTCAGCGCCAGCCCGACGACGTCCGGAACTTCCTGCTCCAGACCTCCATCCTGAACCGGCTCAACGGTCCGCTCTGCGACGCCGTGACCGGCCAAAACACCGGAAAAGCAATGCTTGGGTCGCTCGATCGAGGGAACCTGTTCGTGGTTCCGCTCGACGACCGCCGCTGGTGGTACCGCTATCACCACCTCTTCGCCGACGTGCTGCGGGCGCGACTCATGGACGAGCAGCCGGGCCGCATTAACGAACTGCATGAGCGCGCAAGCCTCTGGCACGTACAAAACGGCGACATTCCGGAAGCTATCCGCCATGCCATAGCCGGCAAGGACTACAAGCGGGCCGCGGACCTGATCGAGCTTGCGATCCCTACCATGCGCAAGGACCGCCAGGAAGCCACGCTGAGCCGCTGGCTCGAAGCGTTCCCCGGCGAACTGATACACGCGCGGCCCGGGCTGAGCGTTGCCTACGCCGGGGCGCTCCTCGCGAGCGGCGAGCTCACCGGCGTCGACGCCCGCCTCGAGGAGGCAGAGCAGAGGGTAGGTACGACGGCGGAAGGCGGCGACGGCGGGAACCTGACCAGTTCGATCGCGATCTACCGTGCCGCGCAGGCGCTCGCGGTCGGGGACACCGCTGGGGCAATGACGCACGCGACTACCGCGCTCGGCCTTGTCGGGAATGACGATCATCTTGAGCGCGGAGCGGCTTCCGGGCTGTTGGCGCTCGGCCATTGGACGAACGGCGAACTCAGCGAAGCGCACGGCCTGTGGTCCGACTCTTATTCCCACCTTGAAAGGGCCGGGCACCACTCGGACATGCTCGGTTGCTCTATCGCTTTGGCCGACATCCGGATTACCCAAGGCCGGCTCCGCGACGCAATGGCCATCTATGAGCGGGGTCTCAAGGTCGCGGGCAGGCACCCGGCGCGGGTGCTCCGTGGAACGGCCGACATGCACGTAGGAATGAGCATGCTCCTTCTTGAACGCGGCGAACTTGAAGTCGCAAGGCAGCACCTGCTGACCAGCCAGAAGCTCGGCGAAGATGCCGCCCTGCCCCAAAACCCGTATCGCTCGCGGGTTGCGATGGCCCGGATCGTCCAAGCGGAAGGGGACATGGGCGGCGCGCTTGAGCAGCTCGACGAGGCAGAGCGCCTCTACGTCGGCGACTTCTTTCCCGAGGTACATCCGGTCGCGGCCGTGCGGGCGCGGATGTGGATCTCGCACGGACGGACGTCCGACGCTCTCCGCTGGGCGCGTGAGCGCGGGATTTCCGCCGAAGGTGAGCTCTCTTACCTGAACGAGTTCGAGCACATCACGTTGGCCAGGGCACTCCTCGCCCAGCACGGGGCGGACCCGTCGGAGGACACTGTCGAACACGCGATCGTGCTGCTTGACCGTCTCCTTCGGGCCGCGGAAGAAGGTGGCAGGACGGGGACCGTCGTCGAACTTCTGGTTCTTATGGCACTAGCTCACGAAAAGGAAGCGGACGACGGCGGGGCACGGGCAGCGCTGAAACGCGCGGTAGCGCTCGCCGAACCGGAGGGCTACATTCCAGTGTTCGTCGATGAGGGTGACGCTATGGCCAATTTGCTGGAAGCGCTAGCGAAGCAGGGGAGCGACTCGGCCTACATAGACCGGCTCTTGGAGTCGTTCGGGACGGAAACCCACGAGACCGAGGCCCAAGGTGCTCAGCGCCGCGGTACTCGAGACCAAAGCACCCCAGCACTGCAACGCTTACTTGAGCCCCTGAGCGAACGCGAACTGCAAGTGCTTCGGCTTCTTTCCTCGGAGTTGGACGGCCCGGACATCGCGCGCGATTTGGGCGTCTCCCTCAACACCCTTCGGACACACACCAAGAACATCTACGCCAAGCTCGGCGTGAAAAACCGCCGCTCGGCCGTCCGCCGGGCCGAAGAGCTGGATCTCTTGTCGCGAAGCCGCGACGAGCGTTAATCCAGGCCGAAGCGGTTCGCCCGGCACTTCTTCCGAAAAGATCACCACATCAATCACCAGATGTGGTGATCCCCGCTCACCACATCTCCTTCTACCTTCAAAGCATCAAGGAAGTCATCCGCAAAGGCGGCTGAAATCCATTAACGCAGAAGGCAGAAGGAGGGGCGATGAACGCGAGGTCGGTACGCCGGGACGAGACGCCGGTCGAGTACGAAGTCCGCGTCAAAGGCCATCTTGATTCCCGCTGGGCCGCTTGGTTCGAAGGACTGAGCCTCACCAACCAACATGACGGAACCACCGTCATCCGCACCCGGAACATCGATCAAGCCGCGCTCCACAGTCTGCTGCAAAAGCTCCGCGACTTGGCACTGCCGCTCGTGGCAATCACCCAAATCGGAACCACGCAACCCAGCCAGCCGGCGTCGAACACTCGCAACTTCATCCCCAAGAAGGAATACACCGTGAAAACCACAACCCAAACCCCAGCAACTGAGCGTGTCCGGATGGACCCGTTGCGGAAGACCGCGATGGTCGCAGGCATCCTGTACCTGGTCACGTTCGTGAGCTCGATCCCGGCGCTGTTCCTGATTTCCCCCGTCCTGAACGATCCGCACTACATCACGGGCTCCGGTGCTGATTCGACCGTCATCTTTGGCTGCTTCCTCGATCTCGTCAACGCGGTGTCCGCCGTGGGCACCGCCGTCGCATTGTTTCCCGTAGTCAAACGGCAGAACGAAGGCATCGCGCTCGGCTTCGTCTCCGCCCGGATGTTTGAAGCCGCGGTCATCGTGATCGGCGTCGTTAGTCTCTTGGCTGTGGTCACTTTGCGCCAGAACGGCGGCGCGGACACGGCCTTGGTTCCCGTGGGCCGGGCCCTCGTGGCGGTCCGTGACTGGACGTTCCTTCTCGGGCCGAGCCTGGTTCCGGGCGTGAGCGGGCTGCTGCTCGGGTACCTGATGTATCGTTCGGGGCTCGTCCCGCGCGTCATTCCTCTGCTTGGACTGATCGGCGGCCCGCTGCTGCTTTCGTCGACGATCTCAACGATGTTCGGTTTCAACCAAGGGATCTCGGTGTGGTCGGGACTGGCTACCCTACCGATCTTCGTCTGGGAGTTGTCGCTGGGTGTGTGGATGGCGGTGAAGGGCTTCAGGCCGTCGCCCATCACCACCGCGCAAGTACGCACCGCCTGAGGAATCACCCACAAACCCCACGGCACATGTCCCGCGGCCAGCCCGGCCGCGGGACTCATCGCGTTGAAGCGGGCGACTACCGAATCCCGGAACACCTCGTCACCGAGCCCGTCGAACCCCGGCGACGTGAACACGCCGGCCATGCCGAACAGGCCCGGATCGGCGGTAGGGGTGACCAGGCCCTTCACCGGAGGCGTGGGTTCAACCCCGAGCTCGAGGACGCCTTGGGCAGGGGCGCTGAGCGGGAATGGGAAGCAGGTGCTCGGGACGTAGCTCGCGATGGCCTGGCTCCGGCGGTCGCCAGATGCCCGGCTACCCATCGAGAATTACCTGGAGAAGAGGCCGGCTTCGAAAGGCGCTACTATGCACTTCAAATGCTTCGGGTTGTATGTGGATTCATACCGTCGGCTCTTTCAAAAGTACTGGACTAAGCGATGGTTCTTCCAGGTTTCCGGTGGCTTGCCCTATCTCCTGCGGTAGCCTTTCGAGGTCCTGGCCGAGGCCCGCGAAAATCTCCGGTTTGTTCCTACGAAGATGGCGGGCCAGGAGTAGTCCGCCGGCAATGGCAGCGACCAGAAGCCATGGCAGCATGGTGATGACGGGGGCGTCCGAGCCGGCCAGAACCGAAAAGTTGGCAATGGCCAGGACCACAACGGCCCCTAGGCCCAGGAGGCCAATGCCTGGGGCCAGCAGCGTTGCCCACAGTCGCCGGTCCCGGGTTTTCCTGAAGTGCACGACTATCGCGAGGGTGGCCAGGAGCTGAAGGGTGAGGATGCCCAGCGTGCCGAAACCGGTCATGCTCGGAATGAGTGAAGTGAGAGGTTCCAGGCCAAAGACCGCGAAGAGTCCGGTCACTACGATTCCAAGTGCGAACTGGGCTATCGAGGCGCGCTGAGGGACCCCGTTGGCACGGGTCCGGCTCAGCCGGGGTGTGAGGATCCGTGCGCGGCCGAGAGAGTAGATGTATCTGGTGGCTGAATTATGCAGGGCCATCAGCGCGGCGAATAGGCTCACGAGGAGCAGGATCATCATGAGCTTCGTAAGGCCGTCGCCGAGATAGTCGTTTGAGAGGAAGAAGACCAGATCGCCGGCGGCAAGGTGATCGGTAGCGACTGCCTGGGCTTGAGCTGTTCCTAGAGCGCTCACAATCGCCCACGTTGTCACGGCGGACAGCGCTCCGATGAAGCCTATTGCTGTGTAGGTTGCCCGGGGAATGGTCCGGCGGGGGTTCTTGGCCTCCTCGCTGAATAGGCCGGTGGCTTCTACTCCAACGAAGGCATTGGCGGCGAACAGGAAACCGATGCCTGCTCCGCCGGAGAACACGATGCCGGGGTTGAAGACATCGAGGGTGTAGCCGTTCCTGAGCAGTACAGCGACATCAAAGATGACCAGGATGGACACTTCCAGGATCAGCCCTACCCCAAGAACCTTGGCGCTGAAATCGATGCCCTGGCGGCTTAGCAGGAACGCGGCGGACACGGCCACCAGGCTCCAGATGAACCAGTGAACGTTCAGCCCGGTGAGCTGTGCGATCACGGTCTGCATGAAGAAGCCGATTGTTCCTATCGCTCCGGCTACGAAGCAGTTATACCCGAGCATTGCTACCAGTGCTGCTACCAGCGCCGCTGGTTTGCCGAGGCCCTTGAGGACGACGGCGTAGAACCCGCCCGCGCTGACGAGCAGCTTGGACATTTGCGCGTAGCCTACGCCGAAAAGCAGGAGTATTGCGGTGACGATAATGAATGAACCCACCATCCCGGCTCCATTGCCGAGTGCCAGGCCAAGGGCAGTGATGACGATAATCCCCGTCAGCGGGGCGACGGCTGCAAGGACAAGGAAGACGACGCCGAAGACGCCCAGGGAGTCCTTGGACAGTTTGTCCGGACTGGCAGGTAAGTGTTCCTGAAGTTGATTAGCCATGGGTAACTCTCTCTTCTCTGAACTGGCCTTCTTCGCTCGGCGCAGGGGCCAGGGACGACGCCTGGGGTGGTGATCAGGCGGGAAAGGAGGACCTGGCGGAATAGCCGAAGTCCGAAAGAATGTTGGTCCCGTTGATGGCACGGGCGTCTTCGCTGGAAAGGAACATGACCGTCTTGGCGATGTCACTGGGAGCGTTCACGGGGAATTTCGCATCGTCGAAGCTGTCAACGCCCAGACCGCGCCTGGCCATCGGCGTATCCACGATGGATGGGCAGACGCTGTTGACCCGGATCCCATGGGATTCGAAAAGTTCGAAGGACAAGGCTCTGGTGAGCTGTACCAGCGCCCCCTTCGAAGCGTTGTAGGCCAGCATCCCGGGAGCGGCGACGAAGCCCGAGTCGGATCCAATGATGGTGATGGAGGTGTGCTGCTCTTTTGCGAGGAAGGGCAACGCGTGCTTCACGGCGTGGAACACTCCCAGCACGTTGACTTCCAGAACTCGGAGGAAGTCCTGGGATGTTACGTCCTGCACCGCGTTGCCCATCTCGCCCTCTATTCCGGCGCTTGCAACGACTGTGTCTATGCCCTGAAGCTCGGTGTCGAATTCCTTGAAGGAGTTGGCCACGGCAGCTTCGTCAGCGACGTCAGCCACAATTCCGTGGCATCTGCCGTCCGAATATCTGGAGAGAGGTCCTTGCAGGGCGTGGTCCAGGCTTTGCCGCGAGCGGCTGATGATGCCCACTCTTGCGCCCTCTTTCAGGAAGGCTTGTGCTGTGGCTAGTCCGATCCCCGATGCGCCGCCGGTAATAACGACCCTCCGAGGGTCATTTTGGGAGAGATCCATGAGTTGGTTCCGATCAGAAGTAGTTCCCTGCGTTGTTGCTTGTCTTCCGAGGCCTGCTGCCCGGACGATTAGATGCTGTGGTGACTAGATGCTGTGGAGGGAGGCTTCCAGGCCCTCCAGCAGTTGTTCCGCGTGGGTTTTGTTGAAGACGAGTGGTGGCCGCATCTTCAGCACGGTTTCATGCCGGCCTACCTTGCTGATCAGGATGCCGTTCTTCTTCATGCTTTCCACGAGCTTCTTGGTGACCGCCGGGGCAGACAGGCCCGACTTCGTGTCAGGGAACAACTCAAGACCGAAGAACAGGCCACGGCCCTTGACCGCACCGACGAAGTCGAAGCCGACGGCCAGCTTTTCCAGTCCGTCCTTCAGGACGTCACCGGTCCGTTGGGCATTCGCCAGCAAGTCCTCGTCCTTCATGACCTGCAAGACGGCACGGCCCGCGGCCGCCGAGACAGGGTTTCCCGCGAAGGTGTTGAAGTAGAGGTTGGCAGCGCCAAACTCGTCCAGCAGTTCGGCGCTGGTGACGACGCCGCCCATCGGGTGTCCATTGCCCATGGGCTTCCCCATGGTGACGAGGTCCGGGGACAGCCCGAATAGCTCATAGCCCCACATCGCCTCGCCAGTGCGGCCGAACCCGGATTGCACCTCATCGGAGATCACAAGGCCGCCGGCTGCGTGGATGCGCTGTTGAACGGCTTGGAGATAGCCATCGGGAAGCCTGCAAAGGCCTTCGGTCGAAAACAGTGGATCGAACAGGAAGGCGGAAACTCCAAACCCCTCACTATTCAGGGCCTCAATGGCAGCCTCCAACTCGCGAAGGCCCTTCTCCAGCAGCTGCTCTGGACCGAGTTCATTGCCGGCTGCATCAAGGTCGGGGATTCGGATGGCCCGGACATTGGCAGACAATCCGTTCCTGGTAGGCAAGGCCGTCGTCGCATCAGCGAGGAGGGAGGTATTTCCGTGGTAGCTGAAGTCCGACACGATGATGCCTGTATTCCCGGTGCGCTGGTTGGCGATCCTGAAGGCAAGATCGTTGGCCTCCGACCCGCTGTTAGTGAAGGAAACCTTGTCCAGCTCCTCGCCGAAGGTTGCCACGAGTTCCTCGGCATAATCGATCACTTGGCTATTCAGGTAGCGGGTGTGGATGTTCAGTCGGGAGGCCTGGGCGCGGATGGCTTCAACGACTACGGGGTTGCAGTGACCGACGTGGGGAACGTTGTTGTACGCATCAAGGTAGGTCCGGCCGTTGATGTCCGTCATCCACACGCTTTCAGCGGATACCAAGGCGATCGGTTCGTCGTAGAACAACGGGGAGTGGGCTCCGAGCGTCTTGAGCCTTCGCGCCAGCAGCCCCGATGCAGAGCGTTCACCCTGCTGTGGGCGGGAACTTTGATTGTGTGTGTCAGGCATTATCTCTCCGTTTTGGGCATCACAATGAAGCCCGGCAATAGCGGTGGACCACGAGGCGCAGCTGCGCCGGTTCTTAAGTTGTTCGCGACGAGCAGCAGACGACGCCGGTGAAGTCGCGCGGACGGGTTTAGCGTCCTGCTGAAACCCGGGAGTAGCTTCTCGCCATGTCCAGGACCATGGGGACAATGTGGCTGACGACGAATTCGGCAGCATCGTCCCCTCGTCGTGATGAGGCCCACCCCATGTACGTCAAGCCCCTCGCGAGCAGCATGGCGTCCCACGACTTCAGGTGTTCCTCAGGCAGTGCCCGGGCCGAGCGGTACCCTTCGAAGGCGTTTCGCTGGTACTCCGGGTATTTCGGGTGCGGCAAGTAGAAGAAGAGCAAGGTGGCCAGGTCAAAGAGGTGCCAGCCCTCGCCGAAGTCGTCAAAGTCGATAAGGATGCACTCTTCGTCACGGACCAGAATGTTTTCCGGTGTGAAGTCAGCATGGATGACCCCATACCGATTTACACCGACGCCGAAGGAATTCAACTCATTCTTGAGTTCGCGTTTGACGTCGTTCAGCAGGGCGACATCCCGCTCTGTGAGCTCGCCAATACCGCTTGGATCGCCCCAGAGCGCCCGTTCTCCCACCAGACCCTCGCCGTCCCAGGCCTGGCGGTCAAAACCGTCGATGCGGCCGATGGCAGTTGCCTCGTTGTGGAACGTAGCGGCCAGGACGCCCAGACGGTAAAAAGTCTCAGGGCGCAGGCTGGCCGTTCCTTCAAAGGCCTCCAGAATGTCTCCCAAGGGCACTGCACCTTCAGCCCAAACCAACATGTCGATCTGGTACGTGACTCCATCACTACCTTCGATGAGGCAGAGCAGGTCCCCGTCCGCCGTCGGGAGCACCGCGGGAACGTCTACCCCCCGGGACTTGAGAGCACGCAGAAACTCAAGTTCGCACCTGACCTCGGAATCAGAGCGGTATCCCGCCCGGTGCAGCCGCACGGCGTAGGAGATTTGCCCTTCGGGGCAAATGCGGAAGACGTAATTCTCGCGGTATTTGACGAATTCAATCGGCGTGCTGTCTTGAAGCCCGTATCGCCCAAGTGCCCCACGAACCGTGTTGACTGCAAGTGCTTGGTCCAAAGTGGATCTCCTTATTGATTTCCAGATCTGTGCGGATGAACGAACCGTTACCGGCCGGGCTGGCATGTGAGGTCCGTTCGCTGCCCTCTTGAAAAAGTGAACCACACCACATGACCAAAATCTAGACTGCGAGTCTATTTTTTGTGTCTGGAGGATAGAATCTGCTGAGCGGGCAGTTGACGCCCATCCAGTACTCTTGCCGCTCTTTGACGCCAGAGGGTCAGGCATTGGACGTTTTTGGACTCACCGTCCAGAATCGATGCTTAAGAGACAATTTTTGAGATGCAAGGGTATATCGTGTCTCTTTCGACCATGGAGGTTTTATGACTGCGGCGACCGAAAAGCCTGTTTCGACGAACCTTCGGGAACGTCGGCGGGAGCAAACAAGAAACGATCTGACGAGTGCCGGCTTGGAAATCATCTCTGCCGAAGGCGTCGATGCGGCCACAATCGATAGATTGGCCGCCCAAGCAGGGATGTCCCGCGGAACGGTCTACGCGCATTTCGAAGGGGGCCGCGATGAAGTGCTCCAAGAGGCGTACAGGCGTGTAGGCCGTGATCTAGTCAATATGGCCCAGCGGCTGGCAGACTCTGCCGGCACGTGGCAGGACCGGGTCATGGCCTATGCGCGGGCGATGGTCGCACTTACTGAGGACCATAACCGGGGCTATTTCTATAACGTGGCGGGCCCTGCTTTGTTTGGCAGCCGTGTTGAGCGCGGGGAAGGCTCCTCGGCCAGCCTCGCTGCGATACGCAAGGAACTGCTGCTTGCCCAGCAGCGGGGTGAAATCGACAGTGATGTGGATGCGGACGAGATGGCCGTGCTGCTTATCGGATGCCTTCGTGAAGCCGGAATCGAAATTGCCCGTGGGGCCATGCAACCAGCGAAGTTTCTTTCGGCGTTTCAGCGCTTGCTCGACGGCCTGGCCCCCTAGCACGACCTCTCGTCCACCTTGTTGTCCGTGGCGCCAGCCCTAGCCGTTGATGATCTGGGGCGAACCGAGTTGCTTCAGACCTTCGACGCCGAACTCAAGACCGTAACCGGACTGCTTGGCCCCTCCAAACGGCACGCGCGGATCGACGGCTCCATGTTTGTTGAGCCACACCGTGCCGGCTTGAATACGTGCTGCAACCTGGCGAGCTTTCGCGGTGTCCGAGGACCATACGGAAGCGCCCAGGCCGACATTCAGGCTGTTGGCCATCTCGAGGGCTTCGTCCAGGTTGGAGTATTTGATGATCGGCAGCGCAGGGCCGAATTGTTCCTCGACCACCAGCGGGTTGCTGTTGTCGATATCCGCAATCAATGTCGTTGGGTAGAAATAGCCTGGCTGCTCGGCCTCGGGTTCCCCGCCGAGCAGCACTCGCGCGCCTGAGTCCTTCGCTGCCTGCACAAGACGGGAGACGACGTCGAACTGGGCCTTGTTCTGCAGCGGTCCGAGCACGTTGTTCTCGTCCAAGCCGACGCCCATGGGCATGTTCTTTGCGACCGCGGTCAGTGCCTCGCAGACTTTATCGTAGATGTCTTCATGCACGTACAGGCGCTTCAGCGCGGCGCAGGTCTGGCCGGTGTTGATGAACGCCCCCCAGAACAGGCCTTCAGCGATCGCCAGGGGATCGGCGTCCGGCAGCACAATTCCGGCGTCGTTGCCCCCTAGTTCCAAGGTCAACCGCTTGATCGTGTCTGCGGAGGAGCGGATGATCGCCTTGCCAGTCGCGGTGGAACCTGTAAACATCACTTTGGCGATGTCCTCGTGGGCAGCCAGGCGCTCGCCTACATCTCGGCCTCCCGGAACAACGGCCAGCACATCGGCGGGGAGGACCGAGCTGAGTACCGTGGCCAAGGCAAGCACGGAGAGCGGCGTGTATTCCGAGGGCTTCATGACGACGGTGTTGCCCATCCGCAGGGCGGGGGCCAGTTGCCAGATGGAGATCATCATCGGCCAGTTCCAGGGGCCGATGGCACCGACAACTCCTAGTGGCCGGTAGAAGAGTTGAGCGAGGGTGCCGTCTTCCTCGACCAGGGTCTCGGGGTCCAGATTGAATGATGCCGTCGCCCGCAACCATGCGCCGCAGGCCCCGACTTCGAATCGGGCATTCGGGCCGTTGAGTGGTTTGCCTTGTTCGCGGGAGAGCAACTGGGCCAGGGCCTCGGCATTGGCTTCGACCGCGTCGGCTGCCCGATTCAGTAGTTCACGGCGCTCCTCGTGGCCACGGGCCTCCCAGGCGGGTTGTGCGGCGCGGGCAGCCTGGACGGCGGCATCCAGCTCCACAATGCCAGGCTCCGCAACCAATCCGACTAGCTCACCCGTCGCCTGGTCGATGATCCGGCGGCCGCCGGAGGTCGGCTGGATGGCTTCAAGGAGGCCTTGGTAGGTGAAAGTCGTGGTTTCCGACGTCGTTGTCATGGTGTCTTCCTTCTTCTGGTGAGGTTGGTTGGAATTTGTGATCCAGCCATCCTGCAGCGTGTTGGAGAAAGTGAATCACACTGCAAAGCTAATTACTAGACTTGCAGTTCAGAATGTGTTCCCAGTGTTTCCAAAGCCCGGAATGCGGTTCGAGTCCCACCTCGGGCACAGCATTCCCCCTCGTCAGAGGGGTTTTCGCGCGCAATCCTCGGGGACGTGATGTTCCTGCGCTGGTGGCGCGGCCGCAGGGAGGCCACCCCGGAAGTGCATCTTCCGGTCCTTCACTCCCGGCGGTCCTGCGGCCGTGACCAGGGCGTCACCGGCCGGCCCTGCAAGACGCCGTCGACCCTCAGGTCCACCCTTTCATTGAAGAAGCTCACGAGGCCGTGGATCTGGGCGGCGTCGCGGAAACGCCTGTCATAGCTCCAGGCGACATTCCTGCCGTCCTCGGTGCCGGGGTACGTCCAGTAGCTCGCTTCCCCCTTGTACGGGCACACGGTCCTCTTGGGGCTCTCCTCCATGAGGTCCAGCCGCACGTCCCCGGGCGGGATGTAGTAGCGGACGGGAAGCAATGTCTCGTACAGGAGTTGCGCGCCGTTCGTTCTGGCGAGCGTGACGCCGTCGAGGGAGACCTCCACGGTCAGGGATGAGGCCCGGATGTCCACACGGTGGAAGGGGTCGCGGGGGTGGCCGATAATCTCCTCGTCGTCTTCCCTCCATTGAAAGGCGGCGAAGTCCAACACGACATACCCGGCCAGGTCGGGGTCGTCCGGGCGGAACGCCGCCCCGGGCGCCGTCGTCGTTCGCGTCACAACGTCGAGCTGTTCGCCGGGGGTGGTGTGCCGGCCGAACCCGGTGCGCGGATCCAGCGACGTGGGTGAGCCTGCGGACAGCCTGACGCCGAGCTCCGGGACGTCGGCCGCAGGGCCGCCCGGTGTGAGCTCTGCCAGCAGTTCTGCCTCCGGTACCGCAAATATCGGGGTAATGCGCTTCGGTTCCCAGACCAGCCACGCGTGCAAGGTGTCGACGACGGTGTTCCCGCCCAGGGTCGCGCGGATCCGCTTGGCGGTGGGTTCGTAGCGCAGCTCCGGGAACGTCCCGAGGATCACTCCGGAGAGTTTGGTGGCCATGCTTCAAGCGTGAGCGCGGGGCCGTACGGCGTCAATGTCCTCGTGAGGGATAACTCAGCTATCTGATGAACCTGGGACGCTGCCTGCTGTGGCTCGCACTTTGAGGGTGAGCGCGGCGAGGGCGAGCATTTCGAGTCCGGTCCAGGCGAGCGTCCCACCCCAGATTTCAGGGGAGAAGCTCAGCGCCCGGTCGTGGAGCGCCACACCGGCGAAGTACGCGGCCCAGAACACGACGGGGGAGAGGCCTATCGCGGTCATGAGTCGTGCGTGACGGTCCGGGGTGGGTCGCACAACGGCCCACAGCACTCCAACGAGGACGGCACCGGCAAGGGCCGCCGGCACGAGCCAGGCGTCCCTCAGTGCGACCATGGTCTGCAGGGCAATGGAGGGGAGCAGTGCCATGGCCGCGGGCACCGCGGGGTGCAGGCGCCAGCGCAGGGACAGCAAGAGGACGGGCACGAAGAGCACGGCCGTTGAGACGAGGAACGATGCCAAAGAGACCATGACGGACGACGACGTCGGAAGCGTCACCGCGGGCTGCGTCCCGGCAGCGCCGGCGTAGGTCTGGATGAGCCCGTGGCGGGCGAAGACCGCGAACTCCTGCAGGATGAACGCCGCGACCATGCCTGAGAGCATTGCGCTCACGACGGCGGGTATCAGCCGTGGCCATGTCCGTTCGGGTGAGTGCCATGCTGCGGAGAACGGTGCGGCGAGGATGAGGAAGCCGCCGGTGGCAAGACCCAAATGGGACGGGCTGAACAACGCCTTGAGGCCCTGTTCAATGCCGAACACCGAGTGCCAGGCGAAGTCGGCCGCCCCGGAGACGAGGAAGAGGATGACTCCGGCTGCCGCGGCCCCATAGCCGGCGGGGATCGCTTCGGTCCACCGCGTGCCGGGGGCGTGCCGGCGCCAGGTAAGGGCGGCGATCCAGAGGGCGCAGGCCGCGAAGCCCGAGTAAAGGATCGCGTGCCACGGAGTGAAGAACGTCTCGAGGTCGCGGAGGTTGTTGTGCGCCCAGCCGTCAACATAGGTTCCGGTGAGAAGCCAGACGCCGGCCGCGAGGGTGATGACGTCTTCAACCGCTGTGGTGGGGCGATGAACCGATGCCGGCGGAAGCGCGAAGACGTGAGCTGCTGAAGCGTCCATAGCTCCACAGTAGGTCCCGCCGCCTTCGGCGGCGAGAGGCAATCCCCTCCGCTGGCGACCCCTGGCAGAGCGGCGCCGTTGCACCCGTCCCGGCTAACGGGTTCGCCCCGTTGACGCGGCAACTGACGCGCTTCGACAAACCCGCCCGGCCGGATCTCCGCCGCTCCTCGCCCGTCAAATTCTCGCTTGACGCTGCGCTGGAGTAACAGGGTCTTTGCCTGCTCGTCGGTGGGCGCGTCAAACCATGAGGGGACCGCGCGCTTGGGCACGATCAAAGTATGCCCAGGCGACGTCGGATTCGCATCGTAGGACGCAAAGGCCAGTGCGTTTTCGGCAAGCCAGGTATCTTCGGGAATGCTCAAGAACGGGGAAACAGTGCCGATCGTGTCATCCAAACAGGGGACGCTCTCGGAGTCGCCCGACGCTGACCCTGACCGCGCGTCCCGAGGCCTGCGACGAGCGGTCCCCAAAGGCTAGCCGGCTCGGAGGCCGAGTCCGTCGAGAGTGGCCACCGCCGTCGTCGGCCCGCCGCAGTCGCGGCCTTCCGGGTAGGTGGTTGTGGGCTTGAGCCTCGCGTGGCTCATGCCGATCGACCAGCCAGAGGTGTTGGTGCCCGATGTCGTGAGATCCAAAGGGTCGTCGTTGATGCCAGCCTCGATACGAATGTCGATGCTTCCGTCCGCCATGCGCAAGGGCACTGCTTGGGGCGCGCCAGGCGAGGTCGGCAGGGGAATGGGGCCGGGTGTAAGCGGTGTCAAGGCGTTGATGGAGAAGCTGTGGCACGTGCCGTCCTGGCACATCTCGATGCCGAGCGTGGCAAGGGTCGCCGCGCGCTCAGGGGTGATGTGCAAGGTCACCGACGAGCCGTATCCGACAGCCCGGCAGACGCCGGGGGAGCCGCAGGACGGGAACAGGGGCGTCCCGACGGCGAGCACGAAAAGTACCGAAAACACGCGACCTACCGAACCGAAGCGACGCATCGCGGCCCCCTCATCAGAGTCATGGTAGGTCCCTGTGGCATCCTGCGGTGAGGGGTCGTCGTTACGGCAGGTCGGAGAGGTAAGGACATGCGACTGTCCTCGCTGTGTCGCCCGGCACGGTGGTCGGCCACGCCGGGGTGCAACTTCGCAGAACCCGGGCACACACGCGGATAGCGTGGGTGGCGGGGCGGATCACCGGATCAGGGTGTGTGGATGTAAGGATCGGTTATGCCTCACCGTCTGATGCTCCTCGATACGGCCTCGCTGTACTTTCGCGCCTTCTTCGGGGTACCCGATTCGATCCGCCGCGCCGATGGCACGCCGGTGAACGCCGTTCGCGGCCTGCTGGACATGATCGCGCGGCTCGCCACCGACTATGGGGCGACGCATCTGGTGGCGTGCTGGGACGAGGACTGGCGTCCGCAGTGGCGGGTGGACCTCATCCCGACGTACAAGTCGCATCGGGTGGCGGAGGCGGTGGCGGGCGCTCCCGACGTCGAAGTGGTGCCGGACGCGCTGCAGGTGCAGGTTCCGATGATCCGGCGGGTGCTCGGCCTCGCGGGCATCGCCGTCGTCGGGGCTGCCGGACATGAGGCCGACGACGTCATCGGCACCTACGCCAGCCACGCGGAGCTTCCTGTCGACGTCGTGACGGGCGACCGCGATCTGTTCCAGGTGGTCGACGACGCCCGCCAGGTGCGGGTCATCTACACGGCGAGAGGTATGAAGAACCTCGAGATCGTGACCGATGCCGTCGTCGTGGGCAAGTATCGTGTGTTGCCCGAGCAGTACGCCGATTTCGCGACGTTGCGCGGGGACGCCTCGGACGGGCTGCCGGGCGTGGCCGGGATCGGCGAAAAGACGGCTGCGTCGTTGCTCGCGGAGTACGGCACGCTCGACCGGTTGCTCGCGGCCGCGGCGGATCCGGGCAGCGGGCTGTCGGGGCCTGTGAGGTCGAAACTCGCCGCTTCCGCCGATTATCTGGCGGTTGCGCCCGTTGTTGTGAAAGTCGTGCGCAACCTCGCACTGCCCACCGTCGAAGAGTCGGGGGCGCTGCTGCGCCCGGTCGTCGGAGACTCGCGCATTGAACTCGAGCGTCTCGCTACCGACTGGAACCTCGGCGGCTCGGTGAAACGATTCCTCGACGCTCTCGAACTCCGCCGGTGAGGACATCAGCCCTGCGCGGCTAAGAAACCATGAACAACTCCGACGTTATTCAGATTTGACAGATAAACTCTGAACAAGATATTCCTTGTTCAGACTTCCGGAGGATGAGATGCCCGATTGGCCCGTCCATGGCAGCAAGCTTGTGCCTTGGAAAACCCAGGGGCGAGCGCCGCGGGAAGACAGGGAATTCACCGAGGGTTTAGTCTCCCTGCCGCCTTTGGTTGCCGACTGCTGGTTTGATCCGGGGCGCGAAACGATGGTCGCCCTCGAGGAGGCCGCCGTCGCTGTCGCTTCCCTGGATGTGACTGCCGGTATGCGCATGGCCGCTATCAGCGGGTTCCTGCTCCGTAGTGAGGCGGTGTCCTCATCCAAAATCGAGCAGGTGGACGCCAACCGGAACGATTACGCCAAAGCGATGATCGGTCTCAAAGCAAGCGACAACGCCAAGTCCATGGTCGCCGCAGCCGACGCTGTCCAGGGCATGATCGCCGACGCGGGCGAGAGTGGCGAGATCCGTCTTGAGGCGATGCTTACCGCGCATCAAACGCTCATGAAGGATGATCCGGTGGATTCGTCTTATGCCGGGAAGTTCCGGGATGTGCAGAACTGGATCGGCGGCAGTGACTTCTCGCCGCGTGGCGCAATCCATGTCCCGCCACCACCGGAGCTGGTGACTGAGCTCATGGAAGACCTGGTGGCCTTCTGCAACCGCCGTGACGTCCCCATCATGGCCCAGGCGGCCATCGCCCATGCCCAGTTCGAATCCATCCACCCCTTCACGGACGGCAATGGCCGCATTGGCCGGGCCCTGATTGGCGCCATATCCCGTCGTCGGGGTCTGACAAAGAACACGGTCACGCCCATCGCTTCAGCCATGGTTGCCGACGTGGAAAAGTACTTTGCCCTGGTGAACAACTACCGGACGGGCGAAGCCGACCCGTTCGTCTTGTACCTGGCCAAGGCAGCGCTCCACGCATCGGACGCTGCACGCGAATCCGTCACTGCCCTGGACGCGCTACCGGCCGCATGGGTGGAGCTGGCCAAGCCGAGAAAAGGCTCTGCCGACGAGAAGATCATTCCTTGGCTTCTGGAACGGCCCGTCTTTGAGGCTCACAGCGCTGCCCACGTCGCCGGCGTCGAGGAAAGGTCGGTCTATGGCGCGCTGGAACGGCTCACGAAAGCAGGGGTCATCACCCAAATCACCGCCTCTCAGCGGAACCGCGCCTGGGCCGCCACCGAGGTATTGGACGAGGTCGACAGGCTCAACAGGCGCCTTGCGACTTGGCAAACGGGCGTCTGACAAAGGTGTCAGGACTGGCATCCGCCCATCGGACTTCATGCACTGTGCACCCAAGTAGCTGGCAGTTGTTGTCGTTATGAGCCTTCAAAACGACAACAACTGCGAGTCAGTTGGGCCTTGGCGGTTCAGTCTTGGCCCAGTCCTGCGGCCGAGGTCTTCTGCCCGGTCACGCTGTTGAGGGCGCGGAGGTCGAAGATGCCGTTGATGTCGGCCGGTTTCGTGATCCCGGCGTCCACGCCGTCCTGGAGGAGTTTCTTGTAGGTTCCGGCGAGCGGGTCCACGGTGAAGGTGATGTTCTTCAGGGAACGGTCGATCACGTCGGCCGGAAGCGTGCTGCCGGCGGTCGCCTTCAACGCGGCGTTGATGGCGGTGGCCTTGTCTGCGGCCGACGCGGTGTTGAGCCAGTTGACGGAGGCTTCGTGGCCCTTGAGCAGGGCCGTCACCGTCTGCGGGTGGTCTGCGGCAAACTTCTTGCTCACGATCAGGATGGTGGTGGGGAACGCACCCTTGTCCCAGAGGTCCTTTTCGTCCACGAGGACCTTGCCGCCGGCCTGGAGCACCAGACGTGAGGCCCAGGGTTCGGGCAGCCAGGCGCCGTCGAGCTTTCCGTCCTGGAAGAGCTTGAGGGTCTGGGCGTTGTCGGTCGGGTTGATGGCGACATCGCCCCCGCCGTTCGGGTTGGTCTTCAGGCCCTGCTTGCCCAGCCAGGCGCGCAGCGCCACGTCCTGGGTGCCGCCGAGCTGCGGTGACGCGAGGGTCTTGCCCTTGAGGTCCGCGGCGGTGTTGATGCCGGGCTTGACCACCAGCTGGGCTCCGCCGGAGGCTGCGCCGGCGATGATGTTGATGGAGGCGCCCTTGCTCTGGACGAAGGAGTTGATGGCCGGGTTCGGGCCAAGGTAGGCGGCGTCGATCGCTCCGGCGTTCAGGGCCTCGATGGCTGCAGGTCCGGCGTTGAAGATCTGGGTGGTGAGCTTGGTGCTGCCCAGTTCCTTCGCGATGAGGCCCTTGCTGACCCCGACCAGTGCGGGGGCGTGGGTGACGTTGCCGAAGTAGCCCAGCTTGAGCTCCGTGGCAGGCGACGTTGCCGCTGCGGCCTGGGTTTCGTTGTTCTTCGCGACCACCGATGCGACGGCGGCGCCGGCACCGATCAGCAGGACGAGTCCGACGGCGATGCCGATCTCGAGCGTGCGGCGGCGCTTGGGTTTGGTGCTCTCGCCGGCGACGATGCGCGTGGTCGAGTTGTCATGAGTTGATGACACGGAAGTATTCCTTCAGGGGTGGGGGCCTGCACTTTGCTCCAGGCCTGGGAACGGAGAGTTGTTGGGGGTGAAGGGGATGATCTACGGGGCCACTTCGGACGCCGTGGATGGATTGAGATTACGGACGTCCGCTGCGTGGGGACAACGGGGCGTGACACCGGCAGTAATCGGGCGACGCTGAGGTTAATTTGCCGACGCACAGCGTCGTGAGACGACTAAAACCTTCATCTCCCGGTCCGCAGGGCGGAGAGTGTCCTGCCCATCCCGAGAATCGCTCAAAATTTCGGTTGGTTACCCAATTTGATGAATCGAGAAATCCAATTACTCCAAACCTACAAATGTGTAATTGCTTGTCTTTGCGGGGTGGCAGATCGCGGCTAGCCAAATAGTCTTTTAGGGAGAAAATTCCACCGGTCATTTTGAGGCCGGAATTCCAGGCCCTGAGATGACGGCGTAAATGCTTCGGAGAACTTCCGGAGAACGCTGTCACCCGGGAAGAAAAAGACCGAAGTGACAACAACAGAGACGGACCCAAGAGCGCGCGCCATCGACACGCTCGCGGGCGATCTGGCGTCGTAACACCCTGACATCGGGCTGCTCGGCTCGGCCTTGGCGCGCCGGCAATTACGGTCTTGGGGTTGACGCCTATCCTCGACTTGCCGTGTAGGCGGCGTGCTCCTGAAGTGGTTGTGCGCGACCCCTTGGGGATGTCCTGGAATTGGGGTTAGCCTGAGCCCACGGGGGTCTAGTCGAAAGAAGCGACCATGAAGGCTTGGCAGTTCGTTACCGAAAACCATCCGCTGGAGCTGCACGATGTCCCCGCGCCGGTCCCCGGTCCGGGCGAACTCGTGCTGGATGTCAAAGGCGCGGGTATTTGCCACAGCGACGTCGGGTTCCTCGACGGGACGTTGTCCGGGCTGCTGCCGAAGCGGCCGATCACCCTTGGCCATGAGATCGCGGGAATCGTTTCAGCCGTCGGCCCCGATGTCAGCGGCTTCGCGGTGGGTCAGCGGGTTGCCATACCCTGCGACATCCCGACCCCAGGGACCAGCATGGACGGCGGATTCGCTGAGAAGGTCCTCACCCCGGCCAAGTTCGTCATTCCGGTGCCGGACGGGGTCCCCTTCGACCAAGCCGCCGCGGCGACCGACGCGGGAATGACGGCGTACCACGCGGCGATGACGGTCGGCGGTGTGAAGGCCGGCGACAAGGTCGGCATCATCGGCGTCGGCGGCCTCGGTTCCCTGGCCGTGCAGATCTGTGTCGGTGCCGGCGCGGAGGTCTACGCCGCAGAGATCAACGAAAAAGTCTGGGACCTGGGCAGGGAGCTCGGGGCCGCCGCCGTAGCCAAGGATATCCGCGAATTCGCCGACAAGGACCTTGACGTCATCATTGACTATGCCGGCTTCGGCACGACGACGGCCGGGGCCATCGAGACGGTGCGTCCCGACGGCAAGGTTGTCCAGGTCGGGCTGGGCCGCCCCGAGGGCACCCTGAACCTCCAGCGTCTGACACTCTCCCGCCTGACCCTGGTTGGGTCCCAGGCCGGGACCCAGGAGGACTGCGCGGCGGTGTTGAAGCTCATCAGCGAGGGCAAACTCAAGGTCAACATCACGAAAGTCTCCTTCGACGAGATCGGCGAAGGCGTGAAGAGACTCGAGCGAGGCGAGGTTGTGGGCCGCCTGGTGGCCGTCCGCGACTGACACAGTAGGCAGACCAGCACGAGCAGGGTCACTCGCACCACCACATGGGCTTAGGGGTCGAGCACGGATCCGGCAAAGCGCAAGAAACCATCCGAATCGCACCCATGCTGACTCCCCAATCATTCGGTATACCGAAGGAAAGACCAGACCCAACAGTGGGTCCAAGGCGATATTCGGACTTGGAAGCGTTGAAGACAAGTGGGGCCGGTACCTGTGCGGAAATGAAGCGTTCCTGCCTTCCGGGGTGTTAATTTCACGGCCAAATCCACGCGGTGTCATGGCACCTTGAAAATGGGCGATGGCTCCGTAAAGACAGCGTCGCAGGCTTTGGGAATCGCTTGTACCCGGGTAGGATACAACCATGTCAACCCCGTTGACGGATGAGCTCATCCAGAAGGTAAAAATTGCTGGCCAGGCCGCCAATAAGGCAAGGCGGGAAATGGTCGCGGCGTCGGACAGTCGTGCGGAAGCTGTCTACTCTTTGTGGGTCGAGGGCATGACGGTTCGGAGTATCGCCCGGGCCACGGCTGTCAGTCCTTCGGTGAGTCAGCGCCTGTTGGAGAAGGCCCGGGCCAGCCGTCCGGCGTTTGAACGGCGGGAGGAGCGGGTGTCGTATGAGTTGCACCGGGCCGTTGCCGAGAAGTTGCGTGTCGATCCTCAGACTGTTCTGAGCAAGGCGGGGGTGAACCTCGGCCGTCTTGCGGCAAAGTCCCGTGGCGCCTTTGCCGAGGGTTGGGTGAGCGAGTGGTCGGCGTTGATCGCCGGACCGGTAGATGACCTTGTTGAGGTCATGCTCCGCCCGGATGAGCGGTCCATTGACCTGCGCCAGATGACACCATTCGCCGGAGTGCTGACTGATGAGGAAAGGCTTTTGGCTATTCACAAGGCTGGAGCGTAGGCAACTTGAGCATGCCATTCGGGCTGCGACGGAAATCATCCGGCATGACATCGTAGTGATTATCGGCAGCCAGGCGATCCTGGGGTCCTTCACGGAGGACGAGTTGCCGATCGAGGCGACGATGTCCGAGGAAGTTGACGTCGCTCTGATGGAAGATGACGATGCTCAGTCGCTGGCGACTGCGACAGGCTTCGGTGAGATGTCCCAGTTCCATGAAACGCACGGGTTTTATGTCCAGGGCGTTGGCATGGACACCGCGGTGCTTTCGGAGGGCTGGGTCGACAGGCTTGTGAAGGTCAATAACGCCAACACCAATGGCCGGACCGGCCTGTGTCTGGAACCGCACGATCTATGTGCCGCCAAGCTTATCGCCGGCAGGATCAAGGACCGCATTTTCGTCAAAGCCCTTCTTGAACATGGGCTGGTCGATGCGGACACGATAGCCAGCCGGCTCGAAACTATCCGCAATGACGACATCCGCCGGGACCGGGCACTGGCATGTGTGCGGAGTTCCGTCGGCCGCTGACGCCTTCCGTATCCCCGACGGCCGCCTGCGACTGAGCACCGCGCTGTTTCATCCCAGCCGATTGCCACGGTTCTTGCAAGGTAATGCGAGCTCCTGCAAGTCGGCCCATGAGAAGTTCGGCGGGGAGTGCAGCCGTGACTGAATTCGAGTCGGCATTTGTGCCGCGAACGGATGGGTCCGGAACGAGTTGGCCTGATATCAATTCGAATGCCGTTGTACCCGAACACAGAGCGACTGCCGCTCCTCCTCAAAATGGGGGCGGCAGCCGCTCTGCGTTCTTCGAAATCTGTCAGAAAAGCAATGTCGTCGCTCCCCAGGGCACGGCGTCGCGGTCCGGAATTATCAGCCTGGTGTGGTCGTGAGTTGCTGTTCAATGTCCACGCGGGCAACTTCGGAAGCCTCACGTTCCGCAAAGTCCAGGGCCAGTGCTCCCTGTGATTTCTTCCGGCGGAGCAGGAAGACCACCAAGCCGATGAGCATCCAGACGCCGCCAAGCGCGTAGGTGAACCAGGCCAGTGAGGTCCACAGCCAGGCGATGAAGGCGAAACCGATCACGGGCATGACAAGGTGGCGCAGCACGCCGGTCTTTCCGCGTTTTCGGAGATCGAAGAACAACACCTTGATGGTGGCCAGGTTGACCATGGCAAAGGCGAGCAGGGCGCCGAAGTTGATCATGTACACGGCCTGGTCCAGGGTGATGAAGAGGGCCACGAGGGAAAACGCGGAGACTACCAGAGCTGCGATGAAGGGTGTCCGGAAGCGAGGGTGCAGGCTGGCAAAGATACCTGGCAGGATGCGGTCACGGCCCATGGCGAAGATCACCCGGCTGACGCTCATCTGTGCGGCCGTGCCGCAGAGGACCAACCCAGTGAGGTTCACCAGCACGAACACCACCATCAGTACATCGCCGCCAGCCTTCTGCATGAGTTCCGTACCGGCCGCATCAAGGTTCCCGAGGCTGTGCCAGTCGGGCACGATCAGGCTGCCCGCCACGGAGAAGAGGACATAGCCCACGCCGGCGAAAAGGGTGGCATAGACAATGCCGCGGGGCACGTCCCGTTTCGGGTTGCGTGCCTCCTCGGACAGAGTGGACACGCCGTCAAACCCGAGGAAGGCAAACGCCACGATGGCAGCCGCAGCCATCAGGGGCGCGAATCCGCCATTTCCCGGAGTCAATGGTCGGACTACGCTTTCCAAGCTCAGCTGCGGGGCATTGGCCACTGCCAGAACCAGGAAGGCTAGGATGACCAGCACAGAAGCAATCACCACCACGAAGTTCATCTTCTTCACCCAGGTCACGCCGATGACGCTGAAGAGCCCCACCACCACGAGGCATCCCAGAACGGCTAGTTGTGGTGGAACGCTCGTGAACAGGCTGTTGAAGTACAGTCCGAAGATCAGGAAGTTCACCATGGGCAGGAACAGGTAGTCCAGCATCATGGCCCAACCAACAAAGAAGCCCACCGGGGCGCCGAAAGCCCTCCCTGTGTACGCGTAGGCACCGCCCGTGACTGGAACGTAGCGCGCCATGCGCCCGTAACTGTGTGCGGTGAAGAGCATGGCGACGACGGCGAGCACGTACGCCGCGGGCAGGTGTCCGTCGCTGATCTGGGTGCCTGATCCGTAGACGGAAACCACGGAAAGGATGCCCATGGAGGTCAGCCCGAAGGCGATGAGTGACGGTAGGCCGAGGGTCCTCTTCAAGCTGGGGGGCTGGCCGCCGGCGGCGGGGGTATTGGACATTGGGTGCTCCTTCGCGGTGGCCATGAGAGATGGGTCACAATAAATGAATGACGTTCATAAGAGTAGGGCGGTTCGCCGTCAATGTCCATGTTTGGTATGCCATATCTCTTGAGAGAGCTTTTCAGGCGCAACGAGTTCCCAGTCTTTGGCTTGGCTAGATCGTCTAGATAGTCAGGAATTCGAGGCGTCAGAAACTGGGGATCCGAAAACTCGCGCACTAGGGTGATTGCTATTTGGTATACCATGATGCGTACCCGGTCGCATTCGGCATGCTGAACCCTCTGCTGCGCCCGCCCGGCGCAAGGACCGATGCAAGCAAAGGAACCAGATGATCACGCCAGCTACATCTGTTGCCGGAGACGATGCCGCAGGAGTTTTGGCCACACCCGGGTTCGTGGACGGCCATATCCACCCGGACAAGACCACGTGGGGCTCCTCCTGGCTTTCCCGCAGGCCCGCCCCTCGCCTGGCAGACCTCATATCCAACGACCTTCAGGCCCAGCTCGGTTTTGCGGACGGTGTGGAAGACCGGGCCTTCGCCCTCATGAGGAATGCCGTGGAAAACGGCACCATGGCCATGAGGGCGCACGTGGACGTCGGCACGCAGATCGGGCTGGCGAATATCCACGGCGTCCGTGCTGCCGCTGAACGGCTGGCGCCCTACCTCAAGGTCCAGATCGTGGCATTCCCGCAGTTCGGGATGCTGAGCAACCCCGGTACCTTGGACCTCATGGAGGCCTCCCTCAGTGAGGGTGCGGATCTGGTGGGCGGCATTGACCCCCAGTCCCTGGACGGGGACCTCGGAGGCCATCTGGATGCGGTGTTCGGGCTGGCCGGAAAATACGGACGCGACCTGGATATTCACCTTCATGACACGGGCCCCGACGCCCTGGCGCAGATCCGCGAAATCGCCAGGAGGACCATCGCCGAAGGCCTCCAGAGCCGTGTGACCATTGGGCACGCCTTCGCCCTGTGTGACCCTTCGGAGCCGGACCTGTCCGTGACACTGGATGCGATGGCGGTCGCCGGTATGTGGATGACCACTTGCGCGCTGGGCGCGGACCCGGTCCCGGTCCTGGGCCTCCTGGAAAACCACGGGGTCCGGGTTGCCTTGGGCTCAGATGGTGTCCGGGACTCCTGGACACCGTTTGGCACCGGCAGTATGGTCGACCGCATGCACCTGCTCGGTTACCGAACGGGCGCCCTGACGGATGCTGAGCTGGAACACTGCTTGCGCATCGCCACGGTGGGCGGGGCTGAGCTGGTGGGTGTCCCGGAGGTGCTCGGCTTCTCCGGAGCGGGCTCGGCACACCGGGTGGAATTTGCCGCGGCCTCCGCGCCGGAGCTGGTGGTCAACCGTCCGGCTCCGCTGCGCGTCGTGCGCAATGGCACTCCGGTGTCGTTCTGAAACCCTCAAGCGGTGGCGGTCACTGGCCATCTTGGCACGGCAAACTCGCCCTAACCCTCCTGGCCGCCGGCCGACATATCGCCGACGCCAGGCGTCCCGTCGGCAAGTGCGTAGCGCTGCAGCACCGCACCCTTCGGTGAGGCGACGACCGGCTCGATGAGTCTGAGGTTCGTCGGAACCACGCCGTCGGCGAAGACCTTCTTTCCACCGCCGAGGAGGATCGGATACACCCAGAGCGTGAGCCGGTCGAAGAGTCGCTCGGCGAACAGGGTCTGCACGAAGTCGAGACTGCCGATGACGTGGATGTTCGCGTGCCGCTCGCGCAGTTCGCGCACGGCAGCGACGACATCAGGACCGAGCAGTGTGGAGTCGGCCCACTCGAGGGTCGGCGTCTGGCGCGAGACCACGTATTTCGGGAGGCGGTTGAACAGCCGCGCGATGTCCCCGTCAGCGTGCGGCCAGTACGCGGCGAAAATGTCGTAGGTCCGGCGCCCAAGCAGAAGCGCGTCCATCCCCGCCATCCCGATTTCGACCTGCTCGCCGACGAGTTCGTCAAAGAGAGGCGCCTGCCAGCCGCCAAACGCGAAACCGCCGCCAGCGTCCTCGTCCGGGCCGCCGGGCGCCTGCGCGACGCCGTCGAGCGTGGTGAACAGGTCAATATGGATGAGTCCCATGCCGTGCTCTTTCTCTGTCGCCCGCCGTCGCCCCGGCGACGGGATCACTTCGAGGCTGCCACACCTTCCCCCTTCAGAGCAACCGGTATCAAGGCCTCGACCCGCGCCCCGGATTGACTTCATCACAGGCGGGCGCCCGCCCCGCGGCCGAGCTTGGGAAAGCAACTCCATGGACCCGGCAGCCGCCCCCGGAGGCTAGCCCCGGCGCCAGTGCTCGAGGACCTCGCGGACTTTTTCGCGGACCCCGTCGCGGGCCGTGTCCCGCGACACGCCCGCCATGAGCAGTGCGTCGTAGTCGGTTTCTTGGTGGCGAATGGAGGCCACGACCGCCAACTCCAGGGCCTGTTGGTCAAGGCGCTTTCCCTCGGCGGTGCGTCCGACCCGGCCGCTGCCCCGTGCCGCGGTGTGTGCGGCGATCGCGGCAGCACGCTGAGGGGGACATCCAGGTAGCAGTCGGCTGATCTCCGCAGCCATCCGGTCCGCGAGCTGGCTGTCAGCCTCGCGGCGCCGTTCCTCATCGCGAGCTCGACGCCGGGTGCGCGCCTCCGCGTCCGCCAGGCACGATGCCTCGGCATCCACCAGCGCCTGTTCCTCGACGAGGACGCCTTGTCGCTCGTAGCGCCGTCGGGACCGGCTGAAGCGCACTACCACCGCCGACAGGCCGCTGGCCTTGCGGGCCCGGCGCGTCAGGGTGGTATTACCGGCGGGCAGGTAGGTGAGGTAGTCGAGATCGGCGCACGCCATGCACAGCGGCCCTTCGTCTTCCATTAGCAGTAAGTCCCCGTGCCCGCCGCACCCCGTGCATGTCCAGTCCTTCAGCGGAGAGACGACGACGAGGTCCGGCGGCCGACCGGCCTGCTCCTGGACGCGCACGCGCTTGGCCGCTGACAGAGTCGGGGGGAGCCAGTGTGTACGGTATCCGCGTTCGATGGACTGGCTGCCGCTGGCGGAGAACTGCAGCGTCTTGCGGTCGCGGGTCCGGGCGACGTAGCTGGTCTCACTGGGCTGCAACCCCTGCTCATCGGCCCAGCGATGCAATGCCCGCATCGCCGTGGAGACCTTGCCCAAGCCGACCGGCACCACCTGCTCGAGATAGGGTATGCGTCCTTGGCGCCAATGGTCTCGGTGCACCGGCTGCAGCCAGCCCATTCCCACGAGCACGTCGACCGGCGCGACGTAACCGTGGTCCCGCAATGCCTCCTCAGCCGCCCGGGCAACCCGCTGCTCGATTGATTGCGCCATGCTCACTCCTATCACCGAGATAGACCGTAGGTTAATCCTTTGGAACTACTCTGGACATAATCTGCTAAGAGCAAGCTGTGAATGATACCGTCGTCACTGGCTAGACATTTGGGATTTCAGCACGCTATCGCATGGGGATCTGTATCCCCACCATAACGAGAATTCCGTAATTCGTCTCAGGGGGGACAAATGAAGAAGTTTATTGCAGCGCTTGCACTTGCAGGAACAATCGCACTGGCTGGAACCGCTCCGGCCGTGGCAGCCACCACCTACCCGGCGCCGGGCAATGAGTACGGAACCGTCTCCGACGGCACCATAGCTCGCGGCGAATCCACCACTTTCTCCGGCAGCGGCTATATCGCCGGCGAAACCATCAACATTACGTTCAAGCGGACCGGCGGCAAGAAGGCTTCCGACGGCGAGCGGCCCGCTCCGTCCAATTTCAGCGTCATCGCCGACGGTACCGGAGCTTTCTCCACCACCATTACCTTCATGGACGGTGGCAACTACATGATCGGCGCCGTCGGCGCCACCTCCGGTAACACGCGCTGGGCAGCCGTGGTTGTTAATTCCGGCAACGGCGGAGGCAACAACAACGGCGGCGGCAACCACGGCGGCGGCAACGACAAAGGCAAAGGTATTTCCGGTCTCGCTGCTGTTTCCAGCGTTACCGCCGCTGGCGCCGCAACCGGCCAGGCCAACACCGTTGCCGATTCCAACCTGGTCATGTGGTCGCTGGTCGGCGCAGGCGCTCTGGCCGCCAGCGCAGCATCCGCAGCGGTGGTTCGCCGCCGCGCTAAGACTGCTGAAGCCAAGGGCCAGGCTCCAGGCGAGTAACCCGTATTCACAGGGGGCAGGTGCTTTCCGGGAGACCGGAAAGCACCTGCCCTTTGCTTTGACAATCCAACGATCCAAAATGTTGAACAACTTGTGTTTTCAACCACGCTGAAGTTCTCGGTTCCGATACCATTCTCAAAGAATCGGTCTGGTGCCCATCTGGGAACTTGTCCTTGGACAGCGTTCCTTCGAGGTTCCACGGGTATTGGGGAGAAAATTGAAAAGAATAGTTGCCGGTGACGTCAGTTCTACCGTGAAACGGAAGAACGGCCTGCGTCGTGCGACACTGGCGGTGGCGACAGGTGCTGCACTTGTCGTCCCCGGGGTGATTGCCGCTCCGGCTGCGCTGGCTGCGGAGACACCTGTTCCCGCACTGACTCAGCGAACAACCATCACTGTCCCTGTGACCGCGACGGCCCCGACCCTCGCTCCGAAGCCCGCATCCGCGGTTGCAGCAGTGGTTCCCGTGAAGGCGGCCGTGCTGCATTCTCTGAGCTCAACGGTCTCGGATCGCACCGTCACCGTCAGCGGTTCCGGCTTTCAACCGAATGAAGCCTTGACGCTGGCACTGGACCGCAGTGACGGTCTCTCCATTCCCGCCACAGTACAGGCGAACTTGGCAGGTACTGTCTCTCTCACCATCACCGCAACCGATGCCGCATCGGGGTTCTACACGCTGACCGCGACGGGTACAACGTCGACGGCTGTGTCCACCAGCTTCGAGCTGGCGAAGGTGTACACCTATGCTCCTGCAGCGACGGCCATGCCTACTGTCACGGTGGGCCAGCCCGTAACGATCACTGGTACCGGTTGGACCAAGGGTCCGGTCGCGGTGACAGAGATTGGGCCCGACATAGCCGACATCGTGACTCCCGCCGTGGATGGCAGCTTCACCGCAACGGTGACTCCGCAGACGATAGGAGCTGTCGTTGTCACGGTTACCGACGGAATCACCACCAGGATAGTCACCTCCACCGCGGAGGCGAACACACCCACGATGAGTCCGACAGTCTCGGCAGTCGCCGATCAGGACAGGATCATCATCAAAGGAACCGCCTTCGTGCCGAACTCCACGGTGACGCTGAGAACGACGCCTGCCTTCACCTATGGCCCCGCGGCCCAGGTCACCTCGGATGCGAACGGCAACATCACCGCCTCTATCACGGTGGAGGGTGGTCCTGATTTCCCTGCCGGTACCAAGGTGACCGTCACTGCTACCGGTGATTACAACACTACCGCCAGCACCTCGGTCGCCATCATCGACAACGTCCACCCGAACGCCAAGCTGAGTACCATCGCTCCGGTGGAGCAGAGCGCACCGATAGTGGTCGCTGGTGACGGATTCCGCCCCAATGCTAAGGTGTCGGTTTATATCGACGGAGTAGGACGGGTGGATGACTACACCGACTCCGACGGCAAGATCAACGTCAGCATGGCGACAAACTACGACACCACTGTCGGGGATCACGCCGTCACGGTGTATGCCGGATTAACCGTGCTCACCGGTACAGCCACGGTGACAGAACACATCTTCCACCCCGTCCTTTCTGCTCCTTCCCAGGTGCAGCAGGGAGAGACCTTCACCGTTACCGGCTCCGGATATAAGCCGTGGGAGCGGGTAATCATCGATGTGGACGGAACCACTGTTGACACCGAAACGGTGAACCCGGACGGCACGTTGATCTACCAAATGAAAGTGTTCCTGAACTCTCCGATCGGTAACCGTACCGTCACGGCCCGCCCCGAGGATGGCAATCGGGTATCAAGCATCACCCTCCTCGTAGTGCCACGGATCTCGCCCATCATTTCGGTAACACCGGTCGTAACTGCCGGCGGCTATGTAAAGGTCACCGGTAGCGGCTTCGACCCCTATGGATTGATATCGATCACCATTCCCGGCGTCGGAACCTTCATCACCTTGGCCGAAGTCGACGGCACGTTCGGTATGCACTATGACAAGATTGCCTATCGGGTGAACACCCCGGGAACCTACACACTGACGTTGGCTGATACCAACGGCGACGTCCTTCAGGCCACGTTCAACGCTGTACCTGCTGTTCCGGTCACTCCGGTTGACCCATCTGTCACACCTCCGGTCATTCCAGAACCCGTGACTCCGGCACAGCCAGCACCGGCTCCACTTGTAGCGGCGGTGGCCACGAACCTGCTAGCGTTCACCAGCCTGGACCCCACGCCGAGGCCGGAAGCTGCTCCCTCCGTCGTTGCACCGATCACTGCCCAAAAGGTTTCCGGGCAAAACTCAGATGCTGCTCAGGCCGATCCCACGCCTTTGGTCACCCCGAAGGCTGACCCCGCTGCTGTACCGGCGGATATCTCCAAGGTGTCGGACGACGTTAACTGGATTCCGTACGTGTTCGGCGGGATCCTGGTCCTGGTTGCGGCTGGCGGTGCCGTTTTGGTGGCCGCAAGGGGCCGCCGCGCTCGTGATTCCGGGTAGTTCCGGGATCATGGGACGCCGTCCTGAGTCGAGGCTGCCGGGCAATGCCATTCCGAACACTGCGGCAACGGTCGTCATGGGCCCTTGCATTGGTCTCTAATTGGCTGATGTTTCGGCGCGCCGGTGCACTCTCCGCGGCGCCCGTAAGCCGGTCACTAGGAACTCCGAGTCCTCCCAGCGATCATGCAAGATCCATTTGGGACGCCGCTGGCTGGACGCCCGTGTTGTTATGGATGTGCATGATCTGCATCGCAGCATCCCGGTCCCGCGTTTCCATAGCGTCGGCCATCTGCTCGTAGAGCTCAAATCTTTCTTGCAAGAGTCCAGGCAATGGCTCATCCCCGGGCGCCCGCAGGGTAACGGCGTGACGCTCGAGAATCTCTAGCAAGCCCAAGAAGACAGTTCGCAGCATGGAATTCGGCGAAATGCTGGCAACACGGGCTTGGAAGCGCCAATTGCCGTGCAGAAACGCCGGAACGTCACCGTCGGTCATTGCCTGTTTCATCGCCTTGACCTCCTCCCGCATGACAAGTACGTCAGCAGCCGACGAGTACATCAGGGCGTCCTCGATGACCAGCGGATCCAGAACGTTGCGCATCCGGAGGGCGTCAGCCACGATGTGTTCGCTTTCGTCCATGGCCAGCATCTGGTTTCCCAATCGGACCAGCGGTGTCTGCTGGGCGGCAAAGATCCCTCCACCTGGGCCGCGTCGGAGGGTAACCACGCCGCGGGCCTGCGCAATTTTCAATGCTTCGTTAAAGGTTCCCACGGATACCGAGCAGCGCTGCCGAACTTCTTCCTTGCTCCCCAGCCGATCATCGGAGCCGGTATTGGCGGCGAGCTCGGCGATTAGATTCGCTGCCATCTCGGCTCTGTTGGCAGGAGTGATCCGAGCGGATTCTTCGTGGGAGGGTAGTGAAGTCCACACATCGAAGGCCGCCGCCGTGTGGGGCGCTTCATCTGTTTTCACGAATCCTCCGCCGCTCAGACCAAATTCATCATGATCATCTTAGGCATTCTTGACATCGGAGTCACCCAAGCTCGCCGGTCACACTCGAGCTTGGGCAGCTGCCACCCCCTCGACCGAGGTCACACCGATCGGAACCCGGTCACCGGCGTCGGCACCCTTAACCGGTTTCAGATCGGCCAGGAAGTCCCCGGCCCGTTCCGGGACGCCGCCGGCGACCGCACTGCCGTAGACGTAGAAGTCCGGCCTGATCAGCACCGAATCGGCCACGATTTCGTCCAACCATCGTGAATACGCACCGCTGCTGTCGACCGCGGTGGCTGCACCCGGCACATCGTACCGGTGAAGTCCGTCACCCAGGCGGGGCGCGGGCCGCGGCACCCCAGTTGGAGGGCAAGAACCCTTCCGACCGGTCCATATCCGGCGATGATCACGTCGAAGTCTTCAGGGGTTGGCTCATTAACTGCTCCAACCCTCTTGCGACCATTGGCACACTGACTTCGGTCACCTGGTGGGCCGCAACGCCTGCGGCGGCATAGGGATCTTTGGTCAGTTCGACCTCAAGGTACTCCCTGTCTTGGACGAGGGAAAGCAGTACGCCGCCATCCCGGGTCGACTTGCTGCCCGCAACCGCGATCAGACCGGAGTCAATGGCCGTCTGGAGCCACTCGATGTGGGGTTGGCGGTGGACAGCCACGACATCGGCGGACGCCGTGTAGCTGATGTTAATGACGAACATGGTGGAGCCTTTCAGACATCTTTGTCCCGTACCGGTCTCAAACCGGTTGTGAGTGGATCCCCAGGGCGGTTGGGGCGTGGGTGCCGGTCATGAGGGCGGCGAGGTCATCGGGTTCGAGGAAGGACGGGGGTGGGGGTGGTCCCCAGTTGAAGAGTCCTTGGGCGCCTTCGAAGGTTTCGGGGGTCCAGATTTCGTCTTCGGGGATGCAGTCCATGTCGGAGTAATACTCGGAGAAGTTCCCGGCGGGGTCTTTGAGGTACCAGAAGAAGTTTGATCCGGCGTGGTGGCGTCCGAGTCCCCAGATATGGCGTTCGGGGTTGTTTTCGAGCATGGCTTTCGCGCCGCGTCCGACGTCGTCGATGTCATCGACCTGCCAGGAGGTGTGGTGGAGGAAATTCACGGGGGCGGCGAGGGCCAGGACGTTGTGGTGGTCGATGGAGCAGCGCATGAAGGCGCCTCTGTCGGAGATGTAGTCGCTGACTTTGAATCCGATGCCTTCGGTGAAGAAGCGCATGGTTGCTTCCAGGTTCACGGTTCCGATGACGGTGTGGCCGAGTTTGCGGGGTTTGATCGGGTAGTCGCGCACAACGCCGGGGGCCCGGCCCCAGCGCTCGATCCGGCCGGGGCCGTTGTAGGGGGTCGGAGGCGTTTTTTCCTGGGCGATCCGGGGTGCGACGTGGATGCGGGCGGTGAATCCGGAGACGGGTTCGGTGGCGAGCAGTTCTATGCCGTTGTGGTTGATCGGGACGCCGAGGCGGGTCATTTGGTGGGTGACTTTGGCGATGTCGTCCTCGTTGTCTGCGCCGACGCCGAGCTCGACGAGGCGCCGGGTGGGGGCGGGGACGATCTTGAGTTGTTCGCCGCCGTCGCGGGTTCCGAACGAGTTGTTGCCGAGCGGGTCCAGACCGAATTCTTCGTAATAGGCGGCCGTGTCGGCCACGTTCGGCACGCCCATCACGACGCGGGTCAGTCGGTGCAATGACATGGGGTTACTCCTTTGTATCCGTAGCGGGTGGGCTTATGTCCGGGCCCTGGGCCCGGTTTCTGCTGCCCGGACCCGGAATGGGCCGGGCAGCTGTGAACGAATTCAGTTGCCGGCAGAGATAAACATCTGGGTCATTTCGCCGATGCCCTCAATGCGGGACACGAGGGTTTCGCCGGGTTGGATGAAACGCTGGGGGTTCCGGCCCAGTCCGACGCCGGCGGGGGTGCCGGTGAAGATGATGTCGCCCGGGAGCAGGGGCACGGTTTGGGACAGGCCTTCGACGAGGGCCGGGACGGAGAAGATCAGTTCGCTGGTGCGGCCCTTCTGGACTTCTTCGCCGTCGATGCTGCATCCGATTTCCAGGTTGTCCGGGTTCCTGAACTCATCGGGGGTCACCAGCCAGGGACCGACCGGTCCGAAGCCGGGGAAGGACTTGCCTAGGCCGAACTGCGGGGCCGGGCCGCGGAGCTGGGAGAGGCGCTCGGAAATGTCCTGACCAATTGAAAGGCCGGCAACATAGTCCCACGCATCTGCGGCGGAAACGTCTTTGGCTTCCTTGCCGATCACCGCGACAAGCTCAACCTCCCAGTCGGTGTTCCCGCCTTCGGGGAGCACCACAGCGGTGTCGGGACCGGTGATACAGGTGAGGAATTTCGTAAATACCGGGGGCAAAGTGTCGGGCTGGGCGAAGCCGGATTCCTTCGCGTGAGCCGAATAGTTCAAACCGATCGCGAAGACCTGCCGCGGTGCCGGGGACGGGGACCCCAGCAGGCCCCGGTCCACAACCGCGTCGGCAGGGGTGTCCGTGAGGTTGCCGGCCCAGGCGGTGAACTCCTCCCACCGCTCATACACACCGGCCAGATCCGGACCGAACCGGCCCGAACTAGCGGCCTCGACATCAATTCCGTGCTCGTCGCTGACCAGCAGGACAGCACGGTTCTCAAGGTTGGCAATACGCACAACAAACTCCTATTTCCGGGTAGGGAAGATTCATGGCCGAACGGGCGGGGTGCCGTTCAGTCGGGGTAATTTGACCTCGTCAGGCAGAGGTCTTCGTTGCTCGGGCTATTCGCAGGAGAAGCGGCGCCGCGCCCAGAGCGGCGATCGCGGCAGCCCCGATGGCGAAGTTGATTCCTGAGAAGTTCAGGAGCCCGATCACTTGATCGACGGAGTAGTCGCCCGGACCGGTCGCGCCGATTGCCAGGGCCACCAGCCCGTACACGAGCGGTAGTTCAAAGCCACCCTTGGCGGCCCAAAGCCCCTTTTTCCAGGTGACTGCACTTGCCACGAGCATCGTGCCAAAGACGATGCAAGACCCCAAAATGGTGGCCGCTCCGGCCGCAATCAGAGCAGAGCCGATCAGTTCCAGTCCGCCCGCAACGGCGACCATGAGGCGCGCTGGTTGCAGCCCCCAGGAAGCGAACAGCGGCGTCGTCCCTTGGATTCCTCCGCCGCCGAACCATCCCAGGAGCTTCTGGGCACCATGACCGGCCACGAGCGCGGCCAGAATCAGCCTCAGAAGCAGGATTCCATCATCCATGACACTTTCCTTTCAGTGCGAGCAAGATCAGAGTGACCACAGTGTGCTGGCATGCTTCTATGGCTGAGTCCTGCGGACGAGGCCAAGGATGTGGCCCCGGAGCTCGGAGAACTCCGAGGTGGATTTAGTGCTGACCTGGTCCCTGGGGTAGGGAAGGTCCACCGGGACGATTTCGGTGACGCTGGTGGGTGTTCCGGACAGGACGATTACCCTGTCGGCGAGATACACGGATTCGGAGATATCGTGTGTCACGAGCAGTATGGTCATCCCGTACTTCGCCTTGATCGCATGGGTGAGGTCCTCCAGATCCGCCCGTGTCTGGGCGTCCACGGATGCGAAGGGTTCATCCATGAGCAGGACGTCGGGTTCGTAGGCCAGCGCCCGGGCGATGGCGACACGCTGCTGCATGCCGCCGGAGAGCTGCCATGGGTGCAACGTGCCGCTGTTTTCCAGTCCGACGCTTGCCAGAGCGGTTTGGGCGCGTTCACGCCTGTCCGCGGCGGTGAGGCCCGGACGTCCCCGCAGGGGGAGTTCGACGTTTGCCTGGACCGTCATCCAGGGCATCAGAGAACGGCTGTAATCCTGGAAAACCACGGCCATCCGGCGCGGAGGGCCGACGACCTTTTCCTCGCCGATGAAGACCGAGCCGGCGGTGGATGGCATCAGGCCGGCCAGACACCTCAGCAGGGTTGTCTTGCCTGCCCCCGACGGGCCGACGATGCATACGGTCTCGTGGTCGTGCACCTCGAAACTTACGTCGCCCAGGATCTGGCGGGCGTTTGCGCCGCTGCCGTAGGTCTTGGACAGTCCTTGGGCGGACAGGGCGGGGACTCCGGTGAGAGTGCCGCGTGCGATGATTTCGGTCATTTTGTTCCTCCTTGGTCCGTTCCACGGAGCCCGCGATGCCAGCGGAGCAGACGGTGTTCAACAACTCTGAAAAGGACATTCAGCAGATACCCGAGGACTCCGAGCAGCAGGAGCGCAGCCCACATGACGTCCATGTAGTACTGCCGGGCGGACTGAAGTTCGATGTATCCGATGCCTTCGGTGGAGGCGACGTATTCGCTCGCAACGATCAGGATGACTCCGAGGGAGACGCTGATCCGGATGCCTGCGATGATTTGCGGTGCCGCCGCCGGAAGCACGATGCGGGTCAGATGGTCACGCCGCCGGATGTTGTAGCTGCGGGAGACATCCTTGACGAGGATGTCGATCCCGCGGATTCCGTCGATGGTGTTCATCAGCACGGGCCAGAAGGCGCCGAAGACGATGATCGCGACTTTCATGTCTGAGCCGATCCCGAACATGAACAGGGCAACCGGCAGCAGTGCGACGCCGGGTATGGCCCGCATGAATTCCAGGAGCGGCTGGAAAGCCGTGTACAGGGGTGGCAGCAGGCCCAGGGCCAAGCCGCAGATGACGCCGAGGATGACCGAGATGCAAAGCCCGGCTGCCAGGTTCTGCAGGCTGGGCAGGATGTCGGACGCGAAGCGTGTCGTCACAACCTCGCCCAGTTTGGAGATGATGCGGCTCAGCGGCGGGAAGTAGAGCGAGGTGCTCTTGCTGCTCAAAGTCCACCACGCCACGACAGTAAGAATGGGTAACCAGATCTCGGTCAGCAGCGCAGTGGATTTGCCCAGAACGGCTCTCATGTCATTACTCCTCTCTCTGATGGGTGCCAGTTGAGTAGCCTCCGCGACAGTTCGTTGAACGCAAGATAAACCGCGACGCCGACCAGTCCGATGAGCACTACGTAGGCGTAGGTGGGGGCAAGGGCGCCGCCGGACTGCGCCAAGACCATTTCCATCCCGACTCCAGGTGCAGACCCCAGGACTTCGGAGGATACGGCCAGCAGCAGGCCGATGACCGCTGCGATCCGCACCCCTGTCATGATGTAGGGCATGGCCGACGGAATCAGGACGTACCGGATGGACCGAAGCCGGGACAGCGAATAGGACCTCGCCGTATCGATGAGCACCCGGTCGGTGTCCCTGACGCCGTAGGCGGTCTGGACAAGAATGGGCCAGACCGCCCCGTAGACGATGAGGACGACCTTCATCTGGGTGGTCGCCCCGAAAAGCAGCAGAACCACGGGTATGACCGACACTGACGGAATGGTGCTCAGAAAATCGATGAGCAACCTCGTGGACCGATACAGGAATCCCACACGTCCCAAGAGCATCCCTAGGGGGATGCCTACCGCAGCCGCAAGTGCGAGCCCGATGACCCAGCTGAGCATCGTCAGGCCCAGTGCCTGCCAGAACCTGGCCTGGCCCATAAGGGACAACAACGCCTCAAAGGTGCTGGACATGCTCGGGAACATCGACCGGGGCAGCATCCCGGACCGGTTGCCCAGTTCCCAGGCGGCCAGCGCTACCGCGATGGTCAGGACGCCGCTTGCCTTGCGCCCGTAGTGCAATAGTCGGACCAACATCGCTAGCCGTTCTGCACGATGAGAGTGTCGATGTCGATGGTGCCCTTCACGAATCCGTACTTCGCGATGAGGTCAGACCAGATGCGGGCGCGGTCCTTCGTGAAGTCGGAATTGAACTCCGGGAGCTGCATGACAGCCGCCAGTTCTTTGGGTGTGCCGCTGTAGTTGGGAAGGATCGCCCGCACCGCGTTGGGGTTTTTGGCAGCGTAAGCGGTCGCTTCATCGACGGCGGCTTTGAAGTTCTCGACTACGGCCTTGTTGACGTCAAGGAACTGTGCGGTGGTCGCCATGACAAACTGCAAAGCGTGAGGGACGGCCACGGCGCCAGGGGAGAGGATATAGTGCGCCCCGGATGCTTCCGCGGCATTCGTAAAGGGGGAGATGGTGTTGATGGCGTCCACCTGTCCCCGCTCCAAGGAATTGAGCATGCTGTCCAGGGGTACCTCGAGGAACTTGACGTGGCTGCTGTCGACCCCTGACTTGTCGAGCGCTACCCTCAGCGACAGTTCTCCCGCCCCGCCGAGTCCGCTGACCCCGATGGTCTTGCCGGCCAGGTCGGACAGTTGCTTGATGGGGCTGTCCTTGGCGACGTACACCTTGCCCGTATCCTCTGCAGGCTTGTCCGTGGTGACTGTGGTGGCACCGAAAAGCCGTAGCGGGACGCCCGCGGCTGAGGCCTGCATGGCGTCCACATTGGCCAGAACTCCGATCTGGGCGGCACCGGAGACGAGTGCCGGGATGCTCGCCCCCATGGTGGGTGCCGGCGAGATCTTCACATCAAGGCCATGCTTCTTGAAAATGCCCTGTTCAACAGCAATGTACAAAGGCGCCGAGTCGGGAATCGGGGCCAAAGTCACTGTGAGGCTGGTCGTTCCGTCCGCCGAGGTGGTGGCAGGCGCCGATCCGGCTGCCGATGAGCAGGCGGTGCCGGCCAGGGCGAGAGCCAGTGAGATAGTGCCGGCTGCAGCCGTGCGTCGAATATTGATCATGGTGTGTCCTGTTCTTATGCATTCAAAGAAAAGTGCTGTCTGGCCAGGCCGCGCCGTCTCACAACGGCGAGTTGGTCAGTCGACGTTCCCAATGATGCTATTCATTATGATGAATAGCATGAGAAATGAATAGTGCCTCGAGGCGATACGGGGGTTTCTCGCGGCGCCGGGGTTAGACGGGGGAGCGGCCGCCGATTTCCTGGGTGACCCGGGCGGCCGCATCGAACAATGCGGCCTGGTAGTCAAAGCGAGCGTCGCCGTTCCGACGTCGGCCATCATTTACGGTGAGCGCCAGAACCACGGCGCCATTGTCGTCGAAAACAGGTGCTGAGATGCTGTGCACGGGGGATTCAGCTGATGAATCCGCCGGGGTGGCAAAGTCACTGGCGACCGCGCCCAGGAGTTCCTGCAATTCCCGCCGCCTGACGGGCAGGGATCCATTGGCTGCCATACTGCCGATGATGCTTTCCATCGCGTGGAGCCGTTCGTCGTTAGGGGTGGCAGCCCAGCCCTGGGCGCGGATTTGTCCCAAGTGTGCCTCGAAGCTCCTCCGCACAATCGGGTCGACGTCCCTTCCGGAGCGGGACAGCCATTCACTGGCGGCCTCCGGGCCGGCCCAGGCCACGAACAACGATCCCATGGGTGGAATGACAGGAAGCCGGAGGCCGACCCGGCTGAATCCCAGATCCGCTCCACCTGCGCCGGCATAAGCGAGCTGGATTACCTCGTCACCGATGAGCGCCGAGGCATGGCAGTCCACCCCATACCGCTGTGCCAGCGACTCAATGTAGGGCCGGGCCCGGTCGGCAAGACGGAGATGGGCAGAGAGTATGTCGTCGGCGTCGGCCATGAGAGACAGGGTGGAGAACCGTCCATAACCTCCCTGGAAGAAGAGGAGCGGAGGCATGGAATCGTCAACCGTGCCCAGTCCGGTGACTTCTCCGATGACGATGTCGTGATCGCCGGCTTCGTGCACGGCGAACAACTGGCAGTCGATCCAGGCAATGGCGTCGTCAATGACGGGTGCCCCTGAGGGGGCGGGGTTCCATGCGACCTCGTCGAACTTGTCCGCTCCGCGCCGGGCAAAGAGCCGGCAGAGATCGTCCTGGTTCGAGGCCAGGACATTGACGCAGAACGTGCCGATTTTCCGGATCCGCTGATACGTGCCGGATTCCTTGGTGGGCAGGAACGCGATCAGGGCCGGATCCAGGGAAACCGAGGTGAAAGTGCCGACGGTCATCCCGATCGGGCCCGTCTCCGGATCCAGCGCCGTGATGACGCAGACACCGGTGGGATAGTGTCCCAGGACCCGGCGGAAGAGCTGGGGATCAATGAGGTGATTCGTCAACGTTTCCAAGGCAATCATTCCTTACTGCTGTGGTTTGTCGAGCGGCGCATGGCTCAAACCATGCGCCGGTTCTGGAGGGTCTGAAGACCCAGGGTGAACTCGCCGTGGAGTTCGAAGCCGATCTCGCCCAGCACGCCGTGGGCAAGAATGGTATTGATATCGCGCAGCAGCCGGGAAAGCACGGAGTCTTCGATGATGGCCTGGGCCCCGGTGTTGCGGAAGGCCCGGGTGATGACCTGCTGGGCCGTTTTACCGGCGAAAGAGCATGCGGTCTGCATGAGGTCAAGGAGTTCCAAATCGATTCCGCTGCCGTCGGCCAGGGAGTCCCGGACGCGTTTGTTGGCTTCGATGGCCAGGGCGCGGGCTGCCCGCAGCTGGGCGTCCAGTTCTCCGAGCTCTCGCTGGAACCATGAAGATTCGGCCAGGCTCTTGGAGGCGCCGATGTTGATTCGGCTGCCCCGGCGCTTTGCCGGGGCCAGCGCAATGATTTCATCCAGCGCCCGGCGGGCGGCTCCGAGGACCATACCCGGATGCATTTGGAGGACGTATGGGGTCATGCCCAGCCGGGCCAGCGGGGTATCGCTGCGGCGCGGGGTACCCATCGGATCAAAGATCATCTCATCTGGAACGAACACGGAATTGACTTCGAAAGCCGTCGATCCGGTTGCCTTCATACCCAGAACATGCCACGCATCCTGAATTTCGATCTGCCCGGCTGGAATGAGCGCCATTCGACGTTCGGTGCGGCCGTCTTCGGCATCCGTCCAGAAGGTCGCGGCGACATAATTCGCATGGTGGATGCCGCTCGTGAAGTCCCAGCGCCCGTTGACTACGTAACCGCCGTTGGTCTTCTGCGCGGAGCCCGGGGCCAGGGACGCCGCTGCCAGTGGAAGCTTCTCGCCAAAGACCTTTGCGGCCTGCTCGGGCGAAAGGTGGGTGGCAAGCTGACCTGCCCCCTCGAGCAGGATTGCCGTAGCCCATGCCAAGCTGGGATCGATCCGCCCCATGGCCTCGATGATCTCGAACGCCGTGACCGGGTCGACCTCATTTCCGCCCAGGTCGTCGGGCGTCATGATGCCCATGATGCCCGCGTCGCGCAAGGCCTGGACGGACTCAGGCGCGAGCCAGCCTAATCTCTGTGACTCACTCACCCCGGCTTCAAGGGTTTCGCGGATACGTTCGACCTGGTCCAGTGCATGCCGGCGTCGCTCCGTCGGGTCCACGGGCCAGGCAGTGGCTGTAGCGGCTGTAGTGGTGGTCATTATGCCCCTTCTCGATTGTTTGTGAGCTTGCGTGCTCCGGATCAGGTTCCGAAGACCCAGTGTCCGCTGTACGGACACATGTCCGAAAAACTGATATGCTCTATACAATGAACCAGGACGCTCGACGTGTCAAGGGTCACGAATTCAATCAAACGAGGGAGAACGATGGCTGAGAACGGTCACGGACCAGATTTCATCGAGGCAATATCACGGGGGCTGGATGTTCTGCGCAGCTTCTCTCCGGCCCGCCCTCGAATGAGCTTGAGCGAGGTAGCCCAGGCCGCAGAGTTGGCCCGTCCCACCGCCCGCAGGATACTGCTGACCTTGGAGGAGTTGGGCTATGTGCGGATCAGCAACGGGAGCCACGCCCTCACCCCTCGGGTGCTCGAACTGGGGATGGCCTATGTCGGCTCCCTCGGGTTGTGGGACATGGCGAGGCCCCATCTGGAGGAGCTGGCCCGGAGGACCAACGAGCCAGTTTCCATGGCCCAGCTCGACGGTTCCGACATCGTCTATGTGGCGCAGGTCGTCGTTCCAAAACTCATTGCCCTGCGTGTGGACATCGGCACCAGGTTCCCCGCATTGCTGACTTCCCAGGGCATGGTCCTGCTCGCCGCGCTGGATCCCGAAGAAGCCCTGAACACCCTCACCGAGCCCTCCCGCTCGGGACTGCCAACACCCCGCGAATCCCGGGAAGAGATCCTCGCGGCCACGGGCAAGGTGCGTGACCAAGGCTGGGCGGTGGCCGATCAGGTGCTGGCCCCTGGTGTCCGCTCGGTGTCCGTACCTGTGGCCGATGGTTCCGGCAAGGTGCAGGCGTCGATCAATGTCACGGTCAACGCCGCTGAAATCGGCATCGAAACGCTGGTCGGCGTCTACCTGCCCCTGCTACAAGAGGCGGCAGAAAAAACCCATCAGGACTGGGCCCGGTGGCAGTCCCGCCCGTCCTCATCACGGACCGCCCCGGGCGGGGCCGTCGGATCTTGACTTCGACGGGTTCCGGGACAAGAGCCCCTGGGTGGTCGGCCCTCCGCCTGCTCGGATATGGGTCTGTGTGATGCGATGCCGCCGACGCAATATTCCACCTGGCTGTCACAAATGTCGATCTCGCTGTGTCTTATGGTCGAACCCCAAAATGAAGGAGAGATCATGACCAAGGACACCAACGTTGTTGTGATTGGCGGCGGCTACGCCGGCGTGATGGCGGCAAATCGCCTGACCCAGCGCAACGACGTGAAAGTGACGTTGATCAACCCGCGCCCGGCCTTCGTCGAACGGATCCGACTGCACCAGCTGGTGGGCGGGTCCAACGATGCGGTCCTCGATTACCGAGCCGTCCTGGCAGAGCGCATTCACCTGATCGTCGACAGCGCCACGGGAATCAACGTTTCGGAGCGGACCGTGGCGTTAGCGACGGGCGGGACTTTCGCCTACGACTACCTCATTTACGCAGTGGGAAGTGGGAGCGCCGCCGCTGAGGTGCCCGGAGCGGCCGAGTTCGCCTACCCGCTTGCGAGTTTGGAGCAGGCGCAGCGGTTGCGGTCTGCGCTCAAGGCCGCCCCCGCCTCGGCCGCAGTGACGGTCGTCGGGGCGGGGCCGTCTGGGATCGAGACCGCCTCCGAACTGGCCGAGCTGGGCCGCACCGTGACTCTGGTCTGTGGAGAGAAGCTCGGTCCATACCTGCATCCTCGCGGTCGACGCGCGGTAGCGAAACAGTTGGCTGCGCTCGGCGTGACCGTACTCGAGGGCTCCGACTCGGCGGTGGCAGCGGTAAAACCAAATACCGTGGAGCTGGGTGACGGCCGCGAGCTTCCGAGCACAGTGACCATCTGGACCGCCGGATTCGGTGTGCCGGACCTGGCCCGCCGCAGCGGCCTGAGCACCGACGCCATGGGCCGTCTCCTCACGGATGAGACACTGACGAGCGTGGACGACGAACGCATCGTCGCGGCCGGGGACTCGGCCGCTCCGTCAGACCTGCCGTTCCGCATGAGCTGCCAGGCCGCGGGCCCGCTCGGTGCGCACGCCGCCGACACGCTGCTCAGCCGGATCGCCGGTGGGCAGCCCGTTCCGATCGCTCTCGGCTTTGTCGGCCAGTGCATCAGCCTGGGTCGCCGGTCCGGCATCTTCCAGTTCGCCCGCAGGAACGACACCGCAACGAGGGCTTTCGTCGCGGGTCGCCCTGGTGCAAGACTCAAGGCACTGGTTTGCTGGGGCACGGTCAAGCATCTGAGGGACGAGGCACGCAAGCCCGGTTCGCTGAGCTGGGCCTTCTCCAAAGACGATGAGCGCTCCCGGCTTCTGCAGGCCAGACATGGGTCGCCGGCCACCACTCACCAAGCATCCTGAACCACGAAAGGTTGGAGAAATGAGCGAACTGCCCACGAACCCGGCGACCGAAATATTCGTCGCGCATCGCAACCTTCTCTTCACCGTCGCATACGAGATGCTCGGATCGGCGTCCGACGCCGAAGACGTCCTCCAGGAAACCTGGCTGCGGTGGGTCAAAGTCGACCTCGAGCAAGTGCGCGACCAGAGAGCTTACCTGGTCCGGATCACCACCCGACAGTCCCTCAACCGGTTGCGCACCATGAAGAGCCGTCTCGAGGCGTATATCGGACCGTGGCTCCCTGAACCGTTGCTCACCGCACCGGACGTGGCGGAGGACGTCGAGCTCGCCGAGAGCGTCTCGATGGCGATCATGCTTGTCCTTGAGACACTCTCGCCGACCGAGCGCGCCGTCTTCGTGTTGCGGGAGGCCTTCGACGTCGGCTACGAAGAGATCGCTGAAGCCGTCGACAAAAGCCCTGCCGCCGTCCGCCAGATTGCGCACCGCGCCCGCCAACACGTCGATGCCCGCCGCCCCCGCGTCATCGTCTCCCAAGGCGAGACCAGGGCGGCCCTGGAATCGTTCCAACGCGCATTCGAAACCGGTGACCTGCAGAGCCTCCTTGAGGTGCTCGCCCCCGACGTCGTCCTGGTGAGCGACGGCGGTGGCCTCAAGCGAGCCGCGTTGCGGCCGATCGTTGGTGCCGAAAAGGTCCTGCGCTTCATGATCGGGGGTATCCGAAAAAGCGGCGCGCCCGTCGGCGTTGCTCGTGCCGTGATCAACGGCAACCCCGCCCTTGTCCTTCGCGTGGACGGCGAAATCGACGGCGTGATGACAATACGCGTCGACGACGCCTGCATCTCCGGCATCTACTACGTCCGCAATCCCGAGAAACTGTCCCGCATCCACGCCGAGGCGTCCCTCGCCCTGCGATAAACAGCCCTCACGGAGATGCGCTCACACTGCGCTACCGGGAGTGGAGCTCGGTGGCACCGAGGGCTGGCCATGGTTCTCCAGTGCGCGTGCGCTCGGGCTCGAACCCGGCGCTGTCCTGCGCGGTTGGGTCGACGGTGAGATAGTCCCTGAGCCGCGTCGGCGGGTAATCGCAGACGGGCCGTAGACAGCCGAAACTGGGGCCGGACTCGCTCGTGGAACTCCCGACGCCGCCACCATCGCCTCGCACATGACTTCGACTGTTACCACCGCGGTTTTCACCGCCGTCGTGCCTGCGCTGTAAGTTCATGTGCCCCGTAGCTGTTGTCGTCCGGGTTGACAGTAACTCCGGGTGCGACGAGTTGGTCGATGCGGTCCAGCACGTCTGTGCTCAGCGTGATGTCAGCCGCGGGCAGGTAGGACTCGAGTTGTTCCATGGTGCGCGGTCCGACGATAGCGGCCGTGACGCCTGGGTGGTTGATCACAAACGCGATAGCCAGCTCGATGAGCGCGAGTCCGGTTTGTTCGGCGAGCTGGGCGAGTTCTTCGACGATGTCGAGCTTGCGCTGGTTCGCCGGGCTGCTCATGTCGAAGCGGGCGTTCGGACGGGCCGAGGAGGTGGGTGCGGACGCTGAGTCTTTGCGCCAGCGCCCTGAAAGCCAGCCGCCGCTAAGCGGGCTGTAGGTGAGCGTGCCCATGCCGTGGCGCTGGACCGTCGGGAGGATATCTTCTTCGATGCCGCGGACGAGGATTGAGTAGGGCGGCTGTTCGGTGACGAACCGTTCCAGGTTTCGTTCGCGGGATGCCCACTGGGCTTCGACGATTTGTGACCCCGAGTATGACGAGGAGCCGATGTAGCGTACTTTGCCCTGGCGGACGAGGTCGCTGAGCGCGCCGAGGGTCTCCTCGACGTCGGTGTCCGGGCTGGGCCGGTGGACCTGGTAGAGGTCGATGTAGTCGGTGTTCAGGCGTCGCAGGGAGTTCTCGACCTCGCGGATGATCCAGCGGCGGGACCCGCCGCGCTGGTTGGGGTCCTCGCTCATGGGCATGAAGAACTTGGTGGCGAGGAACACGTCGTCGCGGCGCCCGTCCAGCGCCTGCCCGACGATTTCCTCGGATGCCCCGCCGGAGTAGACGTCTGCGGTGTCGATGAAGTTGATGCCCGCGTCGAGGGCGCGGTGGATGATGCGGATGGAGTCCGCGGTGTCGCTGTTGCCCCAGGGGCCGAACATCATCGCACCAAGACAGAGGGGGCTGAGCTGCACACCGGTGCGGCCGAGGGGACGGTATTCCATGGTGGTTCCTTTTCTTTGTCTTAGGCTTCGGGGATGACCATGGCGAAGCGTTCTTCGCGGGCTTCGTCCGGGTCCGGACCGTTGCGGTTGTCGGTGTTGAGCGCGTCGATGGCGGCGAGTTCGGCGGCGCTGAGTTCGAAGTCGAACACATCGAAGTTCTCGGCGATGCGTGCCGGGTTGGTCGATTTCGGGATGGCTGAGCGGCCCTGCTGCAGGTGCCACCGGAGCATGACCTGGGCCGGACTCTTGCCGTGGGCCCTTGCGATGGTGGCGATTGCCGGGTCTTCCATGACGTTCCGCCGCTCCTGACCGCCCCATCCTGGGTAGAACGTGATCCCTCCGATCGGTGACCAGGCCTGGGTGAGAATCCCGAATTCGGCGTCGGCTGCCTGTACGGCGGGCTGGGTGAAGTAAGGGTGTAGTTCGATCTGGTTCACGGCTGGGACGACGTCGGTCGATTCGAGCAATTGCATCATGTGGTGCGGCATGAAGTTGCTGACGCCGATCGCCCGCACGCGCCCGTCGGCGAGCAGGGTCTCCAGCGCCTTGTACGCGGAGATGGTTTTCTCGAACCGGTCGGGGGCGGGCTGGTGCAGGATGAGCAGGTCCAGGTAGTCGACGCCGAGCTTGCCTGTCGCCTTTTCCCAGGCATGCAGCGTCTGGTCGTAGCCGTAGTCACTGACCCAGACCTTGGTTTCGATGAACACATCGGACCGGTCCAGGCCGGAGCTGTGGATGCCCTCACCGACCTCCCGCTCGTTGCCGTAGGCGGCGGCGGTGTCGACGTGTCGGTAGCCTGCAGCCAGCGCGGCCCCGACGGCCGCCGTCGTCTGTTCAGGGGCGCTTTGGAAGACGCCAAGGCCGAGGGCTGGCATCGTGATGCCGTTGTTGAGTGTTAGTTCCATGTCCATGCCTTTCACGGTATTCAGATGTGCCGGGTTATGGGAGTGCACGTCAGTACCCCCTTGAAGCGGGAGCCAAGGAGGTTCAGCGAGCGGCTTCGAGCTGCGGCGCCGGTGCGGCCCCGAGCGGTGTCCTGGAGCGGTGGGCGGCCAGGTCTGCGGGCAGGATGAGGGACGCGGTGACGGCAAGGGCCAGGAGCAGCAGGACGCTGCCCGTCGTGAGGGCGACGCCGACCTGGGCGGCCAGGTGCGCTACGGCGGAACCCGTGGTCAGGATGGTCGCTGCTGCCGCGACCGCGATGCCAAGCCCAAGGCAGGTTGACTGCGATCAACGGGAGGAATCCCATTCCGGCCTGCAGGTGCAGGTTTCATGCTTTCAATGCAACCGTGATTCCTTACAGGCCGGAAGTCACGGCCGTTCCGGGTAACGCCAGTGCCTCCCTCGTCCGATCGACCGCGCGTAGCGTAGATGCCATGACACACAGCGACGACGTGCGGAAGTTCCTGACCTCCCGCCGCGCAAGGATCACGCCGGATGAAGCCGGGCTGCCGGTCTACGGCGGCAACCGGCGCGTTACCGGGCTGCGCCGTGAGGAAGTCGCGATGCTCGCTGGCATGAGCATCGACTATTACATACGCCTGGAGCGGGGAAACCTCTCCGGCGCCTCGGACAGTGTCCTTGAAGCGCTCGGGCGTGCGCTGAAGCTCGACGACGCCGAAACGGCCCACCTTTTTGACCTGGCCCGCGCCGCGACGGCCTCTCCCCGGGTGCGGCGTCGGCACAGCCCGCAGACGGTGCGGCCGAGCGTGCAGCGCGTCATCGATGCGATCACGGCCGCACCGGCCTGGGTCCGCAACGACCGCGGGGATGTCCTCGCCGCCAACGAACTGGGCCGTGCCCTCTATCTGGACATGATGGCAGAGGGGCCCACTCCGCCGAACAGCGCACGTTTCACTTTCTTGAACCCGAAGGCGCGGGAGTTCTTCGCCGACTGGGAACGCGCGGCGGATGACATCGTCGCGGTCCTGCGCTCCACAGCCGGGAAAAACCCGTACGACAAGGACCTCACGGACCTGATCGGTGAACTCTCCACCCGCAGCGAGGAGTTCCGCACCCGATGGGCCCGTCACGACGTGAAGTACCACCGTGCCGGCCGCAAGCGCCTCCACCACCCGATCGTTGGAGACCTGGACCTGAGCTTTGAAGCGCTCGAACTCCCCGCAGACCCGGGACTGCGCATCAACGTCTACACGGCAGATCCCGGGACACCCTCCGAGGACGCTCTGAAAGTCCTCGCCAGTTGGGCCGCGACCCAGCGGACCACCGCAGAAGCCGCAGTCAAGGAGAGCAAATGAGCCACCGTCCCTCCATTGTTCTGGTCGTCGGTGCCACCGGCAGCATCGGCCGCCATGCCGTGGCCGAGGCGCTCCAGCAGGGCTGGACGGTCCGGGCCCTCGTGCGCGACAAGACCCGCGCCGCCCGCATCCTTCCCGACGGCGTCGAACTCGTCGTCGGTGACCTGACCCGTCCCGAAACCCTCGACACAGCCGTCGAGGACGTCGAGGCAATCGTCTTCACCCACGGGTCAACCACCAATGAACGCGACGTGCGGGACAACGACTACACCGGCGTCGCAAACGTCCTCAAAACCTTGGACGGCCGCCGGACCCGTATTGCCCTCATGACCGCTATCGGCACCACCCGGCCCGGCGTCGCCTATGCCCGGTGGAAGCTGCGCAGCGAGCGTCTCATCCGCGCCAGCGACAACCCCTACACGATCGTGCGGCCAGGCTGGTTCGATTACAACCAACCCGGCCAGCGGAAGATCGTCATGCTCCAGGGCGACAGGCGACAGTCCGGTTCACCCGCCGACGGCGTCATCGCCAGGGACCAGATCGCCCGCGTCCTCATCGACAGCCTTCACATTGACGCCGCCGACCACAAGACCCTCGAACTCGTCGCCGACAACGGGCCCGAACAAGACGACCTCACCACCGTCTTCACCTCTCTGACACCAGACCCGGCCGCATCTCTCGACGCAGCCGAAGATATTGTCGAACTCCCCGCGGAGAGCGAGCCTGAAATGTTCCGGCGCGACCTCGCCCAAATCACAGCAGGAAGCGCCAAAGCCGGTTAGTAGCTCCGGGGGCTTAGTTCGGCGAAAGCGTCTGTGGCAAGGGTTGGCGCCTCATGGTCTGCATTGCTCCTTTGTCATCAATCCGGACGAGGTTGGGGCCGCGCAGGGTGTAGAGCAGGCCGTCTTCGTCAGCGGCAATGTGCGGGCCGCTATACCAGCCGCCGTTGATGTCGGCTACGACCACGGAGACGGCGAATGTCTTCGGATCGATCCGGAAGACCGTGGTGTCGGAGACGCCGTAGATCACGCCGCGGTTGGCCACCAGTGCACCGAACCCATAGGACAGGGAGCTGATGTCTGCCTGGTGCACCAGTTTGCGCTTGGGGATGTCGATGATGAAGATGCCACCCTTGCGGGTCAGCCCGTAGAGATTCCGTCCCTGGACGGCGAGTGCGGAAATGCCCGCCCCCATCTGTGGTTCGATCCTCCAGAGCTCCTTGCCGGCAACCGGGTCGAAGGCGACGATAGTGCCGGGACCGTCCAGTGTGGGGAGGCCGCCGCCGAGGTAGGCCACGCCGTCGCGGGTGGCTACGGCGCGCAAGAGCTGACGGTTGTCGATCGGGTTGATGAAGTACTGCTTCGCTCCGGTGCGGGGATCGTAGGTCCAGAACGAGCCGCCGCCCTCTGTGTCGGACTGTGCGGCGAGCAGCACGAGTTTGTTGTCTTCGTCCCAGCAGACATCCAGTGGCCGGTTCTGCGCCGCGGGAAAGCTGGCTGCTTGGTGGATTGGCTGGCCGCTGCGCGGATCGTACGTCCAGATGCCCTGCGAGCTGTACTGGCCTGTGAAGAGGACACCGTCCACCATCACGGCGTCCTTGGCCTCACCCGGGGCCTGCAGGTTGACCGTCTGGCCGGCGGCGAGCGAGTGGCGGGCGATCACGCCGTTGCCGCCCGCATGGACGAATCCCGCACCTGCTGCCAGGCCCATGACCGTCTGGGGCGTGGCGGAGGCGCCGGCCTCTCCAAGGTCGGTGGCCGCCATGCTTCCTGTGCCGGGGTCGATCTCGGCCACGAAACCGTAACCCGAGGTGGCCAGGATCTTGTTGTTTACGGCGTCCACGCCCCAGATTTCGCCGAGCGACGGCCCATTGAGGGTCAGCTGCGAGATCGAGTTCGATGCCACGGAGTACACGCACAGGCCCGACTCGTTGGCGAAGTACACCTGCTCGCCGATGCTTGTGAAGTTCTTGGCGGTCTTTCCGATGGACGTCGCCACGGAATAGGAAGCGAGGTTGTCCAGCCTCATGAGTGCAACCTTCGACGGTTGGGTCGAAGCGGCAGAACTAACCAGGAGTTTGTCTCCGAAGATGGCCAGTTCCCGGATACTGGGATCCGCCAACATCTCCGATGGAGTGACCAGCGTGAAGGTTTGCGTGGCGCGGTTGTACGCGTAGAGGCACGCCCTGCCTGCACTGCCGCCGCCACCGAGGGTGCTGCCGGCGCCGAAGAAGACTGTGGTGTCGGTTGCGGCAACCGCACGCGCAAGCGTAACCCCGGGATCGGGGATCCCCAGGTTGCCGACCTGGCCGGTCGAAGGGTTGAACTCCCACAATGCCGGCTTGGTGGCACTCCCGCCGCCCACCGCGTACAGGCGACCGTTCGGTGCCACGCTGAGGTCGCGCACGTCGCGGTCACCGATCCGGCCGATCGGCGTTGCCGGCGCGGACAGGGTGGTCAGGTCCCAGCGGTAAAGGTTCGGCAGGGTCCCAACAGCATCTTGGAGGACACCGGCGTACAGGTAGCGGCCCGTGGAATCGGCCGCCAAGGCCTGGATGCTGTAACCCGTAGCGAGTTCGGTCTGGGCTATCACCTTTCGCGTCGGCACATGGAACGCGACGATGCGGACAGGATCTAGGTTGCGGGAACCGATGTAGACGGTATCGCCGACGAGAACTGAACTCATCAACGAGAACTGAACCACCGCCGGTCCCAGGTCCAGGATTTCGGTGGCGCTGTGCCCGCCACGCTGAGCGGACAATTCTGCAGCCTCTGCCGGACCCGTCGGTGACAGGCCGAGTGCGCCCGCCAGCCCGGCCGCACCGCCCGCCTGCAAAATGGCTCGCCTGCCGATGGGGGAATTCTTCATGGAACTTCCTTTGTTCTGAAGGGGAGGTGAAGGTCATTGCAAAGTGTCGCCGTCGGGCCTTTTTGCCCGCGAACGTGCCCCGGCGCCCAAGGAGGTGCCGCGGTTATGCGGTGAAGGCCAGGTCACCGATCCTGACGGGGAAGCGCAGCGGCTCATCCCGGGCAACGCGGTGGGCCTCGGCCACGGCGGTGGCGGCCAACCGCTCCAGCTCATTGCCGAGCGATCCCGCAAGATGAGGGGTCAGCAGGACATTCGGATTGGAGTAGAAGCCCGAATCCGCCGGCAGGACCCAGGGCGTAGTGACGTCCAGAACGGCGAACAGTTCGTGCCGTTCCAGGCGCACGAGGAGCGCGTCCTGGTCAACCAACTCTCCGCGGGCTGTGTTGATGAAGGTAGACCCGGTCCGGAGTCGCGCGATCAACCCTGCATTGATCAGGTCCCGGGTGGAGGGAAGCGACGGTGCATGCAGGGACACGACGTCGCTGCTTTCCATGAGTTTCTCCATGCTCACCAGTTGCACGCCGAGAGCCACAGCATCTTCGGGGCTCAAGTACGGGTCTGCCACCATGATGTCGAGTTCGTAGGGTGCGAGCAGCCGGATGACGTGCCTGCCGATCTTGGACGCGCCGATGATGCCCACTCGTTTGCCATAGTTGCCCATGTCCGGGAACAGCTGCTCCGGATCGACGGCTGACTTTTCGGTGTGCAGCGTCCGGGCAATTTGCAGAACCCGCTTGTTGGCCAGCAGGATCATGGCCACCGTGTACTCGGCCACCGGGACGGCGTTGGCGTCCGCGGCAGTGCTGACCTGGATGCCCCGGGCCCAGCACTCGGCGCCTACGTGGTGCTTGACGGACCCGCCGGCGTGCAGGATATGGCGCAACCGCGGAGCGGAATCGAGGACGGCGATGTCCACAGTGGGGCACCCCCATCCGGTGATGAGGATGTCGGTTTCGGCGAGCAGTCCCAGCGAACGGGATGATGTGAAGTCCTCCATGGGCTCCGGGCTCAGGAGCCGCAGGCCGGGTTTCAGGGAATTCAGACGCCGCTGCGGGAAGATCCTGGCGGCGACGCCGGCCCCCATGGCAAGCGCGACGTTCGGGTTTTCCGGCCTCATTTGACGGCTCCCGCCGTCAGTCCGGACTTCCAGAAGCGTTGCAGGAGGATGAACGCCACGAGCAGCGGGATCACGGAAAGCAGAGAACCTGTGATCACCATGGGCACGAATTCGGGCTGCGGAACCGCGTAACCCTGCCAGATCGAGATGCCCACGCTGACCGGCAGGAGTTGCTGGTCCTGCAGCATGACCAGGGGAAGCATGAAGTTGTTCCACACTCCGACGAACTGGAACAGGGCGATAGTGACGTAGCCCGGCATCATCATGGGCAGGCCCAGGGAGCAGAAGGAGCGGATGGGTCCGGCACCGTCCATCCGGGCTGCCTCGAGCGTCTCCATCGGGACGTAGGAGGCGGCGTAGACGCGGGCAAGATACACGCCGAAGGGGTTGCACAGGACAGGGATCAAGATTGCCCAGACGGTGTTGGTCATGCCCACCAGTGATGCCAGCAGATACATGGGCAGCACCGTTGCCGTGTTGGGGACTAGAACACCCACCAGGACGAATCCAAACAGGGAGTTCTTGCCCCGGAACTGGAACTTGTCAAAGGCGTAGCCGGCCATGACGGAGATGAGGCCGCCGAAGACGGCGCCGAAGCCGGCGTAGAGGACCGAGTTGCCCATCCAGCGGAAGAAGATTCCTCCGTCCTTGGCGGCCACAGCTGAGATATTTTCGAAGAGCGCGAAGCTCCCGAAGGAATACGCGCTGGTGCCGTAGAGGTCAGCGGCATTCTTGGTGGACGCAAAGAGCAACCAGAGGACTGGCACCACCATGTAGGCGGACCCCAGGATCAGGAGCCCGTTGACGCTGAGCTTGCTGGCGAAACCGCCTTGGCGTGCAGGGGGCTTCTCGCGCGGCGTGGGTTTCGTCGCCGTGGTTCCGGGGCGGGTCAGGGTATCTGTGCTCATGCTTTGTTCATCCTCGAGCTGAAGCGGGTGACGACCAGGGACAGGAGTGCTGCCAGCCCGGCAATGATGATCGACGCGGCCGCGGCTTGGTTGAGGTTGTGCCTGATGAAGGCCGCGTCATAGGCCCAGAGGTTCGGCACCCATGTGCTGGTGACGGAGGATGTGGCCTTGGCGATGATGGAAGGCTCCGTAAACAGCTGCAACGTGCCAATGATGGTGAACACCATGATCACGCTCAGCGCGGGCAGAATGAGGGGGAACTTGATGCTCAGGGCCATCCGGACCTCCCCGGCGCCATCAACCCGGGCTGCCTCCAGGATTTCCCGTGGAACGGCCTGTAGCGCGGTGAACAAAATGATGACGTTGTAGCCGGTCCACTCCCAGACGCCGATGTTGACGATTGCCGGAAGGACCAGGTGTGCATCCAGGAAGTTGATCTGGAGGCCGCCGCCCTGGAGCACCTGCACTAGGGGGCTGATGCCCGGAGTGTAGAGGTAGGCCCAGATCAGGGCCGCGATGACGCCGGGCACTGCGTGCGGAAGAAAGACGAGCAGCTGGAACAGCTTGCGCGCCCGGGCGACCGTCGCATCCAGGAGGAGCGCAAAGACGACCGCGCCGCCCACCATGCAGGGAATGTAGATCAGGCAATACAAGGCAAGCCGGGCGATGCCGCCGACGAACGATTCCGACTGAAAGACCTGCACGAAGTTTTCGAGTCCAACGAAGGCGGTCTTGGCTTCGCCGAAACCGAGGCCCGACTTCTGCTGTGCATAGAAGCTCAGGACGATCGAGTAGACGACTGGCGCCACCATGGCTACGGCGAAGACGACGAAGAAGGGGACCAGGAAGAGCGCTGCGGTCCTGCCGCCGGTTCCTGAGGCTGCACTGCGCCTGCGGCGCGGACCATTGATGAAGGCCTGAGAGGCCATGAGGATCTCCTAACTGCCTGGGCTGCCTCCGCGGAGGCAGCCCAGTGGGATGTTGCTATTTGACGGACAGGCCAGTCTGCTTTAGCCCGGCCACAGTGGCCGTCTGGGCCGTGTCTACTGCCTCCTGGACGGTGCCACCGGTGCCGAGCTTGCCGTAGGCGTCTTTGAGCGCCGTGTTGGTGATGTCCCAGTTGGGGCCCCACTGCCAGCCTGGGCTGACTGTTGAGTACGCCTTGTTGAACACGGCGTAGATATCGTTGCCGAAGTAGCTGGCGTCATAGGCGTCCTGCGCCACCGGGGTCAATCCCGGAAAGGCCAGAAACGCCGATCCTGTATTTCCGCGCGCTTTGATGGCTTCCGGGCTTGTGGCGAGGAATTCGATGAATTTGGCAGCGGCCGCGGGGTTCTTGCTGCTCTTGGTGACGTCGAAGCTGGATCCGCCGTAAAAGGCGCTGGCCGGGGTGCCCCAGTTCGGCACTTCTGCAGCGATCCATTGTCCCTTCTGTCCGCTTGCTTCGGTGCGCTTCTGGATGCCCGTTGCACTCCAGTTGGCGCCCAGGACACCGACGACGGTGCCGTTCGCCAAGTCAAGGCTCCATTCGTCGCTGAAGGCCTGCTGCACCTTGACGATCTTGTTGTCGATCAGCTTCTGCCAGTAGTCGGCCACCTTCCTGGTCGCGTCATCGTTCACGCCGATCTGCCAGCTGTCGCCCGAGGTACCGAACCATTTGGCCCCCGCTTGCCAGGCCAGTCCCGCGGTGGCTGCCACCTGATTGGGGTTGAAGCTTGCCAGGTACGCGTTGGGTGCAACTGATTTGAGCTTCCGTCCAGCCTCTTCGAATTCCTGCCAGGTCTTGGGGATCCCGACGCCGGCCTTGGCCAGCATGTCCTTGCGGTAGTACATGACCATAGGAGCCGCGTCGTAGGGCAAACCATAGGTCTTGCCGCCGAACTGGACCATGCCCCTGATTTCGTTGGCGAGCTTGTCCACGGTGGCTGACTTGTCGATCAGTCCATCCAGTGGCTGCACCTGGCCGTTGCTGACGAACTGGGGGAGCTGCGGGTACTCGATGGTGGCCACGTCAGGGCCGTTTCCTGCCGTGATGGCGGTGGACAGCTTGGCGTAACCGCCGTTGTCGCCATTGGGGACGGTCTCGAAATTGACCTTGATCTTGGCTTGGCTGGCGTTGAACGCGGCTGCGACCTTGTCCATTCCTGCCAGTGATGACCAAAAGGTAATGGTCCCCGAGGGATCCTCGGTTGGCGTGGGGGCGGCGGAGGGATTGGGGCCCGTTCCGCACGCTGCAAGCAGCAGTGCGCTGCTGGCCACGCTTGCCACCCCGATGAGTAGTTTGCGACGCTGCATGGTTCTCCCTTGAATCTACGATGCGAAGGTGGAATGTGGTCGTTGCCACATGGTGTAATCCAATGAAACACGCAGAGTTGAACAGATCCAATAAAGTGAACAGTAATGAACAACGCGGATCGGAGACCGGGGTCGATGGAGCCCTGAAGCTCCCGGGCAGGCGGCCCGCCGCGCCGCTGCACCCGGTGAAAGTCCCGGCCTGGTGGGCGCCTAGCCGGCCGTCGAATCCCGGATGACCAAAGTGGGGGACAAACTGACCCGCTGAAGTGCCAAGCGCGAACCGCGCCGGGGACCTAGGCGGTTCAGGCACATTTGGACGGCGTGGTATCCGACGTCGAACTTGGGCGGCGCTATCGCGCTCAAGGGTACGGTCCCAAACGAAGCGATTTCATCGTCATAGGCCACCACCGCGAGATCTGCCGGAATGCGGAGTCCCCGTGCTTCGCACAAGTCGGCAAACATGAGAGCATCCTCGTCATTGTGGATGATGCCGGCCGTTGCCCCGGCGGCCGCGAACCCGTCCACGATGCCGTCCACCTCCTGACGGAGTGCCTCAGGGTCGTTGGTGTCCGTCGTGATGGTCCATGTCATGGCGGGATCATGCGGAATCCCGGCCTTCTGAAGCGCGGAGCGGTAGCCTTCTAGGACGCGTGATGCCGTGGGGCTGCTTTCGCGCACGCACAGGGCTATTTTTCGATGGCCCAGGGCCAGCAGGTGGTTGACGGCGATCTCCGCACCCCGTACATGGTCGCTCCGCACCGACTCGAGGCTGCCGTCATCCATGACATCGTCGATGGAGCGCTCGACGACGATGACAGGCACTTCAGCGGAGGCCAGCAGGTCCAAGGTAGGCGTGTTTGCCAGGGTTTCTCCACTGGGCGTCACCAGCAGTCCATCGACACCGCTTTTGAGCAACCGTTGAATTTGCCGTTGCTCTTCGGCAGGCGAATAGTTAGAGACTCCGAGGACCAGCCTGACGCCCAGCTCCTGCGCTGCAGTCTCGGCCCCCCTGATGATCCCGGGAAAATAGTACGTGGCCGTTGGCACGATCATGCCGATGGTGGCGAGTGGGCGCTGTCTGGCGGGCGGTCGCATCCCGCTTCCGGCCAACGCGGGAGGTCCTGGTTCGCTTGCCGCTCCGCCGCTGTTTCCGTGAACCTGCCTCGAGGGACCCCTGGGCGGGCCCATAACGGCAACGGCCCCGCCATGGACACGCTGAAGCAGTCCCTGTCCGTCGAGGAAGGCCAGATCGCGCCGCACCGTCATGCCGGAGATCCCCATCCGCCGTGCAAACTCGGCCGCGTTCAATGACCCGCGCAGCGCCAGTTCGCGAAGAATCTGGTTCTTCCTGTCCTCGGTCAACATCCGGGCAGCCTCCATGATGTTTAGTTTTGTGCGATCTGTTCACTATGAACTACATCGGAGATCTCGTGAAGAGTCAAGGCAAACTTTGACATTCAAGTGCACTTCACCCTGGCCTCGGCGCGCTAAATGAGCCGGGTGGAGGGTCCGCTGAGTCACGGCCGGGTAAGCGCATTTCCGGTAGGGTGGAGCATATGACTCCTCCCATGACGCAAACAGAACTCAACCCGGGCATCTGTTCGGTGACCCTCCGGGCACTCGGCATTGATGAGGTCGTACGCACGGCCGCCGCCGCAGGGCTGGCCGGAATCGAGTGGGGTTCCGACGTCCATGTCCACGATGCCGCCTCCGCGGAGCGTGCCCGGACCTCCACGGAAGCCGCCGGGCTCACGGTCCTCTCCCTCGGGTCCTATTACCGCGCCGGCTCATTCGGCAATTTCGATGGTGTCCTCGCCCTCGCCGCGAAACTCGGCGCGCCCCGGATTCGGATGTGGGCCGGTGATGTGGGTTCTGCCGAAGCCAAAGAGGCGGAGTGGGACGCCGTGGTCGAAGACACGCAGCGGACCTCCGGGCTCGCCGCCGCACGGGGCATGGAGGTGGCCTTCGAGTACCACGGGGGCACGCTGACGGACTCGCCGGAGACCACCCTCGAACTCCTACGCCGGGTGGACCGGCCCAATGTGGGCACGTATTGGCAGCCGGCCGTCGGTCTGAGCGACCAGCAGGCCATTGAGTCGCTGCGCCAGGTGATCGAGCATGTGGTGGGCGTCCATTGCTTCTCGTGGTGGCCCGCCCAGGAGCGGCTTCCTCTGGAGGATCGTGGGGAGCTGTGGCGGGCCGTGGCCGACGTCGTCCGGGGGCATGGGCGGGATATGGACATGATGCTCGAGTTCGTCGAAGGGGATCTCCCTTCAAACGTTTTGCGCGATGCTGGCGTCCTGCGCCGGATCACTGCGGAGGCCACGAACTTCTAGGGCGAGCTCGTGCTCCTGCGGAGGCGAAATCGCCCGCGACGGCGGCCGAACCACCGTGCGCCAACTGCAACGCACGAGCGGACCACGGTCGCGGGCGATCCCGGCTCTTGGAATAGCCCGTCCGGCTTCGGCTATGCGCGGTGCGGGGAACCCAGTTCCACGGGCTCTTCGTCGCTAAGGTAGGCGGCCTCGGAGTGGGCCGCGATGTCGATTCCGCGCAATTCGTCTGCCTCGTGGATGCGCAGGCCCATTGTGACGTTGAGGACTTTCGCGATGATCCAGGTGACGATGAATGAGTAGCCGAGCACGGCCAGGGTTGCGAGCGTCTGGATGCCGAGCAGGCCGAAACCTCCGCCGTAGAAGAGTCCGTTGACCTTGTTCGGGGCGGCGTCCGTGGCGAACAATCCGATCAGCAGGGTGCCGAGGATGCCGCCGACCAGGTGGACGCCGACGACGTCGAGTGAGTCGTCGAAGCCCAAGCGGAACTTTAGTTCGATAGCGAGGGAGCAGACGGCGCCCGCGATTACGCCGATTGCTAGGGCACCGAGGGGGCTGACGGCCCCACACGCCGGAGTGATGGCGACAAGGGCGGAGATCAGGCCGGAGGCGGCGCCCATGCTGCTGGCGCTGCCGAGGCGGATGCGTTCCACCAGCGCCCATGCCAGGAGGCCGGCACATGCGGCGACGGCGGTGTTAAGGAAAACCACGGAAGCGGACTGCCCGGCCGTGAGCGCCGAGCCTGCGTTGAAGCCGAACCAGCCGGCCCACAGGAGTCCCGCGCCGACTAGGACCAGCGGCCGGCTGTGGGGTTTGGTGTGTTCGCTCTTGGGCCAGCCGGCGCTGCGTCCGAGGACCAGGGCGAGGGCGAGGGCTGCGATTCCGGCGTTCATGTGGACGGCGGTTCCGCCGGCGAAGTCAACGGCTTTGAGGTTGTTGACGATCCAGCCGCCGGTCACTGAGCCGTCGGCAGAGCTGAAGGCGAACACCCAGTGGGCGATCGGAAAGTAGACCAGGGTCGCCCACAGGGCCGCAAAGGTCATCCACGCGCCGAACTTCATGCGGCCGGCGGCTGCTCCGGCGATGATCGCGGTCGTGATTCCGGCAAAGAACAACTGGAAGGCGGCGAACAGGGCGGCAGGTATGGCGGCGTTCGGGTCCTCGGACAGCAATTGCTCCATCCCGAAATATTCGGCGATGTTGCCGATGAGGCCGGCACCGCCGACGGAGTTGCCGAAGACCATCGAGTAGCCGAACACGGCCCAAAGCACGGCGACGATGCTCATTCCGCCGAAGCACATCATCATCATGTTCAGGATCCTTCGGGAACCGACCATGCCACCGTAGAACAGGGCAAGGCCGGGGATCATGATGCACAGGAGCGCGCTCGCGGCGAGGATCCAGGCGGTGTCTCCAGAATTCATGGGAGCTCCAATCAGAAGGGGTTGGGGTCTGACGGCGAAGGGCGCAAAAGACCGCGCAAGAAGTAACCGTGAGATGAAACCATGATTCCTGACAGTGAACGGTCGCGGGTTTCGTGTGCGTTACGTTTCCGTTGCGATCGCCGCCCGATCGTGACATCGGGATTTAACGTTCGGGGTGCGCGACTGTAACATCACTTTGACTACTGTGGTTCAACAGCGTTTCCTAACAGCTAACCCACATTGAACAGGACAGTTCCGATGACAAGTGTCGCAACCCCTGCAGTACTGAGCGCGTCAGCGCTATCAAACGCCGGGCTGCCGGCCGAGGCCGGACAGATTTCCCTGGGCGACATCGCTAGGGCCCATGAGGTGCGCTTCCTGCTGGCCGCCTTTGTGGACATGACCGGCAAGCCGTGCGCCAAGCTGGTCCCGGTTGAAGCCGCGGACGAGCTTGAGGCCGGTGCGATGGGTTTTGCCGGGTATGCCGCCGGGTTGATTGGGCAGAAGCCGCAGGACTCGGACCTCATCGCGGTCCCGGATCTGGCGTCCTTTACGCCCGTGCCGTTCATCAAGGACGGCTTGGCGATCATCCATTGCGACCCGCACGTGGACGGGAACCCGTGGCCCTACGCTCCACGCGTTATCTTGAAAAACACGCTCGCCCGCCTGGGGGTGAAGGGCATGCAGGCCAAGGTCGGCGCGGAAGTGGAGTACTTCCTGGTGAACAAGAATCCCGACGGTTCCCTGAGCACTGCAGACGCCCGCGATGACTCGCCCCGCCCTTGCTATGACGCCCGCGGTGTCACCCGCATGTATGAGCACCTGACCTCCATTTCGGAGGCGATGAACGGCCTGGGTTGGGGCAATTACGCGAACGATCACGAGGACGCGGCCGGGCAGTTCGAGCAGAACTTCAACTACGCGGACGCGCTCACCACGGCCGACCGCGTGGTCACCCTGCGCTACATCCTGAACATCCTCGCCGAGCAGCGCGGCATGACCGCAACGTTCATGCCCAAGCCGTTCACCGACCGGACGGGTACCGGCCTGCATTTCCACCTGTCGTTGTGGTCGGGAGCGGACGCGCTTTTCCCCAGTGATGACGATGGTGCGGACGACGGCGGCAGGGGACTTGGGCTCTCGGACCTCGCCTATTCGTTCATCGGGGGCATCCTGGAGCATGCGCCTGCCCTTCAGGCGTTCCTCGCTCCGACGGTGAACTCCTACAAGCGATCGGGCGCAACGACCAGTTCTTCGGGAGCGACCTGGTCACCGCGCAAGGCCTCGTTCGGGGGCAACGACCGCACCCACATGATCCGGGTGCCGGACGAGAAACGGATCGAGCTCCGTTCAGGGGACGGCTCGGCGAACCCGTACCTCGCCATCGCCACGGCCATTGAAGCAGGGCTCGACGGCGTCACGAACGGCACCGACCCCGGCGCGCCTTCCGGCCCCGGCGAAGCACAGCCGGGCGCCCATTCGCTCCCGGCGACCCTTTTGCACGCGGTCGAAGCCCTGCGCCGGGACCCGGTGATGCTCGCGAGCCTGAGCGGCGATGAGGCGATCGGCCAGTACTACGCCGACGCCAAGGAAGAAGAGTTCCTGAGCTGGCACAACCAGGTCAGTGACTGGGAAATCCGCACCTACCTGACTTCGATTTGACCCCCTCCCACCTAGCAAAGGACACAACAATGTGCGGAATTGCCGCGCTGCAGCTGCGCAACCCCTCGCTGCATCCCGAGATGGGCAGCCTCCTGTCCTCGATGATGTGCCAGATCGTGGACCGCGGGCCGGATTCCGCCGGCCTGGCCGTCTACGACACCCCGGGCCTCGTCTCTGCAGGGACATCCACCCTCAGCCTCCTGGGCAAGAACCACGGCCTGCCGCTGGCTGACATCACGGCATCCCTGGAAACCCTGTTGTCCCCGTCCGCGGCTCCGGACGTCAGGGTGGTGGGCGACACCACCCTGGTGAGCGCCGCCGTCGGGACCGAGCTGCTGGTGAAGGCAGTGCGCGAAACCCTCCCGGAGTCCACCATCATTGGCCGCGGAGAGCACGTGGCCGTCATGAAGAGCGTGGGTCATCCGATGGACATCGCCGCCGAGCACGGGCTTCAGGCCATGGCCGGAAGTCAGGGCCTGTCCCACACGCGCATGGCCACCGAGTCCGCCGTCACGGCCGGCGGTTCCCACCCCTTCTCGGTGGCCGACGACCTGTGCCTTGTCCACAACGGATCCTTCTCCAACCACGCCACCATCCGGCGGGAGCTCAAACGTGAAGGGGTCGTGTTCGATTCGGACAACGACACCGAGGTCGGCGCCCGCTACATCGCCTCGCGCCTGCAGCAGGGCGATGACCTGGAAACGGCATTGACCAACCTCGGGAAGGTCTTCGACGGTTTCTACACCCTGGTGGTCACCACCGCGGACAGCATGGCCGTGGTCCGGGACCCGATCGCCTGCAAGCCCGCCATCATCGCCGAGACCGGGGACTACGTGGCCATGGCCTCCGAATACCGTGCCCTGGCGTCCCTGCCCGGCATCGAAACAGCCCGCATCTTTGAACCGGAACCCGGAAAGGTCTACACATGGTCACTCTGACAGCCCCCGAAACAACAGCCCCAACAACCACAATTGACCTGGCCGGCAGCCCGGTGCGGGACCTGAACCAGGCCCTCCACAACGCCATCGACGGCCAGGCCTGGACCGTCACCAGCCCCGGCGGCAAGCACAGCCTCGCCGTCGGAATCGACGCCGACATCAGCGTCGCCATCAAGGGCCATGCCGGCTATTATGCCGCCGGGATGCACAAAACGGGCACCGTGACCATCAGCGGCAACGCCGGGGTCGGACTCGCGGAGAACATCATGTCCGGCAAGGTGCACGTGAAAGGCGACGCCTCCCAGTCAGCGGCGGCCACGGGCCACGGCGGACTCGTGGTGATCGACGGCAACGCCGGGGCCCGCTGCGGAATCTCCATGAAAGGCGTGGACATCGTGGTCGGCGGGAACATCGGCCACATGTCCGCCTTCATGGCCCAGGCCGGCCGGCTGGTGGTCTGCGGCGACGCCGGCGAAGCCCTCGGTGACTCCATCTACGAAGCCCGCATATACGTGAAGGGAAGCGTCGCTTCCCTGGGCGCGGACTGCATCGAAAAGCCGATGAACATCGAACACCTCGAGGAGCTGGAAGGACTGCTCGCCGCTGCCGGACGCACCGACGACCCGGCTGACTTCAAACGGTACGGCTCCGCACGGAACCTCTACCACTTCAGCGTCCACAACTCGGCCTCGTACTAAGGACACCCTATGACCATCAACTCACTGCCCCAGGACACTGTCCTGCCCGCCCCGGGAATCCCTGCCCAGCGCACCGAGGAGCTGGGATTGCGCGAGTCCGCGACGTTTGACCGTGCGACCATCGCCGATATCCAGCGCGCCGCTGCGACGGGCGTTTACGACATCCGCGGTTGGGGCGCGAAGCGCAAGGTCCCGCATTTCGATGACCTGCTCTTCCTCGGCGCCTCGATGTCCCGCTACCCACTGGAGGGCTACCGCGAAAAGTGCGATACCGACGTCGTCCTCGGCGACCGCCACGCGAGCCGGCCGCTGCACCTGCAGACCCCGGTCACGATCGCCGGCATGAGCTTCGGCGCACTGTCCGCGAACGCGAAGGAAGCGCTGGGGCGCGGTGCCAGCGAAGTGGGAACCTCCACCACCACGGGCGACGGCGGCATGACGCCTGAGGAGCGCGGCCAGTCCAAGCACCTTGTCTACCAGTACCTGCCCTCCCGGTACGGCATGAACCCGGATGATTTGCGCAAGGCCGACGCGATCGAAATCGTGCTCGGCCAGGGCGCCAAGCCTGGCGGCGGCGGCATGCTGCTGGGCCAGAAGATCACCGAACGCGTCGCAGGCATGCGCACCCTGCCTGTCGGCATCGACCAGCGTTCCGCCAGCCGCCACCCCGACTGGACCGGGCCGGACGACCTGGAAATCAAGATCGGTGAACTCCGCGAGATCACCGACTGGAAGACACCCATCTACGTCAAGATCGGCGCGTCCCGGCCCTACTACGACACCGCCCTGGCCGTGAAGGCCGGAGCCGACGTGGTCGTGGTCGACGGAATGCAGGGCGGCACCGCCGCCACGCAGCAGGTCTTCATCGAAAACGTCGGCATCCCCACCCTGGCCGCCATCCCGCAGGCCGTGCAGGCCCTCCAGGAACTGGGACTGCACCGCAAGGTCCAGTTGATTGTTTCCGGCGGCATCCGCACCGGAGCCGACGTGGCCAAGGCCATGGCCCTGGGTGCCGACGCCGTCGCCATCGGCACCGCGGCGCTGATCGCGCTGGGGGACAACGACCCCCGCTACGCCGCCGAATACGCCGCCCTGGGATCGGCGGCAGGCTTCTACGACGACTTCCAGGACGGACGAGACCCCGCCGGCATCACCACCCAGGATCCCGAACTCTCCTCCCGACTGGACCCGGTGGCCGGCGGGCGGCGCCTGGCCAACTACCTGCGCGTCCTGACCATGGAGGCCCAGACCATCGCCCGGGCCTGCGGAAAATCCCACCTACACAACCTGGAACCCGAGGACCTCGTGGCCCTCACCATCGAGGCCTCCGCCATGGCCAGGGTTCCCCTCGCCGGCACCAGCTGGATCCCCGGGGCGAAGTAATGCCGGAATCCTCCGAATACGTCGTGGTCGGCGCCGGGCTGGCCGGCGCCGCCACGGCCTGGCAGCTGGCCTTGCGGGGCCATGACGTCACGATCCTGGAACGCACGCGAGCGGCGGCCCACGACGGCAGCTCCCACGGCTCCGCCCGGATCTTCCGCTACGCCTACCCGGACGAGTTCTACACCCGGGCGGTCATTGAATCCCGCGAGCTGTGGGATGAACTGGACCATGCCAGCGGACTGGAACTGATCACACCCTGCGGGGCCGTGGACTACGGCCCCGAGCGGCAACCGGAGCACCTCGCCCGGATCCTCGCCGCGGCCGGCGTCGAACACGAACTCCTCAGCGCCGCCGAAGCACGGGAGCGCTGGCCGCACATCGCCTTCGACACAGCCGTGCTCTGGCACCCCGGCGCAGGCGTGATCGACGCCGAGTCCTCGGTGAACGCCATGATCGAACAGGCAGTGAAGCACGGCGCCAGGCTGCTGACCGGATGGAACGTCTCGCGCGTGGAAAAGCGGGGAACCGGCTACCGGCTGTTTTCCGGCGGTTGGGAAACGCTCGACGCCGGGAACGTCATCATCAGCGCGGGCGGGTGGCTGCCCTCACTGCTGGGACACTTGCCGCTTCCGGCCGGGTTCCTGGCCGGGCTGCCGGAGTTCACCGTCCGGCAGGAACAGGCCTACCACTTCCGCTACCTCGATCCCGGGAGCGTTGCGGCCTGGCCCACCTTCATCCACAAGAGCGCGGACATCCAGACCTACGGTCTGCCCGGAGGACGGGATGCCGGCTTCGCCGGCCAGAAGGTCGCCGAATACAACGGCGGCAAATTCATTCCGTCAGCCCTTCAGCAGACCGGCAGGGTGGATCCGGAGAACCGGAGCCGCGTCGCGGACTACGTGCGGAAATACCTGCCCGGTCTTGACCCCGAGCCGTACGCGGAGACCACGTGCCTGTTCACCAACACTCCCAATGAGGATTTCCTCATCGACCGGGCCGGCGGCCTCACCATCGTCTCCCCTTGCTCGGGGCACGGCGCGAAATTCGCACCCCTGATCGGCCGGTGGGCGGCCGATCTGGCTACCGGGACCGGCGAGGTCCCGTCCCGGTTCCGCCAGGCAACCGCCCGGATCCGTACCAACTAGACCCTTCTGCAGAAACGGACCCAGCCAATGACCTCTTCGGCGACCACACCGACAACCGACACCGTCACCGCCCTCATGCGGGACATTTCCGGCGTCGGGACAGACCTGCACCGCGGCGGCTACTCCCGCCCGGTCTTCTCCGACGCCGAAACCGAGTTGCGAAGCTGGTTCATCGAACAGGCCGGCAGGCGGGGACTGGACGTCACCACCGACAACAACGGGATCATCTGGGCCTGGTGGGACACCGCCACCGGGGTCCGCACGGACGCCGTCGTGACCGGCAGCCACCTCGATTCCGTTCCCGGGGGCGGCGAGTACGACGGCCCGTTGGGTGTCGCCTCGGCGCTGGCCGCCGTCGACATCCTCAAGGCCCGCGGCACCCGGCCGCGCCGCCCGCTGGCGATCGCGGTGTTCCCGGAAGAGGAAGGTTCCCGCTTCGGCGTCGCTTGCCTGGGCTCCCGGCTCATCACCGGGGCCCTGGACCCGGACAAGGCCCGCAACCTCAAAGACGCGGATGGCAACAGCTACGCCGAGGTGGCGGCAGCCAACGGACAAGACCCTCGGTTCATCGGCGCAGACCACACAACCCTCCAACAGCTGGGCATGTTCGTTGAACTACACGTCGAACAAGGGAGGGGACTGAGCGACCTGGGCCAGCCGGTGGCCATCGGATCATCGATCCTGGGCCACGGCCGGTGGAAGCTCTCCGTGCACGGGCAGGGCAATCACGCCGGAACCACCCTCATGAAGGACCGGAAAGACCCGATGATCGCCGCCGCCAAAATCATGATCGGCATCCGGGACACCGCCAGGAACTACAAGGAGGCCCGCGCCACCGTGGGCCGACTCCAGCCGGTCCCGGGAGGCACCAACGTCATCGCCTCCCGGGTCGATATGTGGATCGACGTCCGGCACCCCCGGGACGAAGTCACCGCAGCCCTGGTCGAATCCATCCACCTCAACGCCCAGGTCATGGCCGCCGAGGAAAACTGCACTGTCACCTTCGGGACTGAATCGCTCAGCCCCACCGTCCATTTCGACACCGGCTTGCGGGACCAGCTCCAAACCCTGCTCCCCAACGCGCCGGTCCTCGACACCGGCGCCGGCCACGACGCCGGAGTGCTCGCAGGCCACATCCCCACGGCGATGCTGTTCGTCCGGAACCCCACCGGGATCTCGCACTCTCCCGAGGAACTCGTCGACGACGCCGACGCAGAAGCCGGAGCCCGAGCTTTGGCGGACGTCCTCTCGGGCCTGTTGGGTGAGGCCCGGGTGATCGGCTAGAAGCCATGGCCGCCACCTATGATGGCTGGGTGACCAATCAGACAGGCGGGGAGACGGATGTGTCAGCAGAGACCGCAGTAGATGGAGTGGCCGGCAAGCTCGAGCGCATTATCGCCGCGCAGCTCCGCCACTACCGAACCGCCCAAGGACTCTCGGCCGCAGAACTCGCAACCAGGACCGGCATGTCCAAGGCGATGATCTCCAAGATCGAATCGGCCAGCACCTCGTGTTCGCTCACGACCCTGCAGCGGCTGGCCGACGGGCTGAAAATACCGGTCACAGCCCTGTTCCGCGGCGCGGACACCGACAGGGACGCAACGTTCACCAAGAACGGCGAAGGCAGCCTGACCGTGCGCAGCGGAACCCAGCACGGGCACGAATATCGCGTCCTCGGGACCCTCAAGGGCCGCACCGACGCCCTCGAACCCACCCTGGTCACGCTGACGAACGCCTCCGACGTCTTCCCGCTGTTCCAGCACCCCGGCACCGAATTCATCTACATGCTCTCGGGAAAGATGATCTACGGCCACGGTGCGTACGAATACACCATGGAACCGGGGGACTCACTTCTTCTGGACGGCGAAGGACCCCATGGCCCCCTGGAACTGCTCGAACTGCCCATCAGGTTCCTGGCCATATCGGCAAAATAGCAACCTGGGCGAGACTCAGCAACCAGTTGAGATCAGCGGGCCGCGGTAGCGGTCTGCTCCTGGAAAGCCGGAACGACGTGCTCGATGAAGAGCTCGAGCGAGCGCTTCTTCTCCTCATGGGTCAGGCTGTTGTCGGACCACAGGCTGAACTCGGTTACGCCGAGGGCCTCGTAGTGGCGGAGCCGCTCGATCACCTCGTCCGGCGTCCCGATCATCGCCGTCTGGTGCAGGGACTCCGGCGTGAACTCCGGGCGGTCGGCGAACTTCTCGGCCGGGCTGGGCTCAAGGAAACCGTTCTTCGGGGTGTTCTTGTTTCCGAACCAAGCATCAAAGGTCCGGTAGAACTTCTCGATGCCCTCCGCCGGACGCCGCCATCCCTCGGGCTCGTCCGCAGGGTGGACGTGGGTGTGGCGGAGCACCATGAGTTCCGGGCGGGGGACGCCGGGGTTGTTTTCGACAGCAGTGTCGAACTTGCGTGCAAGGTCGTCGACCTCTTCGTCGCCCTTCATGAGAGGCGTGACCATCACGTTGCAGCCGTTGGCGACGGCGAACTCGTGCGAGGAGATGTCGCGGGCGGCGATCCACATGGGCGGAGTGGGCTTTTGCAGGGGCTTTGGGACACTGGTGGAGGTCGGGAACTGCCAGATCTCGCCGTCGTGTGCGTAGTCACCTTCCCAGAGGGCGCGCACGGCGGGAACCATCTCGCGCAAGTGCTTGCCGCCGTCGACTGCCGACATGCCGCCCATGAGGCGGTCGAACTCGAACTGGTAGGCGCCGCGTGCCAGCCCCACTTCCATTCGGCCGTTGCTGATGACATCCAGAAGCGCCGTCTCGCCGGCAACGCGTAGCGGGTTCCAGAACGGCGCGATAATTGTTCCCGCGCCCAGCCGGATGCGCGACGTGCGCGCTGCCAGGTATGCGAGCTGGGGCATGGGGCTGGGAGAGATGGTGTACTCCATCGAGTGGTGCTCACCAATCCAGATGGTGCTGAAACCTCCGGCCTCCGCGATGAGCGCGAGCTCCGTGAGGTTCTCAAAGCATTCGCGGTGTGAGACGGTTTCGTCCCAGCGCTCCATATGGGCAAAGAGGGAAAAGCGCATTAGTGACTCCTTCGTTCTGCGGCGATGTTCACCGACACGTGTTGGCTGGGTGCCGTTTCCTGGGCGGCTGCGTTGCGTTCGGCGATGGTTTGGTTGCCGCGGGACCAGTGTTCATGCTCGATTTCGCGGATGATGACGGTGGTGTTTTCGGGTACCGCACCCACTGAGCTTTCGGCGGCACGGTGAAGCGCGCCGATGAGCGAGCGAAGCTGCTCGGGGGTCCGGCCCCGGGCGATGGAGACTTCGATAAGAGGCATTACGGCTCCTTATGACTGCGGAGGACGAACAGCTCGGATAGGGGCATGATCAGCTCCTCATGATGAAGGGGTCCGCAATGGGGGATTCGTCCGTGTTGATCCAGACGCTCTTGAGCCTGGTGTATTCACGGATGCTCTCCATGCCGTGTTCGACGCCGACACCGCTGGTCTTGAAGCCTTCCCGGGGTGATTGGGGAGACATGGTGCGGTAAGTGTTGACCCAGATGGTGCCTGCTTCCAGGCGGCTGGCCATCCGGTGTGCCCTGGCGAGGTTGGTAGTCCAGACACCCGCCGCTAGTCCGTAGCTGGTGTCGTTTGCCAGGCGCAGCACTTCCTCCTCGGTTTCGAAAGGCATGATCGCTGCGACAGGGCCGAAGATCTCCTCCCTGACCACGCGCATGGAATTGTCGACGCCGGTGAGAACGGTGGGTTCGAAGAAGTAGCCGCCGAGGCCGATATTGGGGCGGCCCCCTCCGGTCAGAACAGTGGCACCCTCGGAGACGCCGAGATCGACGTAGCCGGCCACCTTGTCCCGCTGATCCTGGAAGGCCAGCGGCCCGAGTTCTGTGGCGTCCAGGAGCGGATCTCCGATCACGATGCTGCGGGCGCGATTGGCGACGCGCTCAAGCAATTCGTCGTAAACCTCCTTGTGGGCGAACACGCGGCTGCCTGCGATGCAGGTCTGGCCAGCCGCGGCGAAGATACCGGCCACCACCCCCATGGACGCATTGGCCACGTTGGCATCCGCGAAAACAATGTTCGGGGACTTGCCGCCCAATTCCAGCGTCGAGCCGATAAAGCGGGAAGCGGTTGAGGAAGCAATGCGGGCCCCGGTGGCGGTGCTGCCGGTAAAGGAGATTTTGGCCAGGCGGCGGTCGTCGACCAGCGCGGCTCCGGCTTCTGCGCCGAAGCCTGTGACGACATTAATGACACCGGGCGGGAAACCGGCTTCGTCGGCCAGTGCGGCCAAGCGCAGCACGGTAGCGGAGGTATATTCCGACGGTTTGATCACGATGGTGTTGCCCGCGGCGAGGGCGGGGGCGAGCTTGCTGGTGGTCAGCGTCAGCGGCGAGTTCCACGGCGTGATGGCACCCACCACCCCGAGGGGTTCGCGGAGGGTGTAGTTGAGCATGGCCCGGCTGGAGCCCGGGATGGTGTCGCCCTGGATTTTGTCAGCCAGCCCGGCGTAGTAGTAATAATACTCGGGCATCGCGGCGAGCTGGGCGCGCATTTCCCGGAGGAGCTTGCCGTTGTCTTCCGTTTCCATCCGGGCGAGTTCTTCCCCGTGTTCGCCGACGAGGTCGCCCAAGCGGCGGAGCAAGTGCCCACGCCGGGTCTGGCTGAGGTCGCGCCATGCAGGGTTTTCAAACGCCGCCCCCGCGGCTGATACGGCCCGCTCGACGTCGGCCTCGTTGCCCCGTGCGGCGCGGTAGAGCACGTCCAGCGTCGCCGGGTTCGTGCTTTCAAAGTACTCCCCGGACGACGGCGGAACCCACTCTCCGTTGATGAAGTGCTCGTAGCGGCGTTCAGTGGACATGTGAATGCTCCTTGATGAAGGCGGTGAGGGTGTTGGCGAGCTCTTGGGGACGTTCCAGCGGCATCATGTGGCGGGCCCCGCTGATAACGGAGTAGGTGCAGCCGGGGATGGCAGAGGCCAGCCGGGCGCTCATCTCCGGTGTCGACCCAGGGTCCAACTCACCGGTCACGGCATGGGAGGGAACCGCGATCCGGGGGAGTTCGGGCGCGATCTCCGCGTCTGCAGTAGCGAACACGCGGTAACAGGCCAGGAAGGATTGTGGGTCGTTGCGCTGCAGGACCCTGCGTGTGGCCTCGACCAGTTCCGCCGGGACGGAGGTCCCCTCCGGGTACCACCGGCGGATAGATGCCTCCACTGTCGCCGGAAAGTCCGCTTCGGCGGCCGTGAGCCGCATCATCACCGCAGCGTGTTCTTCCGGGGTCCGAGCACAGACCGATGCGACGCTCACCAGGGAGGCGACGACGTCGGGCCGGAACCGTGCCAGGTGCTGCCCCACGAGGGCGCCCAGCGAGAACCCCACAACATGGGTTGCCGGTTCAAGACGCTCGGCCACGTCGGCTGCGAGTTCGGCAAGCGTCACCCCTTCAGGGGCTTTCTGTCGTTGTCCATGGCCCAGGAGTTCGAGAACCTGGACATCGTATTCCGGCTCGAGGAATTCGCGCAGGGGTCCCCACATCGACCCGTCGAGGCCGACCCCGTGGATCAGTGCTATACGGGCGCGGCTCACGACGGCGATCACCTACTTCGTTTCGGTCGCGAAAGCCGCGAGACGCTGCTGAGGTCGTCCCTGAGCCGCAGCGGCAAGCGCGATCACGATTTCATCGGCATGGGGTGCGTCATTGATCCGGACCTCGATGCTCTGGTGGTGGGATCGGATGGTCGCGTCGGTGATGTGTTTGAGCGGAATGTCGAACACAACGCCGGCAGGTCCGCGCTTCTCGACAGCAGGCAAAAGAGTGGTCGCATTGGCTGCGTCGCGGAAGTGGTTTCCGAAGGCAAGGGTGTGAATGAGACCGGAGCCATGCTCGATCTCGCCGTTAAGGCCGACGATGGCGGCCTTTCCGTACGCTTCGGCCGGAGCGCCGAGGGCTTCGAGCACCCGGGGAGCGAGGAGGGCGCCGATGTCCGAGGCATTGCCGTCGATCCCTTCGGAGAGGTCTTCGACGAATCCCTGGCCAGCCCAAGGGTTTTTGACGATGGCTGCGACCACGGCGACGCGTGCTTTCGGCGTGACGTCCCGGCCGCCCTCGGTGAGGATGTCTTCCGTGAAGGTGACAATCTTGCGGATGCTCATGAAATTAGTTCTCCTATGGTGTCTGCTTTGACGATGGGGTCGGTAAGGCGATCCCCGATACGCGAATGGGGGCGGGGTCCGGTAGAGGCCCCCAGTACTACGACGATCTCCCCTGGGCGGGGCGCGTCACCGATTCGCGCGGTGATGGTCTGGTAATGGGTGCGGGTTGCGGCGGCGTTCTTGTGCCACAGCGGCACTACGAGGGTGCTGCCGGCGTCGGCCCTATTATCGGCGAAACAGATGATCGATTCGCCCTCGAAATACTCACGGACCAGGTTGCCGAAAAACGGGGTGTGAATGAGCGCGGCCCCGTGCTCGATCTCCCCGTCCGTGCCCACGATTGCTGCCTTGCCGAAGGCTTGGATAGCATCCACGCCACCTAGCTCCATGCTAAGGACGTCAGTGAGCTTTCGCGCAAGCACCGGGGCGAGCTGGATTACTTCCTCGCTCAAGTCATCGGTGGCGGTTCCACCCAGCCACGGGTTGGTAACCACAGCGGCCGCCGTTGCACGGACCGCCGGGACAGCGGGGGAGAGGCCGTTCTCGAGGAGGATCTCCTCGCTGTAATAGACAATCTTGCGGATTCCCAAGCCCTGATCGTTCATCATTTCGTCCTGGCCAGGGCGTGCTGGAAAATCGAAAAGCGCATGGCTTCCTCTCGCATAGTGTTTCGCTTAGCTCCGGCGATCCAGTGCCGGTTCGGTGACCAGGGCTTCGCGGGACGTCGCGTAGACGTGGTTCCGCATGGCGGATTCCGCGCCGAAGGGGTCTTTGTTCTCGATCATTTCGAGGACTGCATGGTGCTCCCGGGTGGAGGCCGCGATCCGGCCTGGGTGTTCGACGGTGCGCACTACCAGCCGCTGGTACGCCAGCTGGTTCATCAGCCGTTCATAGTGTTCGTAAAGCTTGAGGTTGTCCGAGCCCCGGACAATCGTCCAGTGGAATTCGTGGACTAGCCGGGCATAGGCTTCCTTGTCCCCAGTGAGGACTGCCTCGTCGGAGTCCTTGAGGTTCCGGCGTAGAACCGAAAGTTCGGACGCGTCCCCGCGACGGGCAAGCAGCGACGCCGCCAACCCCTCCAAGGACTCCTTGAGCTGGAAGAGCTCGACGATCTCACGGCGCGTGGGCTCCCGCACGAAGGTACCGACCTTCGGGCGGATTTCCACCAGGCCTTCTTGCTGGAGCTGTTTGAGTGCCTCCCGGACGGGAGTGCGGCTGACCTCGAATTCCTGGGCGAGGTAGGCCTCGGGCAGGAGGGCGCCCGGGGGGAACTCGCCGCCCAGGACGAGTCGCCGGATCCTGTCGAGGAGGCCTTCCTGCCCGACCGCTTCTGTCGTAACCATCAGAGTGTCTTCCATGGGAGCCAGCTTATGATGCATGCATGAAGGGCGTCAAGAGTCCCGTCATCCTTTGAGAAGTTTCTTGAAATTTCGGCATTTATGGCTACTTTGCCCGGTTCTATTGACCTAAACGTGTGACCTGCCTTACCGTCGTTGGTATGCAACAGACTCTCGAACCGATCATCACATCAGCTTGGCTCGACGCCTGGGACAAGGGTGACCTCAACGCCCTCGACGGCCTCGTGGCGGATGGTTACACCCGCACCAGCAAGGCGACAGGAGCAACTGTCGATCTCGCCGGCTTCAAGTCTGAGATTGCTGCCGTGCGCGAAGCTTTTCCCGATCTGCGCACTACCGTTGACAACGTCGTCGAAGGGGACGGCACCGTCGCCGTCTTCTGGACTTCCACTGGCACCCACGCCCGCGAGTATCTTGGCGTTCCGGCGACCGGTCTCACCGTTCAGACCAGGGGCTCGAACATCTTGGTTCTCAAAGATGGAAAGATCACGAAAGAAACCGTGACGTGGGACGGGAGTGAGCTGCTGGCCGCCCTTGGGATTCGCCCACTACGCGGTACGGCTGCACCTGCAGTTGGAGACAGCAGCGACGTCCCGGAGCTTGACGCAGGCTTGATGAAGGCATTCAACCGCCAGTTCATCACCGGCGTCACCGTGGTCACCACCAAAGAAGGCGAAACCCCCAAAGGGCTGGCAGCGAACTCGTACTGCTCAGTCTCCATTGAGCCGCCCCTAGTGCTGATCTGTGTCCAGAAAACCTCCAGCACCTACCCGGCGCTGTTCTCATCGAGCCACCTCGGCATCAACATCCTCGGAACGGCACAACACGAAACGGTGCGTGTGTTCGCCTCGAAGGCCGTAGACAAGTTTGCTGACCTGGACTGGCATGAGGGGCCGAAGGGAAGCCCGCTTTTGGACGGGTCCGCGGCTTCTTTGGAAGCCGAAATTCAAGAGCGTTTCCAAGCGAAGACCCACACTGTCTTCATCTGCCGGGTCCGGCACGCCGAAATCGACGACTCTGCGCCAATGGTCTACAAGGCCGGACATTTCTACGACGGCGGAAATCTCGCCGAACTCTAAGTGTCGGCACGGCTGACAAGCCTTGCACGGGAAACCAGCCGCACCGACACAACCTGCTCTCTCAAGCAGCGCACCATAGGTGCGCATTCCACAATAGGACAAGAAATGATCCCAGACACCATAAGTGCCGTCTCCGAGGACAGCATCGCCGAAGATCGCGGCTACCGCGACAGCCTTACCAAGATCGAGCCGTACGGCATCGAGCACATCCCCGAGGTCGAACGCCACGGCAAGCCACGTTCCCAGTTCTTCCTCTGGTTCGCAGCCGGCATGAACTTCCCCATCGTCGTCCTCGGCTTCAGCGCCGCCTACTTCGGGCTCCCTTTCTGGGCCGCTGCCTTGGCGATCGTTCTTGCCGGAGTGACCTCCTCGGCAGGAATGGGCTATCTCTCCGCGATGGGCGTCCGGCTGGGCGTGCCCCAGCAGATGCAAGGGCGCGGTCCGCTCGGATTCATCGGCAACCTGTTCCCCGTGGCATATGTGAACGTCTTCGCTGGCATCGGCTGGGCAGCGGTGACCGTCATTCTCGGCGGCCAGGCCATCGCATTGCTAACCGACGTGCCCTTCTGGCTATCGGCGCTCATCCTCATGGGCATCCAGCTTGGCGTCGCGGTCATCGGATACAACCTGATTCACTTCCTCCAGCGCATCCTCTCGTTCGTCCTGGTGATCGGCTTCGTCTTCATTACCGTCGTCGCTGCTGCCAACGGACACATCGTCAATACTGTCAACACATCTGCCCCGGGCTTCGACGGCATCGGCGGATGGATCGTCTTCTTCGGCTGGTTCTTCTCCTTCATCGTCGCGTGGATGCCGTTCGCCTCCGACTACTCCCGCTACCTCCCCAACACCCCCGGCAACCGCCGCGGCGCCGGCTGGGCGACCATGCTCGGCAACGGCGTCACCCTGATATGGATGGGCATCCTCGGCACACTCCTCGGGTCAACGGCGACCGCCACTGACAGTATCGGAGCCCTCAAGGAACTCATGGGCCCGTGGGCGCCGATCGGCCTGGGCGTCGTCGCATTGTCTTCCTTCACGCAAAACTTCCTCAACGTCTACGGCGGTGCCATCTCCATCCAGACGATGGGCGTGCCCGTCAAACGCCACACCGGAGTCATCTTCATCTGCATCGTCTCGTACCTCGTGGCCCTCTGGGGCCAAGGCGGGTTCAACGAAGGCTTCACGGCATTCCTCAACCTGACGGCATACTGCATCGCCCCGTACGTCGCAGTCCTCGTGTGCGACTACTTGTTCGGAGGTCGCCGAACTGAGCGCGGACTGCGTGAGCTTTTCGATAAGAGCCGGAAGTTCGAATGGGGCTTCGTGGCTTGGGCCGCCGGTGTCGTCCTCTCGTCCCCGTTCTGGATGTCATCCATCTACACCGGCCCCATCGCCGCCGCGTTCCCCCAAATCGGTGACCTTTCCTATTACGTCGGAGCAGCCGTCGCGACGGGCGTGTACTTCCTCACCCACCGGCGTCAGCGCCTCTCCGGACACGACATGCTGGACCGCAGCGACGCAGGTCAGACCCTCTAAGATGCCGAGCAGTTCCTGTAAGGCCAGGTGGCTCCCCACAGACAGCTGGGGAGCCACCTGGCCCAGATCGAGTCCGGCATCGCCGATCCTTATTCCAGCTAGGAAGGCCAGAAATCGTGATTAGCAGCAAGACCTCAAACAGTGGGGCAAAAGGCCACCTGGTCGTAATTGACATGCAACGTGCCTTCCGCGAAGCGGGAGATTGGTACATTCCCCGGTACGACGAAGCGGCCCGAACCATCGCGCGTCTGGCAGCATCCGGACTGGAACCGATCATCACACGCTTTGTCCCCGACCCCGCAGAGGAAGGTTCATGGTCCTCGTACTACGACCGATGGCGAAGCATGCGCCTGGATCCCGCCGATCCCATTTGGCACATTGACCTTCCGGGCGTTGAGGCCCGCGGCTCGATTGACCTTCCGACGTTCTCCAAATGGGGGGAAGCGCTGGCGGCCCGGATTCCCGTCGGGGAAGAGGTTATCCTCACCGGTGTGGCAACCGACTGCTGCATCTTGGCTACCGCACTAGGAGCCGCTGATGCAGGCCGATATGTGACGGTGGTCGAGGACGCCTGCGCAGGCCAGAACGACGCTGTGCATGCCCAGACGCTAAACCTTTTGGAGTTACTTTCACCAATGGTCAACGTCATCAAAAGCGAAACCCTCCTTAATCGACTGCCTGCTGAGTCGTCGGAAAGTATTCGGCGGGGGAGAGAATAGGCGGGCGGAAGTCTCGCAGCTCAGGTTCCAGGGCGACTCCACAGAAGCCCTATGGTGCATGCATCTGATGGTCTTGTCACTAGGGGACCGCATAGAATTCCTCAAGGACCCTGCGCAACCCCGTCGTTCCATGGCACCCCTTTTCGACAGCATGCGGTTCCGGTGGCCAGAGGCCTAAGTGGGGCGCAGACCAGGAGAGAAATAACCATGGATACCACCCACGAACAGCCCCTCACCCTTGTCAATGCCCTCATCTTCGACGGCTCCTCGCCTGACCTCACCGAAGGATCCATCGTCTTCCGCGGCGGTCGGGTCGCTGAGATGGGGGATGTTGCCGAGCAGGGCCAGGTGGTTGATGCCGGGGGCAGGGTGGTGGTGCCTGGTCTGATCGACGCCCACTTCCATGCCTACGCTGTGGGGTTGGGTGGATTTGAGGTGGAGCGCTGCCCGCTGAGCTATGCGGCGTTGGTGGGGGCCAAACGGTTGGGGGCGGCGCTGCGGCGCGGGTTCACCACCGTCCGTGACGTGGCCGGTGGCGACATCGGGCTGGCACGCGCCATCGACGCCGGACTCTTCGCTGCGCCGCGCTATTTCTTCACCGGGCCAGCCTTCAGCCAGACCGGTGGCCACGGGGATCCCCGTTCGGCCGACGTTGACATCTGCTTCAGCCATGGCCACATGTGTGCCGTGGTGGACGGAACTGACAACCTCCGGCGGGCCGTGCGGGAACGGTTCCGCACTGGCAGCCACGCCATCAAGATCATGGCCTCCGGCGGGGTGGTGTCCCTGACGGATCCGATCCGACTTCCGCAGTATTCCGCGGAGGAGATTCGTGCGGTGGTGGACGAAGCCACTCGCAGGGGTAGCTACGTGGCGGCGCACGCCTATTCGCCGGAGGCCATCGTGCATTCGGTGGAGAACGGTGTTCGCTCCATTGAGCATGGGAACCTGCTGGACCGTCCGACGGCGGCGCTGATGGCCGAGCGCGGGGCATTCCTGGTGCCCACGCTGGCAGCCTACGACGCGATGGACCGGCGCGGCGAGGACCTGGGGCTGAATCCGATCTCGCAGGCCAAGAATGCCGAGGTGCTCTCCGCCGGTAAAGAGGCGATCGTGCTGGCGCTGCAGGCGGGCGTCAATGTGGGCTTTGGTTCGGACCTGATGGGTGATCTGGAGGATGACCAGCTGGCGGGCGTGCGCCTGCAAATCGAGGCCGCCGGTGTGCTGGAGACACTGCGGTCGATGACGGCCGTCAATAGCGAGCTCCTGCAGAACCCTGATATTGGGCGGCTCGGGACGGGCTCCGTGGGCGACGCGGTGCTCCTGGACGGCAATCCCTTTGAGGACCCGTCGGTGCTGTGGGACGAGGCGCGGCCCCGTACGGTCATCCAGCACGGGCGCACCGTGGCCTGAGCCGACCGGCGGCTGCACCACCCCTGGAAAGCCATGCTTGTGATCCAGCTCATGTCCTGCTAAATTGAACGTTCATACACACCATTCCCTCTGAAAAGCGTTTTAGAAGTGGAAGAAATTTGAACGTTCATATTGCAAGCCCGAACCTGAAGATGAACACCTATCTCCGGCAGTTCGCTGAACCCCAGGGGTATTTGGACTTTGCCCGCTTTGGACCGGTGTCGGCGGCCGTCTCCGGCCGGATGGCTGAATCGGCCCGAACCGTCCATACACAGAGCGCCGGCGGACTGCAGCAGCTGGAAGCCCTTCACGGACAGGCCCGTGGAGCGGTTGCCCGGCTGCTGGAGGCGGCCGAATCCGAGGTGGCGTTCGTCAGTTCCACAAGCCATGGGTTGTTCGCGGCGGCACAGGCGCTCAGCCACCGCGCCGGCGTGGTGCTGGTGCCGCGGTCGGATTTCCCGTCCAACATCTATCCCTGGCTGCGGGCGGCCGAGCGAGGCGGTCCGCAGGTCCGGTGGATTGATGGTCCGGTGACAGCAGACACGATCCGCCCCCTGCTGGACGGGCAAGTCACCGCTGTGGCGGTTAGCGCCGTCGATTCCTTCACTGGTGTGCTCGCGCCGCTGGCGACGATCAAGGAACTGATCGGCCCCGGGAGGGTTTTGGTGGTCGACGCAGTGCAGGCCCTGGGTGCTGTCGAGTTCGACGTGGAAGCGGCCGATGTGCTGGCCTCCGGTGGGCAGAAATGGCTCCGGGCCGGCTGGGGGGCCGCGGCCTTGCTGGTCAGGGACCGGGTGTCCGGGATGCTTGCGCCCGGGCTGGGCGGCTGGTCCGGTGTGCAGGATCCCCTCGACGGTCAACCGCACCCGCATCCGCCGCTTCCCGGCGCCGCTGCGCATACGTTGACCAACCCGGATCCGGCGGCGGTGGCTGCCTATGGCGTCGCCGCCGATCTCGTCCTGCAGATGGGCATCCGGCGGATCCAAAGTCGGATCACCGATACCCTGGCGGCGCTCCTGGACACGGCCGCGGCGCACAGGGCACATGTCCGGGACCCGCGGCCCGGCGGCGGCATCGGCTCCTTCAGTATCCCCGGGGCAAACCCCGCCGGCCTGCACCAATCCCTTGAGCATGCTGGTCTGACCACCACTATCCGTGATGGATGGATCCGACTGTCGCCGCATGCCTCCACCGATCCCCAGATTGTCCATGTATTGGCCAGAGTCCTGGCCAACCAGTCCCAGCCATCCTGACCACCAGGCGGGCCGCCGCCCGATGTGCGGCACAACCACCACCCATAAGGAGATATTCATGGAACACTTTTCCCGCCGCGGCATGCTCCGATTGACAGGGGCGGGGCTGCTTACCTTCGCAGCTGCCGGATCATTGGCCGCTTGTGGGTCCACCGCTGTCGGCTCCACCGGTGGCGACGGCGCCACCGGCAAAATCACCGTGTGGAGTTGGACCAGTGCCGCCGCGGCCCTGCGCGGCGTCGTCCCCGACTTCGAGAAGAACAACCCGGGCATCACCGTCGACGTCCAGGACATCGGCAACCCCGCCATCTGGGACAAGATCACCGTGGGAATGGCCGCAGGCGGGCAGGGGCTGGCCGATGTCCTGCACATTGGTTGCGACTACCTTCCCGGGTACATGGAAAAATTCCCGGGCGGGCTGGCCGACCTGGCCAAGTACGGCGCCAACGACCACAAAGCTGACTTTGTCCAGGGCCTCTGGCCCACCGTAACGGGCAAAGACGGCGGGATCTATGCCCTGCCGTGGGAGGTCAACCCGCTGGGCTTCTTCTACCGCCAGGACTTCTTCAAGAAAGCTGGCATCGACCCGACGGCCTTCAAGACCTGGGACGACGTCATTGCCGCTGGTCCGGACTTCAAGGCGGCCAACCCCGACGCCTCCATGATCGCCATCGACAAGCCCGCCTCGGGTTCACCGGACCTCGACTTCTTCCAGTCGCTGCTTCAGCTGCAGGGCGCGTTCTACTTCACCCTTGATGGCCAGATCACCCTGGGCTCCGATAAGGCCATCGCCGCCATGACCATCATTAAGAAGCTCAACGACGCCGGGTTGGTGGGGGATGCGGCCGGTGAGCACGGCTGGAGCCGGCTGGTCGGAGCCAACAAAGTGGGCATTGCCCCGTACCCGGCGTGGGCGGCAGACTACTTGGCCACTAAGTTCCCGGACCAAACGGGCAAGTGGCGTCTGGCCCAGCCGCCGGCCGTCACCGCGGGCGGCAAGCGGGCCGCCATCGTCAACTCGACCAACCTGGCGATTGCGGGGTCCAGCCCCAACAAGATGGCAGCATGGAAGTTCATCCAGTACGCACTGACCACCCCGGCCGCCATGAACACGATGTTCAAATCAGGTGGTGTCTTCCCGGCCCTGACTTCCGCCTACACCGACCCGGTGTTCAGCCAGCCCGAGACGTTCTACGGCGGCCAGGAAGTGCTCAAGACGTTCACCGGACTGCTTGCGGAGGGCGCCGACGCCACCAACTACTCCGGCGACTACGCCCGCGCACTCAAACTGGTCAGCGACGCCCAGGTCAAGGTCTTCCTCAAGAACGGCGACCCGGCAACGGTCTTGAAGGACGCTGCAGCACAGCTCGCCCAGCAGACCGGTCGGAAGATCGCATGACATTAACGGAGACCAGGCCCGCTCCAGCACTCGCCCCGAGGAGGGCCCGCCCGAAGAAGCGCACCGCGCGCTGGCTGGTGCCGTACCTGTTCCTTCTGCCGGCCCTGTTGACGTTTGCGATCTTCAAGGCTTACCCGATCGTCGCGTCCATGTGGATCAGCCTGACCTCCGGGGCGGGAGCGGCACGGCATTTCGCGGGCCTGGACAACTACCAGCGGTTGCTGGCGGATCCATTGTTCTGGACGTCGCTGCGGAACACCGGGGAAATCCTGGTGATCCAGGTACCGGTCATGCTCGGGCTGGCGATCCTCATGGCGTTGGGCATCAACTCGATCTATGTGCGGCTCCGGGTTGTCTGGCGGTTGGGTGTGTTCATGCCGTCCGTGACAGGTCTGGTGGCCACCGGCATCATCTTCTCCTTCCTTCTCAACAAGGACCAAGGTGCATTGAATTGGCTCCTGTCGCTGGTGGGGCTTCCGGGAGTCGACTGGCTGGGAGACCCGGTGTGGGCACGCATGGCCATAGTCCTGGTGCTGACGTGGCATTACACGGGCTACTATGCGGTCATTTACCTGGCGGGCTTGCAAGGCGTGCCGAAGGAACTCTATGAAGCCGCCATGACGGATGGTGCGGGGCCGATCCGCAGATTTGTCTCGGTCACCATTCCGCATCTTCGCCCGATCCTGCTGTTCACAGTGGTGCTGTCAACGATCGGCACCCTGCAGCTATTCGACGAGCCATTCGTGCTCACTCGCGGTGGCCCGGACAACGCCACCATGACAGTGTCGATGTACCTCTATGCCAATGGCTTCAGCTACTTCGACTTCGGCTACGCCTCCGCGATTGCCTATGCGCTGACCATCATTGTGGTGATTCTTGGTGCGCTCCAAATGAAGTTCATGGGAGAGAAAAATGAAGAATAAGGCCTTCCCGAGGATTAAGGGTCTCCCGCTGACATTGCTGTTGGCGGCCGTGACAGGACTGTCCATCGGCCCGTTCTACTGGCTGATCGTGATGTCCACGCAGAACAGCAACGACATCTTTGCCTGGCCACCGAAGCTGCTTCCGGGCGCAAACCTGGTGGCGAACCTGATGGTGCTAGACGAAAAGATCGGGTTGCTCCGGGTGGTTGGCAACTCCTTGCTGATCGCTGGTTCCCAAACATTGGGGGCTCTCATCGTGAGCCTGCTGGCTGGATACGCGTTCGCGAAGTTCTCTTTCCGCGGACGGACCGTCCTTTTCGTGCTCCTGCTCTCCACCATGGTGGTGCCGGACCAGGTGATGCTGGTGCCGCTGTTCGAAATGATGATGAAATTCGGCCTGATGGACAGCTACCCTTCGGTGATCCTGCCGGGGCTGTGCGTCCCCTTCGGCATCTTCCTCATGCGCCAGGCATTGGGCAGCATGCCCAATGAACTGCTCGACGCGGCCAGGGTGGACGGCGCGGGGGAGCTGCGCGTGCTGTGGAGCATCGTTGTCCCGGTCATGCGGCCGGTCATGGCGGCACTCTCCGTGTTCCTGTTCCTGGGCGCGTGGAACCAGTTCGTTTGGCCGCTCATCACCCTGCGGAGCCCGGCAATGCAGACCCTTCCGGTGGCCTTGGCCTCCCTGCACGGCATGCAGGCCAACACCGACTACGGCGCCATCCTGATGGGGACTGCCGTTTCCACGGTGCCAATGATGATCCTCTTTGTAGTGCTTCAACGACAGTTCATTTCCGGCCTGCTGGCCGGCGCAACCAAAGGATAGACACATGATTACACTGTGGGAACCACATGCCCCCCAGGCCGCTGCGCTGCCTGAATCGATAGAGCTCGACGGACTCGCCCTGAACGTCTACGGCGGCGCTGCGTCCAGCCGCCGGGTCGCCCTTGGCGTCATGGAAATCGACGTCACCGGTGACGCCGATGTGCGCCTGGAATGGCGCCTGCCGTGCACAGAGGCCGCGGCCTACTGGACCCCTGGCGGTTCCAGCTCGCGCTGGCTGCCGGCGGCATGGGCCAAACCCCAGTCCAGCACCCTCGCCAACGGATCCACCGTAGGCTCGCTCATCGGCTCCGGGGACAAGGCCATCTGCACCTTCGCCGCGGCCCAGACCATCGCCTTGGCCAGCGCGGGCGTCGCCGAGGAATCGGGGGAATTCCGGGTCTGGGTCCAGGCACGGGGCCGGCTGACGGTCCGGATCGACTTATCTGCCCGGCACTACGCCCAGACTCTGGCCGACGTCGCCTCATGGTGGTCCGGCGGAGGTGCCCAGCATGTTCCCGATGCTGCACGGATGCCTGCCTACTCCACCTGGTACTCGATGCACCAAAACATCAGCCCGGCCGCTGTGGAAACGCAATCCGCATTGGCCAAAGACCTCGGGTGCGATGTCATCATTGTCGACGACGGCTGGATGACGGCGGACCGGACGCGCGGATACGGGCACTGCGGCGACTGGGAGCCGCTGTCGTTGCCGGAGACGGGAAAGCACGTCCAGCGGGTCCACGACCAGGGCATGGCCTACGTGCTCTGGTATGCACTGCCGTTCATTGGCTGGGACAGTGCAGTGTGGGACCGGTTCAAGCCCTACGCGCTGCGCAATTTGGAACACATGCAGGCCATTGTGGTGGACCCCCGGTACCCGGCAGTGAGGGACTACCTGGTGGGCCGGCTCGTCCGCGCCGTCGAGGAATGGGGCATGGACGGACTCAAGATCGATTTTGTGGACTGGTTCGCAGCGCCCGATGCCCCCGCGCCGGGACCCGAGGCCGATTGCGAGGAGGTCGCCGACGGCGTCGAGCGCCTGCTGGCCGCCATCCACGGCCGCATCACCGCTGCCAACCCGGAGGCCATGGTGGAACATCGCCAGCCCTATGTGAGCCATGGACTGTGGCCGTACGCCTCCATGATCCGTGCCACCGATTGTCCGCTGAGCCCCGCTGAAAACCGCCAGCGCACCGTCGATCTGCGGTTGACTTCCGGGCCGCTGGCCGTCCATGCGGACATGCTGATGTGGCATCCGAGCGAAACGCCGGAGCAGGTCGGTGTGCATTTGATCAATGTGCTCTTCTCGGTGCCGCAGATTTCGGTGGACCTGACCACACAGACGCCGGAGCAGCTCGAAGCGCTCAGGTTCTGGCTGGGCCAGTTCCGCAGCAACCGAGATGTCCTTCAATTGGGCCGGTTCCAACCTGCCCGGCCCGAGTTGGGTTATCCGCTGGTGCGGGTCAGCGGCGCGGACACAGTTGTTGTCGCCAGATATGCTCCGCTGCCCGTCGAGGTGCCGGCTACGGGATGGACACATTTCCTCGTGGCCAACGCCGACCACGACACCCGTGTGCTGCTGATCGGGGACTTCCGGGGGGAGCTTCACGCCACCGTGCAGGACGCGCGGGGGCGGACGGTGTCCCGCGGGATGGTATCTTTCGAGCGGAGCATCACGGAGGTCTGCGTGCCCACGGGCGGACTGCTGACCTTGGCCAATCGGACATCTGAGGGTGAATGACAGTTAGAAACAGCCGGGGACGCTCCGGCAGCGGGGTCACCATCGAGGATGTGGCCCGCGTTGCCGGAGTTTCCCGGCAGACCGTTTCCAATGCGCTCAATGCGCCGCACAGGGTGCGCGAGGAAACCCTGAAAAGGGTCACGGCCGTCATTGAGGGCCTCGGCTACCAGCCGGACCAGTCAGCGCGCAGTCTTAAGACCGGACTGCGCTACACTATCGGTTACCTGGCGCCCGACGATGATCCATTCAACCCGAATCCGGTGATGGGTGGTTTCCTGACCGCGCTGTGCGATGCCGCGGCGGCGGTGGGCTACAGGGTGCTCCTATTCCGGCCCCAGTCGGCCGTATCGGATCCGCGCAAAGCCTTCGACGACCTGATTGCAGCCCGGCAGGTGGACGGATTCGTCCTCTCCGACGTCCTCCTCGACGATCCGCGGGTGGACCACCTCAGCGAACTTGGGTTTCCGTTTGTCGCCTTTGGCCAGACGGGCCCAGGCCGGCCGCAGGATTGGGTTGACGCGGACAATGCACAGGGAATGTACGACGTTGCTGCTTTGCTGGCGGCCCGGGGCCACCGTAGGGTCGGGTACATCGGATCGTCCACAGGCGTGCCCTGGATGAGCAACCGCTACAAAGGATTCCGCCGCGGGGCCGGCCAATTCGGGTTGGAAGTCGCCACCGTATTTGAACCATCGGAGTCCGGGGAATTCCGCGAAGAACTCACGGCGGCCGTCCGAGGTCTGCTGCAGTCTGCGGAACGTCCAAGTGCATTGGTCGCGGCCGCCGATTTGCTGGCCCTGGCAGCCTATGACGCAGTTCGCGGCGAGGGCCTCAGCGTTGGCGTGGACATCGCCGTCGTCGGGTTCAACGACCTGCCGCTGTGCGGGCTCTTGTCACCGCGGCTGACTTCCGTCCGGATGCCGCTGCGGAGCATCGCCAGCGAATTGATGGCCCGGCTACTGGCTCAGGTGCAGAGTGGGGAGCCTGCCGGGGCAGGCTCCTTACTGCCTCCGGAGATCATCATCCGCGACAGCATCTAACCGGGACGGGCACATGGTGGGCGGCCTGGGGTCCCAAGGGTAGTGGGTTCTTCGCGGCGAAGCATCTCCTTTCTGGCCAGCGCGGTCTGAGCCGTGATGTCGGGCTTCTCGCCTCCGCCCTGGCGCGCCCCGCAACGACGGTCATGGGCGTCGAAGCCTATCCTCAACTGGCACTGAAGGCGGCAGCACTACTCGAGTCCCTGGCTAGGTTTCATCCGCTCATCGACCGCAACAAAGGCACCGCCTGGACGCTGATGGTCCTGCTGCTGTGGATCGACGGGGTGTGCACAATGTGCACAGCCTGCCCGTCGGCCTAGGGCGTACGTAGGCCGGACTGGCCCGGACTCGGCATGTTTTCTGGACTTCCCTGTGTTTTAAAGGGTTCGAATGCGGTTCGGGTCCCACCTCGGGCACAGCGTTTCCGCAGCTCAGGGGTCTTTGGGCCTCGACCTGTGCACAAAACGCGCCAAGGTGTTGATACTGACTCCGTTTGGCGCGGCGATTTGGCTCGGCTTTACGGGTCCATGGCGTGTGGGTTGCCCTTGTTGTTGACCATCGGGGGACCTCGCCTCCCGGGGTCGGTGGTCCGGTTTTCTGCCTTATGTCTATTCATCGCGGGAATCGTGGCTTCCAACATGACGTAGGGAAAGCTTTCGTGGGCATCTTCCCGCAGCGACCTCTACAAGAGCCTGCCCGGGCCACTTTCTGACTGTTTGGTACCGTCTCAAGCTAACCATTTGCGCCTGCAGGTGACGGACTCCCATAGGAACCGGCTTTGGCGTTTGATCCCCTTAATCTGCATTGCGACCCTCTGTCGGAACCGCCGAAGCTCGACGGTCACATTCCATCGAGACTTGACTTGTGGTCTGTGCCACTCTAGGTTCAAGTTGTACACCTGACCATACAACTGAGAAATTGAGGGCCATGCCGATGCTTTCTCAAGCGGCCCCGGACACGAACCGTGTCGGGGCGGATGCGCTGCAACAGCGCAGTTACAAGATCGTCCGGCTCAAGCACCCCGGGCGGTGGCTGTCCGGCGTGGCAGTGGTGATTCTGCTCGCACTTCTGGTCAAGGCATTTGCGGACGGCAAGATCCAGTGGGATGTGGTGGGAAAGTTCCTGACCGCTGAAGTGATTCTGCGCGGCTTTGCCAACACCCTCCTCATTTCCTTCTTCGCCATGATCCTTGGCGCCGGGCTGGGCACATTGTTCGCCGTGATGCGCCTGTCGCAAAATCCGGTGACCCGGTTTGTCGCCTGGCTGTACGTTTGGATCTTCCGGGGGACTCCGGTGCTTTTGCAGCTGCTGATCTGGTTCAACATCGCGCTGGTCTTTCCCACCATCACCATTCCGGGGCTGTTCGAGGCCAGGACGGTGGACGTGGTAACGCCATTTGTGGCTGCACTGCTTGGGTTGGGCATCAACGAAGGCGCCTACATGACGGAGGTGGTCCGCGGCGGCATCAGCTCCGTCGACCATGGCCAGACCGAGGCCGCCAAGACCATCGGCATGTCGCGATTTCAGACACTGTGGCGGATCATCCTGCCCCAAACAATGCGCCTGATCATTCCGCCGATGGGGAACTCGGCCATCGGAATGCTCAAGTTCTCCTCCCTGGCCACCGCCATTTCATTCACGGAAATGCTCAATGCCGCCCAGCAGGTTTATTTCGTCAACGGCGCTGTCATCGAACTGCTCCTGGTCTGTGCCGTCTGGTACCTGCTGGGCACCACTGTGTTGAACATTGTCCAGTTCTACATCGAGCGGTATTACGGCCGTGGCGTGGCGGGTGTTGCAAGCCGTCCACCTTTCCGATTCAGCTTTGGCCTGTCCCGCACGGCACCGCGGCCGGCCAACGAGGAGCGGTCATGACGACAGTCGTCAAAGCCATCAACGTCCACAAGAGCTTCAATGGGCAAGCGGTATTGAACGGCGTTGACTTGGACGTCAGCGACGGAGAGGTCCTGTGCATTTTGGGACCCTCGGGCGGCGGCAAGAGCACGCTGCTGCGCTGCCTGAACCATCTGGAGACCCTCGACGACGGCGTGGTCTGGATTGATGGTTCGATCATTGGCTATGAACTGCGCGCCGGCGGTGTGCTGCGGGAACTCCCACCCCGCAAGGTCCGCCACCAGCAGCGGGAAATTGGCATGGTCTTCCAACATTTCAATCTCTTTCCCCACATGACGGCACTGCAGAACGTGATCGAGGGCCCGGTGAAGGTGCGCAAGGAGCCGCGGGCAGCGGCCACGGCCCGGGGCAAGGAACTGCTGGCGGCCGTCGGACTGGGCGACCGAGGCGGAGCCTATCCCTCGCAGCTCTCCGGCGGGCAGAAGCAGCGGGTGGCCATTGCCCGGGCCCTGGCCATGAATCCCAAAGTGATGCTCTTTGACGAGCCCACCTCCGCGCTAGACCCGGAACTGGTGGGCGAAGTCTTGGACGTGATGCGCAAGCTCGCCGCCTCGGGCACCACGATGGTCGTGGTCACCCACGAAATCGCCTTCGCCCGGGACGTGGCGGACCGTGTGGCGATCATGGTCGACGGGACCATCCGCGAGATTGGGCCACCCTCAGACGTGCTGGCCAATCCCCAAGACCCGCGTGTGCGCAACTTCCTCGCGCGTGTTCTGAACTAACCCACCATCGCTTCTCTCATCGAAATCACTGCACCTTAGAAAAGGAATCAACAATGACGATGCTTTCTTGGACCACAAAGACGGCAAACCGGACCGCAGGCCCGGCCATTCTGGCCCTGGCCGTCACTCTGGCACTGACCGGCTGCGGTGGGAACACCCACGCCTCGGCCCCGAGCCAGGCCGGCGCTACCAGCACCGCCAGCCAGGAATTGCGGGCCATGTTGCCGGCCAAGATCCGCGATGCCGGCACGCTCAACATTGCCATCAGCCTGGCCTACCCGCCGATGGAATACTCCGACGCCGGTTCTTCGGAGCTCAAGGGAGCAGACATCGACATGGCCAAGGAGGTAGCGTCACGGCTTGGGCTTAAGCCCAACTTCCAGAATGTCGATTTCTCCCAGCTAATCGTCTCAGTGACCACCGGCCGGGCAGACCTCATCTGGACGGCCTTCTCGGACCTGCAGAAGCGCCAGGGCCAGCTCGACTTTGTCGACTACTTTAGGACCGGCAACCAGTTCTTTGCACCGGTCCAGAACCAGAAGGATATCAAGACCCTTGCGGACCTGTGCGGGCGCACGGTGACGGTCTCCACCGGAACCAGCTGGGTGGCATCCACCGAGGAACTGAGCAAGTCGACCTGCCCGGCCGATAACCCCATCAAGATCCTCCAGATCCCCACCCAGGCCGAGGAGATCCTGCAGATGCAGCAGGACCGCGCGCAGGCGTCGCTCATTGGCTTCGAGGGCATACTTGACCTGCAGAAGCAGCAGCCCAACAAGTTCTATACGATCGGCAACCTATTGGAGCCGGGCAACTACGGCATCGCCGTCGCCAAGGGCTCCACCGCGCTTCACGACACGATCAAGGCCACTATGGCGGCCATGAAGGCCGATGGGACCTATGGCAAGATTCTGGACCAGTATGGACTCAAGGCTGGCGCGCTGGAGACTATTACCGCCAACGACGGCAAGTAAAGAAACAGGCGAGGGGGACAAGTACGCATGACAGCTGAGTTTGCGCTCGATCCAAAGGATCCGGCACCGCTTTATGCCCAGCTCTACCGGGACCTGCGGCAGCGGATTCTTGACGGAGGATACGCGGAAGGAGAGGCCATCCCCTCGGAGACGGTGCTGCGGGATTTGCACGGCATCACCCGCAGCACTGTCAGGCATGCAGTGTCCCTGCTGGTCTCCGAGGGGCTGGTCCGCCAGATCAGGGGCAAGGGGACAATTGTTTCCTACACGCCCATCAACCACAGCATCTGGAACTTCGGCGGCTTCACGGACTTCACCCGAAGCCTTAACGAGAAGCCCGTCACCGAGATCCTCACCCAGGAGATCCAGGAAGGCCCCTCGGGGCCCCAGCTAAGGCTTGTCCGTGCGCGTGGCGTGGCCACAGACCAGCACCCCACGTTCCTGAACCTTGACACGTCAGTGTTAGATCTTCGCCGGTTTCCTGGTCTGGAGGCCTTCAGTTTCGACAGGCTGTCCTTATACCAGGTGCTGCGTGAGCACTACGGTGTGGCTCCGGTCCGCTCCGAACTCACGCTGTCCGTGGCGCTGCCGTCCGAGCTGACCCGGAAAGTGTTCGGCCAGCTTCCCGACGTCCCGGGGTTCATCTGCGCCAGCGGCGACGTATACAGCAGCGACGATGAACTGGTCGAGCACACCTCGGTGGTGTATTCGCCGGTGCTGGAAATGCGAGTCGGCACGTCCTGGAACGGAACCACCCCAGCGCAGGCCAAACCGCGGCGGTCGGTTTAGGCCTTCCATTTCCGGCAACTGCCGGGACACCCAATATTGAGTTAGGACATTCCCTTGAACATCGGAGACAGCCGGTTTACCCGGACCTTCAACCAACCCAAGCCCATTCTTGGCATGCTCCACCTCGCGGGGGAGTCCGCCGCGGAACGGCTCGACAATGCCCAAGGGGAACTGGAGATCCTCCGCAGCCGGGGAATGGACGGCGTCGTTGTGGAGAACTACTTCGGCGACAAGACCGATGTCCGCAACGTTCTGGAATGGTTGGAGGGCAAGCACCCCGACCTGCTGGTGGGCGTGAACGTTCTGCATGACCACCGGCTCGCCTTCGAGCTGGCCCGCCAATTCCGCGTCGACTTCATCCAGATGGACTCGGTGGCAGGGCACCTGTTGCCGGACGCCGATGCGGACTTCGCGGTGGAGCTGGCCGAACTCCGCGGGCAGGTCTCCTCGGTGTTGTTTGGCGGCGTGCGGTTCAAGTACCAGCCGGTCAATTCCGGCCGCACGGAGGCCGAGGATCTGGTGAGTGGCATGGATCGTTGCGATGCGTTCGTCATCACCGGCGACGCCACGGGCCAGGAGACCGATGTGTCAAAGGTGCAGCGCTTCCGCTCCGTGGTCGGCGATTCCTTCCCGCTGATCATTGGCGCGGGATTGACTGCTGCCAATGTCCAGGAACAGCTGGAGGCGGCCGATGGCGCGATCGTGGGCAGCTTCCTAAAGGACACCCACGTGGACACCGGTCGGATCTTCGGCCCCCACGTGGAGGAACTAGTGGCGCAGGTCCTGGCAGTGCGCACGGCCAACTCTGGCGTATATGGGCGGGCCGTACGGTGAGGGTGCTAGCAACTGAGGTGCGGGCGGAGGATTTCGCACCCTTCGGGCGGGTCCACGCCATGGCCCCGGCCATCCAGCCCGAGGACCCGGCGGCGCGCCTGGTGGTCTCCGCCGGCGATGGCTGGTCCGATGCCTACACCGCCAACCCGCTCATCAGCACCAATGGGAGCCTCGGGATGACCCTTGGTGCTGGTTTGCCGTTTGCCACGAGTCAGATGGAACGCCACCTGGCCACCGAGGAGGCGTTGTTCACCGCAGGTTCGGCCGTCGTGCTCGCTGTCGCGCCGCCCAACGAGGGGAGGTACCCCGAGGCGCATGCGGTGCGGGCCTTCATCATCAAGCCAGGCACCGCCGTCGTGCTGCACCAGGGCACCTGGCATGACGCCTGCCACGGGCTGGACGGGGAAGCCCACTACTACTGGATGGCAACCTGCGGCGGCGACGGCGGGCCGACCTGGACCGATGTCAGCGGCGGGCCGGTTCACATCTCGGTCGATGCAAGCAACACAGGGGCCGAGAATGGATAACGCGACACGGCGTCCGACGGCATTCTTCATCGGCGATGTTGCACTGGATGTGTATTACACGGCGGAGCGCTGGCCGGGCCTGGCCGACAAGGCATCCTTCCAGGAAACCGGCGGCTATGTGGGCGGCAGCATTGCCAACGCGGCGGCAGTCCACGCGGGGCTGGGCGGGTCCACGGAGTTCGTTTCACTGCTGAACCACGGAGCCCTGACCGAACGGCTGCTTGAGGACCTGGGTAACCACGGGCTGAAGACCATGCACATGCTCTACCACCCGGAGGTTCCAGACCCCCGCAACATGATCTTCCTCGTCGGCGGCGAGCATGTGGTCCTGTACGCTGAGGCGGGAAATCTACCCATGGCTGTCCCGGCTGCAATGATGGTGGCCCTGCGCTCACCGGGCCACCTGTACACGACGCTATCCCGGGCCAAGCGCCTGCGGGCGGCCAGCAACGACGGCGGGGAGCTAGCCGCGGACGAGGTGCTGGCAGATCTGCGCAGCCACGGCCGCAGGCTGGTGTTTGACCTCGATGTGGACGGTTTTATTGCCGAGGAGGTGGCGTATCTACGCGGATCGGAGGTCATCATTATGAACGAGATCGGCTTTGGGCTTTCCTTTGGCGGACAGGATCTGGCCGCCGTCAATGACTGGATGCGCAGCAACGAGGTCCGGACCATCATCCGCACACTGGCGGCGGCAGGAGCGGAAATCTACGACGGCGCCGGTGTCCAGACGGTCACTGGCTACACCGTACCTGTGGTCGACGTGACCGGAGCGGGGGACACGTTTGGTGGAGCCTTGGTCTTTGCGCTAGCGGAATCTACAGATCTGCGCTCGGCCGTGGAGTTTGCCGTAGCCGCAGCATCCCGAGCCGTAACCATTGAGGGCCCGCGGGGAGGGGTTGCCTCTAGTAAGCAGATCGAGGAGTTCCGGCGATCCCAGGCGGTGCCTTTGGCCGTGCCCTAGGGAGGGTGCCGACCGGACGTCGATGGCCTCGATCGCCGGCCGGTGCGCAATAGGAAGGGTGCGCACAATGTGCACACCCCTTTGCCGCCGGGATGGCGAGAAGACCTCGGTCAGAGGGCCCGGACGGCGCGCGGGCCCGCGCGCTCGTTCCTCGCTTAGACGCCCGCTTCGGGATGCCACGTAAAGGTTCCCGCAACAGTGCAGGAGGTGGTAGCGGGTGTCACAATCGGATGTACGCCCACCCTTCCCACTGGCGCGTCGCGAGATGGGCTATTGCCGCCGGCACGGATCCGACCCCTGCGAGGAGCTGCCCCGGTGTCAGGTCCGCGGAACGCAGGCTATTCCGGCACGCAAGGATCCGGATGCCTTGACCGATTGCTTCACCGATGGGCTTCCCCAACGTTGAACCTGTGACCAGCAGACCCACTCCCGGGCCCTGAACAACAACCTCAACGGTGACACCCGGAGCGAGGGCTGCCACTGCGTTTGCGGCACTGCGCAGGGTTGCAGCGAGCCTGGCGCTCTCGGCCGGTCCCGCGCTGTGGACCAGAACACCCCGCGGGGTATCGGCCTCCGGGGTATCGTTTGAAAATTCGGTGTCCGGCATGAGGGCTCCTTCAACATCGGCGGGCCAACCTTTGGCCCGGGGAAGACGTGGGGTGAATATCGCGCCGAGTCTGCGGCCGGCGTAGTGCGGCAACCTCCGCGACGATGGCGACTGTGTGTTGAGACGCGAGTCCTCCAAGTCTTGCCCCGGCCGGCCGGGTGTTGGTCGTGAGGTCTAGTTTTGGGATGTTCTCGGGCTGCGAACGAGCCGCACGAGCTCTGCTTCCGGGCCTGATAGTTGACGGGGGCCGTTCCATACCGCACGCAGCGCCCGGTGCAGGACAAGATCTTGGACCGGGATGATCTTTAGTTCTCCGGTCCTTACTTGGTCTGCCACTGCGAGGGTGCTCATCACTGAAGGGCCCATGCCGGCCAAAACGCTTGTACGGATGGCGGCCGCGCTGCCCAGTTCGAGCAAGGGAGCCGCGCGCGGGTACTCGGCCAATGCAAGGTCAAGCGTGATCCGGGTGCCTGACCCCGGTTCGCGGACGATCAATGATGTTGATGCTAGTTCGGCAGCGGAGATGGGCTCCCGCCGCCGGGTCCACGGGTGTTTAGGGTGAACGACAACGACGAGTTCGTCGCGGGCCACCGTGAGGCTATGCAGGGTCCGGGGGATGGTCGGAGATTCCACGAAGCCTATATCGCAGGCTCCGCTGGTCACATCCTCGAAAACCTGCGCGGAATTATGGACTAGAAGGTGTATTCGCGCTTCGGGGTGCAGCATTCCAAAGGTGCCAAGCCAACTGGGTACCAGGTGCTCGGCGACAGTCATGCTGGCAGCTACCGTAAGTGCGGTCCGCCTCTCGGCGCGCAGGGAATCGGTAGCCTGCAGCATCTGCCGCGCTTCGGCGAGGATCCTTCGCGCCCAGTGGGCCACGACCGTGCCTTGGGGGGTAAGCGTGGAACCTGCTGGACTGCGCTGCAGTAACGTCATGCCCAGCTGGCGCTCCAGCACCCTGATCGATCGGCTCGCGTTGGGTTGAGCCAGGCCCGCCCGTCGACTGGCAGCGCTAAGGCTTCCGTAATCGTCCACTCCAACTACTAGCTCCAGTACGGTCAGATCCGGCCACTTTGCCATGCGCTAAGCATATAACGATGCGAAGCGTGTTGCGATTTTGATATATCCCCATGCCAAGAAGACGGCTATCCCGGGACCATATCTCTGGCGAGAATTGGGAGATGAGCAGCCAGGAGATCCAGCCAGAGCCTGGCCCATGCCGGCTCCGGAAGGAACGCAGACAAGCATGAGACAAGACGTTGCCGCACCCGCAAAAGACGGACGGCAGGATACGCTGCTTCCCCGGGGCTTGCGGAGCAAGCGGTTGCCCGGACTGGCGGCGGCAGCGGCCGCGGTCGCCGTTGCCTGGCTGATCCATTTGACCGTCCCGGTGATGCCTTTCCTGACGGCGTCAGTCATGCTGGGAATTCTTTCTGCGAATCTCCCCGGGATCAGTACCGCCGTGGAAGGAGTCCTGCAGCCCGGGCTGGTGCTTTCCGCCAAGCGGTTCATGCGGCTGGGAATCGTTCTGCTGGGTCTCAAACTCAGCCTGATCGATGTGGCTGCGCTGGGCTGGAAGACGCTGGCGATCGTGGTTGGCATTGTCCTGCTGACCTTTATGGGAACGCTGGTCCTGGGCAGGGCACTGAAACTTCCGGGCGATCAGCCCCTGCTTCTTGCCACAGGATTTTCCATTTGCGGCGCGTCCGCCATTGGGGCCATGAGCGGGGTCACCAAAACGGATCACCGCGACACTGTTGTTCCAATCGCCCTTGTGACCCTGTGCGGAACGCTGGCGATCGCGGCCCTTCCCGCGCTCAAGGGACCCCTTGGCCTGGACGCTGTTCAGTTCGGATACTGGGTGGGAGCCAGTGTCCACGATGTGGGGCAGGTTGTGGCAACGGCGCAGACGGCGGGCGCTGCTTCCCTTGCCGGGGCGCTCATCATCAAGCTCACCCGTGTGCTGATGCTTGCGCCGATGGTCGCCGGAGCCGCGCTGGTGGAACGCTTCCGCCGCCGACGGACGGACAACGGCGCTGAGAATACCGGCATCAAGCTTCCTCCGCTGATCCCGCTCTTCGTGGCCGGGTTCATGGCGATGATCGTTTTGCGGACGCTGGGGATCCTGCCACCCGTTGTCCTCGAAGTTGCCGGCACGGTCCAGGACCTGCTGCTTGCCGCAGCGCTGTGCGGGCTTGGGGCGTCAGTGCAGGTCCGGTCTCTGCTCCAAACCAGTGGCAGGGCCATCATCGCAGCGATGCTCTCCTGGGGTCTCATCGCAGCTCTGGCATTTGTCGGTGTGCACTTCATCTAGGAACGTATCCTTAGCACCACCATGGAACTCATGACGGACACGACGACTGAAATGTGTGCTTTACGGTGTCTGCATTGACCCTGCTGGGGTCCCTCTGACGAGGTCTCTGCGTTTCAGGCAGGGACCTCACGGGCGGCAGGTCGATGGCCCGCTGGTCGCCATTAAATCTGCCAGGTGCTGGCCGGTAGATCTGCCCGCTAAATGGTTCGGCAGGGTTGGCCATCGCAGTTCCGATGACCCTCTTCCCGTCTAAGCTCCGGGAGTATCATGCGAGGGACGGCACCCAATGAGGCCGCCAGCCCAAGTTTCCGATTCGAAGAACGGTGGTGATGTCGTGTCCTGGACACAGGTATCGAATGTGGCTCAGCTCAACGAGGCGCTGGCGGAGGGGGCCAAGGAAATCGAGGTATCCGGAACACTGAAGGGGATGCCCTCGGTGACCTTGCCTCCCGGAGTGGCGCTGCGCGGCGGCGAGTTCGTCTTCGGGGCCAAAGGCCTGCGGCTGACGCGGGATAACTCGGTCGAAAACATCACTGTGCGAACCCCGGCGCATGAGCTCGCCATCTACAACGACCCCTCGGTGGAGGACCTGGGCACGCTTCGACTGAAGAACGTGACCAGCTACGGGCAGGTCTATCTCAGCGCGGAAGGCAGCATCCGGGCCGGTCGGATCGAGGCCGACGGCGTGCACGTCGCGGAGGCGGACACGCGCGGTCGGGCGGACCGACCCACCGGGTTCGGGGTCGAGGCGATGCAGGGCGCCTTCACCCTTTGGAACCGGCAGCCGGAAACCGCCGTCGTGCTCACCGCACGGCTGGAGAACATCTCCGCCGGCAGCGCGCAGAAGCCCGTGCGCGGCAGCGGCGTGTTCGTCGGCGGCCACGGCGATGCGGCCGGCAAGGCCGACGGCGGCGCCGTCGCCGTCGAAGTGCTCTCCACCGGGGACGTCTTCTCCGACGGCGGCATCGCCCCTGGTACACCGGATCTGATCAGCGGCGGTGTCTTCATCATCAGCGGCGCGAATGCCGCGGACGTGGTGAACCTGGGCACCACCACCACGTTCGGCCAGAACGACATGGTCCTGGACAACTGGGGCGCCGTGGAGAACTGGACGGCCAAGGCCAAGGTCACCTCGCACGGTCCCAGCGGCATCGGTTTCGTCAACTTCGGCGACATCGGCGTGCTCACCGTGGAGGCCCCCATTGAAACCACCGGACTGGGTGCCCGCGGATTCAACGTCTACGATGGCACCTTGCGCGAAGCCGTGTTCGACTCGATCACCACGCACGGGGACGGGTCCGTGGGCGTGCAGGTCAGCCGCGACTTGCCCAAACTGACCATCAAGGGCAGCCTGACCACTTCCGGCGGCACCGGTGAAAGTCTGGTCAAGGGCGTCCTGATGCCGTTGGCGGCCATCGCCCTCAGCGTGAAGCCCGGCGGGCACATCGGCTCCGTGGACATCGGGATGGACATCTCCACCGACGGCGACGGCCTGGCCACCGTGGACCTGGAAGGTCCCGTCGGCAGGCTGGATGTCGGTGGGAAGATCATCGCCAACGGCGCCGGCGCATCGGCTGTGCGGATTGCGGGCGTGGAGGGTCCCAGCCTGGACGGCCTGATACTGGAAGCCACCAACGGCCAACCGCTGGCCCCCGGATAGACCCTGGAACTCAACGACCGCAGTCCGGCACCCTTCACGTGAAGAGTGCCGGACTCCGAGTGCTGCTCAGCAGGATCGATGGTGGTCTTGGCACACCTCCCCGTGACCACAGGTCGTCGAGCAGCCGCTGTACTTGCTCGGGCCGTTCGATGTTGGCGAAATGGCCGCAGTGCGGGATCGTCGACAGCCGGGCGTGGGGGACTATTTCGGCCAGCCGGGCAAGGTCGGATGGAGGCGTGAACACATCGCTGTCGCCGCGGATTGCCAGCACCGGGCAGAGGATGCCGCGCCACCGGCCGAAATCGTAGTGGGCGGCTGCCCTGGCGGCAGCGGAGAAGCTGGCCGGCCGGGCGTCATCGCCTAGATCGCGGAACACCGTCGGGGGAATGGCTGCCGGATCTGCGAAGAACGGGGACATCAGTGGTCCCATCAGGGGTGTGGCGGCGATGGCACGGACCAGTGCCGTCCCTGCCGGACCGAGGGCTGCCATGGAGCGCATGGCCAGCAGCATGCCGGCGAACGACGGGAATCTGTGAAGGCTGCGCAATGGCGTCCGTGCCGCCTCGGACACGCCGAATGTGGTGGCCGAAATGGCGGCTACGCTGGCGGTCTGTTCCGGCCATACCGCGGCCATGTGCAAGGCCAGGAAGCCTCCCATGGAGTGGCCCACCAGGTTCCAACGCCGGTAGCCGAGCGCGTCCAGTACCCCGGTGACAGTGCGTGCCATCGCGTCGACGCTGAAATGTTCCAGCCGGGCACCGTTCGTGGATTCGCCCCAGCCCGGCAGATCAAACAGGACCCGGTCATTGGCCGGTGCCCCGGAAAGCAGGGGCCGGAAGGTGGTCCAGGAACCTGCGGCGCCGTGGAGGTAGACATCCGGGATGCCGGACGTGGCACACGGTCCCCGGGCACCCTGCTGGACACGCACCGTGCAGGGACCCAGCTCCGTGGGAAAGACATGCCGCCGCAGCGTGGGGGCGCTTTTCTGCTGGACACTCATGGTCACCTTCGCTTTCGCTCTCTGAAACTAGTTCGTAGCCGCAGAGGTACCGGATGGGACTGCTGGTTCCGGCGTCGATGGTGAATGCGTTTGGAAGACGGACTTGCCAAGGAAATGTCCACTCGCTCGCATTTTCACTTGCACCCGATGGTGTCTGTTCAGGGCGTGAGGGGGCCTTGCAGAACGCGGAGCGCAAGGGCTTTGTCGCCTTCGATGATCGCTGTTTCTGAGAGATTGGAGCGGCCCCAGAGACCCAGGTACATCCCGCGCAGCGGCGAGGTGATCGAGGCTTCGGGGGCCCCTTGGCCGAGTTTCCAACTGTGCGCCCCTGGTACCTGGAAGGTCACCGACCCCTCTAGCTGCGGCATCCGTTCCAGCCGAAGCTGGCGCGGTGTGAACATTGTCAGGATCTCGTCGATTCCGTCGAGCATGAAATCTGCTGCGAAGGAGGGGACCGCCAACTCTGATGCTTGGCACGCGTCGATGAGGTGAACGGCGTGTTCATGTGCCTGGCGCCGACGCCAAAACCCGGCTTTGCGCGGGGGAGGGCCAAAGTTCCAGCACGGCCTTTCGGGATCGAGCGCCGCCATTGTCCCGAGAAAGGCGTCCACCCCTTCGAGGAACCACGTTACGGCGCCGGTGGTCGGTGGCGCCGGTTCCTCGATGAACTCTCCCGCAAGAACTATTTCCGCTGCCCAACGTTCGATTGAACCCAGATGCCCGAAGAGATCCTCGAGCGTCCAGCCAGGACAGGCCGGAACGCGGCGAGCTAGTACTTCCTCGGACTGGCGCGCAAGGATGCTAAGCCGGTCGAGGCTGCTGGCCAGCTCGGTAAGGTAGCGATCGGGCGACATATGCTGAGCATAACGGGCCGTACCCTGGCAGCCGTCGCCAAAACTGGAGGAGGGCATCCCGTGGCTTCCGGGGGCGAAAATCCGGGACGATTCAAGCGGTTGAGGTGCTTGTTGACGAGGCTTCCTGCTCGGACCTACCATGGCGTTGCTGGCCTGTGAAGCTCTTTGTCATAGGCGGAGGGGAGCTGAAGATGGCGGCTCCGGTGATCACCGATTTCGGCGCGGTCCCCATTGCGGTGAGTCCCCGTCACGGGTGCGGGGGCGCCCCACGATCGCGCTTCTGACTGCTTGGTCGTCGGTCTTCTTGGGAAGAATGCAGGAGCCGGTGCGCCGCTCAAAGAGCCGGCATCCGGAAAAGGATGGAGCAGCCCCGATGAGCGCTGAGCAGGCTTCGGGACGGGAACGTCCAGTGTCGATGATGCGTACGCTGGTGCGCGGTCTGGCTTGGGATGTGGGGTTACCGCTGGCCGCCTACTATGTCCTGCACTTGGCCGGTGCCACGGACTGGGCCGCACTGCTGGCGGCGACCGGAGCCGCCGGCTGCCGGCTGTTGTGGACGGCGTTGAAGCGACATTCCCTGAACCCGTTTGCGATGCTGATGGTCATCATCTTCGGACTCGGCCTGGGTTTGTCTTTCCTCACCGGTGACCCGCGGTTTCTGCTGCTCAAGGACTCGGCTATCACCGGAGGCCTGGGTATTTCGTTCCTCGTTTTTGCCGCCCTGGGACATCCCCTGACTTTGGACGCAGCCAAGACGTGGAGGCCGGAGCGCGCCGCGGAAATGGACCGGGATTTCCACAGCAACCCGGCGGCGCACCGCTGGCACCTGAAGATTTCCGCCGTTTGGGGTGTGGGATTGATTGCTGAAGCCAGCACGCGGGCCGTCCTGGTCTATCTGCTGCCTATTGATGTCATGGTGGGGGTTTCTGCCGCCCTGGCAGTGATCGTTTTCGCCGCCCTCATCGCCTGGACTGTCTGGGACCGGAAACGACGGCAAGCGGCGTGGTCTTCCTGACGCGGGTCCGGCCTTGTTGAGACCGGACGACGTGCGCAAGATCCCCTGAGTCAGGGCAATCGGATTGGAAGTTCCCAGGAACGTCTTCCTTCAGGTGCGAAACAGCGGCACCATGAATGAAAGCAGAACCCGTCCAACGATGGAAGGGAGAGGCGCCGTGGATGAGCAGAGATCCCGCCGACATCCGAGATTCCCGGCGTGGGAAGTCGGACCGGTGGCGGTCGGACTGGGCCTGGTCGCCCACCTGGTCTCGGGCGGCGTGTCTCCCGGGGTTCCGTTGCTGTTTGCGCTGACCGCTCTGTTGAGTATGTGCGCTTCGCTGCTCGCCCGGATAAACCTACCGAATTGGCTACTGCTCGTTCTCTGCGGCGTGGCCCAGCAGGTTCTGCATCTGGCCTTCGACCGGCTCTCCGGGAGCTTCTCGGTTGTCGCGCCTGCCCAACATCAGCATGGAGCGTCGGGATTGCAGGCTGGCCAGCTGGCCGCGACGCCCTTCGTGGCGTCCGGGCACTCACCGGATTTGATGCTGGATATGCACGTCGCCGCAGCCTTGCTGACAGCGCTGCTCGTCGCCCGGGCGGACATATCGGTCACGCGGGCGTTGGCCCTGCTCCATGGCACGACTTCGGGAGGTCCACACAAAGCCCATTCGGGCACTCCGTAGCCATTCCCCGCCGCGACGGCGGAAGGACCTGGATTGGACCAGTTTGGAGGCCAGATGGCTCACCCTGGATGGCCCCGGCTTCGGGCCGATGATTGGACCCCGACCCGGGAGACCGTGCACATGTGGACCCAGATCATCGGAAAAATCCGCATGGCGCACGCACCAATGCTGAACCATTGGTGGCAGGTGACGCTGTACGTCACCCCGCGCGGACTGACGACATCAATGATCCCGTACGGCCGCGGTGCCTACGATATCGAATTCGATTTCCTTGAACACCGGCTGCACATACGCTCCAGCAACGGAACTTCAGCATTCGTCGTTCTCGGAGCCAAGTCGGTGGCCGAATTCCATTCCGAGGTATTCGAGGCCCTGGGCCGGCTCGGTATCGAGGCGTCCATCCGCGGCATCCCGAACGAGGTGGACCCGGCCATACCCTTCGCCGAGGACCATCAGCATGCCTCCTACGATCCGGAGGCTATCGCGTTGTTCTGGCAGCAATTGGTCCAGTCGGACCGGGTCCTGAATGAATTCAGATCGCGCTTCAGGGGCAAGGCCAGTCCCGTCCACTTCTTCTGGGGAGGCATGGACCTGGCCTACGCCCGCTTCTCCGGACGGGAGGCGCCCACCCACCCCGGAGGAGTCCCGAACTGCGCCGACTGGGTGATGGTGGAGGGTTACTCCCACGAGCTAAGCAGCTGCGGGTTTTGGCCCGGGGGAGGGGACGAAGGAGCCTTCTATTCCTATTCCTATCCTGAGCCCTCCGGCTACGCCGAATATGTGAACGACGCCGACGGTGCCGCCTACAACAATGACGGCAGGCTGTACCTCCTCCCGTACGAGAACGTCCGCACGGCGTCGGACCCCGACCGGATGCTGTTGCGGTTCCTGCAATCCACCTATGAGGCGGCCGCGAAAACGGGACACTGGGACCGCGCCGCTCTGGAGGCGGATCCGGCCCGTTGGCGACGCGGGCGACAAGGCCAACAGTCGGGACCAGGGGACGGTTCGCCGTTCGGCCGACGCTCCCTCCGCGCGGAATAGCCGGGGCGTAAAGTAGTGGGTGGTCTAAAGGCACTCCAATACGAGGGAAGCCACAATGAATGCAAAACAAGGAATCGATGTGTCGATTCCACCCAGCGGACCTGGTTGCGTTGAATGCGAGGCCATCGGAGGTTGGTGGCTGCATCTGCGGCGGTGCGCCCAGTGCGGGCACATCGGCTGTTGCGACAACTCGCCAGGGCAACACGCTACAGCCCATGCACAATCCACCGGCCACCCGGTCATCCGCAGCTTCGAACCGGGCGAGGACTGGTTCTTCAACTATCCCAGCTCCGAATTTTTCGCCGGACCGGAACTTGAACCCCCGGCGCATCACCCGCTCGATCAAGGCGTTCCGGCCCCAGCCTCACGCGTCCCGGCTGACTGGCAGCAGCGGCTGCACTGACTGGGTATAAGGCTGGAACACACCCACCCCAGGCTGCCTAGGTGTGGCGTTCAGGCCGAAAGCTGCGCGATCAGTTCGTCGGTCGTGATGATCGCGTGGGCGTAGGTGGGCCCGTTGATGGCGTGGGCGGAGTGCATCGCTTCCGGGCTGAATGCGGAGGTCGCGTCGGTGACCAAGGTGACGTGGTAACCGAGTTCCATACCGAAGCGACCGGTCGCTTCAAGGCAGGTGTTCGCGACCAGACCGATCAGGACGATACGGCGGATGCCGTGTTGCTTGAGCTGCAGGTCGAGGTCTGTGTTGGCGAAGCCGCTCGATCCCCAGTGCTCGTGGATGACGATTTCACCCGGCCGGGGCTGGAAGGCGTCGTGGAATGATCCGCCCCAGCTATCTTTGGCGAAGACCTGGGCCTTGGCCGATCCGAGCTGGTAGGGCGTTGGGTTGTCGAAGGCGACGTAGTCACCCGGCTCCCAGCGGTGATGGGGAACGAAGATGACTTTGTAGTCCCGAGCCCGTGCGGTCGAAACCACCGCGTGAAGATGTTCGAGCAGCCGCACCTCCTCGGCGATCGCCTTCACCCGAGGCCACAGCTTACCGCCCTCGCTGATGAAGTCGTTGTATGGGTCGACCAGCAGAATCGCTGTGCTCGACAGGTCGTAGCTCATGGAGGTCTCCACTTCCTTCGCGCCTTCCGGCTCAAGGTGCCCTGCTCGCTCATTGAGAAAGGAGCAGGTCTGGAACACGAAGCGCCGGTCGTCACAGCGTAAGATATCTGACCCGCTGTGTGACACCCTGTAAATTGCTGACGGCCCCGGGCTGTCCGATCATTAGATGATGCTCCTCATGGCTGTTAGACGAATAAGCAACAGGGACAGGGGCGCGGATGGTTCCGACGCCCAGTGCTGGAACCACGGCTCCGCAGGGGATCATTTGGGATGGGCTGGCTGGGCGGAACCTCTGCCCGACTGTGAGCTCCCAAAGCCTGTCCTTTGCGACAGGAGAGGATGAAAATGTCTGTGTTACGCGTTGCAGGTCTGCAGACTGCTGGCAGCCCCGGGCAGTTGCAAGCCAATCTAGATGAACTCGACAATTCAGCGGCCCAGGCGCTCGCAGCGGGCGCCGGTTTGCTCATCACCCCAGAGATGTTCGTCACTGGTTATGACATCGGAGAAGCCCGTGTTGCTGAGTTTGCCGGGCTGGACTTAGTCGGCCTAGTCGCCCAGATTGCGAAACGACACGGAATTGCAATATTGGTTGGATTGCCCTTGGGCACTGATCAAGGCGTCGTGAACGCGGCCGTGCTGATCGATTCATCTGGGGTCCCGCTGGTAGCGCATTCCAAGACGCACTTGTTCGGTGACCTGGATCGATCGATGTTCATTCAAGGCCGCGCCCCGGTTTCCATGGTGGAGTATTCAGGAGTCAAAATTGCTCTGCTCATTTGCTATGACGTGGAATTCCCTGAAAATGTGCGTGCGGCGGCGCTCGAGGGCGCACATCTGGTGGCCGTACCAACCGCACAGATGGAACCTTTCAGGTTCGTGGCAGACCATCTCATCCGAGTCCGCGCCTGGGAAAACCAGGTGTATGTCGCCTATATCAACCACATTGGACAAGAGGGTTCAACTGCGTACGTCGGCGGAAGCAGTATCTGCGGTCCAGACGGAACGGTGCTTGCACGTGCTGACCGAGATCGGGCATTGATCATCGCGGACATCGACACCGACGTCGTTGCGAGAGGGCAGAAGGAAAACCCCTATCTTGAGGACCTTCGCATTGAAATGTTCAGGGGACCTGACCCGCAGCTCGGTACTGCCTGAGCCGGGTGGCGGCTTGAGCGTTGGGTCGAAGCCTCTCTGCCAAGCCCTCGAGGCGCGGCCTTAAGCGCGCTCTCCGTTAGCCGGATTCCGTCGAGGGACCGTTTCTTCCGAAGGAGCCAGGGGTCCGCAGCATCCGGCTTTCGCCGCGGCTACGGGATCCTTTTCGCTCCGTCCATAAGATCATGAGACTTGTTTTACAACCTGCATGAAAAATGAAGCGGGCATTTACAAGGTGCAGCTATCCGCCTTGTCCTTTCTCCACCACACTGAAGTGACTGAGACCCGCGTCACACGTCTAGGAAATGGAAAAATGGAAACCACCTTGAAATCGCGGGTCGCTCCGCAGGCCAGACTCTCCGGAAAGCTCGGAACGGCGAGCATCGTGTTCATGGTCATAGCGGCCGCAGCCCCTTTGACGGTCATAGGCGGCAACGTTCCGCTCGCCATCGCAAACGGCAATGGCGCCGGCGCCCCTACAGGCTTCGTGATAGCTGCATTGGTGCTCGCAGTCTTTTCGGTGGGCTTCTTGACCATGACCCCCCATGTGAAGAGCGCGGGTGCGTTTTACGCGTACGTACGGCAAAGCCTGGGGGATCGTTTCGGCCTTGGGACGGCGTACGTAGCGCTCGTGGCGTATACGGCGATCCAGGTTGGAGTCTATGGATACTTAGGCGGGTCCGTGGCGGCCTTTGTGGAATCACTCGGAGGGCCCACCCTTCCATGGTGGCTGTACAGCGGCTTGGCCTTGCTAGTGGTCGCCTACCTGGGCTACCGCAACATAGATCTCAGCGCAAAGGTTCTAGGAGTTGCCCTGGTCTTGGAGATCGGCATCGTTCTTGTTATGGATTCGTCCATCTTCTTGAGCGGAGGGGCAGAAGGCCTGAGTGCGGTCTCATTTACCCCGGCCGCAATCTTCTCGGGCCCAATTGGAGTCGCCATCCTCTTCGCGTTGACCGGTTTTATGGGTTTCGAATCCACCGCGGTTTTCCGTGACGAAGCAAGGACGCCTGAGAAGACAATCCCGCGCGCTACGTACATTGCGGTGGCTGTCATTGGGGTGTTTTATGCAATATCTAGCTGGGCGCTCGTCGAAGGATGGGGTCCCAGCCGCGTCGTGCAGGAAGCGACGGCGAATCCGGGCTCGTTCATGCTTGACGCTGCGCAGACCTATATCGGCACGGTCGGGCATGACATCATGAACATCCTGCTCTTGACTAGCCTCTTTGCGTGCGTGCTGTCATTCCACAACGTCATCGCTCGCTACCAGTTCACACTCGCCAGCGAAAAGCACCTGCCTGCCAGGCTGGCCACCGTGCATGCCAAGCATGACTCCCCGTCTACTTCTTCGCTCGTCCAGAGCCTCACAGCGGCCTTGCTTGTTGGCGTCTTTTCTGTCTTTTCCATTGACCCGCTGGTGATCGTATTCGGCTCCATGGCAGGCGTAGCAACGGTGGGGATGATGATGCTGCTCATTGTCACATCCATTGCGGTAGTGAAGTTCTTTGCTGCCCACCCGGAGCTTGCCACGTCGATCTGGAAGGGGCGCGTTGCTCCCATGATTTCCACCGTGGCCGTCACGGGCTGCATGATTCTCGTCCTCACCAATTTCGTTCTTGTGACGAGTTGCCCTCCCGAGGTGAGCGTGGTCCTCGCCCTCATCCCTCCCGCCGCTTTCGTCGCCGGACTCCTGGTATCCAAGCGCGGAAAAGCCGGCAACGTTAGCTGAGCTAGCCGGCGCGACCGCTGTGCCAGACTCCATGCCGATGCCCTGCTGGCAAGACCCAGCAGGGCATCGGCATGCCCAGTACTACGTTGAAAGGCCTCGCAAGCGGTAGAGCAGGAGGGCGACGTGGAGTGAGGTTCGAGACTCCTGCGAGTTCAGCTGCACGCCCAGCCGCTTCTCGAGCCGAACCAAGCGTGCATAAAGGGTGGGGCGGCTCAGATAGCTGCTCCGGGCGAGTTCCGCTTTGTTGCCCTGAACCTCCAAGAACTTCTCAAGCAGCTCCAACTCCTCCGTCTCGTCGGCTCCAAGAATGCCGCCCAACTCGCCCTCCACGAAGGTTTGGACGCGGGGGTCATTCAGCAGAAGGGCAAGCAGTCCCCGCAAGCGGATGTCAGAGGTTTTGTAGAAGGGTTTGTCCCTCTTCTGCAGGGTGCTCGCAGCTTCTGCTACATGGTTCGCCTCATCAAGCCCAGCTGCTGAAAGCAGCAGGGAGCTTCGAGGACGCCCAATACCGGTCACCCACCGCAGATCTTCCGCGCTCTCGGCGGCGGAAGTATCGAGCTCTGAGCATATTCGGGCCACGGTCTGGTCTTCCGTCTGTTGAGGTTGCAGGCCGAGCAAGACGGCAACCGTGCCTGTATGCAGGCTGGCGGCCAGGGCTGAGAACTTGAGTGACTGAAGGGAGCGGTTAACTGATTCCAAGAGCGCGCGTTCCCGGCGTTGAAGCGCGATAGGACCCTCGCTGCTCACTGGATCCAGGCGAAAGACCACCGGGACATAAGATGTCGAACTTCGCAGGCCGAGTGCTCCGGCCCTCGCTTGTGCTTCAGATTCGGTGAGTGATCGAGGCTGACGGAGTTCATGCATCAAACCGGCACGAGCTTGGTGTCCCAGCTCCCTCTGGTCCCGCTCGGCGAGCCTATTGATTGACAGGGCTTGGCCGGCCCGTTCAAGAACCATCGACGCTTCTGGATCATTCGAGAGTGCCACCGGTACGATCAGGCGTCCCCAACGTTGCGAACGGAGGCCCACAGGAGTCTGCAGCCAGTTTTCCTCGCCCGAACGGGTTGTTTCCTCTCGCAAATGCACGACTCGAGAGCGACTCTCCCAGTCGCGAAGTATCTCACCGGCGGGAATGCCTGCGCTGTCGAAGGCAACCACTAAGTGAGAAATGTTCTCGAGGACAACGGGGGCCCCAATCAGTTGCGCTGCCTGGGCTACGATCTCATCGGCACTCGCACTTTCCAAGCTCAGCAGTGTGAAGACCTCATGGACATGTCGGGCCTTCTCGACACGTTCCAGTTGAGCACCGACGATGAGCTTGTGGACATTCTCGGTGATTTCGACGAAACGGACCGGTTTTCTCACCAGGACGACCGGTATGTCAGCGGAACTCGCAGCAATTCGGAGCGCTTTGGCTGCCGCAGGCCTGTCCTCCAGGATTTCCACTATGACTCCTGCGGCCCCATGCAAAGCGAGCTCTCCCAGATACTGACCTGCTTCGACCGCGGATTCCTCGAAGGCAAGACCGGTGCTCAGCACGAGCTCTCCGCCTTCCAATAATCCGGTCAAGTTGCGCAGTTCCGCCACATGGACCCATCGCACGGGCGCATCAAGCCTGTCCTGCCCGGACAGGATCTCCGGATCCCCCTTCTGTACGACCGGAAGGGCAAGTATGTGGGCCAGATCAATCAGCATAAACATAGTGTATAAATCCACGCCCTTATCGATACACAGTGTCTACACAAGCTAAACCCGGGCCAGAGAGTCAATATCGCAGCGGAAGTCCTGGTGGACTTCCTGGCCGACTCGGCCTGACCGCCTGCTAGGCGCCGGCTGTGTTCGAGTCCGCAATGAAGAGCACGTCATCCAGGATCTTCAGGCCTGCGTCAGCATCCTTCACGGTGATGTTGCAGGGGGGAACGACGTGAATGCGGTTGAAATTGGCAAATGGCAGAAGTCCCCGCGCCTTGCACTCGGTGACGAGTTGATTCATCTCGGGACTGGTGCTTCCGTAGGGGGCCATTGGTTCGCGGGTGACGCGATCTTTGACAAGTTCGATGGCCCAGAACACCCCGGTTCCGCGGATTTCGCCGACGGAGGGGTGGCGTTCCGTGAATCCTCGAAGGGCAGGGCCGATGACTTCCTCACCTAGGTGTGCCGCGTGCTGGACAATCTGCTCCGCCTCCATCGCGTTGATGGTAGCGACGGCCGCTGCCGCAGCGAGTGGGTGTCCCGAATAGGTCAAGCCGCCGGGGTAGGCGCGTTTACCGAACGTTGCGGCGATCTCGGGGCTGATCGCGACGCCGCCGAGCGGGACGTAACCGGAGTTGACGCCCTTGGCGAAGGTGAGCAGGTCCGGGACCACGTCGAAATGCTCTACGGCAAACCATTTGCCCGTGCGGCCGAAGCCGGCCATGACCTCATCGGCGATGAAGACGATACCGTCCTTGGTGCACAGTTCGCGGACTCCCTGCAGGTAGCCCGGCGGCGGCATGTAGATGCCCGCGGTGCCTGGAATTGATTCGAGGATGAGTGCCGCGATGGTGGCTGGCCCCTCGAAGCTGATCAGCTGTTCGAGGTGCTCCAGAGCGCGCTGGCTTTCCTCCTCCGCCGTTGTGGAGTGGAATGCCGTGCGGTACAGGTAGGGCGGGAAGAAATGGACGGTGCCTGTAGTGGCGGTGTCGCTGGACCATCGACGGGGGTCGCCCGTCAAGTTGATTGCGAGCTGCGTACCACCGTGGTAGGAGCGGTAGGCGGAGAGGACCTTCTGTCGTCCGGTGTGCAGCCTTGCCATCCGGACAGCATGCTCATTGGCGTCTGCGCCGCCGTTCGTGAAGAAGATCCGGTCCAGCTCTCCGGGGGTGCGTTCGGCGATGAGACGCGCGGCTTCGGAGCGAGCGTCGTTGGCGTAACTTGGGGCGATGGTACAGAGTTTCGCGGCCTGTGCGATGATGGCGGCGACGACGGCAGGGTGCTGGTGGCCGATATTGGTGTTGACCAGCTGGGACGAGAAGTCCAGATATTTATTGCCGCCTCCGTCCCAGACGTAGGCGCCCTCGGCGGCGGCGATGACCATCGGATCGAGGGTGTCCTGCGCGGACCAGGAGTGGAAGACGTGTTTGCGGTCCATCTCGTAGGCGTGGAGCGCAGCATGGCGTTCGGCTTGTCCGAAGACGCGGGGGGCTTCAAGGGTGGAGGTCATGGGGGGGTTGTCCTGTCGGAAAGCTTCTGAGAGGTTCTGATTTATGCGTTCTGAGGGAAGCCGAGGTTGATGCCACCATGGCTCGGGTCCAACCAGCGGGAGGTAACCACTTTGCCGCGCGTGAAGAAACCGACGCCTTCGCTGCCGTGCGCGTGGGTGTCGCCAAAGAGCGAGTTCTTCCAGCCTCCAAATGAGTAGTAGGCCATCGGAACGGGGACCGGGACGTTGATGCCCACCATGCCGACCTCCACCTCGTTCTCGAAGCGGCGGGCGGCTCCGCCGTCGTTCGTGAAGATCGCGGTCCCGTTGCCGTAAGGGTTGGCGTTGATGATCTCCAGGGCCTGGTCGTATGACTCGACGCGGAGGACAGAGAGGACGGGGCCGAAGATCTCATCGGTGTAAACAGACATGTCCGTGCTCACTTTGTCGAAGAGCGTCGGTCCGAGGAAATAGCCCTCCCCGTCTGAATCGGGGGAGACACCTCGGCCATCGACGACGATGGTGGCGCCTGCAGCCTCGCCGGCGTCGATGTAGCCGGCCACCTTGTCGCGGTGTGCCGCGGTGACGAGAGGGCCCATGTCGCAGCCCCGTAGACCGTCACCGGTGCGAAGCGAGCTGGCGCGAGCTGCGATCTTCGCCACGAACTCGTCGCCAATGTCGCCGACGGCGAGAAGCGCGGATATCGCCATGCACCTCTCGCCGGCAGAGCCGAACCCGGCGTTGACAGCTGCATCGGCGGCGAGGTCCAAGTCTGCGTCGGGCAGGACGATCATGTGATTCTTCGCACCGCCCAGGGATTGAACCCGCTTCCCGTGGGCGGTGGCCGTCTCGTAGACGTATTTCGCGATCGGGGTGGAGCCGACAAAAGAAACGGCCTTGATGTCCGGGTGCGTCAACAGCGTGTCGACAGCCACCTTGTCGCCGTGGAGGACATTGAAGACTCCGTCAGGCAGCCCGGCTTCCTTCCAGAGTTCCGCGATCCAATTGAGAGCCGTAGGGTCCTTTTCGCTGGGTTTGATCACCACTGTGTTGCCCGCTGCGATTGCAATGGGGAAGAACCACATCGGTACCATGGCGGGGAAGTTGAAGGGGCTGATAATGGCTACGGGCCCCAAGGGCTGGCGGATGGAGTGGACGTCCACTTTCGTGGATGCATTCTCTGTGTAACCGCCTTTAAGCAGGTGTGCGATCCCGCAGGCGAATTCGACAACTTCCTGACCGCGCGTGACTTCACCGAGGGCATCATCCAAGACTTTCCCGTGCTCTGAAGTGATGATGGCCGCGACCTCGCCCTTGCGGGCGTTCAGTAGCTCCCGGAAAGCGAAAAGGATTTGGGTGCGCCGGGTCAAGGACGTGTCCCGCCACGCTGGAAAGGCTGCCGTCGCGGCGGCGATGGCGGCATTGCTCTCGTCCTCGGTAGCCAAGGCGACTTCGCCGAGCACCTTTCCGGTTGCCGGGTTCGTGACCGGTGCCGTTCGTCCGGCTGCCGGGAAGTAGCGTCCGTTGATCCAGTGCTCGGTGATGTTCAAGGTTCTCCTTCAGTTTGCATTCAGCGCGGTAATCGCTGAGTGGTACGTACCTAGTTTGGAGTTGATAGAAGAACCCTGAAATACGCACACTGTAATGAAATTTCGCTGTTTTGCTACAGTGTGTAAATTGGCTGATCGGTCTGGGGGCGAACTCTATTCGCAGTTGGTTCGGAGTCGGCCGGTCCGCCATGCGCAGCTCAGCGTCACGGTGAAGAGCTCTCCGGCAGAGCTGATCCAGGGATGGTTCGATGCGCGGCCGACGCCTCGCCAGCGTGTCGTACGGGCTCTGGACCTCAAGGAAGCCTGCCCTGTCGCTGGTGCAGAGGGAATTCGGACGAAAGTGGCTCACCTACGGCTTAGGACACCTTGCGGATCTCGGGCTTGAATCGCAAGCCAAGGAGATTCAGAAGGGACTGAAGCGCGTCGAATCCTTCCCTTGGGAAACCAAAGAGTATGGCAATGGCCGATAGTTTCTGCCATGGACCCTCTTAGTCGCGGGGCTTCGCACACCTCCGGATGTCAGCTGCTTGGAGCACCGTTTAGAACACAGGCCGCCAAGTTTCGACGGCGTCATCGCTGACTGCCACTACCTCGCGCCAGCGGTCGAACAGCGAGCAGGGGTGCGAGATGCCCAGGTCCACGGTGTCGCCGACCTGCAGGCCTTCGGCGTCGTCCACGATGGCGTGATGGTCGAAGAGGCGCGTCAGCCTGGCGCCTGCACCGGCGGACAGGAAGGCCCCGTTACGGTACCGGGAGACGATCACCGGCAGGCCGGCGTCGTACGCCAACTCGCGCTTGCCCGCGTTCAGGACCACGCGCCCGGCTTCCGGGGCGGAGATGACCAGCGCCCGCACCACCGCCGCGGCGGTGAGGCCGGGGACCGGGGAGACGCTCTGGTAAGTGCCGTGGTCGTGCACTACATAGCAGCCTGAACGCAACACATTGACGGAGGCGCTGTGCGGCAGGAAAGCGGCCGCACGGTCCTGGAACGCGGAGCCGCCGTTGCTGAAGACCGGCAGCTCCACCTCGAAAGCGGGGTGCAGTTCATCGAAAATGTCGCGGGCCAAGCGGCAGTGCGAATCGATCCCGGCCAGGTTTTCAGCCGTCCGGGTGTTCGGTGCCACACCCTCGTAGGCGCTGACGCCGGCCAGCAGCAGGCCGCTGGCGACGAGAATCTCATCGGCCAGGGGCCCGGCCTCGGCCTCGCTGCGGATCCCGGTGCGGCCGCCGGGGGTTCCGACGTCGATCAGTACGTTCAACGGCCGCGGCGAGCCCTCGAACACCTCGGCCATGGCACGGACGCCCACCGCCGAATCGGCCAGGCAGTAAATCTCCAGCTCCGGCGAGGCCGCCAGCCAGGCACGCAACTGCTCGAGGTGGCCGCGGAACAGCATCTCGTTCGCGATGAGGATCCGGGTGGCACCCCACTCGATGGCCTGCGCGGCCTGAGCGGTGGTCGCCACGGTCACGCCCCAGGAGCCGGGCAACTGCCGGCGGACAATCTCGCCCGTCATGGTGGTTTTGATGTGCGGGGCCAGCACCATGCCCCGCTCTCGTGTCCAGGCCTCTTTGATGTCGATATTGCGCTCGACGGCGGCAACGTCCAGGAGCATCTGCGGCAAGGTGTGGAGCGGGAGGGCGGGGTCAAGGTGCGGCATGCGGCGCTGTTCTTTCAGGATCGTTCGGGGAGCAGGGTTCCCAGAGATCCTATCCGGGTTCAGTAACTAGAGAACCCCTGGACAGATCGCGGCGAATGACAAGTAGTGGCCACTCAGGCGGTTGCTACGCGGAGTGAGTACGCTCTTCCACGTGTCAGACCGTTCAGGCGCATCGTCGTGTGGCCGGCTGCCACGAGCTGAGTCCAGGCCATAGGAGGTCAAATCATGTCCGTCATCATTGCGAGCAAAATTTCCGGTGACACGAGCGTTTTCGCCAAATCGCTCGAGGAGCGCGCGGACGAGTACCGCCAGTGGGGCGAGCGCGGTCGGGCGGCAGGCGCGATACACCACCAGTTCGCGGTCGGGGACGGGTTCGTCCTTGTGGTCGACGAATGGGAATCGACAGAGGCATTCCAGAAATTCTTCGGTGATCCCGAGATCCAGGCATTCATCGGTTCGGTGGGCGGCGACCCGAACGTGGCTCCCGAGATCACCGTGGGGGAATCCGTCGACTCTGCGGACAAGTACTAGCCGACGGACCGCGCCGATCCCTACGTGGCGCGGGCGGTGTGAGGTACACTCGCGGCATGTCGGTCCCCGTCGTCGTACAGACTGTCCACCCCCGCCCGCTGGCCGCTGTCCGGCGTGAGGTCCCACCGAATGAAGCTGGCTCGGCATGGGGGCCTGCGGTAGGCAAAGTCTGGGACTTCATTCGCAGTCAGCCGGGTCTGTGGACGGACGGCCACAACATTTTCGTCTACCACCACTCGATCAAGCCTGGCGCGCCCCTTCTGTGCGACTTCGGCGTCGAAGTCACGCGCACCTTTGAAACGGCGGGCGAGGTGTACGCGACCGAAACGCCCGGGGGCGAGGCTGCCGTAGCAGTCCATCATGGGCCGTACCACCGCATGAACGAGGCATACAACGCGATCGAGGAGTGGATGGCGGCGAATCATAGGGAGTCTGCCGGACACTCCTGGGAGATCTACGGAGATCCGACACCCGATCCGGCACACACTGAAACGACGGTCGTTCACCTGCTGAAGTAGGAGTCAGCTTCCCGTCCAGGCCCCGTGAGTGTCATGCGAGGGAATGCCCCCAATGGGGCCGCAGGACAACTCAGTCCCGGACTAAATCGTGAGGCGAAGGTCTTTGATGCGTTCAGTGGCGTCGCGGATGGCGGCGGGAAGCTCTAGGGGTGGTACCGGGTGCGAGAAGAGGTAGCCCTGGAGGGAGTCGCAGCCGAGCTGGAGCAGGTGTCGCGCCTGTTCGGGGGTTTCGACGCCCTCTGCGGTGATGCGGTGTCCGAGATGGTGGGCCATCACTGCCATCGAGGCCAGGATTGGCAGGTCTTCCTCTCCGGTGTGAATGACGGAGACGAACGAGCGGTCGATTTTGAGAATGTCGACCGGCAACTCTTGGAGACGTCCAAGAGAGGAATAGCCTGTGCCGAAGTCATCCAAGGCAACCCGGATGCCTTTACCCCGCAGCAGAGTCAGCTGGGCGGTGATGTGGGGTGCGGGGTCAAGGAAGACACTCTCGGTGACTTCCAGGATCAGCTGGTTTCCCTGAATTCCGGCGACAGACAACGTTTCCAAGACGCCGCGGGCATAGCCGGGTTCGCGCAGCTGGACGGCTGAAACATTCACGGCCACGGCACGGTTGCCGTTCTTCAGGAGCCAGGGCTGCAACTGGGTGCAGGTTTGGGTCAGCACTTCGTGGCCGATCGCATTGATCAGCCCTGAGGCTTCGGCTGCGGGAATGAAGTCCGAGGGCGGGGTGAGCCCGTCGGGGCGCTCCCAACGGACCAGTGCTTCGACCTGGGTGACCGTGGCGGACGCAGCGTCGACCACAGGCTGGTAATGGACCGTGATTTCTCCGTGTTCAACCGCGGTCCGAATCCCGGCTTCCAGGTCTGTGCGGGCGAGCAGGGCCGTCATCATGTCAGGATGGAAGCGCAGGCAACGGTTCTTGCCCGCGGCCTTTGCTGCGTACATCGCAATGTCCGCACGCCGCATCAGATCCGGGGCATGAAGCACGTCGTCGGCGCTGATCAGACCGATGCTGACGCCGGGACGGAGGTCGCGCCCGTGAAGGATGAAGGGGACGTTCAGCGCATTCACGAGGCGGGCCGCCACAGGTGCCGGGTCCGGAGTGGAGGTCAGGAGGATGACGAATTCGTCTCCGCCTAGCCGGGCGACAGTATCGCCCGGGCCCACGCAGGGCAGCAACCGGCGGCCGACCTCGATGAGCATCTCGTCTCCGGCCTGATGGCCCAGGACATCGTTGACTTCCTTGAAATCATCTAGATCGAGGAGCAGGACATGGATCCCGAGACGGTCGGTTGAGGCCAGTGCATGTTCAAGCCGGTCACGGAACAATGCCCGGTTGGCCAGCCCCGTGAGGTGGTCCCGGAAGGCGAGAAGCTTGAGCTCTTCGGCTTGACGGGCAAGTTCCGCCAGCGCCGTCCGGGCCTGGTCTTGTGCCTGAGTCCGGGCGGTGATGTCGCGGAAGCTCCAGACCCGCCCGACGATGGATTCGGATACCCTTTGGGGCCGTGAATACCGCTCAAAAGTGCGTCCGTCGCGAAAGTGCAACAAATCCAGGCTCTCGGCGCCTGGATCGGCGTAAAGGTCTTGGACTTTCGCCGCGAAGGCTTCCGGGTCTGTGAGTTGGTTCAGGACAAAGGCCATGACTTTGCTGTCGTCGTGGGAGTCGAGAAGATCCTTGCTGATGCCCCACATGGTGGCAAACCGTTCATTCGCCCCTGCGATCTTCCCGCCCGCGGTCACGACCAGGATTCCGTCGGCCGTAGATTCAAGCGTTGCGCTGACTAATGACAGCGCCTCGCGCAGCGCAGCGTCGCTGCGTTTGCGTTCACTTACGTCCCGGACCGTCGCCACAACGTTGTTCAGGGAAGCGGTCACCGGTGCGAGGTTGACCTCCATGGGGAACTCTGTGCCGTCACGCCGCAGACCGAATAGTTCCAGACCCGCATTGGCCAGCCGCATCCGCGGATCGCCGGCGAAAACGTCCCATTGGCCTTCACTGCGTCCTTGGAGCCGGCCCGGCAATAGCGTGCGGTAGTGCCGGCCCAGCAACCACTCCCGTCGATGGCCGAAAAGACGCTCGGCTGCGGCATTGAAGAATCGAATCGCGCCGCCGGAATCGATCATCAGCAGCGGGTCAGGCGATCCCTCGAGCAGATCACGGTATGAAAGAACGGGCGTGCTCGAAAAAGGCTCAGTCATTCCCCCGACCTCAACCGGAACCGGTACAACGGTCCGTATCGATGAACAGTTCAAACATGCCAGCCATTGCTGGCCTCCCATCAAGGACGGCTCGTCCCTCACAGACGGTATCGGGCGGAGTCCCGGATCAGGTCCCCCCGAAAGTTCCGTCATATTCCGCGGTAAACGTCCTTTTGAGTCACGTGCACCCTCAGTCCGTGAATCATCCCTTATCCCAGTACGACAGGCAAGCATTTAGTCCATCTGATGGATTACTAACCCGTCGGAATTGCCGCGACCGTCGCCTCGCCACCGTGGCAACCACCAGAAGAACGACGACGGCGCCCAGGCCCACTCTCGCTGTCAACTGGCCGTAGGGTTCGGCCCCGGTGAAATACATAAGCGCCAGCACGGGAGCGATGGCCGTGAACTCGTAACGACCGCTCAGCACCACGAACGGCAAGAGCAGCAGCGCGTACCAGGGGTAGCTGGGCGAGACGATCAGCAGCGTTCCTCCGACCATCAAGACCTGCCCGTCCCAAGGCCGGACCGAGTCGGTGGTCCGCCATACGTAAAAGGACAGGCCGAGCAGCAGCACCAAGGCGGCCGGCGCTGCCCAACTAGACGGGAGCACCAGCTTCAACAGGGTGAAGCGCGGGCTGTCCTGCCCGTCATATCCCTCCGAGCGAAGGTATTCGGGCAGAAAGCCCACTACTGCCCAACCGCTGGCGAGGACATATGGCACGTAGGCCGCGGCGAATGTAGCCACGGCCGCAGCCACGAAGCGGAGCGGCCGCCGGTACAGCATCGCCGGGGCGCTGATGGCCGGAATGAGCTTGGTGGCCACCGCCGCGCCAAAGGCCGCTCCGGAACCCAGTGTGCGCCCGCCCACCAGCAGCAGCGCCGCCGCCAAGGCCAGAGCGGTGCCCAACGCATCCACGTGCGCACCGTTGATGGCTTCAAAGGCCACCAGCGGAGACCATGCCCACCACACGGCTTGGTGTACGGGCCTTCCGGTGCGGCGGAGGAACGCAAGCAGCGCCACCGTTATGGCGAGGCTGAGCAGCAGCCCGGCCAGCTGAAAGGCGATGAACCCCACTTCGGAACCGGGGATGAGCCGCACGGCCAGGAAATACAGCTCCGCCGCCGCCGGATAGACGGTGGGCACGGCGGGCCTGTTGATGGCCGTGCACAGGGTGCCGCCGCCCGGAATGTTGGTGGTGGTCTCGGTGCCCGTCGGGAAGGGATTGGCATGGCAGGTTCCGTCCGGTCCGGGGTCCTGGAACAGCCAGGCCGGCCGCAGCGGCCGCAGCATCTCGTCCGCCGGAACGTGGGCATAAGGGGAGATTCCGGCTTTCTGGACGATGCCGTCCCACGCATAGCGCGCAGAGTCGTTGCTGGTGGCCGGCGGTGCCGCGATGGCGGCGGCTCCCACCAACAGGGACCCGAGGAGCACGACGGCGGCGGCGTACCGTGCCGTGATCCGGCGCGCCACCAGTGCCGCCGGGATGAAGACGGTCCAGGCGGCCAGCGTGCCAAGGGGGGACACCCATTCCGCGGCTGGGTCGTTGGTGACCGTCCACCAGAGGACCCCGGCCAGCAATGCGACCAGAGCGAGTGCCACCGCCGCAGCCGCAGTGCCGGTGTGTGGCGGCCGCATTCCCGACGAGCTGCTCCCGGCCGAGCTGCTCCCGACTGGGCCGGACGCGCGCCCGGGTGTTGATTCGCTCACTCTTTGATCCTGCATCACTTGCAGGCCGGCGGGCGACGAATCCAAGGGACTGTTTGCCTTTCGTAAGGTCTGGACCGGGACGACGGGAGGGTCTTGGTGGTGTGATCGAGGTATGGACAGATTGACCACTTCCTCCAACAGCGGATGGAAGCGGTGAACGGACGGTTCTCCTCGCCCTTGCGCAGCAGGCGGCTGACGGTGGTGCTGGGCCGTTGGCTCGGCCTTGCCTTCACTGTGTGCTTCTTGACCGGGCTGTTCAGCCACCTTCTGCAGGATCCGCCGGCTTGGATGTTTTTCCTTACCCGTCCCGTGTGGCTTTACGTGGCTACGCAGGGCATCCACGTCACCACCGGGATAGCTTCCATCCCCCTCCTGGCGGCCAAGCTATGGTCCGTATATCCCGAACTCTTGCGCTGGCCGCCGCTAAAGTCCGTGGTGCACTCACTGGAGCGGGTCTCGATCGCGCTCTTTGTGGCTTCTTCGCTGGTGGAAGTCACCATCGGATTGCTCAACACTTTCCAGTGGTATCCCTGGCCGTTTTCCTTCAGGGATGTCCACTATTGGCTGGCCTGGGTCATCATCGGGTCTTTGGCGCTTCATATCGCTGTCAAGATGCCCCTCATCCTGGCGCATTGGAGCCGCCGAGCGGACGAGGCCGCTATCGCCGCGGACACGGAGGGGGGAGGGCCGGACGGCAAAACAGTTACGGCTGCCGTGAAGCCTGGACCCGGGCACGGCTGGAGCCGCAGGGGGTTCCTGACGGCAATCACCGCGGGCACCGGCGTCGTCGTCTTGACGACTGCGGGCCAGTCCTTCGCCTGGCTGTCGGGCTTGAACCTCTTCGCGGCGCGCCGAATGGATACCGGCCCGCAGGCCGTCCCCATCAACAGGACCGCCGCCCAGGCCGGTGTGGCGGACGCTGCGCTTGCCCCCGACTGGGTCCTGACCGTGTCCTCGGGACCGGTGCAGAAGACGTTCACGCTGGCACAGCTCGCCGCGTTGCCGCAGTACAGCTACGGATTGCCCATCGCCTGCGTGGAAGGCTGGAGCCAAGGAGCCCAGTGGCGCGGTGTCCGAATCAGGGACCTGATGGCAACGGTGGGCGCCCCGGCTGATGCCGAACTGCAGATTTCCAGCATGGAGAAGGGCGGCGTCTACGGGCGATCCTTCATGCCCGCCGCGTATAGCCAGGACGAGCAGACATTGCTGGCGCTCGAACTCAACGGCGAACCACTGGACCTCGACCATGGCTATCCGGCACGAATCATCGCCCCCGGCCGTCCCGGAGTCCTGCAGACCAAATGGGTGCATAAAGTGGAGGTGATCTGATGCGACTGCCCGTGGTGGGTCCGTCGGCACCGGCACGACGCAGGACCGTCTGGTGGGTACGGGCAGCATTGGGCGTCCTGGGCCTGGCTGCCCTCGGTTACGCGATCTTCGGATTCCTGGCGAACGTGCCGCCTGTCCAGCTGATCGGCGTGGCGGCCTGGCTTGCCGTGGCGTTGTTGGTGCACGACGGCGTGCTGGTCCCGCTGACAACGCTGGCCGGGGGCGGATTGTCGAGGTTGACGTATGGGCTTGGCCCCGTTCAACAGGGGATAGTGCGCGGAGCCCTTCTGGTGGGGGCGCTGGTGACATTGGTGGCAGCCCCGCTGATCCGCGCCCAGCAGGTGCTCGAGCCAAGCGGTCCGGGCAGCGGCGTCAACGGCACCGTGCTGCAGGGGGACTATGCGCTGGCCCTGGGTGTCTTTTGGGTGGTCCTGGCGGTGGCCTCGGCGGCTGTTGTGGCCGCCGTCGGACTTTACGGCCGCCGTTCCAAGGTCAGAAAGACCCGGTCCTGAACGGTCCGGGTGGCCACGGCATCCAGCCCCGCCCGCGCCGCGTGGAAGGCGAGCGCTTTCGACCCGGCGCGGGCCCAGGGAAAGGCCGCGCTTGCGCGTCCGTCTGAATCCTCCAGCACGGCCAGATAGGCTACATCGAGGAAATCCGGGGCTTCGGCCTCAGCCAGCACTTGCCCGCCCGGCGCGAGCAGTGAGGCAACACGCTCAAGCAGCACCCGGATGTTTCCGCCGATGCCGATGTTGCCATCCAGCAACAGTGCCGAACCCCAACCCCGCTCGTGCGGGACGGGGTCAAAGATGGAGCCAAGGATGGCCGCGCCGCCGCGGTCGGTGGCCAGCTTCACCGCGGCTGGGCTCGAATCGACGCCCATGGAGGCTAGCCCCAGTTCCCGGGCGGCCTCAAGCATCCGGCCCGGGCCGCAGCCCACATCGAGAACGGGCCCACGGAGGGTGCGAAGCAGTTCGCGTTCGTCTGCCGTGGCGGGGCCGGACCAACCGAGCATGTTGAAATGGACGCGCCCGATGGTTTCGCGCCAAGGCGATTCCGGACGCAGCGTCAGGCGCCCCAGGCCGAGGGGCAGGCTACGGGCGTAAGGTTCGTGCCCGCCTTGGCCAAACAAGGCAAGCGGGCCCATCCCCGCAGCAAAACCGTCAGCCCGGGCGCGGGGACCCCTGGGGACTGCCTGGATGCTCATCGCGAGGCACCCCTTTGGGTGGGTGCGGCAGCGGACAGGGCCTTAACCGGCACACTCGCCGCTGGCCGCCCCGTGGCCAGGCTCTCCACCGCGAGGGCAAACGGCGTTCCGGCACATTCCCTGGCGGCAGCGAAGGCATCTGCAAAGTAGTCCACATCCCTCAGGACTGGTAGCAGTCCCACGTCCAGGCCGGCGCCGGCCAGCCGGGCCAATTGGTGCGCCCCGGTTTGCGGGGTGGACATGTCCACCCCGCGGAGCAGACCGCCGTCGGGCCGGTACAGGCCCAACGCCCAGAAGCCACCGTCCGACGCTGGGCCGAACCACGCGCCGCGATGCGTTACCGGAGCGGGAGTTACCCAGTCCGCCAGCAGGGGTGCCAACTGGTCCCCGCATAACTGGGGGGTGTCCATGCCCAGAATCAGCAGCGGTCCGTCCGTCAGCGAACAGATGGCCGCCAGTCGTTCGTCCAGGCCGCCGGCACTCTGGGCGAATACTTCAAAACCAGCAGCGTCCCCGTGGTGCGGCGTGCCGTCAAACACCAGCAAACGCCGGGCCGCAGGAAGGGATCGCACTGTTTCCAGCGTCTGGCTCAGGCTGGTCTGAGCCAGGGCTGCGGCCTGCTCCGGGGTGAGCGGGGGAATGAGTCGTGTCTTGACCATGCCCGGGATGCATTCTTTGGCAATGACGGCGATGGTGAGATTCACGGCGTTGCTCCATGGGGATCTGCCGGTGGTCGGCTCGCCGGTCCGCGGCCCTTCAACGCCTGAGTCCGCTGCGAAGCGGATGCCAACTGCGTCCCCATATCCTTGAGGGCCGTGACGGTTCCGCGGAGTGTCCCCGTGACCTTGGACTTCCCCAGACGCGGGGCATAGTCGACAGGGACCTCGGTCACCAGCCAGCCTTCGCGGTGGGCTTTGAGGAACATCTCCAGCGGATAGCCGCTGCGTCGGTCCCTGAGGTCGAGGCCGAGGAGTGCGCTGCGCCGGGCAAGTCGAAGGGGCCCAAGGTCTGTGACAGGGATGCCCGTGAGCCGGCGCAACCGCCGGCTCAGGGCCATATTGGCCAGTCGGGCGTGGATCGGCCAGGCACCGCGGGCTGGACGCCGGGCACCCAACACCAGATCGGCACGCCCGGTGCGTACGAGCTCCAGCATCGGGGCCAGTTGGGCAGGGTCCAGCGAACCATCGCAATCGCAAAAGGCCACAAACTCGGCCGTGGCCGCCAGGAGTCCGGCATGCGCCGCCGCGCCAAAGCCGCGCCTCGCTTCGTCGACGACGGTGGCCCCCAGACTCTCGGCCAGGGCACCGGAGCCGTCAGTTGATCCGTTGTCCACGACGATCGCGCGATATCCGGGTGGCAAGGCCCCCAGCACCTTGGGAAGGGCCGAACGCTCGTTGAGGCATGGCAACACCACGTCTACCAGCGCGGAGGGTGGACCGCCGTCGTCGTCCTCCGGTCCATTTGGGATGCTGGAAATGCCGATTCCATGGTGCGAATCGCGTGAACCGCTTTGCTCTTTCTCCACCCTTTGACCGTAGAATCCGCAGGCCCGGTGCGACAGGCGGAAATCCTTACGGAACCGGGACGTTTGTGCTCTGACGGCCCCGAACGGGCCGCTTGCGGAGGGCACCAACCAAGCCTGGCTTTGAAGCCGGGCCACGCCGTCTAGCTTTGATCCCCGCGTAGCGGGGCAGTAGCGAACTCGCGCATTCCGTCATCAAAACCATGCCGGGGGATCCAACCCAGCTCGGCCCGGGCCCGGGCCGAGCTGGCGGTGATATGCCGGACGTCGCCTAGGCGGAATTCGCCGGTGACCACCGGCTCGGGCCCCTCGGCAAAAGAACTCAGGATCGTCGCCACCTGTCCTACGGTGTGGACCTCTGAGGCGCCGATGTTGTATGCCCTCAGGCTGCCCGACGAAATCCGGCCTCCCGCCAACGCGTCAATGGACAACAGATTTGCCTCAGCGACATCTCCTACATGGACGAAACTGCGGCGCTGGCCGCCATCCTCGAACACTCGCGCTGCCTCCCCGCGGGCCAGCGCAGAGCGGAACAGGCTAGCCACGCCCGCGTAGGGGGTGTTCTTGGGCATCCGAGGGCCATAGACGTTGTGATAACGAAGGGCGACGGCGGTGCCTCCGGTTGAGCGCGCCCACGCGGAAGCCAGATTCTCCTGCGCCAGTTTGGAGGCTGCATAGACGTTCCGCGGATCCATGGCCGCGTCTTCGCTTACCAGGGCCGGCAGCAGCAGCTCGCCGGTGGCAGGGTTGCGGGGGTCAAAGATTCCGTGCTCCAGGTCCTCCACCAGACGCGGGCCGGGGCGCACCGGCCCGCCTGCTGAATCGGTGTAGGCGCCCTCACCGTAGACCACCATGGAGGAAGCCAGGACAAGCTTGTCGATGCCGGAGGCCGCCATGCCTGCCAGGAGCACAGCCGTGGCCAGGTCATTGTTGCGGACGTAGTCCGGAGCGTCGAAGAAGTCCACGCCGAGGCCCACCTTGGCGCCCTGGTGGACGACGACGTCGACTCCCGCGAGCGCTTCCGCCACGGAGGCTGGGTCTCCGACGTCGCCCACGAACAGAGGCACTCCGGGAAGTCCCGGCGGTCGAACCGGGTGCACTGCCGGATCCAAGGAATCCAGGATCCGGACCTCCCAGCCGCGGGCCACGGCGGCTTCGACGACATGACTGCCTATGAAACCGGCCCCGCCGGTGACCAATATCCTCACGGCACTTTTCGTCCCGTGCCGGGGCGGACAGGGCCGGCGTTGCCCATCACGGTGGCCACGGCTGCGGCCGGCATGAGCGCCATCCGCCACGGCCCGTCGTCCGCTGGCTCAGCGCCGGCCAGCCGCGCGGACACATTCCGCACCGCGTCGGACAACACCGCGAGGATCCGCGGCTGCGCGGCCTCCAGGCGGCCCAGCACCAGTTCCGCAGTCACTGGCTCGGAGCCGTCGTGTCCCGTGTCGGCATCGGTAATGAATGCCAGAGCGGCGAAGTGCATGTTCAACTCCGCCGCGAGCATCGGTTCCGGGTACTGGGTCATGCTGATCAGATGCGCACCGGACTGAACAAGGGCCGCGGACTCCGCTTTGGTGGAGAAGCGCGGACCGTTGATGACGGCCACGGTGGCCGCCCCGGCGAAGTCTTCCCCCTGGCGCTCCAGGGCGGCGATGAGTGCCGCGCGCAACAGGGCGCTGTAGGGCTCGGCGGCGGGCAGGTGCTGCACCCCGGTGGGCAGCGAGCCGTCGTAGAAGGTGTCCGCCCGGCCCCAGGTCTTATCAAGGACCTGATCGGGTACGGCAAAAGTGCCGGTTCCGTGGCTGGAAACCAGGCCCCCAACGGCCGCGGAGGAGATAACGGCTTCGACGCCCAGTCTCTTGAGGGCCCAGAGGTTGGCGCGGTAGTTGATCTGCTGCGGGGCAACGCTGTGCCCGCGGCCGTGCCGGCTCAGAAATGCGACCACCGGGCCGCCGTTGCCCTCGCCGCCGGGGCCGTCTGGTGCGGCCAGCCGGGCGACAGTGACGGGACTGGAGGGAGGCCCGAACGGCGTCGGGATGTCCAGCGTGTCGAGCACGACGGCCCCGGGCAGCTTGTACAGGCCCGTGCCGCCAATGAGTCCGATCCGTGCGCGGGGTTCTGCGTGGGGTTCGGGGAGCAATGACATGACCCCATCATGCCAACGTCGGCGTCCGGCGTCGCGGTTGGAATCCTTACGGGTCCGGAACGGGTCCGCTGGGACAGGCGGAGCGTTACCTTAGCCCTCGCGGTCGATTTGCAGGTAGCTGAGCCCGCTCACATCGAGCCAGTACCGCGTGGGAGTCTCCACAAGGCGGAGCAGGACGCCCTCGCAGGAAGCGCAGCGGACAACGATTCCCGGAGCGTCAACGTACACCATCGTCTCTCCGAAGACGCGGACCGCGCCGCAGTGCTTGCATCGTCCGATCGCTGCGACGATATCGAAGCGGAACAGTTCCCCCAGGGGTCCGGCCACGGCGTTTCCGTCCAGATGCGGTATTGCATTGCCTGCGATTCCAGCGATGTCCTGATCCTCGAAGCTCGGATCTTTGGCGCCCGCAGATTCGGAGCCGTTGTTCCCACTCACCGTGTTCCTCCCGTTCCGCCGAAGCGCTCGGTCTTGATCGAGGCGGCTGGATATCCCGCCTGCACGAGCCATTCCGCGACCGTTTCCACAAAGACAGTCTGGCCACAGATGAAGATGTCCGGGGCGGGGTCCGTTGGCAAGATGCTGGCCAGCAGGGTTTCTGGAGTGAGACGTTGCGGGGCAGTCGGCCAACCCTTTGGCGCCTTGCGTGTGTAGACGTAGTCGATGCTGAGCTTTCGGGATTCCTGGCCCAAGGTTTGGAGTTCTTCCCGATAGAACCCTGATTCGGGTGACTTGAGCGAATAGAGCAGCCGGAACTGCGCCGGATTTTCCGATGCATGGTGTGCGCGGATCATGGCCATGAGCGGCACGATGCCGGATCCTCCGGCAATCAGCTGAACGGGGTTTGTGTCAGTGGGTTTCCAGACGAACCAGCCACCCACCGGCCCGCGGATCTCCAACTGGTCCCCGACTGCCAGTTCCCGGACCAAATAGGGGGAGACTTCTCCGTTGGCCAATTCGTCAACGGTGATCTCCAAGGTTTCGTCCATGCCCGCCCCGGCCACGGAGTATGAGCGCACGACCGTATAGCCGTCGTCCGCCGTGAGGCGAATGTCGATGTGTTGTCCGGCGAGGTTGCCGTTCAAGCCGTTCACCCGCAAGCCTATGGTTCGGGCGGTTTCCGTTTCGGGCATGCTGCTGACGACGTCGGCCACGCGCCACAACGTGCTCATCCGGCGGACCTCATGAGTAGCGCTCCTCCCGCCACGGGTCGCCGTGGATGTGGTATCCGTTGGATTCCCAGAAACCAGGAACGTCATCCTGTGTCAACTCGATGCCGTTGATCCACTTTGCGCTCTTCCAAAAGTACAAGTGCGGCACCAGGAGACGGGCAGGTCCGCCGTGGGCGCGTTCAAGCGGCTCACCGTCGAATTCCCAGGCCACCCACGCCCGGCCGCCAAGAAGGTCCGGGAGTGGGACATTGGTCGTATATCCGCCGTATGAGTGGGCCATCGTGAACCTCGAGCTTGTTTCCACGTTCTCAAACAGAGTGTCCAGGGACACTCCGCGCCACGTGGTGCCCAGCTTGGACCAGCTGGTCACGCAGTGGATATCCGTATGGATGTCCATCTGGGGCAATGCCATGAAGGCGTCCCAGGACCACGCATGACGCTGCCCTGCCTCGGTGCTGATGAAGAATTCCCAGTCGCCAATGGGGATCCGGGGAGCGGGGCCGGCCGTAAGGACCGGGAAGCTGGCGGTCTCGTATTGGCCCGGTGGCAACGCTGGATTGCCGGTCTGCCGTCTTCCGTGAAATCCAGACGAGATGATGCCCACCATGTACCTCCGATGCGGAGTCTCAAGCCGACTGTGCTCGGTTCCCCAACGATAGGGCAACGGCCGGTCAGGGTCTAGACACTAAGCAAAGCCTGACCGGGTCATGCTCGCTGCAGTAGCTTGGTAGTTGTCGTGCGCTCGCGTACTGGCGCGGGTCAATGTCAGGCGTGCCATCACCGAACTCCGTACTTTGCTGGCCGCCCAATGGTCCACAGGAATGATCCCGCACATTGTCTTCAGCGGGAACAGCACCGACTACTTTCCTGGTTTTGACCGTTGGGGCACCGAGTCCGCGCAAGCACGCCCTTCGGGCATCAAGAGCAGCGGCATTTGCCAGCCTCCAGTCCACGCGATCGCCTTGCGTCACATCCTGGACCGGGGCAGGGAGAACGGCGGCGCTGACCAGGAAGCGGCAGAGTCCTTCCTCGCCGAATCCTTCGACAGCTGGCTGGCGTGGCACCGGTGGCTGGCCACCGTGCGTGACCCGGACGCTACCGGGCTGATTGAAATTCACCATGGTTGGGAGTCCGGATTCGATAATTCCCCACGGTGGGACGGGCCTTACACGCGGGTCCAGCCCGGCACCGTCCCCGCTTTCACACGGCGTGACACCCTGCACGTTGCAGATACCAGCGAGCGGCCCGACGACAGCGAATACACAAAGTATCTATGGCTCGTCCAACAGATGGCCTCCGTAGCGTACGACGACGCCGCCGTGCCGAACGTCGTCGGCTTCCGGGTGCGGGACGTGTTCTTTTCCGCCATCATGGCCGCTTCCAGCGATGTCCTGGCCGGCTTGGGCGAAGAAATCGGGCGCCGTTCCGACGCCGAGGAGCTGCGAGGTTTTGCCCGGCGCTTCCGCGACGGTGTGGCCTCCACGATTGACCCCGTCAGCGGGCTTGCCCGCGACTACGACATCCTGGCCAGGGAGTGGATTTCCACCGACACGGTCTCCGGATTTGCCCCGCTGGTGTCCGGAGGCGACGGGGTGTTGCTCGCGGCGCAGAGGAAGTTACTTCTTGGGCCGGACTGGATGGGGCATCCTCGCCTGCGGTTCGCTCTTCCACCGTCCACCTCCCCGTCCAGCGCCGCCTTCCGTCCCCGGACATACTGGCGCGGCCCCGTCTGGCCTTTCCTGAATCTCCTTCTCGGTTGGGCATCGCGCCGCGACGGGCAAAACGAGATCTACGAAGCACTCAAGACCGCGTCCCTTGATCAGTTGGCCGACCTCCGGTTCGGCGAATACTACGAACCCTTCACCGGAGAACCGCTGGGAAGCCTGAACCAGGCCTGGACAGCCGCCGCCGCCGCCCTCGAATGGATCGGGGCGTGTTTGTAGGGCAAGAATGGGTAAGGAAGGGTGCGACCTCGTCACCAACCCCCGCGCGTGGGCGTATGTCCCTTCCGGGCATCGTCTGGCATTGCCATTTCGGCCCGCAGGCCCAGGAGCCGGATCGGACGGCCCGCCTCGATTCCGGTTGCGAGGTCCAAGGCCCGAGCGAGGATTTCGCTCCTGTCGAATGTCTCGGGAATCTTCCTCGCGTGGGTCGTGGTGAAGAACGGCGCGTATCGAACCTTCAGGGTCAGCCCAACCACGGGCCTTCCTTCGGCCATAACATCCTCAAGGACACGCGCCGTCAACTCCCTCAGAGCGTCCTCCACCTGGGCCGGATCGCTCAGGTCCTGCTGGAAGGTGGTTTCCCGGCTGTGTCCGCGGGCAACCCACGGGGTGTCGTCCACGACGCTGGTGCCGTCCCCGCGTCCGAGCTGCGCGTACCAAGGACCCATCCTGGGGCCGAACTCCGGGACCAGGTCCTGGGGGTCGGACGCGGCGAGCTCGGCGACTGTGTTGATGCCGAGCTTGGCCAGCCTGCCCGACACCTTGGTTCCGACGCCCCACAGGTCCTTGGTGGGCCGGCTGCCCATGACGTCGAGCCAGTTCCCGGCGGTGAGGCGAAAGACGCCGGCCGGCTTGCCGAAACCGGTGGCGACCTTGGCCCGGACCAAGGTGTCTCCGATGCCCACGCTGCAATGCAGCTGCGTTCGCTCCAGGACGGCGGCCTGCACTCGCCGGGCGTAGGCTTCCGGATTTTCTGTCTCAATGCCTACAAAGGCTTCATCCCAACCCAGCACCTGCACGGTGGCCCCGGGCTGCGCGTGCAGGGTGGCCATCACCGTCTCAGACGCCGCGAGGTAGGCCTCCTGATCGACGGGCAGGATCACGGCGTCGGGCACTTTCCGGGCGGCAATGCGCAAGGGCATCCCGGAACCCACGCCGAACGCCCTGGCTTCGTAGGATGCGGTCGACACAACAGCCCGTTCCGTGGGGTCGCCCCGACCGCCGACAATGATCGGCTTGCCCGCAAGCTCCGGCCGCCGGAGCACTTCGACCGCCGCGATGAACTGGTCGAGATCGACGTGCAGCACCCACCGGATTCCGCTCACGCCACCAGTCTGCCCTAAACATCCCTGCCAAGCATCGGTTTTCCGCCGAGCTTGCCCGGGGACGCCCCCGCCGTCGACCCTTGTCGCGCGTCCCGCGGATACCGGAAGGAAGCGTCCGACGTCGGGCCGTCGAGTTGGATAGCGCCGCTCAGTCCAGCTCGTCGAACAGGAGCGTCAGGCAGTCGGTGTAGTTGGTCATTGCATCCGCGAAGTTGAGCAGTTGGAGTCCCCGGTAGGTAGCGGCCGCTGTGCTTTCGGTGTCTGCTTCGTCGGCGTAGCAAAGGAGCGGCTCGCAACTGGTTCCGTTCGCGGTGAGCGTTGCGATTCCCCAAGGATGGCTGGGGTCGGTGACTGCGATGCCTACAGCGTCGAATGTGTCACGGAGGACGTATCTTGTGACTGTCCTCCAAGACTGGAGGAACGGTGGCTGCAGCTGTTCAATGAGCTCGTCGTCGTTGCTGTCGTAAGCGCGCCCCAGGTCTGTGGATAGCTCGTCCCACTCCTGGGCGTCGCGGACCATGAGGTGTCCGGCCCGTAGACGGGCAATTGTTTCGTTCAACGTCATGGTCTGTCCCCAAGCTTCCTGTCGTGTCTGTTCCCGCCTACGAAGCAGGTCATTAAGTGAGAGAACGGACGGGAACCCGGCATGATTCCCACATGCAGCAGTTTCCGCGCTCATGAGACTGTCTCGATCGGTATTTCCAAGACTCTGTCGCCCTCGATCCACCTGCTCCGCGTGCCGAACTGCATGCTCAGCCGTTGCATCCGCTCGGCGATTTTCCCCGCGCTCCGGCTCGCCAGGCGGGTTTGTAGGCGGGCGATGTTCGTCGGATGGAGGCGCAACGTGCGGGGTACGGTTCCATCTGTCTCCAGGAGGAAGACGAATGACTGATCGTTGCGTTCATCCGGGTCAACGGCGTAGTCATCCACAAAGTCGCCGGCGCTGTAGACAATGGGCCGGTTCCTGTAGATTTCGACGCCGCGGAAAATGTGGGCCGAATGCCCGAACACGACGTCGGACCCCGCGTCTATCAATGCCCGGGCCAAACCCTGATGCGCGGACGGGACCTTGGACCCCCAATTGGCGCCCCAGTGTGCGGAAACGACCAGTAGCTGGTTGTGGTCTTTCGTCCGACGGACCAGATCCAGCAATTCCGTCACCCAGCGGCCGCGGGTGTCCACAGGGACATAGTAGATTCCTGGAGCCCGTGCGGTTGCCTCCCAGCCCGGCTCATTGTCGGTGAAGGCAATAAAGCCGACCGTAGTTGGTCCCACCCGCCGGACCACGGCTCGGCGGCCAGATTCGAGCATTCCAAATTAGCGAAACTGATGTCGGCCTGCCGGAGGACCGGGAGGGTGTCGCCCCAGGGATAGTCGGGAGCAGCCACCTTGAGCTGCTCGTTGACCAGCCGACCGAGCATGACATCCCCGAGGAGCGCAATCCGCACTCTCCACCTCCAACGTCGCAGCTCTTTGCTATCAGGATGGGCCGCTTCGTGGCCTGGTGCCAGTCAACCGCCTTACGCGATATCCGCGGTCGAACCCGAAGGAGTGCCGCTTCAGCGGTTCTTCGCGCAAAGACCTCGCTTGGTCCAGATTCGTGGGGGATAGTTGGATCAGGAGGCCGCTCCCGCGTGTATTTCTTGCTGTTTTCCGGTCTGGACGTGGCGTGCGGCAGCTTTGATGGGAACGTCGCCGCGATGGGAATATTTCAGGACAGGGCGGATGCAGGGCGGCAGTTGGGGCTGCGGTTGGCGCATCTGCGTAGCCAGGATGCAGTCATCCTAGGGGTGCCACGCGGCGGGGTCCCGGTCGCCTTTGAAGTTGCAGCGGCCCTGGACGCGCCGCTGGATGTGATCGTTGTGCGGAAGCTCGGAGTACCGTCCCAGCCCGAACTCGCGATGGGCGCCATCGGGGAGGATGGCGCGCATGCGCTTGAACGAAGCGTCCTCTCAGCCACAAGGGTCAAACAGGAAGAACTGCTGTCCGTTGAGCGGCGGGAGCGGGCTATCCTCGAGGACCGGGTGGCACGATTTCGTGCTGGCCGAGGCCGCGTTGATCTGAAAGGCCGCATCGCCGTCGTCGTCGATGACGGGATCGCTACTGGGTCAACCGCCAGGGTGGCATGCCGCATTGCACGGAACTTGGGGGCTGCCAGAGTGATTCTGGCTGTTCCTGTTGCCTCGGCCGACGTCCTCGCGAGGTTGACGGAGCCGGACGAGGTGGTGTGCCTTGCCACGCCCCCACGGCTCACGGCTGTCGGCTACCACTACCGTGACTTCTCACCGACGGGCGACGACGAGGTGGTCTGGCTGCTCGACGCTGCTGCCGAGCGCCTGCAAAATGCGTCTTCAACCGCAGGAGACCATGGCCTCGATGAAGAGGTCCAAATCCCCTCGGACGGGTTGTGGCTTCAAGGACACCTTCACCTCCCCGGATCGACAGCCGGAGTGGTGGTGTTTGCCCATGGAAGCGGTAGCGGCCGCCACAGTCCACGAAATAGATTCGTGGCCACAACGCTTCAGCGGGCGGGCCTGGGGACCTTGCTGCTTGACCTGCTCAGCCCGGGGGAGGAGCTCAATCGTGCCAATGTGTTCGACATCGAGCTGCTTGCGCGCAGGCTGACCGCGGCAACTGGGTGGCTCGCCGGAAGGCCGGACACGGCTCCACGCAGCGTGGGATACTTCGGCGCGAGTACCGGTGCCGGGGCCGCGTTGTGGGCGGCGGCCGAACTGGGAGGGAAGATCGGCGCAGTCGTCTCAAGGGGAGGCCGTCCGGATCTGGCTGGCGCGAGGCTTGCCTTTGTCCGCGCCCCGACACTGTTGATTGTCGGCAGCGCGGATCACAGGGTGCTCGAACTCAACCGCCGGGCGCAAGCCGTGATGGGCTGCCCGAACCGGCTGGAGCTTGTCCCGGGGGCCACCCACCTGTTCGAAGAACCAGGAACATTGGAGGCGGCGGCGATTCTCGCCAGGGACTGGTTTGTTGAGTACCTGTCGCAAGGATAGGGCGGGCAGGGAGCCGGGTCATGAGACCGGGGCAGCGATTTCGTGTTCCTTGAACTCCTTGGCTGTTTGGACGAGGCAGTTGGCAAGGCGTTTCGCGTCCTCCCGGGTGAACCGTGCACTTGGCAGGGCGATGCTGAAGGCGGCATGTTCGCCGTCGATCACTCCGAGGGAGACTGCGACGGCGGCGACCCCGTCCTCGCTTTCCTCGTAGTTCGTTCCCACTCCTGCCCGGCGGGTCTTCTCCAGATCCGCATGGATTCGCGCGAGGTCGATTTTCATGTCGCGTCGCGCGGAGCCCGCGGATGCGATCTTGTATCGGGCATCGACCTCCTGCGGAGTCAGATCCGCGAGCATTGCCTTGCCTGCTGAGGTGACATGGGCTGGAAGTACGACGCCGGTCCTCAGGCCGAAACGCAAAGCCTTTGTGGTGGCTTCGATGCCATCGAGATGGTGGATTTCGGTGCCGACGAGTGTCGCAAGGTGGACCGTCTCGCCGGCGCGTTCAGAGAGGCGCTCCAGATAGGGCCGAGCGCGGAGGCGGAGGGGCGGTACCGGTTGCATCATGCCCGGGCGCAGGAACTCCGGGCCAGGGGAGTAGCGTTTTTGTTTTCCCTGCCGCGCGAAGCCGTCTCCGACCAGGGTGGCGAGCAGTCGTTGCGCCGTCGACGGGTTGACTTCAAGTTCCTTTGCGGCCTCCGTGACGCTGAGGGAGCCGTTTTCGGCCATCAGCTTCAACAGGACCAAGGCCCGATGGACGGCTTCGACCCGGGAAGAGTCTTCATTGCGTATCACGCAATTACTCTAACATCTATTGCGTCACAGACAATAGCGGGGCTACGGTTACATCACTTCCAGGTACACACGGCGGAGAACCGGGCCAAGAGCCCTCGACCGACCGCCACACCTGGCACCTCCAAAAATCCGCTCACCCGACAAAGGAGTCTTGATGAGTCAGCCCACCCCCAACCCCTACGTAAAACATCCGTCGCGGACCCGCACACCAGCTTCAGCCCAGGCCAAAAGGGCCGTCGTCAGCGGAACCTTCGGCTCGGCACTCGAATGGTTCGACTTCGCCATCTACGGAGCGATGTCAGCAACCGTCTTTCCCGCCGTGTTCTTCAACAAGCTGGACCCCGGCATCGGTTTGCTGGCCTCGTTCGCTGCCTTCGGCGTCGGCTTCTTCGCCCGCCCGCTGGGAGGCATCGTCTTCGGTCATTTGGGAGACCGGTTCGGACGCCGAAAGATCCTGCTGACCACGTTCGTCCTCATGGGTGTGGCGTCAATGATCATCGGGCTGCTGCCGCCCTACTCCTCCATCGGATTCATCGCACCGCTCGCGTTGGTCCTCATGCGTTTCATTCAGGGCGTGGCGCTTGGCGGTGAGGCCACAGGGGCTCAACTCATGACGATGGAGCATGCCCCGGCAGACCGGCGTTCCTTCTATGGAGCCCTCATGGCGATGGGCTCGCCCATCAGCCAGGTATTGGCGAACCTCATGCTTGCAGTCCTCTCCGGAGTGCTGAGCGAGGAAGCCTTCCTCTCGTGGGGCTGGCGAGTGCCGTTCCTGCTCAGTATCGTCCTCGTGGCCGTGGGCATCTACATCCGCCTCAAGGTTGAAGAGACTCCGGTGTTCAAGGAGGGGGTGAAGGAGCTTGCGAGCGAGCAGAGCACCCCGGCGATCGTGATGAAGACGCAGGGCGTGACCATTCTGCGGCTGATCCTTGCTTTCGCCCCGATCGTCATCACGTTCTATATCGTTTCCGTCTTCGGCATCAGCTACCTGACCAGCCACGGATTCACCCAAAGCCAGACGTTTACCATCATCATGATCTCCAATTTCCTGTCCGTGATCGCGATCTGGTGGGGCGGCCGGCTGTCCGACGTCTACGGTCGTCGCAAGATCCTCATGATCGGCTCGGCCGGCACCCTGCTTGCGGCCCTCATTTTCTTCCCGGTCGCAAATACCGGCAGCTTCCCGCTGACACTTGCCGTGGTCGCCTTCGCCCTCGTCTCGGCGCAGTTCGGCAATGCCGGCCAGGGAGCGCTCTTCGCCGAAGCCTTCCCGACCCACATGCGCTACACCGGATCCGCACTCGCCCTGACGGGATCAAACCTCATCTTCGCGGCACCTGCTCCCTTCCTCGCCTCGTGGCTGATGACCATCAGCAACGGCAGCACCCTCGCGATCACGATCTTCTGGGTGGTCACCATCGTTGCCGCGCTGATCAACATGCGACTGATGGGTGACGGCAAAACCCTCGAAGGGAAGTCGCAGCGATTCGGTCGCAATGTACCGGCAGTCGAAACCGGTGATCCGGACGTCCAGGCCGCGGCCAACGTCGATGACGCCAACACGGCGTTCACCCGGAACTGAGGTGCGGGTCATGGAACTCACGATCCCCGAAACCACTGACCGGAAAGTCGAGGAACGCAGCACCCTCACCCGGACGGCAATTGTTACCGGCGGGGCCGGCGGTATCGGCCGGACGATCAGCCGCCGCCTCGCGACGGAGGGCTACGCCGTCGTCGTCGCCGACATCAATCAGGACGCTGCCGATCAGGCGGCGGCCGGCCTTCCCGAGATCGACGGCGCGACTCACCGCGGTTTCGCCGGCGACCTGACCAGCAGCGCGGTCAACCGTGAACTGGCAGCCCTCGCCGCCGAGACAGCGCCCATCGGTGTCCTGGTCAACGCCGTCGGCATTTCCCCGAAACGCAACGGCCGGAAGATCCCTTTCTTCGAGCTCAGCGATGAGGAATGGAACAAGGTGATGGCGGTCAACGTCAGCGCCCCCTTCTTTCTCATCCGAGAGGCATTCCGGCACATGCCTACAGACGGCAGCGCAAGCATCGTGAACCTGCTCTCGATTACAGCCAAGCTGGGAACTGGCGGTCCAGCCGATGCCGGCTTCGGTCCATTCCTGCCCAGCACTGCGGCCTACGGGGCGTCAAAGGCAGCACTGCAAAACCTGACCGCCAGCCTTTCCCATGAGCTGGCCGGCCGGCGCATCCGCGTCAACGGAATCGCGCCCGGCTTCGTCCAGACCCCAATGATGGGCGAGGTTCCTGTGGATGAAAGGCTCCTGGGCCAAGTGCCGATGAAGCGCTTCGCGAGGCCCGAAGAGATCGCCGACGCCGTCGCTTTCCTTATCAGCGAGCAAGCCAGCTACATCACCGGCATCAGTCTCGACATCAACGGCGGTTGGCTCACCTGCTGATCGCCACGCGGACACGCCGCCCCGAACACCGCGGTCACCGTTCAACCTTCCGAAATACATCTGAAAGCGAGCGTGTACTACCACCATGCCCGAACATACATATGATCTGATTGTCGTCGGCTCCGGCATCGCCGGGCAGACGGCCGCAACCTCGGCTGCCGAGGCGGGACTGAAAGTGGTCCTGTTGGAAAAAACCGCAAGCCTCGGCGGGTCTTCGGCGATGAGCGGCGGCTGGTTCGCCTTCACCGGTACCGAAGAGCAGGAAGCGGAGGGCATCGAGGACTCTCCCGAACTGTTCCTGCGGGACATGCTCGAGGTCGGCCAGTACCACAACGACCGATCCCTGCTACAGGCCTACCTCACCCACCAGCAGGAGACCTACCGGTGGCTTAAGCAACACGGTGTGGAGTTCCGGGAAGTGGAGATCAGTTCCGGGCAGTCGGCCCGTCGCAGCCACAACTCAGTGATCAAAGAAGTCCTGGCTTCTCTCCATCGCGACTTCACGGCCGCCGGAGGACAGACCCTTCTGAACCACCGGGCAGTGCGGCTGGTGCAGGACGATTCGGGGCGCGTCATGGGGGTGATCACCCAGTCAGAACAATCCGAGGAGCAGTTCACCGCCGCCGGCGGTGTCATCCTGGCCACCGGCGGATTCAGCCGAGGAACAGAGCTGCTGAAGACCTTTGCGCCGGAGCAACTGAGCGCCATCCCTTACGGGGGGAAGGGCAATACCGGGGACGGGCTGCGGATGGCTTGGAAGCTCGGGGCCGGCATGGCGGACATGTCATTCGTCAGCGGGACGTACGGTTCCCACCCGGACACAGGGGAGGAGTTCCACGAACTGCTGACGGCCTATTACATGGGGGCCGTCATCGTGAACAAGCACGGCCGGCGCTTCGTCGACGAATCGCAGGACTACAAGACGCTTGGCCGGGTGGTCCTGGACCAGCCCGAGGGACTTGGCTTCGAAATCTTCGACGCAAGAGTACGGGCGAAGTCCCACCGGGGCATCCCGCTGAAGGACATCGATACCCTCGAGGACATCGGACACGTGTACAAGGCCGACACCCTCGAGGAACTGGCCGAAATCACCGGCATCGACTCCGTCGTTCTCGCCGAGACGATCCGCCAATACAACGCCGCAATTGCCGGTGAGCAAGCGGACGAGCTCGGTCGGAGCAGCCTGTGCCACGGGGTCGGCGAACTGCTGCCCATCGACCAGGCGCCGTTCTACGCCTACCCGGCCAAGTCCCTCATGACCACCACCTACTGCGGCGTGACAATCACCGACCGCGGGCAGGTCCGCGACGTCGACGGCGAGGTGATCGACGGTCTTTACGCCATCGGAGAGGTCACCGGCGGATTCCACGGCGCGGCCTACATGACGGGCACTTCCCTGGGCAAGGGAGCCGTCTTCGGCCGCATCGCGGCCGAGCACGCATCCTCAAGGATTGGCGTCAGCGTCGCATGAGATCGAAACAGAGGAGTATTTCCATCTCACATCATGAAAGCGTTGAAGAGACCCGCGAGGTCGACGTCGTCGTCGTCGGGTCCGGGGTCAGCGGCTCATCCGCGGCCATGACTGCGGCCCGGTCCGGGGCGAGAGTGGCGATGCTGGAGAAATCGGAGACCTTCGGCGGATCTGCCGCTTTGTCCGCCGGCATGTTCTGGACGGCGCCCACCGTCGAGGCCTACCAGGCACGCATCCCCCTGGGAAACCTGGAGCTGGGTGCCCGCTTGGTCGGAGACTACGCGGATGCCCTCGCCGAGTTGCGCGCCTCGGGCGTGCGAGTGGCCGATGAGCCCAAACAGGACATCATGACCTTCGGCATCGGCTACTCAACCGACATTCACGCAATCCTTGCCTGGTGCCGGGAGGAAGTGGTTGCGGCCGGAGGCCAGGTCCGCACCAGTTCGCCGGTGATCGAACTGCTTTACGACGGCGGAAGGGTCACCGGGGTGGTTGCCCGTGAGGACGGGAACCGCCTGGTGCGCTACGAAGCTAAAGCAGTCATTCTTGCTACCGGCGGCTTCCAGGGCGCCCGCGATGAGCTGACCCTGCAGATCGGACCCAACGCCGACCGACTGATGCTGCGGTCCAATCCCGGCAGTGTCGGCGACGGCCTCCGGCTGGCCCGCGCTGCCGGGGCCGGGGGCACCAAGGCGATGAGCACCTTCTACGGGCACCTCCTTCCCTATCCCGTTGACCGGTTCCAGCCGGAGGACTACCTGCCGTACTCGCAGTACTACTCCGGGTCCACCATGCTGGTGAACCTGCTCGGAGAACGGTTCACGGACGAGACGGAAGGCGATGAATTGCTCAATCAGGCCGTCACTTTCCAACCCCAGGCCCGCGGCGTGCTGATTTTCGACGAGCACGTGCGCAGCACCGAGGCGATCGAAGAACCTTTCCCAGGTCTCGGAGCCACCGACCGGTTCGCCACCGCCGTCGACGCCGGTGGCACCTACGCGGTGGCCGACACCCTTTCCGAACTCCTGGACCAAGTCGCGGCCTGGGGAATCGACCGCATAGCCTTGGGCCTTACCCTGGACGCCTACGCCGATGCGGTGGCCTCCGGCGGCGGAGTCGCCCGCGGCATCAAAGTCTCCGCCGCGGCCCGCGCCCCGCAACAAGGACCGTTCTATGCCCTGATGGTCCAGCCTTCCATTACCTTTACCTTCGGAGGAGTTCGCACCAACACCGACGGCGAGGCCCTTGACTACGACGGCCGGCCGATCCCCGGCCTCTACGCCGCCGGGGCCGACATCGGAGGGCTGTCCAACTACGGCTACGCCGGAGGCCTTGCGCCGGGATACATCACCGGACGCTGGGCAGGGCGAACCGCATCCCAACAGGCGGCCGCCGTTCAGCTGAAGCGCGGTCCGGCACTGATCAATGCAGCACAATCAACGACACACGGAGAGACAGCATGACCATCACCGCAGATGTCCTCGTCATCGGCGGCGGCGGCTCGGGAATGAGCGCGGCCATCTCCGCAGCGACGAGCGGAGCCACCGTGGTCCTGCTCGAAAAGTGCCCCAAGGTCGGGGGCAGCACCGCAATGTCGGTCGGGTCATTCACGGCGGCCAACACCTCGTACCAGTACCGCGCAGGCGTCAACGACAGCATCGAGCTGTTCGTTGAGGACATGAAGGTGGCCAACGGCGAGTTCGAGGACCGTGAGAACAAGGAGTTGCGCAGGATCCTGGCCGAGAATGCCGGGCCCACCGTGGAATGGCTGTCCAGTATCGGGGTGCAGTTCCTCGGCCCGACGCAGGAGCCGCCGTATGAGAAGCCGCGTATGCACAACGTCCTGCCGAACTCCTCCGCGTATGCCTCAGCCCTGTTGCGTGAATGCAAGAAGCGCGGCGTTGAGGTGCGCACGTCCATGCGTGTGGACAAGCTCTTGCACAACGCGGCAGGCGAGATCATCGGAGCCCGGGCGAACGGCGCGGACTTCTACGGCCGCCGCGGCGTCATCCTGGCTACCGGTGACTACTCTGCGTCCACCGAGATGAAAGCCGAGTTCGTCGGAGAGGCGGCCGCCAAGATTCCCCCCGTAAACCCCAACAACACCGGGGACGGGTTCAAGCTGGGCACCGACGCAGGCGGAGTCATGATCCAGATGGACCGGCTCTACGAGGGACTGCGGTTCGCCCCCTCAAAACGGCCCGACCCCATCAAGATCCTGCCCTCGCACCCGCTGCTGGCCAAAGCCATGCGCCTCGTTGTCGAGCGACTGCCAAAGAAGCTGCTCGCTTACGTCATCCGTGGCGCCCTGACCAGTTGGGTGGGCCCGAACAACACGATGTACCAGGCTGGCGCCATCTTGATAGGGCATTCCGGGAAACGGATAGCCAACGAGGATTCCGACAAACTCATGGCGCGCGCCGCCGCCGCTGATGAGAAGAACACAGCATTCATGATCTTCGATGAACGCGTGGCGAGGAAGTTCTCCGCGTGGCCCCATCCTGTTTCCACCTTCCCCGGCGTGGCCTACGCCTATGTCGACGACTACAAGCGCTACCGTCCCGACGTCTACCACCGGGCTGAAACCATCGAGGAGCTCGCCGCGAGCCTTGGGGTGGCGCCCTCGGTTCTGAAATCCACCGTCGAGGAATGGAACGCCGATCTCGCCAACGGAAAGGACCGCGGCTTTGGCCGGCAGCACCTCGGCAACGGAGTCAACGAGGGGCCGTTCTACGCCTTGGGCCCGATGAACGCCTACATCACGCTTGCCGACGGCGGCCTTGCCGTTGACACACAGTTGCGTGTGACACAGGCCGACGGCGAGTCAATACCGGGGCTGTGGGCCGCCGGTTCCACAGGCCAGGGAGGCCTCCAGCTCCTCAACCACGGCCTGCATATCGGATGGGCGATGGTCTCCGGCCGACTCGCGGGCCGAAACGTCGCTCAGGCCCCGAACCGCCTTGACCTCGCCGTTGAGAACGCCGTCGTTAGTTAGGTCTTGCAGGCGCTACACATCTAACACAGTGCTACCTCGGTCCCCTTGAACGTCTGATCGCTCCGGGACTACCATTGCCGCCACGGCACCCGACCGTCCTTAGCAGAGGGGACTGGCGGACACTGACGTCGATCAAATTCGAGGAGACGGCCATGGGCGAGACAACGGCGGAGGCGTCATCAGCGGACCTGATGGTCGACCTGATCATATCGCTGGACGGGTATGCCTCAGCCGTGGGATGGCCCGGCTGGTGGGGTCTGGAGGGGCCGGAATATCTGGCGTGGCTCGGGCAGGAGGGGGAGAAGGGCTATACCTTCCTTCTCGGGGCGAACACCTACCGGCTGATGTCCAGGATGTCAGAGGAGGCCGGGGGCGAGGGCTCGGGATTCTCCGAGGATGAGGGGGCTACCCTGACCGGCCTTGCTGCCGTGCCGAAGGTCGTCTTTTCCTCCACGCTGCAGGCGCCCCTGACGTGGCCGAACTCGGAGCTGGTCACCGGGGACGCAGTCCAGGCCGTGGCGGAGATGAAACGGACCTGGACCGGGCCGTTGAGCACTCTCGGGAGCCTGAGCCTTTGCCGCTCGCTGCTGACCGCTGGACTCGTGGACAGGTTCCGGGTGGTCGTTTTCCCGGTGATCACGGGCAGCACCGGCCGGGAGCGGATCTACGACGGCTATCCGGACGTCGCGCTCGAGATGGTGGAGAGCAGGACCTTCGATGGTCGGCTCCAGCTGCTCGAGTACGTCCCCACCGTTCTCAGCGATCCGCCGGGCAGCGGCCCGACGTGAACCAATCCAAAGGGAAGCGGCCATGAACTCGACGATTTTAGTGACGGGCGGAACCGGCACGCTCGGGCGGCTCGTGGCCTCGCGCCTGCGGGACGGGGGCCACGCCGTGCGCGTGGCGGGACGCCATGCCCCTCCACCCGAGCGGGACATCGAATTCGCGCGGTGTGACTTCGACACCGGCGACGGTGTCGAAGCAGCCTTGAGCGGTGTCCGGACAGTGGTGCATTGCGCGGGCGCGCAGAAGGGCGACGGCGACAAAGCCCGCCGCCTCGTCGCCGCGGCATCCCGCGCGGGTGTGACGCACCTTGTGTTCATCTCCGTCGTGGGGGCAGACACGATCCCGGTCGTGAGCGGCTTCGACCGTGCGGCTTTCGGCTACTTCGCGTCCAAGCGGGATGCGGAAGAGGTTGTGGCCGGGTCCGGCATCCCCTTCAGTACCCTCCGCGCCACCCAGTTCTTCGAGCTGACGCTCCTGACCGCGCGGGCTATGTCCAAGCTCCCGGTCATACCGGTCCCGAGGGGCTTCCGGTTCCAGCCCGTCGACGCTGGCGAGGTCGCGGACCGGCTCGTCGAGCTCGCTCTCGGTCAGCCCGCCGGCCTCGTGCCCGATCTTGCCGGGCCGATCTGCTACCCGATGGGTGACCTCATCCGCTCCTATCTCGCCGCAGCCGGTCAGCGACGCCTCCTCGTTCCCGTTCCCATGGCAGGTAGGGCTGCCAGGGCCATCCGGGAGGGCGCCAACCTGTCCGAGGACAGGGCCGTTGGGCGGAGGACCTGGGAGGAGTTCCTCACCGAGCAGGTACCCGGTACCGTCCGGAGGTGACGCTGCCGGTGCGGGCTCAACTTCCCATGTCGTCAGCGGCCGGCGGGTGTAGAGCGGCGTGCCTGGCCCGCGCGGCCGGTTCAACGGAGTCCACGGCATAGGGTTTGGTGGCCGAGCGCTGCAACGGAAGACGCAAGCGCACCTGATAAGGGCCATTCCGGAATTTGGCGCGCGGATCCATCTGGATTACCAGGAGTGGCTCTTGGCGGGATGCGTCCACCCGCAGCAGCATGCCGTGCCGCCGACCATCGACGAGCAGCGGGGTCGCCGGCTCCACCGCGGTCTGCTTGAGGAGGTCCTGATATTTCGGCCCCGCCGCCAAGAACAGAATTCCATGGGAGACCCCGACGACTCGTAACGGGATTACCGTGTCAGGCTGCCGGGTGGGCTTGGAGTGTCTTTCGTGTTCCTTCGCAAAGGATTCCGTAACTGACTCTAGGGATCGATCGCACTCCTGGCACCTGGCCCGCGTCCCGACGTCGGCCAAAAGGGTCACAAGCAGCCCCCTTGGGGCGCTGCTCCATTTGTCGGACACGATGTGGCACCAGGCCGGGTGGTACTCCTCCCCGTACTTCATGACGTAAACCTGGTCTTCGCCGAGGAGGGGCTTGCCCTCCCGTCGAGCGGCCGGCTCGACAGGTTTGAGACTGCCGAGGCCTTTGGGATCTGGGCGGCCTGAGTAGCTGCGTTTGAGGTAAGTGCGGATCCATGGATTGAGTGGACGTTTTGGGCTAGGAATTGCGGGGCCTTCCTGTGCGGAGGGAGTGCGTTCGTCCCTCATTACCCCCTACCTAGCTTGAAGGCTTTTCGCGCAAGTCGCCAGTCCGGCCGCCGTTGCCCATCGCCGGCGTCCCCTTGACTTATCCCTTAGGGGAAGGTGCAAAGGTGGAGTGCAGGGGATTCAATAAGGGGAAAAGCATGGAAAGAACCAAGGCGGTCACTGACGCGTCTTTCGACGCCGAAGTGCTGAAGTCAGCCAAACCCGTCGTCGTTGAATTCTGGGCGGATTGGTCTGGACCTTGCACCAGGCTTTCCCCGGTCTTGGAACAGCTCGCGCTCGAATACGCCGACAAAATCGACGTTGTTAAAGTCAATGTCGATGAAAATCCCGTAACAGCGGGTGCCTTCGGGGTTAGCTCTGTTCCGTCGGTGTTCTTGTTCAAGGACGGCGAACGAAGAGTCTCCGTGATCGGCGTCGGCGCGAAGCGGTACTTCGAGATGGAATTCGCTGATTACCTGCGCTAATCCTGCTTCACCCCATGAACGCCTTTCCCCTAGAGTGGGAGTCAATGGGGGAAGACGAGGTGCATGGTGCGAATCGGTGAAGCCGCCCAAGCGGCTGGTATGACGAGCAAGGCCTTGAGATTTTACGAAGAGCACGGGTTGCTGCCGGTTGCGGAGCGCAACGCCAACGGATATCGCGATTACGCGGCCGAAACCATCAACAGGCTCGACTTCATTCGCCGTGGACGCGCCGCAGGGCTGGCGCTGGCGCAGATCCGCGAGATCCTGCTTCTGCGCGACGCCGGCCGTTCCCCTTGCACCCATGTGCGCGACCTTCTGGCCGGTCAGCTGGCCGGACTCGACGCTCAGATCGCCGAACTCGTCGCGCTGCGCGCCACCGTCGCCGAGTACCACGCTGTCGCGGCTGCCGCGGACCCGGATACGTGCGACGCCGACCGGATCTGCAGCTACCTCTGAAAGACTGCATTTTGAACGAGCAGTCCCTGTGAGCGTTTCGCGAACGCTGGCTTTCTGGATCCCAGGTTATTGACCGCGCGATTGTCGCCAGGGAGGCTTGGCGCATGGCAACTCGATACGGCCGAGGCATCGCCGCCGCGGCAGCCGCGCTGGCGGTGCTGAGCGGATGTGCGTTGCCGGCAGCGCCGCAAAGCAACGTCCCGACAGGTCCGACAACATCCGCTGCCCCGGGCGTCCCGTTCGCCCTTTTCACGCACTGTGGCATCTACGAGGCACAGGTACAAGGCTCCTTCTTTGTTACCGACCAGCCGCTCGACGACGGTCACGGCAATCCGCCTTCAGGCTGGGGCAACCCCTACCAGCCGGGCACCATCACCGTGGAAGGCCAAAGGGCAGTCTTCCATGACGGCAGCGGCCACACGGTCACCTTCCACGAACGTGCTGGTGCCACGAGCTTCCTGAAAACCTGTTCCTGAGGCTTGGCTTGGCTTGGCTTGAGCGAAACCAGGCGAGGCGCGGTGGGCTGGTCCAACTGCGGTCACTATCTGACGCGCCTATCATTGTCTCAGGGGTGCCACCACTGCTTTGCGGAGGGATGAAATGAACCCTGAGCCACAGCCAAACTGGCGCGACCACGGAGTCAAAATCATTCCTGGTTCGCAGCTCGATACGAATACGGCGCAAACGCCTGGTATGTCAAGGGCGGCAGCGATCACACATGCCCGGGCGGGGGCGAGCAAACTATGGGCAGGCACGGTCACCATTGATGGCAACGCTAAAACCGGGGCCCACCATCATGGAGAACTGGAGAGCGTCATATACGTTGTCAGCGGGCGGGCACGAATGCGATGGGGAGACACCCTGGAGTTTGTCGCGGAGGCTGGGCCGGGCGACTTCATTTTTGTTCCGCCGTTCGTACCCCATCAAGAGATCAACGCGAGCAAGACCGAGCTTCTCAGTTGCGTACTTGTCCGCAGCGGTCAGGACCCAATAGTCATTAATCTGGAGATCGAGTCCGCAGAGCCCCCGGAAGAAGTCCGCTGGATCGATCCCATTCATCCGGCTCCCTGAACCGACACATGTTGGTGAGTGAAGTGAAGCGATTCGTCTTGGCCCTGCTGGCCGCGGTCCTGTGGTTGTGCGGATGCGGCGGTCAAGGCGGTCCCGACACTGGGAATTCCGGGGTTGTCACCGGCTACGTCCTGACCGCCCCGGTGTGTCCCGTCGAACGTGTCGGTCAGGAGTGCCCGCCGCGCCCCGTATCAGGGGCCGCCGTTGTCGCCTTGGACGGGGAAGCTGTCCGGAGCTCAACATTGACCGATGGCACCGGCGCCTTCCACCTCACGCTGCCTGACGGTCGTTACGTGATCAAAGCGAGCAACGTCGGCGGTTACGTTTCGACGGCTTCCGAGCCGGTGGTCATCTCGGACACTCCCGTTCACGTCACGCTGGTTGTTGACAGCGGGATTCGCTAAGTCGAGCTATTCGGCGGACGGTCGTTTTCGTTGTTGTTTCGTCGCCGCCCTGTGTTCCTTTGCGACCCGGTGACGACGCTTCGAGCTCCGGGTTGGTTTGCTCGCCCGGCGGGCAGCGGCTTCGGGAGCAAGACCCTCCGCCACGAGGCGGGAGAGCTTGGCCAGGGCGATCTCGCGATTGCGCAACTGGGACCGCTGCTCGGAGGCGGCCACGGTGATCACACCGGCGATGAGGCGTGGTCCAAGACGCGTGACCAGCATCAGCCGTTGCTCATCGGAAAGCGCCGCGGAGTCGGCGACATTCCATGACAGTTCGACTCGGCTGTCCGAGGTGTTGACGTGTTGACCGCCTGGCCCCGACGAGCGGGAGAACCGCCAGCCGAGTTCCGACGTCGGAATCGTGAGCGCGGGCGACACTTCGAGATCCATGCTGCAAGCGTTTCACGATATGGGCGGGAACAAAGCCCCCGCCCCGTGTTTCTCAGCTCCCGGATGCCTTCGCAGCCTTGATGGCTGCCTTGGCAGCCTGCTTGTTCGCGCGCACTTTTCTCAGCGACTCCGGATCCACGATGTCGGCGACAGAAAGAAATGCGCTCTCCTGTCCGTAGGCGCCGGCAGCCTCACGCCAACCCTGTGCCTGGAGTCCGCGCTGCTTGCCGAGTAGCGCCAGGAAGATCTTTGCCTTTTGCTCTCCGAAGCCGGGCAATTCCTTCAACCTGAGGAGCACTTCCTGGCCATCAGGGTCGTCCTGGGTCCAGATCGCAGTTGCGTCTCCATTCCAATCGCGCTGAACGACTGCGGCCAGATCCTGGACGCGGCCGGCCATGGAGCCAGGGAAACGGTGGACGGACGGACGCTCCTTGAAGACCTCAACGAAGCCCGCAGGGTCATATTCGGCGATTGCGGCAGGGGACATGGACCCGATGCGCGTCCGGATCTTTTCGGGTCCGGCAAACGCAGACTCCATGGTCACCTGTTGGTCTAGCAGCATGCCGATGAGAAGTGCGAACGCGTCATCGCTGAGCAGTTGGTCGGCGGCGGGGTCGCCGGTAATGTGCAGTTCCATGCGCCCATCCTCCCACCTGCTTTGACCGCACGGGAGTGCCGGTGCGGCCAACTCAGCAGCCGGGTTCGGTCTCCGTCTGCGGGCTCCCCGGCGATTCGCGCCGTTCGTGTGTCTGCCCGTAGGGAACGTCGCGGCTGATGGCGACGGTGTACCTGGTGTATCCGTGCTGGGTAACCAGAATGCCGTGACGGCGCTCCTTGACGGCATGTTCGCGGGCGATTTCGACGGCGGTGTTCAGCTCGTTTTCGATGGTGTCGGGATCGTGTGCGGTGATTTCCAGGACGACGTCCGAGTGGCGTTTTATCATCGTGGTCTCTTTCTCGGCTGGGAAGTGCCGGGGCTCTCGGCGGTCACGGGCTTCCGGGGCCGGGCGCACCCGGGGAGGTGGAAAGCGGTGGTTCGAGAGGGGTTGCCCGGCATTCTGTGATGGGGCGGTGGCTGGCCGTAGAGTCCGGCGGGCTTGATCGGCGGAAGCATTTTCCTGCGGATCTGTAGTCAGTTTGGATGATCGGCGGCTGGGGCACAAGTTGAAATGCCGAAAAAGTTGGCCGTGTCGGCGAAATACATCCGGGAACGCAATCACCCGGGAACGGGGTGTCTGGCTGTCCTAGGACCGGGAGGGCCACGCGCCGGAGCCGGGTTCTGCCTTAGTCTCGATTTGGAACCGCCGAGCTATATCGAGGGAGTACCGATGAGAATTGCAGTCACTGGTGGAAGCGGAAAACTGGGCCGGCACGTGGTGCGCCGGCTCAGCGGGGACGGGCACCAGGTGTTGAACCTGGACCGTGCGGGCGAAAGGAGCCCGGGTCTGGCGATCGTTGACCTGCGTGACTATGGTCAGGTGCTGGATGTGTTCTTGGGGCTGGACGACCGGCACAGTGGCTTCGATGCCGTGGTGCATCTGGGGGCCATTCCAGCACCCGGTATCGTCCCGGATGCTGCGACGTTTGAGAACAACATGCTTTCGACGTACAACGTGTTCCAGGCGGCCCGCCGGGCCGGCATCAAGAAGGTTGTCTACGCCTCAAGTGAGACGGTGCTGGGCCTGCCGTTCGACGTCGACCCTCCCTATATCCCGGTGGATGAGGAATACCCGGCCCGGCCGGAAAGCACCTATTCGCTGGTGAAGCATTTGGAAGAGCAGATGGCCATCGAGTTGACGCGTTGGGACCCCGAGTTGAGCATCGTGGGGCTGCGGTTCTCAAATGTCATGGACGTGGAAGATTACGAACGGTTTCCGTCCTTCGACTCCGACGCCAGGCTGCGTAAATGGAACCTGTGGGGTTACATCGATGGCAGGGACGGTGCGCAGGCTGTGGCGCGGGCCCTCGAAAACGGCAAGCCGGGGTTCGAAGCATTCATCATCGCGAACGCGGACACAGTCATGAGCCGGTCCAGTACCAGCCTGGCTGCGGAGGTGTTCCCCGACGTGAAGGTGATCAAGAAGCTGGAAGAGCACGAGACCATGCTGTCCATCGATAAGGCCAGGCGACTGCTGGGCTTCGAACCCGAACACACGTGGCGCACCTACCATTCGAACCGCACTACCCCCACCGAGGATTGAGGAACATCATGCAATACCGCACTTTGGGCAACAGCGGCGCCGTGGTTTCGAACTACGCTCTGGGAACCATGACATTCGGGGCCGAAGCTACCGAAGAAACGTCCCACGCCATCCTGGACAGCTACGTCGCGGCCGGCGGCAACTTCATTGACACCGCCGATGTGTACAGCGCCGGGGTATCGGAGGAGATCATCGGCCGCTGGCTGGCCGAACGGCCCGATACACGGGACCACCTGGTGCTGGCCACCAAGGGCCGCTTCCCCATGGGGACTGCGCCGAACGACGTCGGCACCTCCCGCCGCCACCTCAACCGGGCGTTGGACGATTCGCTGCGCCGCCTTGGCGTGGAGCACATCGACCTTTACCAAATGCACGCGTGGGACCCGATTACACCCCTGGAGGAGACGCTGCGCTTCCTGCACGACTCCGTCAGCAGCGGCAAGATCGCCTACTACGGGTTTTCCAACTTCCTGGGGTGGCAGCTGACCAAGGCCGTCCACCTGGCCAAGGCCTTTGGCTGGAGCGCACCGGTGACCCTGCAGCCGCAGTACAGCCTGCTGGTCCGTGAGATCGAATCGGAGATCGTTCCGGCTTCCCTGGATGCGGGCATCGGGCTGCTCCCGTGGTCTCCCTTGGGTGGCGGTTGGCTCTCCGGTAAGTACAAGCGCGACGTACCGCCCACCGGTGCCACCCGCCTGGGTGAAAACCCGGAACGCGGCATGGAGGCGTGGCAGGCCCGCAACGAGGACCCCCGCACCTGGGACGTTATCGGGACAGTGGAAAAGATCGCAGCGGATCATGGCGTCAGTGCTTCCCAGGTTGCACTGGCATGGTTGGCGGACCGGCCTGCCGTGACCTCCGTGATCCTCGGCGCCCGCACCACGGAGCAGCTGGCGGACAACCTGGCCGCGGCAGACCTGGAACTCAGCCCCGAGGAAACCGATCGGCTCACACACGTCAGCCAGCCTCGGGTGGGCGTCTATCCCTACGGTCCGATGGCCCAGAGTCAGCGCAGCCGGAAGATCGAGGGCGGCCGGTAACGCCAGTCGCCAGATTCGACTCCGTAGACACCCGAGGTCCATTGCCCACGAGGCAGGACAGGCGTTGAATGTGGCTTATGGTCGACTGGGTTCTGCTCTCCAACCTCGGCACCGCGCTCGGTACGACTGTTCTCGCCGTCGCGACGTTCATTTCCACGAGATCGGCCAACCGATCGGCGCGGCTGGCGGAGCGCGCCCTGCTGAATGGGTTGCGTCCCATCCTGCTGCCCTCCAACTGGTCCGACGCCCCGCAGAAAGTGCGGTTCATGGAAGGCAAGTGGATGGTGGTGCGCGGTGGCCATGCCACTCTCGAGATCAGCGACGACGCTGTGTACCTGTTGATGTCTGTGCGCAACGCGGGTGCAGGAGTGGCGGTCCTGCACGGCTGGCACCTGCCGCCGGACGCCAGGGCTCCGCTGTCGCCAGTGGAGGACTTCCACCGGCTGACTCGGGACATTTACGTGCCGGCCAACGACGCCGGATTCTGCCAGGTCGCAATCCGGGACCCGGAGTCGGCCGACTTCCGCAACGCAACCGCGGGAGCGGCCGGCGACGGCTTCACTGTCGATGTCCTCTACGGAGACGCCGAAGGCTCGCAGCGCGTTGTGTCCCGTTTCTTCATCACACCAGGACCCGGCGGACCTGGCCACGAGGACGACCTCGACTGGCTGCTGATGGTCTCGCGCCACTGGAACCTGGACTTGCCGGCGCCGCGCGGTTGAGCCCGGCTACGACGCCGGCCGTGTGGGGCGCGGTCCTAGCCGGCCTCGCTCTGGATGCGGTCCTTCACGCTTTGGGGCATGGACGAGCACGCGTCGTTGTCGGAGCGCTGGTTGGCATGGCTGTCGGCCGTGTCCGTGATGCCGACCGTCGCGACGGCCGCCTGCCATCCGCCTAGGCCAACAAGCTGCCGGGGGACCCAGACGTTTGCCGCTCCGTTCACAAGGTTCCACACAGCGGGCTTGACGCCCGCACCCAGGTAGATGCCTCCGTTGGGGTCCCGCTTGACCAGATCCGGCAGGGGAAGGACGCCCATCAGCTGCGCAGACTGGTAATCGGACATGTTCCACGGCGGAGTTCCGAAGTAGTACCAGCTGGCGGCGCAGACGCCGTACAGATGGGGGCCGAACTGGGCATAGTTCAAGTAGAGCTCCAAGGTGCGCTGGGGGCTCAACGTGAAGCTGAATTGAGTTGCCAGGACGGCTTCAATCCCTTTGCGGACGGCGTTTTGGTCGTCCCAGAGGAAAATGTTCTTGACCAGCTGCTGGGGGATGGTGGAACCGCTGGGGTCGGGCTTTCCCTGGAAATATGCCTGTGCCCTCGCCTGGAGGTCTCCGACGTCGAAGGCCCCGCTGCGTGTGCCGAGCTGTTCGTCTTCATGGGCGATGGTCGCAGCCAGCAAGTGCCGGCTCATGTGGTTGATCGAGACGAACTGGTAGACGTTGGGCTCGCCCGCCTCCAGCATGTACGCGGTGCGGGGCGGGGTCACGCCCATGCTGAACATGAAGGCGATGATCTGGATCAGAACCAACGGAGCGATCAGGGCCAGGAGGAGCTTGCGGCGCCACTTCCGTTTGGATCGCTTGGCCTTCTTGCCGTCTGAGGGAACCGGCGGCTGGGCCTGATCCGGCTTTGTCGCATACGGCTTCACATGCTCAGGCACAGGTCCCTGTGGTTCCAAGGGGACAGGCACTGGGTAGCTGATGACTTTCGCCCGCGCGGGCTCAGTGCGCCACGTTGAATGGCGCCTCCCCGGCTGTGGAAGCCTAGGCGAGGTCGGTGGTGTTGGAGTGTCCATCGGTCTGCTTTCGGTTCTCGTCCCGTGCGATCACCCCTGCAAGGGGTAGAGGATGGCACGAAAGTCTACCGGGCCTTGCTGGTTGTTCAGTTCAGCCAGCTACGTGAAGGGTTCCATCGTGATCGGGGGAGATGACGGCTGGCTATTTCTTGAGCGGGGCCTTGCCTGTCAGTAAGCATGCTGATTAACTCAGAGGCGGAGCGCCGGACTGGCGCTGCCTTCGCTTGCAAAGGAGATGCGCAATGGGAATTATCGCTTTTCTTCTGCTCGGCCTGATTGCGGGCGCCATCGCAAAGGCCATTATTCCTGGAAGGCAAGGCGGCGGCTTGCTGCTTACTCTTCTTCTGGGAGTTGTCGGGGCGTTTCTTGGTGGTTGGATCGGTTCCCTCGTCTTCGGCGGCGGATTAGGAGACTTCTTCGATCTGAGGACCTGGCTGCTGTCCATCCTGGGCGCCATCATCGTGCTGCTGATCTTCGGCCTGGTCAGAGGACGCCGAAGCAGGGTCTGAGCGCTTTCGGCCCTAGGGCGTGTTGCTAAACCCATTGGCCAACCAATGGAGTGTGGCGGCATGCTATGTCTGTGGTGATTATCAGAAGCGGGAGTTGGGTCTACGCAGGGGAAGTTGCGATGCCGGTCGACATTGTGGGGTTGCCATACGACTTTTGGTATGAGCTGGCTCGGGTTGATGAGCAGCTCGAGCCAGATGAGACAGCCCAAGCGCTTGGCGACGAGGGGTTGCTCTATTACGCGCGGTTTCGGCACGCCGGGGAGACAGTTGAGCGAACGTGGCCGGACTCGGCCGGCTACGACACGATCGATGCAGCGATGCGCGACGCTGAGGCGCGCGTCGTGAGCCGGATCGTCTGGAGATAGCAGGCTCTCGACTTGACGACACATGGCGGTTCACCACTTCGCTGCGCAGAGCGTCCCTGAGGTCACCGGCTAAGTTGTATTGCTGAAGCTGGTCTTGAGCCAGATCAGTGTTGATGCGAGATGGACGGCGGCCATGTAGTTGCGGGCGGTCTTATCGCTTCGCATGGCAATGCCTCGCCACTGCTTGAGGCGGTTGAAGCACCGTTCGACGACGTTACGGCCCTTGTAGATTCCTGGGTCGAAGGTCGGTGGGCGACCCCCGGAGGAGCCTTTCCTTCGACGGTTGGACACCTGGTCGCGTTTCTTAGGGATGGTGGCTTTGATGCGGCGCCGGGACAGCCAGGCCCGATTGGCCCTGGAGGGGTAGCCCTTGTCTGCGAGGACCCGGTCGGGGCGGGTCCGAGGCCGTCCCCGCTCTGCGCGCGGAACCCGGATCGTGTCCATCGTCTCGGCCATCATCGTCGTGTCGTTGACGTTGCCGCCTGTGAGCACCGCGCCGAGCATCCTGCCTTTGCCGTCGGAGACCAGATGGAGCTTGCTGGTCAGGCCCCCACATGAGCGGCCGATCGCATGGTCCGGTGGTTCAGGTCCCAGAAACCTGTAATTCGACGGTGCCCCCTGTGTGGCGCGGAAGCGTAGCACCATGCTGGTGGACACGCACAATGGTGGAGTCGATCGACGCGACCCAGTCCAACTCGCCAGCGACATCGGCCCGCGACAGCACGTGCTCGTAAACGCTCGCCCACGTGCCGTCCTTGGCCCAGCGATTGAAGTTCTTGAACACGGTGTTCCAGTTCCCGAACCGCTCGGGCATGTCACGCCACGGAGAGCCGGTACGGAACTTCCACGCGGTGCCCTCCACCACCAGACGGCGGTCGGCCACGGGACGCCCGTTGCCCTTCCACGCAGGGAAGAAAGGGCCCAATACCGCCCAGACATCGTCTGTGATCAGATCGCGCTTGCCCACCGCCCAAGTCAACCCCATCGAACGGAAAACTTGGTTTAGCAACACGCCCTAGTGGCCTGCCACGACGCCGTCGATGTCGACGGGCAGGTGCGAGGGGCCGCGCAGGAACGGGCCGGTCCCGGACGAACAAGTCGGGGTCGGTGACGTGGGCGATCGTCTCAGGCCGCTCCGCAGGTTCGCCGGGGTGTGAGTGCTGGCCACGGTCGGTCAAAGAGTCACGCATCTGGTGCCTTCATCCGCAAAGCCCCGGCGGCGGCCGCGGCTGCGACTACCGCGGCCGCACCGAGAAGTAACGCCTCACGGTAGCCGTGACTCACGAAGGGCGTGACGATGAGTGGACCGAGAATCTGGCCGACGCTATATCCCGTTGTGAGAAGTGCGATGGCGCGTGGGAACTGCAGGTGAGAGCCGATGCCGAGGGCGAGCGTTGCGATACCCAGGAATGTCGCGCCGAACAGAAACGCGGAAATTAGTGCCGGCACTGCGCCTGCAAATAAAGCAGGAAGAGCGATACCGATCGCCTGCGCGACAAGGGCAGCAACCAGCAGTGTCGCTCGCGAGAATCGGTATGCGAGCCACGCCCAAAAAGCTGTCGATGGGAGGGCCGCCAAGCCGACCAGCGTCCAGGCGTCAGCGCCGATCAAGCCCGGCGCCGACTGGTCGATCGCGGCTACGAGGAACGTCCCGGCGACGATATAGCCGACTCCTTCAAGGGAATAGCTGATCAAGATGAGGACGAACCAGAGGAGTGGGCCTGGGTGCGTCGGCGTCGGGGTCACGGTTGTTGTGGAAACTGGCGGGCGGGTCGTTAGTGTCCAGCAGAGAGTGGAAAAGATCGCGGCCAGCGCCGCAGAAGCAATCCAAGCAGTGCCCCAGTTCGACAGGTCGCGGAGCAGCGAGACCAGTAATCCGGATGCTGCGATCCCCGCCCCGACTCCGCCGAAACCCCAACCGATTAGGTGGCTGCCGTACTCGTGGAGGCGGGTGAACATTGAGCTCGCAGCGATTATGAATATCAAAGCGCTGGCGACGCCCGCAACCATCCGCAGCAACAGCCAGTCCGTGACGTTGTCCGCTAGCGGCATTCTTGCCAGGGTCACGGTGAGGACTACTAGTGACGTTCGTAGTGTGAATGTCGACTCCAAAAGCCGCGGAAGGATGATTACGGCGATCGCGCCTAGCAGGTATCCGAAGTAGTTGGCGGTGGCGATCAGCCCGGCGGCCTGCTGCGACAAGTGGGCTTGGGTGATCATGAGCGGCAGAATGGGTGTGTAGGCAAAACGGCCAACGCCCATCCCGACGGCGAGGGCTGCAGCAGCTTGCCCAACGACACTCCACGGCGACGAGTTGGGGCCTTTCGTGGCCATGTGCCGAGATTTCATGGCAAGGGACATGTGGAGTACGCGCTTCTTTCGTCTGTACCCGCGATGCTGGTCAGGCCTTCGCCGCCACGGGATCGTTCGGGTGTGGATTTAGTGGCGTGATCTCAACAGTCATCCACACGTGCAACGGGAGCGAGGCCAGGATTTCCTTGAGATCGGCTTCCGTGTCGGCGCTCCAGAGGCCGAGAGTGCGCCACTCACCCGGCTCTGTGGGCGGCCTCCACAAGCGCAGGAGGTGGCCCATCTGCGCCAGTTCGGCAGCGCGGATAGCCTCGCGATCCTTGGTAGCGTCGACAATCGATTCTCGGGTTCCATGTGGGACGTTCGTGGTGAGGGTGGTGAGGAATTCCATGGGACTGCTTTCTTTCTAGTTGTTGAAGTGGCGCCCTCTTCGGTGATCAAAGTGAGGTAAACCGGTATTTGGGGCTTATCTTCCTGCACTCTGTCCACCGTCGACGTGAAGGAACTCCCCTGTCACAAAGGGTGACTGCTCGAGATAGAGCACACCCCGCACAACATCGTCGATCGTTCCCATCCGCTTCAATGGGTGGAGGCCGGCGAGTCCCTCGTAGGTCGTGGGGTCGTGCATCGGGGTTTGGACGATGCCGGGTGAGACCGCGTTCGCGCGGATACCTCGCGATGCGTATTCGATGGCGAGCGACTTGATCGCCGACGCGAGGCCGCCCTTGGTGAGGGAGGCGAGGACCGATGGGACTTTTGAATCGGCTACTTCTACCAGGCTCGTCGTTACATTGACGATGTGTCCGGATCCTTGCTTCAGCATCTGCATTATCGCGAGCTGGGAGACGTTGAAGAACCCTGCAAGGTTCGTATGCAGGACGCTCTCGAAGTCTTCCGCCGAATAGGACTCGAAGGGTTTGGCGACGAAGACACCGGCGTTGTTCACAAGGGTGTCGACGCGTCCGAAATGCTCGATCGCCGAGGCCACCACCTTCTCGGCAATGGCAGGTTCGGCAATATCACCGGCCACTGAGATGATCCACGGCTCCCCGGACGCTCCAATGGAGCGGGAGTTGGCCACCACCGAGTAGCCCAGGCTTCTGAACCCAGCCACCAGGCCAGCTCCTATTCCCCGCGACGCGCCGGTTATGATCGCAACTTTGGCTGATTCGGTCATTTCACATTCCTCACCGGACGAACGATCTAATTCCGCGAGACATCCTGTTCAGTCGAGTTAGATGCGGCCGGGGAGGCGATCAGTGACTTCCTGGACGACCCACAGATTGCCGTCGGGGTCTTCGAAGGAGCAGAAGGACCCGTAGCTCGTGCGTTCTGGGTCGACGCCGGGCTGCCGCGCCTCAACGGGGAACGGTGGACCGTGCCAGATGTCAGTCACCTCAATTTCACGCCCGACGAGTTCGTGGTGGGCAGCTTCAATGTCGGACACGACGAGCGTGTTCACGGCTGAGCCCGGCTTGGCAGAGTTCAGACCTATGCCGAAGTCGACCGAGGTCCTCGAGCCCGGCGGGGTGAACTGGACAATGCGCAACCCCTCCATCGGGGCGGCGTCCTCGTCGAGGCGCCAACCCAGTTGCTCGTAAAACTTCTTGGATCGGTCGGGGTCCGATACCGCGATGACCTGGACCTCGAGGTTCATCGGGATGCTTGCACTCATGGCTATCTGTCGCTTTCTGTGTTTGTTGGTTGCCGGGCGGGTGCCCTTTCTCTGAGTCAACCCGTGTGCCCGTCTGCAGTCCACGACTTGTATCCGAACACTGGTAGGCCCCGCCTCTCACCGGTCATCCCGGCTGTACAATCAATCTCGTGGAACTCCGGCAGCTCACCTACTTCGTCGCTGTCGCCGAGGAGCTGCATTTCGGTCGAGCCGCAGAGCGGTTACACATTGCCGGGCCGTCGCTCTCCCAGCAGATCATCAACCTCGAGCGCGAGCTCGGGACTCGGCTCCTCATCCGCGATCGCAGGCACGTCGAGTTGACGCCCGCCGGTAGCGAGTTCCTGACTGATGCCCGGGAGGTCTTGGCCGCCGCCGCACGAGCGTTCGACCGGGCTCGCAACGGCGACCGACAGTTGCCGCTGCGGCTGGGCTATGTCAGTTGGCTGCCCCCAGGGATCGCGACAATGCCCAACCTTCGGATCCGTATCGACGAGTGGGTCCTGCCATCCCACACTCAGGCAGCGCGGGTGGCCGAAGGCAGCCTCGACCTTGCCATCGCGTGGATTGAGAAGGCCGACGTTGCGCGGCAGAACCTGGCCGCCGAGCTTTTAAAGTACGAGCGACTGCAAGCGGTCATGCCAGGCACCCACCACGCGACTCGTCACGACAGTGTGCCAGCAGCCGAACTCACGGTCCTCGTCGATGTTGACGAAGCGTCCTGGGACTCGTGGAACCGCTACGCGTTGGCCTTCGCGGAAGCCAGCGGGGCGTCCGTCACACACATCGACGACGGCGGCATTACCGGACCCGCATTCTTTGAGCACGTGGCCCGTTTGAGGAGGCCAGTGCTCCAGTCGCCCAAACGTCACGCGGCGCCGATGCCGCCCACCTTGACCCGCCGGCCTGTCACGTCCCCTGTACCGTTGTGGGCTTGGGATCTGCTGCACCGCGCGGATGACACGCGGCCCATGGTCACGAGCGCGACCCGAACGTTGATCGACGGTGCCTCGGCGGCCGGGTGGCGAATACCGCCTACCGAAACCCACTGGCCCCAAACCACTGGAGAGCAAGCGTGATGCGTTTCCGCCGAGCGGTCGACAGTTCGCACCCCTACGAGTGGATTTGCTCGTTGCCGAAAAGACCTGGCAGCCCGCCTGTATGGAGAAATACTGCTGTGCCTTCTGGTAGACGATCGTGGCGTGCCGCGCTGATTAAGCCGGCCATAGCACGCCCGGTATATGTCGGGTCGAGGATAATGCCTTCCATCCGAGCGGTCAGATCTATCGCTTCTCGTGCCGCCTCCGTGAGGTACTCGTATCCGGCGCCGACCTGCTCCCCATCAATGCGAAGCGCACCGCTGGCAAAACCCATCTCGTCGATGAGGCGTGCGACCGTGGCTCGCGCATCTTTGAGAGCTCCAGAGTCAACGCCAAGTACGCGCTCCGCCCCAATCGCTGCGACGAGGCCGGCCATCGTCCCGCCCGAGCCTACTGCCACGGTGACGCTCCCCAGATCAGGTACCTGCTCAAGTAGCTCCATTCCCGCTTGCCGATACGCCTCCGCGCTAAGTGCGTTCGTTCCGCCGAAAGGTATCCGAAACGCGTCGCGTGCGGTCGCCAATTCTGCGGCGATGCCTTCAGTGTCGGAGGTCCCGGCGAATACAAGCTCAGCGCCCAAGATTTGATCGAGCAGGAGGTTGCCAGTGAGTTTCTCCGGGCGTTCTCCTCGAAGCACGAGTATCACTTGCATTCCAAGGCGCGCTCCCGCGGCAGCCGTGAGCCGCGCGTGATTGCTTTGCTGAGCGCCAGTGGTGATGAGGACGCGTGCACCGTGGTTTACAGCGTCCGCCATGGTGATTTCGAGCTTACGCACCTTGTTTCCACCGCCCGCAAGGCCCATCAGGTCATCGCGTTTGAAGACCAACCGGTCTCGTGGGATGCCGAGGGCCGCAGCTAGCCGGGGTACCGCTTCTACCGGTGTCGGCCGTTGAAAGAATTGCATCTTCTCTTCCATCCATAGCTTCGTGTCAAAGGTCACGGGAACGGAGGGCGGGCATCGGAGGTCAGTAAGCGACTAGCCGCCGCCGAAGCGACACGGTGCCCAAAACGAGCCCGACTACGGCCGTCGCCAGCAGCACCGTCAGGTCCCGGCCCAGGTTGTCGGTCGACTGGTAGAAGATTGCAGCCTCCAGCGCATCCACCCCATAGAACGTCGGTGTGAAGTGCGCTATGGCCTGGATCCAATCCGGCAGGAACGCCGCAACACTGATTCCTCCGCTGAGGAAGAACAGGTAGATCGAGAGGTTGATTCCGGCCCCGGCAACGGCTGAGAAGCGCCGCAGCGCACCTCCCAAAGCAGTACCGAGCCCAGCGGCGGCCAGCGCGATCAGTCCGATCGCGGCCAGCGCAGGCAACCAATACCAGCCGGCAGGCCGGAGGACCCCAAAGGCGAACGACAACACCAGAACCACCGCCGCCACCAGCATCGTTGTTACCCAGCACGCCAGGATCTTCCCGGCGATCAGCGTCCCGCGGCCGATCGGGGCGAGCAGCAGGGCTTTGATGGTCAGGTCTTCGAACTCGCGGGCGGCAGCCAGCCCGCCGTTGACGATCCCCATGATCGTGAGCAGGAGCACGAGGATCGGCACGAGCTGGAACTGGACCAGGTCCACGTCGTGCGGCCTCAGGTCCGATTCGGCGATGCCGACCATGATCGGCGTGTCCGGCTGGCCGGCATAAAAGTTGGTAATGGCCGCTGGCACTGAACGGCGCAGATCGTTGGTGAAGTCGAGGTTAAGGTTGTTGATCTGCACGCTGACGGGGTCGGGCCGCTGTGCACCGTAGTCGTCGTCGAACGTGGCGGGTACCGTGATGACCGCCGCAACCTGAAGGGTGTCCAACAGATGCGTTGCTTCAACGGGGTCGGCACGCTGGACGCGGAAGGCGTTCGAGTCCTCAAGGATGGATACGAGTCGTTGCGCCTGCGGCCCGCTGTCCTCGACCACTAGCGCGACCGGGTTCCGGCCGACCGCCCCGGCCACCACGAAGATGATCAGCAGGAACGCGACGGGCGGCAGCAGGCTGGCCAGAATCGCCGTCGGCGTGCGGAACCACGTCAGGATGTCTTTAGCCGCAATTGCGAGAACCGCGCGTCGCGCTCCCATCACTGCCTCGATCCTCGCCGCCCGAACACGAATGCCGCGAACCCGACGGCCACCAAGGTGAAGGCCCCCAGCACGATCGCGTCGACGGCCAGGCCTTGCGGAGCGGTCTGGTAACCGTGGAAGGCGTGCTGGAAGGCGGCGATCGCATACGTGAGGGGCGATATCGCGGCGATCCCGCCGGGGATTGCGCCGAGCCAGTTCGCCGGCCCGAACGGTCCGCTCAAGAAGAACAGGGGTAGGACGGCCGCGATGGACAGGGGGATTGCCTGCTGTCGCCGACGGACCAGCGTCCCGACGAGGACGCCGAGGGCGAGGAACGCCGCCAGTATCAGGAGTCCGAAGCCCAATACTTCGAGGGGATGGAGCGGGTGGACTCCAATAAAAAGGACCACGACGGCGAGTAGCAGCAGCGCGGACGCTGCCGCGAGGACGGCGGCTCCCAGTACCTTGCCTACACCGATGGTCAAACGGCTCACAGGCGCCAATGCGAGTTCCTTGATGGTCCCGAGTTCGTAGTCCCGCGCTGTATTGACGCTGCCTTGCAGTTGGGACGCGAGCATCAGGCCGGCAACCATGATGCTTACGGCGAGGTAGGGAATGTAGCCGGTGTCTTGGACTTGGACGTCGGATTCGCGGGCGGTCACCACCACTTGGTCGGGGAAGGCATCCGCGTAGAAGGACGTTATGGACAGCGGAACGGCCCGGCGGATGTCGTTGGTGAAGTCGACGTTCAAGTTGTTGACTTCCACGGGAATGTCGATTCGCGCTTTGGCGGCGAGCGCGGCGTCGAACTCTTGCGGCACGGTGACGACGGCGACGATGTTGCCTGCCCGGATCTCACTTTCCGCTTCGGCCGAGGAAGCAGCGTGGATGATAAACGAATGTGAGCCGCCCATGGCCTGAACGAAGCGTTCCGCTAGCGGCCCGTGGTCATTCATCACCACGGCGATCGGCGCCTGGCCCCCGCTGATTGCGAAGAGGAGGAAGAGCAGCAGGAAGTTGATCGGGATGAGGACCCCGATGATCGCGAAGAGCGGCTCGCGGAGGGTGAGCCGGACGTCCGTGGCCGCCACCGCCCGGATCACACGGAGGTTATGGCGGGCGCTCATTCCCGGAGCTCCTTGCCTGTCAGGCTCAGGAATACCTCGTCCAAGCTTGGCTCGCGGCTCTGGATATCTTCAAGGCTTGTCACTCCGACGACTTCCGTCACGACCTTGCCTGTGACGTCGGCACCGCCCTCTACAGTGACCTTCAGCGAACTGTTGGAAGCAACTGCCGAGACAACGCCGGGGAGTGCGCGGACCTTTCGAACGATGTCTTCCCCAGGCGCCGGATGTGTGCGCATTTCAAGCACTGTGTCACCGAAACTACGGCGCAGCTTGGACGGCGAATCGAGCGCCACCAGTCGTCCGCGGTCGATGATGGCCAAGCGATCGCAAAGGGCATTCGCCTCCTCAAGGTAGTTGCTGGTGATGAGTACGGTGGTACCGCTCTCCTTGAGTTCGAGGATCCGGTCCCAGAGGGCATGCCTGCTCTGCACGTCGACTCCAAGGGTCGGTTCGTCGAAGTAGAGCAGCTCCGGTTCGTGGAGCATTGCCCGGACGAGTGCCAGCCTGCGCTTCATGCCGCCGGAGAACGTGGCGACGCGGCTCTTCCGGCGTTCCTCCAGTTGCGCCAATTCGAGCAGCGAGGTGATCTTCCTTTCGAGACCATGCTTGGGCACGTCGAAGAGGTCGGCATGAAACCGGAGGTTGGCCTCGGCCGTGAGTTCTTCGTAAAGTGCGTTCTCCTGGGGGACCGTTCCGAGGGAGCGTCGGATCCTGCGGGGATCTGCCAGCACGTCGATGCCGAGGACGGTGATGGCGCCGGAAGTGGGGAGGCTCAAGCCGCTGATCATGTTGATGGTGGTCGTCTTGCCCGAGCCGTTGGGCCCGAGGAGGCCGAAAATCTCCCCGCGCTCAACCTGCAGGCTGAGGTCGTCGACGGCGGTGAAGGAGCCGAATCGCTTGGTGACGCCTATGAGCTCAATGGCCGTTTCGGTCATGCCTTGCATTGCACTACCCCTGTTTCCTTGCCGGACGTGACCGCCCGGCGCGAATGGCGGTCGCCGCTTCCGTCAAAGCGGCGTAGTTGTGCCCACTGATGAAGGCGTCACAGTAAGGCAGCGCAGCGGCCATCCCGCCCGCCAACGGTTGGTAGTCCATGCCGGCCTTCCTCGGGTTCACCCAGACGATCCGGTAGGCAAGCCGCCGCAACCGCGCCATCTGGGCATCCACCAGGTCCGGTGCGTCCTGGGCCCAACCGTCGGAGAGCACCACGATAACCGCGCCCCTGGCCAACCCGCGGCGTCCATAGCCATCAATGAAGCGTCGGAGGCTCTCCGCCAGCCTTGTGCCACCCGCCCAGTCCGTGGCGGCGGCGGCTCCGAGGGCCAGGGCCTGGTCTGCGTTCCGGTTCGAAAGCTGCCGGGTCAGTCGGGTGAGCCGGGTGGAAAACACGAAGGCCTCTGCCTGGGCGCCGGCCGCCGCGCCTTGCAGCAGGGAAAGGAAGACTTGGGTGTACGGCTCCATGGAACCGGACACGTCGCACAGGAACACCAGGCGGCGCGGACGCGGACGACGGCGGGCATACACCAAGGAGCTTGCGTCGCCCCCGCTGCGCCGGGCCGCGCGGATGGTGCGCCGGAGGTCGAGCTTTGCGCCGCTGTGCGCCCACTGGCGTGTCCGGCGGCTTCGGCGCTCGGGGGTAGCGAGCACGATCCGCCGCACCAGCTGGCGCACTTGGGCAGTTTCTTCGGGGGTCAGCTCGGCGAAGGACTTCTCATGCAGGTGCTCGTCAGCGGAGGCCATGGCCAGGATTGCCTCGAACCCGGGTGCGTTGGATTCGTCGTCGCTCCCTGCGCCGGGAACGGCGACGGGTGCCCGCGAAGCCGGGACGTGACCGTCGGCATGGGCCAGGCGTCGCTCGCTTGGAGCCGCCCGGGCGTGCTCCTCCAGGCCGATCGCCGGCGGATTGTTGGCATCGCCGCGGGTTTCTGCCGGATCGAGAATCCCGTCAAATGCGGCCGAAAACACGGCGTCGAATACCGGCAGTTGTTCGTGCGAGGAGACGAGTGCCACCCGGCACGTCCAGTACAGCGGCTCACGGGCAGCAGGGGGAACGATCCTGAGCGCCTGGGCCAGCCAGGCCGCGCGGTCCGGGGAGCTCGGCAGCCCAGCACGGCGCAGGGCCGTGCTGAACCCAACCGCCAAAGCCGCAGCATCGACGCCGGACCGGCCATCCCTGGGCGCGTACTCAGTCATGGCCGCCGGCCACCCATGCCGGGCCGCGGGCCCACGCAATGTCCAGATCGTCGCGATTCTTCAGGACCGAACCCCAGGTCTGTTTCACCGCAGCCGGATCCAACCGGTCCACGCCAAGCACCGTCAGCGCAGACACCCAGTCGATTGCCTCCGCGATCCCCGGGGGTTTGGCCATGTCCAAGGAACGCAGCCTCGTGATGGCCGACGCCGCATCCAGGGCGAGCGGCTCGGCACTCCCAGGCACCCTCCGGCGAACGATCGCGGCGATGCGCTCGGGCCGGGGGTAGTCAATCCAGTGGTACAGGCAGCGCCGGGTCAGTGCGTCGTGCAGGTCCCTCGTCCGATTGGATGTCAGGACGACGACGGGCGGGTGCGTGGCGCGGATAGTGCCCAGTTCGGGAATCGTCACCGCGGCTTCGGCCAGCAGCTCGAAAGTGAAGGCCTCGAACTCCGCGTCGGCCCGGTCGATCTCGTCCAGGAGCAGGACGGCCGGACGCGGGCCGGGATGCTCGATCGCCTTCAGCAGCGGGCGACGCAGCAAGTACTGTTCCCCGAAAAGATCGGCCTCCTCCACACGGACATCCCGGACCTCAGCCAAGCGGATGCCCAGAAGCTGGCGTTGATGGTTCCACTCGTAAAGCGCCTCGCCGACGTCGATGCCCTCGTAGCACTGCAAGCGATACAGGGGAGTATCGAGCACCTTGGCCAGCGCCTTCGCCGCCTCGGTCTTCCCGACGCCGGCCTCACCCTCCAACAGGATGGGTTGCGGCAGGCGGACAGACAGGAACAATGCGGTCGCCAGTCCGACGTCGGCGAGGTAGTCGCCGTCGTCGAGCGCGGACATGAGCGCGGAAACGTCCGGGACAAGACGCCGCACCTCGTCTTCCGCACCCGCCCGCACCGGCCCGGTCATCGGACAGTATCCAGCTGGGCAGCCGCCCGCGAAGGGCCGGACCTTCCGATCGCCGGAATGGATTCGGCGGTCCGGGGCTCAAGACGCAGTGGCATAGCGCTCCGGATCGGCGAGGAAGGCCCTCCTGCATCCAGCGGAACAGAAGTAGTAAGTCGTTCCGGCGTACTCGGCGTGCAGCGTGGACTCCACAGCCGCGACGCTCATGCCGCAGACGGGGTCCACGGCGCTCGCGGGCTCGGCGCTCGCGGGCTCGGCGCTCGCGGGCACCGGATCCGCCATCGCAGTCTCCGCCGTCGTAATCGCTTCGGACCGGCCAAGGTAGCGCACGGACACAAGCTCCGCCAGAATCGACAGCGCGATCTCGGCAGGCGTCCGGCCGCCCAGCAGCAGTCCGGCCGGGCTGTGTACCAGCGCACGCTGGCCGTCGTCGACGTCGAGTGAGGCCAGGACGGCGGCGCCGCGCGTGCGGCTGGCGACCAGGGCGACGTATGGCACCCCTAGCCGGAGTGCGGACTCCAAGGAGGGCTCCTCGTCCCGGCCCTGCGAGGCGACGATGAGGGCGGCGTCGTCGGCCCGCGGTTCCGCCGCGGTTCCGTCGGTGAGTTCCATGTCCAGGTCGAGGATGGCACCCAAGGCGCCCAAGGCCTGTGCCACGGGGGTCGCGCCGACCACCACCACCCGGGGAGCGGGCATTTGCGGTTCAAGGAAGATCTCCACCGCGCCGCCGCTGAGGCAGGGATTTGCGACTTCCACGGCGCCCTCCTCGCGGATGCGGGACGGCTCGCCGGGGACGACGCGCAGCAGCAGGGGTTCGTGCCTGGACAGCGTCTGCAGGCCGTATTCGCGCACGGAGGCCTCGACGCACGTGCCGCCAAGGAACCCGTCGATTTCCCCGTTGGCCAGGACCAGGGCGGTGTCCCCGGCGTGGGCGCTGGTGGGGTGCTGGGCGCGCACCACCGTGGCACGCACAAACGGCTCCCGGCGTTCTACAAGTTCCTGCGCCCTCGCCGCCAAGGCTTCTCCGTGCAGGGGCATGTCACACCGGTGGCCTGGCTCGACCCTGCATGGCCTCCCACACCCGGGCCGGCGTGCACGGCATATCCATGTGCGTCACTCCATACGGGGCCAAAGCATCCACGATGGCGTTGACGATGGCCGGCGGGGACCCCACCGTGGCGGATTCGCCGATGCCCTTGGCGCCGATGGGGTGGTGCGGCGAAGGCGTGACGGTAAACCCGGTCTCCCAGTCCGGGACTTCCATCGCCGTCGGAATGAGGTAGTCCATGAACGAACTGCTGAGGCAGTTGCCCTCCTCGTCAAACGCGATGATTTCCATGAGCGCCATCCCGACGCCGTCGGTCAGCCCACCGTGGACCTGGCCCTCGATGATCATCGGGTTGATCCGGGTCCCGCAGTCGTCCACCGCGATGAAGCGCCGCACCTTGACGTGGCCGGTCCCGGCGTCGACGTCCACAACGCAGATATAGGCGCCGAACGGGAACGTCAGGTTGGGAGGGTCATAGGTCACCTCCGCGTCGAGGTTGCCGTCGATACCCTCTGGCAGTGCCACGGTGCCGTGGGCGCCGAAGGCGATCTCGGCGATTGTCTTGCCGGCGCTTGGATCGCCCTTGACGAACCAGCGGCCCTTTTCCCACTCGAGGTCCTCGGGCCGGGTCTCAAGCATGGCGGCGGCAATGAACCTCGCCTTGTCCCGGACCTTGCGCGCCACAAGCGCCACTGCGCCGCCGCTGACGGGCGTCGACCGGCTGCCGTAAGTGCCCAGGCCGAAGGGGGTTTGGTCAGTGTCGCCGTGTACGACGTCGATGCTCTCCGGCGGGATGCCGAGCTCCTCGGCCACGATCTGGGCAAAAGTGGTTTCGTGGCCCTGCCCTTGGCTCTGCACCGAGATCCGGACGACGGCCTTGCCGGTGGGATGGACGCGGAGTTCGGCGCCGTCGGCCATGCCGAGACCGACGATGTCAAAGTGCTTGCGCGGACCGGCACCGACTGTCTCGGTGAAGAAGGAGACACCGATGCCCATCAGCTCGCCGCGCTCGCGCTTTTCGAGCTGCTCGCGCCGGAGATCCTCGTACCCTGCCATTTGCATGGACAAGCGCATGGCTGGTTCGTAGTTGCCCGAGTCGTAAACCCAGCCGGTCTTGTTGGCGTAAGGGAACTGTTCCGGCTTGATGAAATTCTTCAGCCGCAGCTCTGCCGGATCCATGTCCAGCTTCCGGGCCAGGATGTCCACCATGCGCTCCACCAGGTAGACGGCCTCCGTCACGCGGAAGGAACAGGCGTAGGCTACGCCCCCGGGCGCCTTGTTGGTGTAGACGCCCGTGACTTTGCAGTAGGCCGCCTGCAGGTCATAGCTCCCGGTGAAGATGGAGAAGAAGCCGGCCGGGTTCTTGGTGGGCTGGGCAGTGGCATTGAAGGCCCCGTGGTCTGCCAGCACGTTGGTCCGGACTGCCAGGATCTTGCCTTCCTTGGTGGCCGCGATCTCGCCCTGCATGATGTAGTCGCGGGCGAACGACGTCGACATCAGGTTTTCCGAGCGGTCCTCCACCCACTTCACCGGCTTGCCGGTGACAATCGAGCCGACGACGGCCAGGACGTAACCGGGATAGATTCCCACCTTGTTACCGAAGCCTCCACCGATATCGGGGGAGACGATCCGGATCTTGTGCTCCGGAATACCGGCGACTATCGCGTACAGCGTCCGGTGGGCATGCGGGGCCTGGGTTGTTTCGTAGAGGGTCAGCCTGCCGTCGATCGGATCGAAGTCGGCAACGGCACCGCAGGTTTCCATGGGCGCCGGGTGCACGCGCGGATACACAACCTCCTGCGCGACGACGACGTCGGCAGTGGCGAACACCGCCTCGGTTTCAGCCGCATCGCCGATCTCCCAATCGAAGATCCGGTTGTCCGTCCGGCCCTCGACATCGTCACGGATGACCGGCGCGCCGGGGTCGAGGGCGCGGCGGGCATCAATCACCGGCGGCAACATGTCGTATTCGACGTCGATCAGCTCCAGGGCGTCCCGTGCGGCGTAGCGGTCCTCCGCGACGGCGAAAGCGACCTCCTGGCCCTGGAATCGGACCTTGTCCGTGACGAGGACTGCCTGGACGTCCGCCGACAGGGTGGGTGCCCACGCGAGGTTGAGGGCCTGCAGGTCTTTGCCCGTGATGACGGCGAGTACCTTGGGGTGCGCCAACGCTTCGGTGGTATCTATTGAAACCAGCCGGGCATGCGCAACGGGTGCGCGCAGAATGGCGCCATGCAGCATGCCGGGCAGCACGATGTCGTCGATGTAGGTGCCCTTGCCGCGGACGAACCGCGGGTCCTCCTTGCGCTGGAGGCGGCCGAACCCGATCGGGCGGCCCGGGTCTCCGGCCGCCGGGTTGGGTGCATGCTCCTGGGTGGTGGTCATGCCGTCACCTCTTCTGCAACGGCCCCTCCGGCACCGCCGTCGTCCGTCCCAGCGCCCGTCTCTGTGTCCCAACCGGGCGGGTGGGCGGCGGCCCATTGCACAGAGCGGACGATGGTCGCGTAACCGGTGCAACGGCAAATCTGGCCGGAAATGGCTTGGCGGATTTCGGTGTCGTCGGGATGCGGGTTGCGGTCCAACAGGGCCCTGGCGGTGAGCATCATTCCCGGAGTGCAGAATCCGCATTGCAGGCCGTGTTCCTCCATGAACCCCTGCTGCACCGGATCGAGGGTGCCGCCGGCGGCGAGTCCCTCGACGGTCCGGATGTCGTGTCCGTCGGCCATGGCTGCCAGCACGGTGCACGATTTCACCGGCTGTCCGTCCATCAGGACCACGCAGGTTCCGCAGTTGCTTGTGTCGCATCCCCAGTGCGTGCCGGTCAATCCAAGGTTTTCGCGGATGAAGTGGACGAGCAACACGCGGGGTTCGATCTCCCGGGTCACCTCGTCCCCGTTGACCGTCATGCTGATCTGCATTGCTTTCAGCCTTCCTGTGCACCTGCGGCGCGCGCACACGCACGCCGCAGGACCCTGCGGGTGAGTTCGTCGGCCAGATGCCGTTTGTAGTCGACCGGTCCACGCTGGTCGTCGACCGGGTGGCAGGCGGCGGCTGCGATGCGGGCGGCCTCGACGAACAGGTCTTCATGGGGCTGCTGTCCGCGGAGCACGGCTTCGGCCTCGGGGACAGTGCCGTCCAGCCCAACGGCTGTCAGCCCGATTGCGGCCTCTTCCACGGTGCCGTCTTCGGAGAGCCCGACGGCGGCGCCGGCGGCGACGATTGCCCAGTCACCCACCCGACGTTCCACCTTTTCATAGGCGCTGCCCGAGCGCGGGCGGATCGTGAAGCGGATTTCGTACAACAGTTCGTTTTGGGCCACCGCGGTTTCGTAAGGGCCGCGGTGGAAGTCCGACATGGCGACGATCCGTTCGCCGTCGGGCCCGCGGATTACGGCCTGGGCGCGCAGGACATCGCAGACAGTAGATAGGTCTTCGGCCGGATCCGCTTGGCAGAGCGAGCCGCCGATCGTGCCACGGTTGCGGACCACAGGGTCCGCGATCACCTGCTCGGCGTCGCGAATTATCGGAAAGAGCCCGGCGACGTCGGTGGACTCGAGGAGCGCTGTGTGGCGGGTCAAGGCGCCCACGCGCAACTGGTCACCTTCCCGGCGGATGAATTCCAGTTCCGCCAGGTCGTTGATGTCGATCAGCCACTCCGGCCGCGCCAGGCGCAGCTTCATCATCGGCAGCAAGCTGTGTCCGCCTGCGATGATGCGGGACTCGGGACCGTGGCGTTCGAGGAGTGCCAGCGCGTTAGCCACATCGCTCGCGCGCTCATAATCAAATGGAGCCGGAATCTGCACTATCCACCCCTTAGGGCCAGACGTCCGCAGGTCGCAGGACGCGGATTAAGATCAGTCTCGTCCGCGGCATTGTGGGTGTCAACATGGTCAAGGGGGCAAGATCATGGCCACTTTGAATTGCAAAAGAATTTCCCAAGCAGTGTCCTTTTCGCGACGTCTCGACCGTCGTCATGGTGTATCAACCGATAGGAAAAGGAGTCATCGTGGAGTACATGCTTTTCATTTGCAGCGATCCTGCAGCGCCGGAATATGTGGCCGCCGAGGACAATATCGTGGAATGGGTGGCCGAGATGGAAGCCCGGGGCGTGAGCCGCCACGGTGACCGGCTGCGTCCCGTCGAGGACGCGACCACTGTCACGGTGCGGGCGGGCGAGGTAGTTGTCTCGGATGGGCCGTTTGCGGAGACGAAAGAATGGATCGCGGGCTATGACATCATCGCGTGTGCCGATCTCGACGAGGCTATCGAGGTGGCGTCCAAGCATCCCATGGCAAGATTCGGCAAGATCGAGATCAGGCCAGTGTGGCCGCTAGGGGTGTAGCCGTCCGCCCGGCGGCTGGAATTGATGATCATTGGGGGATGAAGTGACACCAGGACTGACGGACGCACGGACCGCCGTCGAGGCCGCCTCCGCCGAGGAGACCGCACGAATCACGGCAACCCTCATCCGCGTGACCGGCGACTGGAGCCTGGCAGAGGATTGTGTCCAGGATGCGTTCGCGCGGGCCCTGGTCGACTGGCCGGAGCACGGCATTCCAAGGAACCCCGGGGCGTGGCTGACCACCGTGGCCAGGAACAGGGCTATCGATCGCATGCGGAGTGCGGCGAGTGAAAAAAGGGCGGTCCGTGAGCTCGCGATCATCGCGCAACTCGAAGGCATGGAAGAAGGGGGCAGCAGTGATCCGGCAGCGGAAGACGACAGGTTGCGGCTGATCTACACCTGTTGCCACCCTGCCCTCCCGCTCGACGCAAGGGTGGCATTGACCTTGCGCACCGTCGCGGGGCTGACGACGGGTGAGATTGCGCGTGCGTTCCTTGTCTCGGAAGCAACCATGTCAAAAAGGCTCGTCCGCGCGCGGGCCAAGATACGGGACGCAGGCATCCCGTATCGGGTTCCGCCGCCGGAGCTGAGAGCTGAACGCACGTCCGGGGTCCTGGCCGTGCTCTATCTCATGTTCAACGAAGGCTATTCGGCCACCGGTGGCGAATCATTGATCCGCGAGCCCCTCGCCCGGGAAGCGATACGCCTCAACCGCTTGCTCGTTTCGCTGCTCGCCGGTTCTCCGCACGAACCGGAGGCTGTGGGTCTCCTGGCGCTCATGCTGTTCCACCACGCCAGGCGAAGCTCGCGAACGGACTCCGCAGGGGACTTGGTGACGTTGGAGGAGCAGGACCGGGACTTGTGGGATCAGGCCGAGATTGCGGAGGCCGCCGCGCTGCTTGCGGCTGCCGAACAGGTCGGCATTTCACGCCGTTCCCGGCCGGGGAGCTACCGTGTCCAGGCCGCGATTGCGGCGTGCCATATGACCGCCCGCACCCCCGGCAGTACGGACTTCGCCCGGGTGGCCTGGCTGTATGACTCCCTTGCGCAAATTGCTCCGTCGCCCGTCGTCGAGCTCAACCGCGCCGTCGCCGTCGCAATGTCCCAAGGGCCGGAGGCCGGGCTTGCACTCATCGACCGGCTGGACCGATCCCGGTCGCTCGAGGGGTACTACCTTCTGCCTGCCGCGAAAGCGGACCTCCTGCGCCGCTTGGGCAGAAAGTTAGAGGCCCGCGACGAATACCAGCGGGCCCGGGAACTCGCACCATCCGAGGCCGAGCGCCGCTATCTTGGCAAACGCCTGGCGGAGACCGCGCCCGCCATTACCTACGAAGGAGAAGAATAAAACACCTAGTGGGTATCCGGTTAGCTCAGGTGGCGGGGTCCGGCCCCGAATCGTGGGCAGTGATTTGGCGGTAGGTGGTCGGTGCTTGGGTAGTTCCGAGGCCGAGCAGGGACTGGAAGGCCGCCATGGGCGTGCCGCGCCTGTTGTAGCGGAACGTGAATTCATCGAGGTACACCTGTAGGTGTTCATCGCCTACGGATCGGTGGGTTCCGCGCAGCCAGGTCTTGAGGTTGCTGATGGCGCGGTGCACGCGGGGAAGGACCGGATCGGTGTCGCCGGCCTTCTTGGCAGCCCGCTGGGAGCGAGGGCGGTGGGTGTAGCCCTTTTTGGCCAACGGCGCGTACCCCATCCAGCCGTCAGTATGCACAATGGCCCCACGAGCCACGGTGTCCATCACGAAACCGGTCAGAGTGTCACCGGAGGCATCCTGGATCACTTTCATCCGCACCCGTCCCGAGCCCTGGCCGCGCACCTCCACGGCAACGACGACGTGCGCGGCCCGGGCTGTGAGGCTCCTGCCGCCGCGCCGGCCGATCTCAGGACCGCCGACCTCGCACTCGTCCACCTCGACCTCACCGGTCAGCAAGGTGCGTTCCGGGTTGACCATAGCCCGGCGCAGCTTGTGCAGCATGGTCCACGCCGTCTCGTACCGGGACAATCCGAGCTGTCGCTGCAGTTGCCGGGCGGAGATCCCCGGGGTGCCCGTCGTCATCAGGTAGGCCGCCCAGAACCATAAATGCAGCGCTGTGTGGGTCTTGTGGAGCACCGTACCGGCCGTCAGCGAGACTTGGTAACCGCAGGCGGCGCATTCCCAAAGTCCCCGCGCCGCCAGGGGCCAGGCAGACCGGCCTTGACACCGCGGACACACGTAGCCCTCCGGCCAGCGGCACTCAAGCAGATAGTCCAGACACGCCTTCTCGTCGCCAAACCGCGCCTGAAACTCCAGAATCGTCCGCGGAAAATCCGGTCTCGACATTTACCCAGACTACCTGAGCTAACCGGATACCCACTAAACACCTATTGCTGATTCAAAACAACTTCGACACCTGGAACGCCCTTCCCGCGTCCGAGATCGAGGCGATCATGCAGGCGCATGCCTCGTTGCAGCTGGAACTCAGGGCCTCCGGAGAGTTTGTGGAGGCCCACGAACTGGGTGAGGAAGCGAAGTTCGTGAGGAACAACGGCGGCGGGTCTACGGTGACCGACGGTCCGTTCATCGAGACGAAGGAAATCGTGGCCGGCTACTACGTGGTCGACTGTGTGGACATGGCCCGGGCCGTGGAAATTGCCGGCAAGTTCGGGGAGGCCAGGCTGTGGCCGATCGAGGTTCGCCCCATGGACCCGTGACGGATGCCGGGAGCGTTGACACTGTTAAGGGCCGCGAGGAGACTTTCTTGTGGGGATGCCTCGTCGAAAGGAGCCCCAGATGTCGTGGCACGTCGAGGGTACGTATTTTGAGAATTGCAACTGCGACATGGTCTGCCCGTGTTCCACTTCCGGGTTGACCGCACCGGCGGATAACGATCGCTGCAACGTGGCCCTGGCCTTCCATGTGGACTCCGGTGACATAAACGGCGTCGACGTCGGAGGCCTGACAGTCTGCATCGTCGCCGATACTCCCGCCCTCATGAGTGACGGGGGTTGGAAGATCGGTGTCCTGATGGATGCTGCTGCCTCGCCCGAGCAGGCCGAAGCGCTCGGTGGCGTCTTCGGTGGCCAGCTCGGCGGACCGATGGAGGGCCTGACACCGTTGATCGGTGAAATGGCCGGGATGGAATCCCTGGAAATGGCCTACGCCGATGACGGCCGCATGCACCAGGTCCGAATTGGCAGCGCCGTCGACATGGCGGTTGAGGACTTCGTGTCTCCGCTGGACGCCACAGGACTCGGAGTGAAAATCAGCGGGATCGGATTCCCGGCCGACACCCTGGCCGCCGGCACAGCCAGCACGGCCCGCGTGGACGCGTTCGGGATGACCTGGGATAACGCCGGAAAGAACTCCTTCTCGGCTCCCTTTGCCTGGTCGGCCTAGGTACCGCTTCCTGGCTTTCACCTGACCGCGGTCATGTGAAGGCCAGGAAAGAAGCCCTGGTTTCTCAGGCATTAACCATCGTGAACGGCAGGACGAGCCGCGACTGGTGAGTGGCGTCGCGGTAGATCTTGTGAGTGACGGGGCGGCCCACCGGCAGGTGGAAGGCGTCCGGCGGGAGCAGCGCATTGTGCTCGTCGGCCAGCGGTTCGCCGTTGGATAGTTCTGCCACGAGGCGGTGACCGGGTTTGAAGGTGTTGGCGAACGGGTAAAGGCGCAGCACATACCGGATCCCGATCCCAAGACTGCGCCGCCTGGCCGACTTTGGTCCCGGAGCGCTCAGTCACGAGGCGCCCCTGAAGCTCTGAAGCCCTGGCGCCCTGAAGCCCTGGCGCCAGCACATCAACAGGGACGCTCGCTCACACATACGGCCAAATTCCAGGACGCTCGCTCACATCATGTGAGCGAGCGTCGGCAGAAAACACCCCAAAGGTGAGCGAGCGTCTGGAGGGCACCGGCGCAACGGCGAGAAGACAGTGCGACCGGACTGCCGCCGTCGAGCGCTAGCGGAGCGACGCCGGCATATCAACAGCGACGCTCGCTCACATATACGGCCAATTTCCGGGACGCTCGCTCACATCATGTGAGCGAGCGTCGGCAGAAAACACCCCAAAGGTGAGCGAGCGTCTGGAGGGGACCGGCGCAACGGCGAGAAGACACTGCGACCGGACTGCCGCCGTCGAGCGCTAGCGGAGCGACGCCAGCACATCAACAGGGACGCTCGCTCACATATACGGCCAAATTCCAGGACGCTCGCTCACATATACGGCTAAACCACCAGGACGCGTTCCGTCCTTTACGGCATGTCAGGGTGCTTGCCGTCGCGCATCTTTCGCGCTTTCTGCGGACGGTTGCCTCACACCACCGATAGGATTGCCTTATGTCCTCACTGCGAGAAGCCCAGAAGCAGCTGACACGCGACACCATCGTAGAACGTGCGCTTGCGCTCTTCACCGAGAAGGGCTACGCCGCGACCACCATCGATGAGATCGCCGCGGCGGCCGGCACCACCCGGGTCACCTTCTACGCTTACTACCCCTCGCGCAGCGATCTGATGAAGGACTTCATGGCGCGCGTCAATGCCGTCCTCGACCGGGCGGACGGCCCTGACAGCGCGTCGACCGCCGCCGATCTGGTCGACGTCGTCCGCGTCGGCGAGCTCGAGGGAATCCTTGCCTGGCTCGAGTCGCGCGCCGCGCTTTGGCCGGTCTTCCGTCCGTACCTTGACGTGCTCGACGAAGCTGCCGCGGTCGATCGCGAGGTTCGGGACTTGGTGGACGGCTGGCATGAGGAGGTCATCTCCGACATCGTCCGCGGCCTCCAACTCGCCGGACGTTTCTCGGACGAGACGCACCGCATCCGCGGAACACTCGCCTTCACGCAGCTCGACTTTGTGGCCACGCTTTGGACGCGCCGCAAGCTCGAGCCAAATCGCGACCATGCGCTTGAGGTGCTCGCTGACAGCTGGTACCACCTGCTCTGCGACGAAGGATAATCAAGTTCAACGCGCAGACCCCGTGGGATCATTCGAGTCCACGCGGGCTGCCTGGCTGACGAAAGGGTCCAGATGAGCTACAAATATCGAACCGTCCGGGTTCGCGGCACCGAGTTGGTTGGAACTATCGCGCGAAAACACGGCAGCGCGCCGGAGATCTACGAAACCTCGAAGGACGCGAACACTTCGGTAGTTCCCGTGTTTTTCCAGGCAACAGGCGAGATCCGCTTCTTCGACAGGTCAATGCTGGAAGACGTCGTGACGCCGGCCAGCTAGCGGCAGTGGCGCGTCCCCGGAACTGACCAGAAAACGTTTGATTTTGGGGGTCCTGCGACTTGTGGTCTTTGGTGGCAGCTTTTGTGGCCCACACTTGGCAGGTGCGTACTTTTGGTGTTGAAGAAGAATTTCTGGTCGTGGATCCTGACAACGGCAGCCCCGTACCTCTCGCTGGCGATGTGTTGCGCCTTCATAGCGCGGGTCCCCAGGGGATGGCTCCTCCTTTCCGCCCGACGTTGGCGATCGAGCTTCAGCAGGAACAACTTGAAGTCATCACCTCTCCGCACAGCAGCCTGAGTGCACTCGCCGCTGAAATACGTGCTGGACGCTCTTACGCCGATTCGCTTGCCCGGAAGGCGGGCGCGAGAATCGCCGCCCTCGCGACGTCGCCGCTGCCGGTCACTCCGCATGCAACAAAAACCGAGCGCTACGACGCACTCCTGGAAAAGTTCGCTCTGACGGCCAGAGAGCAGCTGACTTGCGGATATCACGTCCATGTTTCCGTTGATTCGGATGAGGAAGGCGTCGCAGTCTTGGACCGGATCAGATCCTGGCTTCCGGTCCTGACTGCACTGAGCTCGAATTCCCCGTTTTGGAACGGGGTCGACAGCGGTTACGCCAGTTTCCGGACCCAAGCCTGGAACCGATGGTCCAGCTCCGGTCCCACGGATATCTTCGGATCTGCTCAGGCGTATCACTCGTTGGTGGCGGCCTTGTCGGGGACCGGAGTGGTCATGAGCCCGGACTTTGATGCTCGCCTGTCCGCCCGGCACCCTACCGTCGAGGTCCGTGTCTCGGATGTTTGCCTTGATGCCCGGGATACCGTGCTGATTGCGGCTTTGGTGCGTGCCTTGGTGGACACCGCTGCGAGGGAATGGGAGGCCGGTCAAAGGCCGGACATGGTTTCTGCCACTGTCTTGCGTCAGGCCGCCTGGCGAGCGAGCCGGTTCGGCCTGCACGGAGAGCTGCTCGACCCGAATACCCATAAGCCCGACGCTGCAAGGCATGTCCTCGCCGCACTCCACTCCCACGTCCGCGATGCTCTCGAAGAGACCGGGGACGCGCACTACGCCAAGGAGGGATTGCAAAGGATCCTCAGCCAAGGCACGGGAGCCGCCCGGCAACGGCAAGCCCACGAACGCACCGGCAGTCTCGCCGGAGTCGTCGCATATGCAACTGGCGTTACCCACCTAGAACCCGTTGATCACCGGGACCCCGGCGAACCATACATCAGGGCAGACGCAGGGACTGCCACCCTCGTTGCGAGTTAGCCGCCGTCTTCTAATGTGAGCGAATCCCGACCAAGGTGGGGCATGCCGCTGCGGTCGGTCGAAATTGCGGCTCCATCGGAGTGCGCCGTTAGGGTGAGGCATGAGCGATAAGGGAAAGACCTGGCACGAAAACCACAAGGAATCCTTGACGAAGGGTCAACGCGCCGCGGATGTCATGCGGAACGGGATGGGCAGTTGGCCATTCGTCGGCGGTTTTGTCGGGTTCATGATCCTCTGGGCAGCCATCAACAGCTGGGCGTTGGCGAACAACGCCTGGGATCCGTATCCGTACATCTTGTTGAATCTCTTCCTCTCGATGCTGGCAGGGCTGCAGGGAGCCATCCTTCTCATCGCCGCCAAGCGACAGGATGCGATTGCCGCGGTGATGTCCCGGCACGATCACGACACCAACGTGAAATCCAAAGAGGAGATCGACCTGCTCATGGCCATCAACAGTCAGCAACTGGAAATCCTTCGGGAACTGCAGGTACTTGCAGCCGCAGGGAACGTCAGGATCGATACAGCTGCGGGCAAAAGCTAAGGCGGCCATTCCTGATGCACGACTCTTAATGCACTACGGCGAGGCATTCACTGCCGGAACCAGGACCAGGAAGGAATCCAATGACTGAAGGCAACAATTCCCCCAACAAACCTACGATGTCAGCGATTTGGTCCGACGGCCTTGGCCGAGCCGGGATTCGTTCGGGGCAGATGCTCCTGGTCATCACTCTGGTGTCAGTGATTGTGTGGGCGATGACCAGCGTGCCGCTCGTCGTCATACCGGTGACGATCGCGCTCATTCTTGCCTCGGCAATCTCGCCTCTCGTGCGTTGGCTGACTGCTCGCCGGTGGCCCCGGGCCCTCGCGGTCGCAGCATCGTTCGTGGGGATTCTTGCCGTCTTCGGCGGAGTCATCACCGGAATCGTCTTTCTTATCAGGGCGCAATCCAAGGAGCTTGCCGTGAAATTCACTGCCGGCATCGACCAACTGCACCAATTCCTGAACAACGGACCCTTCAGGGTCAGCGACGAGCAGCTCCGCTCCGTGGCAGATTCCATCCAGCGCTTCTTCACGAGCAGTACCTTCGGTGCCGAAGCGCTCACCGGGGCCCGTACTGTCGGTGAAATTCTGGCCGGCTTGGTCCTCATGGTGGTGATCTTGTTCTTCTTCCTCAAGGACGGTGAGAAGATCAGGACCTTCCTCTTCGGATTCCTTCCGGCGGGTCACCGCGGGAAGGCCCATCTGGCTGCGGAACGGAGCACCACCGTTCTGGGAGGCTATGTCCGGGGAACGGCTCTCATCGCAGCAGTGAACGGCCTGATCATAGGGACAGTCCTGGCCATCCTCGGTGTCCCGCTTGCCCTGCCTCTGGGCGTTTTTGTGTTTATCGGCGGGTTCATTCCCATCGTTGGTTCCACCGCGGCCGGTACCCTCGCTGTGGGTGTCGCCCTGATCTCCAACGGTCCCGTGACGTCACTCATCGTCCTCGCTGTCCTCATCGCGGCCAACCAGCTTGAGCACCATTTCCTTCAACCCGTTTTGATGGGTAAGGTCCTGAGCATTCATGGACTGGCCATTTTGCTGGCCTTGGCCATTGGCACGATGCTCGCAGGCATTATCGGTGCCTTGTTGGCCGTACCCACCGCCGCCGTTGCTTGGACTGCCATCAAGACGTGGACCGGGCGCGGCGAGCCAGGTTCCGCTGGTATCGACCCCAGCGATGGAACCGTGGCCTGAACAGGACTCACCGCCAAAGCTCGATCCTACGGTTGGGCGAGGAGCTCGTCGTGCAGTTGTTGCAGGTGGGACGGTTGTTCTTCAAGTGCCCGCGTGGCCGGCGGGGGACTGGGTGCCTGAACGCCGGCGAGGGGGTCGTCGGTGCGGGGGACGGTGAGGCTCAAGGCCCCGCTGACATCAGGTGCCGCCGCATCGCGGCGGGTCAGAGCCGGGAGATTCCAACGATGTTCGATGGTCGCAAGGATGCTGGTGTGATCGAGGGGGACAGGACCAGGGGCTCGGAAGACCGTCCCACCCGGGATGAGTGGACTGATCAGTACCGTTGGCACCCGCAGCCCGAATCGGGTGAAATCGAAACCGAATTCCCCAGGGGTGTTGTCCGGCGGCGTCGCCCCCCAGGGCGGTGCGACGTGGTCGTAGCATCCTCCGTGTTCGTCATACGTGATGATGAGCAGGGTGGAGTCCCAGGCTGGCCCGTCGCGGACGGCGCGATATGCGTCGAGCAGGAACTGCTCCCCGAGCGCGACGTTGTAGTTGGGGTGTTCGCTGTTGCCCGTCGAGGACCAGGACGGCTCAAGGAACGCGTACGCCGGGAGCTTCCCGGCTGCCGCGTCGGCTTGGAAGTCAGTGAACAGGCCAATGTTCGACGCCGGAGCGTGCCGGGTGTCGTCGAAGTCCAGTTTCGTCAGGGGCGACTTCGTTTCGCCGTAGATTCTCCACGGGATGCCATGGTTGCTCAGGTGCCCGAAAATGCTCGGAACGGTGAACCGCTTGGCCTTGTCATCCAAGTTGCCTTGGCTGGTGCCGGCGCAGGCAAAGGCCCGGTTGGGCATCGTCATGGTTGGAGCTGACGCGAACCAGGCGTCGCAGACGGCGAATCCCTTCGCCATCGCTGACAGCACCGGCAGTGTCTGCGGGGTGTAGCAGCCCATGATCATTTGCTCGGTTGTCCCGGGTACCACATGCCAGCCCTTGGCCAGGTTGTCCTTGATGGCGCCGGCATAGTTGGTCACAAAGCCGGTCATGGACGGTACAGCCCCGGCCTTCGGCGCGCTGGTGCTGCCGTAGAGCTGGTCGTTGCTTGCCTGGTATCCCTCCCCGGGGTCGGCGCCCGGCATGAAGTAGACGTCAGGGGTCGAGGGAGTCAGCCGATAGACGCCGACCGGACTGCCATCGGTGCCCGGACAGGACTCCGTGCCAGTCAGTCCGTCAAACGAATATCCCCCGGGGGATACATTGCCGGAATCGGCATAGAGGTATCCGAGCATGTGATCGAACGAGCGGTTTTCAAGCATCAATACGACGATGTGCTGGACGGCGTTGAGACCAGTTACCGCCACGGTGACCATCCCCTTCGAAAAGAGTTCCTGTCCGTGCTGAACAGTCTCCCACGCCTCAGTCCCGGTCGCTACGCCTTGAGGGGCGCACATTTGCACAGCATTTATACAGGAAACGCCTAGCGGGGGTTAACTCGCGCGGTCCTAGAATTAACAGCGACGCCAGTCAAGCATCAGCCGAGGAGGCCGCGATGAACTCCAGGGAAAACGGTCAGAGGATCGCCCGGCAAGTGACATCGTGGGTGGGGGCTGCGAGCGTGGCGGGCGCGGTGGTTGTCGGAGCGGCCGTCTCGGCCCCAGCCGCGGCAGGCAACACGTCCACAGGCAACACATCCACCGGTGACACGTCTTCCGGCAACACGGGGCAGACGACGGCACCGAACTATGGCTCGCGCCACCACAACTCCTCCACATCGCCGGTACAGCCCGTCGGGCCCGGATCAGCGGGCCCGCAGGGCCAGACGTCAGGGTCCTGATGGTAACGGCGGCGCGACGCTGGGAGCTATGGAGCACCGAGGCCTGCGTTGTCGTCACCGAGCCATCGATGCTCGACCCGGCAGTCGATCTAAGCAAGGATGTATGCCTTGAAGTTGAGATGGCGTGCAGCCGTTTCCGCGACGATTCGGAGCTCATGCTCCTGCGGGGTCAGCTGGGCGACGGCCGGGAAATAAGCGACGTCCTCGCGGCCATCGTTCGCGGCGCATTGGCTGCGGCGGAAATGACCGACGGCGATGTGGATCCGACACTCGGGAACGTATTGCTTGGCCTTGGGTATGACCGGGATTTTTCTCTTCTCGGTGTGCCGCGCAGCCTCGGCCCGGAGTCGCGGGGGGCAGTTGCTGTCGCACCAGTTGCACCGGGGTGGACCCGGATAGTACTTGCCGGAAACAGGCTGAGAGTACCCACGGGCCTGTTGCTCGACTTTGGTGCAATCGGCAAGGCCTTGGCAGCCGACTGGGCCGCGGACCGGATTGCGTCGAGGCTTGGATGCGGTTCGATGGTGAGTCTTGGTGGCGATCTGGCTACTGCGGGGGAGGCGCCGCCGGAGGGCTGGGTGGTGCTGGTCCAGGATCTGCCGGGCGATCCCTCGGTCTGTGTGGGGCTCAGCTCTGGCTATGCGTTGGCCACGTCAAGCACGCAAAAGCGCCTTTGGAACCATTCCGGTCGGGAGGTCCATCACATCATCGATCCGCACACCGGATTGCCTGCGGAAGCCGTATGGCGGACGGTCACGGTTGCAGCGAAAAGCTGCGCGGACGCCAATACAATCGCGACCGCATGCGTTGTGCGCGGGCGCCGCGCGCCGTCGTGGTTAAGGGAACTAGGCGTGCCTGCCCGCTTGGTAGACAGTGCAGGCAGAGTATCCACTTTCGGGAGTTGGCCTCCGGATGAGTTGGCGGATCAATCATGAACACGGTATTCGATCAGGCTCTTTGGGCCGTGGGTCGCGGCTCCGGCGTGGTGGCCATGGTGCTGCTGACACTCTCGGTCCTGCTGGGCATAGGCGCCCGGTCTGGGCGGCCCGTCGTCGGGATCCCGCGTTTTGCCGTGACTTTGGTGCACCGCAATGTCTCCCTCTTTTCGCTCATTTTTGTCGTCGTCCATGTTGTCTCCTTGCTCTTTGATCCGTTTGCCCAGCTGAGGCTGGTCGATTTCTTCGTTCCGTTCCTCGGCGCGTTCAAGCCTTTCTGGCTCGGGCTGGGGACGATCGCGTTCGATCTCCTCGTTGTCGTGACGGTCACAGGCCTGCTACGCAACAGGATCGGTCCCCGGGTGTTCAAAGCCGTACATTGGCTGGTTTACGCGATGTGGCCTGTGTCGCTGGTTCATGCCATGGGAAACGGCACGAACGGCCTCCAGCCCTGGTTCCTGGTCATTGCGATGCTTTGCCTGGCTGCCGTTGGCGGGGCCCTCGCGTGGAGGTTGCACGAGAATTTCGTCGAGTACCGGAACGTGCGCAGCCAGGAAAACCCATGACACCGGATCAGGGAACCACCAGCGTCCGGGGCCGCATCGCAGGGCCAACAGGCGTCATCAGGCTGTTCGCCGCGGGCACCGCAGATTTCGGCAGCCACCACGCGGCCTTTGGCCCTCTGCCGGAAATGGATCGGGCTTCCCTGATTGACGAACTGTTGCGGTCCGGGCTGGACGGCCGCGGAGGGGCTGGATTCGCGGCCTGGCAGAAGTTGTCCTCAGTCCCGGCGGATGGCAGACACCCAGCCATCGTTGCCAACGGGGCGGAAGGCGAACCGCTGAGCAAGAAGGACGCGGCCCTGCTCCACAACGCCCCGCACCTGGTGATCGACGGACTCCTGATCGCAGGCCAGAGCCTTGGCGCCAGGGAGCTGCATCTCTATGCGGGCGCCGAGCAGCTGGATCCTGTCGCGCGCGCCCTCAAAGAGCGCGGGGAGTCACGCATACGCGTGCATGAAGCGCCCGGTACGTTCATCTCAGGCGAAGCAACGGCAGTGGTCAGCGCTATCGCCGGCGGCACGCCGATCCCTCGCGACCGAACGGAGCGGCTGACCAAGAGTGGCCTGAATGGCCGCCCCACCCTGCTCCACAACGTGGAGACACTGGCCCACCTCGCACTGATTTCCCGCTTCGGAGCGGCCTGGTTCCGTAGCCTCGGAACCGGCTCCGCGCCAGGAACCCGGCTCGTCACCCTGTCAGGGAACGCCGGCGGGCCAAGGGTGTACGAGATCCCGAGCGGCATGGCATTGACAGATATCCTGCTGAGCATCGGCATCGACCCGCACACTGTTCAGGCAGCCCTCGTGGGTGGATACCACGGCACGTGGCTCGCCGCGGAACAACTCGACGCACCGTTCTCGAAGGAAGGCTTGGCTCCGTTGGGTGCCCGGACCGGTGCCGGAATCATTATGACGCTGGGGTCCGGGTCCTGTGGCCTCGCAGCAACTGCGGACATCCTCGGGTACCTGGCTCGCCAGTCAGCACGCCAGTGTGGACCCTGCACCAATGGCCTACCCGCCATCGCGAGCCTCGTCGAGCGTCTGGCCTACGGGGACACCGACGGGAAACTTCCGCAGGAGATCAGGAGGCTCGCCGCCTTGGTAACCGGCCGGGGTAGCTGCGCCCATCCGGACGGGACAGCCCGGCTTGCCTCTAGTGCCCTGATGGCATTTGGCTCCGACGTCGAAGCACACCTGCGCGGGCGATGCGAGGCGTTGCGTTGAACGGGCCAGGGGCGCCTCGCATGAGAATGCACATCGACTGGACCCGCTGCGACGGCCGGGGTCTATGCATTGAATTGCTTCCGGAACTACTCACCCGCGACGATTGGGGCTACCCGGTGGGCCGTGGCGGATCCGAGATCGCGATACCTCAAAACCTCGAATCCGCGGCCCACGATGCCAGAGCGCTCTGCCCCACACAGGCGCTCAGCCTTCATGGGTGAAGGTATCGCCCCAGCTCCGGCGCCTATACTCCGACTATGAATGAGACGAAGCCACGCATTCTTTTGGTCGAGGATGACGTGCAGCTTCGGGCGATGCTGGAAGAGTTGTTAGTTGGCGAGGGCTACGAGGTGTCCAGCGCTTCGGATGGCCAAAAAGGCCTCCATCTCGCCCTGACCGTCGAATTCGATGTCCTGGTCCTGGACCGGGGCCTTCCGGTAATGGACGGATTGAACCTGTTGACGAAATTGCGCAGGGAAGGCGTCGAGACTGCCGCGCTCATACTCTCCGCACTGGGCAATCCGGCGGACAGGGTTGAGGGACTCGACGCCGGGGCAGAGGACTACCTGTCGAAGCCTTTCGACGTCGATGAACTTCTGGCGCGTTTGCGTGCCTTACGACGCCGGCATATCACCACGGCGACGACCCTGCGGATCACCGGTGGTCGTTTTGACCTCGAATCGCGCAGTGTAGTCCGCCCTGATGGTTCCGTCGTGGTGTTGTCGGAACGGGAAAGCGCCTTGCTGGAGGAGTTGGCACGTTGGCCAAACCGGGTGTTCGGCCGCGACGAGATTCTTGAGTACGTCTTTCCGAACGCCGAAGAAGCAGGGGTGGTGGATACCTATGTCCATTACCTCCGGCGGAAGCTGGGACGAGGGAGCGTGCGGACGGTTCATGGCGTCGGCTACAGGATCGGCACGCTCGCATGAAGGGCCAAGCCGAGGATGAGCTGCAGCGGTCCTCCTGGCGGCTGGCCCTGCAGACCGGAGCTTTGCTGGTGCTGCTTTTGGTGGCGATTGCCGGATCGGTGCTGTTGATTGTCAGCGCGAGCCAGGCCACCGCAGCCCAACGACTCCTGACCACTGCCACAGAGCACGTGGATTCGATCGTGGACGCTCCCGCGGGAACCTGGTTGGCGATATCCAGCCAGGGCGTGTTGACGGTTTCCCCCGGCATGCCGCCTGGGCTACCTGATCTGAAGGCCATGGAGGCTGTTGCCGCCAACGGAGTGGCCGCCGAGGAGGACGTTTCAATCGGGGGCCGCTCGTATACCGTCCGTACCGCAGATTCCGGCGCCCGGGTAGTCCAAGCGGTATTCGATCGTCACGAGAATCTGGAGGAGCTGAACCGGCTGGGAGTTGCCCTCCTGTTGACCTGCGGGGGAGCGGTGGTTTTGGCGAGCCTCCTGGCCGTCTGGTTGGCCCGGCGCGCCATGCGGCCCATGGCTGAGGCTCTTGACCGGCAGCGGCGATTCGTCGCTGATGCAAGCCACGAACTGCGCACCCCGCTGACGTTGCTCAGCATGCGTGCTCAAATGCTGCGTCGACGCATGGCTTCTTCGTCGCCGCTGGAGCCGCCGGCGGACATCGAGGCGGACGTGGACGCCATGATCGAGGATTCGCGCTCACTGACTCGATTGCTCGAAGACCTGCTCATCTCTGCGGATGCGCGGAGGGTCGAGCTAACGGACGTCGACGTCGTGGCGCTGGCGGAGGACGTCGTCGAATCGTTTTCGGCCCCTGCCGCACGCCGTGGCGTCGTGGTTGAGCGAAACGGAATAGCCGGCCCGATGGGGATCACCGCCGTTCCGACGGCGCTGCGCCGGCTTTTCGTGGCGTTGCTGGACAACGCCGTCCGTTTCGCCCGGTCACGCGTGGACGTGGGTGTATCGACAGACTCGAGGACGCTGGTCATCACGGTCCGCGATGACGGGCCCGGATTTGCCGACGACGTCAAGACGCGGGCCTTCGAACGGTTTGCAACCTCGGCGCCTGCCGACGCCGCACCCGAGGACGGCACCGCGCCGCGCCACTACGGTCTGGGACTCGCACTCGTCGCTGAAGTGACCGCGCAGCACGGCGGCCGGGTGGAAATCGGCACGCAACCATCCGGAGCGGTCATCATTGTGCATCTGCCGATGATCCGAGGAAATCCCGGGCACTCTCCTGCGCCCGGGGCCCGGGTCCGCGCCGTGGTTTCCAGGCTTCGAAGAATGTTCTAAGAACCCGAACCTAGCATTGCGGCATGAGCAGACCATGGTCCATCGCGGGAGTGACTAGATGACGGCCCGGGCGGGAGCAACGGGCAGGACGGCCAGTCAGCGGCGGGTGCCACAACGGGCGCGTTATCTGCGCCGGGCTCGTTTGGCGGACCTGTTGGAGACGATTGTCTGGTTGTCGGTGGCGCTCGTACTGGCACTGTTTCTGGCAGACAGCGGACTGGTGGAATTCAAAACCGTCCCGGGCGCCTTTACCGCCGTCGGCATCATCGCAGGACTCGTGGGGACCGACCTGATGCTGATCCAACTCCTCCTGGCAGCGCGGCTCCCGGTCATTGACCGGGCATTTGGCCACGACCGGGCCTTGCTGGTCCACCAGCGGTTGGGCAAACCGGTCTTTTACGTTATTTCCTCACATGTGCTGCTGCTGTGGATCGGTTACGCGCTGACGGCACGGTTGAACGTGTTCGCCGAGATCTGGGACATGTTCATCTCGTTACCGGACATGAAAGTCGCATATCTGGGGTATGCGCTGCTGGCGGTCGTCGTGATCACCTCACTGGTTCTTGTCCGGCGGAAATTTTCCTACGAAGCGTGGCACGTGGTGCATTTTCTTGCCTATGCTGCCGTGCTCGCCGCCCTGCCGCACCAGTTCAGCACCGGGCAACTGTTCGCGGATGGAACCTGGGCGCGCTACTACTGGCTAGCTCTCTACTTTGGGGTCGCCGCCGCACTGCTCGTCTATCGGTTCATCATTCCCGTGTTGCGGACTCTGCGCCACGATCTTCGGGTCAGCAATATCGTCACGGAGGCGCCCGGCGTGTACTCAATCGAGATGACCGGACGTTCCCTGGCGGATCTAAAGGTCCGCGGCGGGCAATTCTTCATCTGGCGCTTCTGGTCGCGCGGGCTATGGTGGCACGCCCACCCCTTCTCGCTCTCGGCGGCCCCGGGGATCCTCCGCCTGAAAGTGACCGTCCGTGAACTCGGCGGCGGAACCGCCGAGCTCAGTTCGCTCAGGATTGGAACAAGGGTAAGTATCGAGGGACCCTATGGGCTCTTTACGGACCGGGCCCGCACTACACGGCGGGCGGTCGCCGTCGCAGCCGGCATCGGAATTACGCCCATCATCTCTTTGCTTGAGCAGGGCGATTTCGCTCCCGGCGAGATGACGGTGATAGTTCGTGCGCCGGACGAGAAAGGCCTCTACCTCTACCAGGAGCTTCAGAAGCTGTGCATCAAGAAGTCGGCAGTGCTTTATGTCCGCCTGGGGCGTCGGCCGAAGAGGGGCCACGACAGCTGGTTGCCGGCCCGGGACGCCAGCCACCGCATGAGCCTCTCGACGATCGTTCCCGACGTCCGGGACGCCGACGTGTTCGTGTGCGGACCCCGCGACTGGACTGACCTCGTGGTCGAGGACGCGAGACAGGCCGGAGTGCCGAGGTTCCGGATCCACTACGAAAGGTTCAGCTGGTGAGAGCTCGCAGCGCAATACTGGCCGGCCTCGCTTCCGCCGCCGTTCTCCTGATCGGATGGCACGCCGGAAACCAGGCAGATTCCACTACAGGGACCGCTACCGCCAAGGCGGCCAAACCGCCGTCGGGCGCCGGGACGCCCGCGGGAACAGGCGCTCCGCCGTCGGGCACTGGATCGGCGGCCGGCACCAGCTCCGGTCTTGCGGGTCCGGCCGCCACGGGCGCCAAAGACGGAACCTTCGATGGCAGCCAGATCCAGACCCGATATGGCACGGTGCAGGTCCAGGCCGTGATATCTGGCGGCAAGATCGCCGACGTCGTGCCGTTGCAGTTGACCGACGTCGGGTCCCTGTCCGGCGAAATCGACCAGCAGGCCGTGCCGATGCTCAAATCCGAGGTGCTCTCAAGCCAATCAGCCAACGTGGACACGGTGGGAGGGGCAACGTATACCAGCCAGGGCTACCTCAACTCACTGCAGGCCGCACTCGACGCCGCAAATTTCAAGGGGTAGCAGGTGGAGCTAGCCGTGCCGCTCAGGCTGGAACGGAGGCCATAACGCGTTCGCCATTGAAGTATTCGAGCTGCCAGCCATCAATGGCATGGTGGTGGGCGAGGTTGAGCACGGCGTTGTCGATGCTTTGAAGAGTGCGGCCGACTGCGCGCCCGAGGCTCACGCGGAGTAGCGTCCCGTGGGCGACAACAAGGACGCGGCGGCCGCGGAACTCTTCGGCCAGCGCCTCCAGGGCGGCCAAACCGCGGGAGGCCGCCTCGTCCTCGCTTTCCGCGCCACGGAAGCCACCGGGGATGCGCAGTGCGTCCAGTTCAGGTCCTGCCTGCAGGCCCTCGGCAGGTCCAAAGCGACGCTCGGTGAGCTCCGGCACGCGCCGGTCCACGCTAAGCCCCAGCCCCGCGGAGATCAGGTCGGCGGTCTCCGCTGCACGGCTCAGCGGTGACGAAACGATGACGTCCCACTCGTAGCCGGACAGGGCGCCGACGGCGTGGCGCGCCTGGCCGCGGCCGACGTCGTTCAGTGGAATGTCGGTGGATCCCTGCAGCCTGCGCTGGGCATTCCAGTCAGTCTGGCCGTGGCGGACGAGGGCGAACGTAGTAAGGGGCATGCCTTCCATTCTGCCTTGGGATAATTCCGCGGACAGCCAATGCTCCTTCTTCGGATTGCCTTCCGCGTGCAAGTGAACGTGGCATGAAGGTTCGGTCAATAGGTGTCGCGAAGCCGGAAAACCGGCCCGGCTGACCGTCCAGCCTTTATACGGTGGACCCATGAATGCCTCCCTAAAGCGTCGTAGTGCCCTCACTGGCGGGCTGGTTCTGGCCGTCTTTTCAGCTCTCCTAAGCCCCGTTGGCCCCACCCATGCGGATGATGTCCGGAAGAGTGACAACGGCACGGATCAGAGTTCCCACCTCAACCTTGGCGCCGCTGACCTTCCCGAGAACCGGACAGTGACAACGCTCGCCCCCGGGGTCACGCTAACAAAAATCAGCCGAGGCGAAGCTGACTCTTCGCTTTTCTGGACGGCCGAGGTGGCCATTCCCTCTGACTCGCCGGATCCGGATGCTCCGACGTCGGCGCTCTCAAGCCAGGTCACTGCGCAGCGCACGGCGGACAAGCTCAAGGCCGCCGGCGTCGATGCCCGCGTTGAACATGTCCAGTCGCCGCAGCTTGCGGACGCCGGAGGCGATTTGGGCTACCGGGTCCGCGCGGGCCACCTCGCCGCCCAGGCCGACGGCGCCTCCGTCGTCGCGAAGATCAAGGCCGCCGGTTTTGCCTCCTCAGTGATTTACACAGGTTGGGACGGCGACGCCGAGACCAGCACGAAGACGCGCGGACCGTGGAATCTTGAAGTCATCACGATCGACCCTGCGACGTACCAGGGCCAGCTCGCCGCCTCCTTCGGCCCGGACCTGGAGAAGCGGGAGACAACCAGCCAACTAGCATCCGACGCCCACGCCATCGCCGCTGTGAACGCAGGCTTCTTCGTCTTCGATCCGAAGGCCGGTGCGGAAGGTGACCCTGCCGGGGTCGGTGTCTACGGCGGCAAGACCCTCAGCGAACCTGTGGCGGACCGCCCGGCCCTTGTCATTGACGGAAAGAAGAATGCCAGCAGCATCCAGCGACTGACCTGGGCAGGGAAAATCTCCTCCTCTTCCGGGGAAGCGCCGTTGGACGGCATCGACCGGGTACCTGGCCTGATCCGCAACTGCGGCGGCGCCAACGACCTGCCTACCTCAGGCCCACTCCAAGACGTCACCTGCACGAATTCCAACGAGCTCGTCACCTTCACTCCGGAGTTCGGGCCGTCTACGCCTGCCGGTCCGGGCCTTGAAGTGATGGTGGACAGCCACGACACCGTTACCTCCATCGCTGAAACCCGCGGCGCGTCCGTCCCTTCGGGCGGACACGCCATCCAGGCCACCGGAACCGACGTCGCACGGCTCCGCGCACTCGCTCCCGTGGGCGCCAAGCTGAAAATCGACGTCGGACTGCTCGGCCAGGACGGGAAGCCACTGCACACCAACAAGGCCACGAGCGTCGTCAACGGCGGCCCGGTGCTGGTCAAGGACGGCAGTGAAGACGTGACTGCCCGGCATGACGGCATGGTGCATCCCAACGACGGAAACAGCTTCTACTACGGCTGGGTCCACAAGCGGAACCCTCGGACCTTCGCCGGGACCGATGCCCAGGGCAAGACCCTGCTTGTCACCGCGGATGGACGCTCGACCGCCTCGCTCGGACTGAGCCTGAAGGAAGAGGCCGACGTCGCACTGTCACTCGGCATGGTTCAGGCGATGAACCTGGACGGCGGCGGATCAACAACAACCGTTGCCGAAGGAAAGGTCCAGAACAGCCCGTCGGGCGGATCGGAACGTGCTATCGGGGATGCGCTCCTTGTGCTTCCGGCCCGCAAGGACGAGCAGTAGCTCGGAGGCCCTTCCTGCGCCAGGGGCTCTTGGCTAGATCCAGTCCCGCTTCTTGAACGCCAGGTACAGGAATATTGAACCGCCGGCCATGAGTGCGCTGGATAGCCAGAGGCCGTAATCGTTCTGGAAGCCGAAGAAGGGCACGTTCTGCCCGAAGAAGCCGGTCACGGCAGTGGGGACGGCGATGATCGCGGCCCAGCTGGTGACCTTCTTCATGACCAGGTTCATCTGGTTCCCCTGGATACTGATGTGGGTTTCAAGGATCGTGGTGACCAGGTCACGGAGCGATTCCGTCCATTCCGAGGCGCGCAGCACGTGGTCGTAAACGTCCTGCAGGAAGGGCTGCATCGCGGGGCTGCAGCCGACCAGGTCCTCCCGCCGGAGGAGGGTGTTGAGGACTTCACGCATGGGAAGGACGACGCGGCGGAGCCGGACGAGGTTCTTGCGGAGTTCGAAGGTCTTCCGCTGCAGGTCATGGTCGGGGGAGTGGTCGTCGAAAAGCGACTCTTCGAGGGCATCGATATAGCCATCGAGTTCCTGGACGGCGTCGAAGTGGCCGTCGACAATCATGTCCAGCAGGCCCCAGAAGAGGAAAGGCACCCCGTGTTGGGCCAGGTCGGTTTCCGCGTCCCAGTGCGCCATCAGCTTTTCGGTGTCGAAGTCGGTCCCGTGCACCGTCACCAGGGCGTTGTGGGTCACGAATGCCGAGATCTCAGCGACGGCCAGTTCCCCGGTGCCAGGTTGCAACCTCGCCTGGTAGGCCGAGAGGAACAGATGGTTCGGGTATCGGTCCAGTTTGGGCCGCTGAAAGTCGTGGACGGCGTCCTCGACGGCTAGTCGGTGAAGCCCGTACACCGTTTCGACGCCGAGCAGGTCATCCGCCGTCGGGTTCGTGTAGTCGATCCACAGCACCACGTCATCCTGGTGGGCCAGGGCTTCGATCTCGTGGGCACTGACATCGCTACGTTCGAGTTTGCCTTCGCGGTATAGCCGTATGAACACCATCCGCCCCATGGTACGGGACGCGTATCCGTGGTTCCTGAGTGGTCAGGGGGCCGGTATCTAAGCAGCTCCGACGCACTGGACGGGGTCAGTGCGGCCCGCCATGATGAAGGGAGGCGCGGGGGCTGGATCGTCAACCGCAGTTTTGCGAGTGGCACCCGCAGTGGAGGCGCGGTGACATGACACGCAAATCGGTGCCGGCGGAGCGGGCGAAATCAGTAGTTTCCCTTGACCCCAGTGGGACTTTCCTGGCCGAATACTTCGCCCAGGTGCCCCCTGAGGATCTGCGGAGCTACAGTCCTGAGACGCTCCGGGCGCGGGCTGAGCACCATCTGAAAGTGGCGTCGTCACGGGCGCCCGGGCAGGCCGTCGTCGGGATCCTGACCGAATTGGATGCCAGCGTTGTCGCCGTGGTCACCGAGGATATCCCGTATCTGGTCCACTCCGTCACGGCGGAGCTCACTCGCGACGACACGTCGATCCGCCTCCTTGTCCATCCAAGCTTTCGGGTGATTCGGGACCCGGTGTCCCACGAGTTACTGGAAGTCTGCCTCGGAACTTCAGCGGAGGGCGCTTTGGCAGGAACCGCACCGGAGGCCGAGGGGACCGAGGTCTGGATAGCTGCGGAGGTTGGCAGGCTGGCGGATGCAGCGGCCGTAAGGGAACTGACGGAAAACCTGCAGAGGGTGCTGGATGATGTTCGGGTTGCCGCCGACGACGCGGCCGCCATCCGGGGCAAGGTCGCCGAAGCCGCGGCCTCGGTGGACGGATTCCAGCGCGCTGTAGTGCCGCCACCGGAACAGCTCAGTGAGCTGCTCCTCTGGCTTGACGACGGCAACTTCCTGTTTCTCGGTTACGCCGAATATGAACGCACGACGGCGGGTGGCCAGGAAATGCTCTCCGAACGGCAAGGCTCCGCGCTGGGTCTGCTGAGGCGGTCGCAGGGGGACGCCGTAGGAAGGCCCGGGCCAGGCGTACCCGGCATCCGCGAATCCCCGGTACTCACTTTTGCCACCTCGGAGGTGCGGTCTACCATCCTGAGGCGCTCGTATCTGGACGAAGTGCGCCTGAAAATGTTCGATGAGGCCGGCCGGGCCACCGGGGAACGACGCTTCTTGGGGTTGTTCACGCCCGGCGCCGCGCACCAGTCGGTCCGGCGGATTCCGTTCATCCGAGAGAAGGTCCAGACGGTCAACGAGAGACTAGGATTTGCGCCCCGATCGCACCAGGCCAGGGACTTGATGGCAATCCTGGAGACCTTTCCGAGGGACGAACTGTTCCACATTGAAGCGGATGACCTCGCGCGCCTGGCGGGAGAAATTCTTCGTGTCGAGGTGCTGCAGCGGATCCGCGTATTCCTGCGAGCTGACAGCTTCGAACGGTTCGTGTCAGCCTTGGTCTTCTTCCCGCGCCGCCGCTACAGCACGGCAGTCCGGCTGTTGATGGAAGAAGAACTCAGGCGGGAGTTCAAGGCGGAGTCTATCGATTTCGAGGTCCGACTGACCGAGTCACCCATGGCGCGAGTGTTCTTCCGGATCCATGTAGGTGCCGCGCCGGACGCCCCGGTGGCCAGCGCCGCCGTCGTCGACCCCTCCCAACTCGAGCAGCGCCTGATAGCTGCTACCCGCTCATGGTCGGACGGGCTCGACGACGCGATCCGCGACCGCTTCCCGACGGCGCAGGCCGCACGGCTCACCGGGCTCTGGTCGGAAGCGTTTCCGCCAAGCTATCGCGCGGTCTACGACGTGGAAGCCGCGATCGGGGACATCATCAATTTCGAGACGTTCGACCTGGACGGAGTAGGCGGCAGGCCATACGGGGATCCGCTGCTCACGGTATACGTCAGGAAGGGCGTCTCGAGTACGCTCGCCGAGGACGCCCGGATCCGCCTTTACCTGACAAGGCCCAGGAGCCTCACGCAGATCCTGCCCTTCCTGCACAACCTCGGTCTCGAAGTGCTGGACCAGCGGCCTTTCGAGCTTCGGCGCGGTACCGGCCAGGACGTGTTTCTTTACGACCTCGGCGTGAAGTATCCACCCGGCGTCGACCCTGAGGAGACCAGCGAACTGCTCGCGGAAGCCTTCACCGCCGCCATGCGGGGGGACATCGAATCCGACCGGATCGACGCACTCGTCATCCGGGAACGGGTTGCGTGGCGGCAAGCCGCAATCCTGAGAAGCTACGCGAAGTACCTCCAACAGCTGGGGACAACCAACTCGTACGGATTCATCGCGGACACGCTGATCAGCAACGTCCGGGCGACGCACGCGCTCCTGGCACTGTTCCAAGCGAAGTTCGATCCCGGACTGGACGAGTCTGACCGCGTCCGGGACACGGCTGTGGCGAAGGAAGAGTTGTTGGCCGCGATCGACGAAATTCCGGTGCTCGACGCAGACCGTCTGCTGCGGACCTTCATGAACCTCGTGGAAGCGACAACGCGGACCAACTACTTCCTGGACAAGGCCCACCTGAGCTTCAAACTCAATCCTGCTGCGATCGCCAATGCCCCGTTTCCGCGGCCGAAGTACGAAATCTGGGTCTACTCGCCGCGGGTGGAAGGCGTCCACCTTCGTTTCGGAGCCTTGGCGCGCGGGGGTTTGCGTTGGTCCGATCGAAGCGAGGATTTCCGGACCGAGGTCCTGGGACTGGTCAAGGCGCAAAACGTGAAGAACTCCGTCATTGTCCCGACAGGTGCCAAGGGAGGCTTCTATCCCAAACGATTGCCGGACCCGGTCATGGACCGTGAGGCCTGGCTCGCTGCAGGCCTCGAGTGCTACCGGACCTTCATCAAGGGCATGCTGGACCTCACGGACAATCTGCTCACCTCAGAGCGGGGCGAATCGGTGGTGACCCCGGACCGCGTCGTGCGCCATGACGGCGATGACTACTACTTGGTGGTTGCAGCCGACAAAGGAACAGCATCGTTTTCAGATGCAGCCAATTCCGTGGCCCAGGAATACGGCTTTTGGCTCGGCGACGCCTTCGCTTCCGGAGGATCCGTGGGATATGACCACAAGCAGATGGGCATCACGGCCCGTGGCGCGTGGGAATCCGCTAAACACCATTTCAGCGCGCTCGGCATGGATTCACAGAGCGAAGACTTCACTGTGGCCGGCATCGGAGACATGAGCGGCGACGTCTTCGGAAACGCGATGCTGCTCTCGCCGCACATCCGGCTGGTGGCGGCATTCGACCATCGGGACATTTTTCTTGATCCGGACCCCGACGCGGCCTCGTCGTTCGAAGAACGCAAGCGTCTCTTTGCTCTTTCCCGTTCGTCCTGGGCCGACTACGATCGTTCGTTGATCAGCCAAGGCGGGGGTGTCCACTCCCGCCGGGCCAAAGCCATCGAGATCACCGAGCAGGTCCGGACGTGCCTCGGCCTGGAGCCGGGGACGGTCTCGCTGACTCCCCACGCACTGATGCAGGCCATTCTCCGGGCGCCCGTGGACCTGCTCTACAACGGTGGCATCGGCACCTACATCAAAGCCGCCACGGAAAGCCATACGGATGTCGGGGACAAAGCCAACGACGCCATCAGGGTCAATGGCAAGGAGTTGAGGGCCCGGATCGTGGCGGAGGGCGGGAACCTGGGCGTCACGCAGCGCGGCCGGATAGAGGCGGCCCTGAACGGCGTCCTCCTCAACACCGATGCGATAGACAATTCGGCCGGCGTGGACTGCTCGGACCACGAGGTCAACATCAAGATCTTCGTTGACCGGATGATAGCGGCACGGAAGATGCGGTCCCCGGAACGTGCGGGCTTCCTGCATTCCCTGACCGACGAGGTAAGCCGCTTGGTCCTGGCAAACAACATGGACCAGAACGTCCTTCTTTTCAACGACCGGCACTTGGCGCTGGAGTTGAGTCCTGGGTTTGAGCGGATCATGGACTGGCTGGAGAGCGCCGCGGAATTGGACCGCGGCTTGGAGGGGCTGCCGAGCACGGAACAGCTCCAGGACAGGCTTCGCTCAGGCACCGGACTGACCTCGCCGGAACTGTCGGTGCTTGCCGCCTACGCGAAGATCGAACTGGCCAGGGAACTCACTGCCAGCGACCTCGCCGACGATCCCTGGTTCAAGCGGGTTCTCCGTAGCTACTTTCCTCGCGAGCTGTCCGAGCGCTTTGATACTGAGATGGACTCCCACCCCCTGCGCCGGCAGATCATCTGCACGGTGGTGGCCAACGACATGATCAACCTCGGAGGGATCACTTTCGCCTTCCGCGCCATCGAGGAAACCACGGCCACCGCGGCGGCCGTGGCCAGGGCCTTCGTGGTTGTCCGCGAGGCTTATGAGCTGCAGCGGTTCGCAGACAGGGTCGCCAGCCTGCCTCCCGGGTTTCCCAGCGAACACGCCTCCGCGGTGGCCCTTCCACTGCGCAGGCTCCTCGACCGGGCAGCCCGGTGGTACGTGACACACGACCATCGGGACCAACCCATCGCCGAAGCCCTGAAGAGGATCGGGCCGACCTTGAACCTGCTGCGGACTCGGACCACGGAATTTCTGCGCGGCTCGGACCTTGACCGCGCCGAGCAACGGTTGGCGCATTGGAACGACGTCGGGATGCCGGGTGATCTGGGGCGGCGCGCCTCCGATTTGCTGGAGAGCTTCTCCCTCCTGGACATCTCGCTAGTGGCGGAGCAAGTGGATGAACCCCTCACCACCATCGCCGACATGTACCACACGGTCATTCATTGGATCGGCGTGGGAACGCTGTTGCTCCGGATCACTGACCTGCCGCGGCAAAGCCGGTGGGAAGCCCTGGCTCGTGCAGCCCTGCGTGACGACGCCTATTCCGCCGTCGTCGACATCACCATTTCCGTCATGCGGACGACCCGGGCGAGCGGGGCCTCCGGCGCCTCTGCCGTGGACCGCATTGTTGAGTGGGAGAGCGGACGCAAGGAGCAACTGGGAAGGATCAAGGACACTTTCGTGGAGGTCACCAAACCCGGGCAGGTAGACCTCGCGTCGATCTCGGTGGCCCTGAAACTCCTGCGAACGCTCGCGAAGCGTTAGCGGCAGTCCCGCATCCTAACCCCTCGCGCGCAGCTCCCGCCGAAGGATCTTCCCCGACGCCGACTTGGGAATCACCTCGAGGAACTCGACCGATCGCACGCGTTTGAACGGGGCCACCCTTCCGGCGACGAACTCCATGACCTCCCCATCCCCGAGCTCGGCACCCGCCTGCCGGACGACGAACGCCTTCGGCACCTCTTCGCCGTCGTCCGCGTGTATCCCGATGACCGCGGCGTCCGCGATACGGGGGTGGGTGAGCAGGAGCGCTTCGAGCTCGGCAGGCGCGATCTGGTAGCCCTTGTACTTGATCAGCTCCTTCAGCCGGTCGACGATCGTCACGACGCCGTCGGCAGTGACGGTCGCGATGTCGCCGGTGCGGAGGAAGCCATCCGGATCGATCGTTGCAGCGGTTGCGTCGGGCCGGTTCAGGTAGCCGAGCATGACCTGCGGGCCGCGGACGAGGAGCTGCCCGGGTGCGCTCGGTCCTTCGGCCGGGACTTCGATCTCTTCGTCCGTGGCGGGGTCGAGGAGCTTGCACTCCGTATTTGGCACGGTATAGCCCACCGAGTCGAGTGGGACGCGCTCGGCGCCGTCGCGCGGGATGGCATGGGATACGGGGCTCAGCTCGGTCATGCCGTAGCCCTGGAGCATCGTGCAGCCGAGCCGGTCCGCAACAGCGTGCCCCAGTTCGCCGTCGAGGGGCGCTGCTCCCGAAAGCACAGCGCGGACGGACGAGAGGTCGTATTGGTCCACCAGCGGATGCTTCGCGAGCGCGACGGCGATGGGCGGCGCGATGAAGAGGTAAGTACAGCGGTGGTCCTGTGTGATGCGGAGGAACTCGGCGAGGTCGAATTTCGGCATCGTGACGAGCCGGGCCCGCTCGCCGAGGGCGAGATTGAGCAGCACGGTCAGGCCGTAGATGTGGAAGAAGGGCAAGACGGCGAGCAGCACATCGTCGGGAGTGACGCGGAAGAAGGCACTGGACTGAGCGACGTTCGCCACGAGGTTGTACTGGCTCAACAGGACGCCCTTCGGAGCGCCGCTCGTGCCCGAGGAGTAGGGCACGACGGCGGCGGCGTGCGGATCGACGCTGAGCGTCGGCGCCGGAAGGCCGGCTTCGAGCACGTCCGCGAGCGAGGGATGCCCCGCTGACGCAGCGAGCTCGCCGCCGTCGAGCACCACGAGCCGGTCCGCCGGGATGCCGGCAGCCAGCGCCGCGGCCTGCGCCCGCTCAAGGAAGGGTGAGATGGTGAAGAGCCAGGAGGCGCCCGCGTCCGTGAGCTGGCTGCCGACTTCATCGGCGGTATACAGCGCGTTGACGGTGGTGACCGCGGCGCCCGCGCGGAGGATCCCGTGGAAGACGACGGCGAACGCCGGTACGTTGGGGCAGAAAAGCCCGACAGTGGTCCCGGGGCCGGCCTCGTGGCCCGCGAGCCAGCCTGCGGTGGCGTCGATTCGGCTGACGAGTTGCCGGTACGTCATTTCCGCGCCGGACGTTCCGTCCACGAGTGCAATCCGGTCAAGGTCCTCGACGCCCAGCCCACCGAATAGATACTCATAAATCGTGACTTCGGGGATCTCTACATCAGAGTATGGGCTGGTGAACATTGCGGCTCCTTCGACGCACGACGGCGGGGAGTCGCCGTCGTGCGTCCATTACACCCGGCGGCGCGGGCCGGGACAAGGGCCGCCACCGAGTCCCCTCGATCCTGCCCGCTCTTAGGGTCTACGCCTCAACTAAATCTGTGCAGGACGCGTCCACGTAGGCCGGGGTGTGCCAGGGGCGGCCGGTTCGATCCCTTTGGGGGAGCGGATTATGGTGGCGGGTCGGGGCGGGAAGCTGCGGCATTGCGGAAGGACTGGTTTGCCGTGCAACGGGAACTGGAGGCGTGGGCGACGGACCGCGGAGTGGGACTTCCGGGCATAGATCGGTGATCAGGCCCATTCCCGCATATTCGCGAACGTCACTGATGCCGCACACCGCGGCGGGCTTGTCGGGAAAGGACCTGGAGACGGCTACCACTGTTCCGTCCGGCGCTTTGAGCCTGAATCTGAAGCTCGTGTCCTCGTCGATGAAAAGTTCAAACATCCCGGTCATGCGTATCCTCCTGAACAGCGGGCGGCTCGTGACGCCCGGTAGGTCTCGCCGGGTCCGGGGCGCGGCGTTGCGCCCCAGCTTTTTTGGTCCGGCAAATGGATCATCTGACTCACAGTGTGTGGTGCTCGCCACACGGTGTAGTTAACTAAAATACGGGGAAGAACCTTGGCTGGCTAGTGCACCAGGACGGGAGTATGGTCACCGCTGCTCGAGGATCCGGTGTGCGGCGTCTTGGGCGGCCAATGCCGTGTCGTCCACAATCTGGCCGGGCAAGTGTCCCGCGGCGGCCATGGCCCGCCGCAACTCCGCCACGGTGCGAGGGGTGCCTGCGCCCCGGTGTGCCATGGCATGGCAGTTGGCGCATAGGGGCACGAGGTCCGCTATGGGATCCAGCCGATAGCCGCTGCCAAGCTGTGAAACAGGAACCACGTGGTGGACGTGGATGAAGTCTTTGCCCATATCCCCGTAGCTTACTTCGAACGAGAAAGTGCACACGGCACAAGACGTTCCGTGGAAGGCCAGGCAGATCCGGCGGGCGTCAGGGTTTCGCTCGTAGCGGTTCGTTTCAATCCGGCTGACGGCTTCTTCCGGGTACGTTCCTGGAACGGTCTGGTATGGCTCGGAGGCGACTGGTCCGTGCTCGCGCCATACGCGTTGGAGGCCCGGTTCGGATTCTGAAGGGATGAGCCGTCCGGAACCGCGGAAGGTGTTCCAAGCCACGTCCGGCACTTCGCTGGAGAGGACACTCGACGGTATCTGGCCGCCGAGGGGGAGCAAGGCATCGAAGGCCACGCTTATATACCGCGCGGTAGTGTTCGGCTCGGAGCGTTGTGGCACCTCGTAGGTTTCGGACATGACGACGCCGTGTCCAATGAGCCCGCGTCCGTGTTGGCCCCGGCCTTGCAGGAGAAGCCATGCGTGGTTGCCGGCTTGGATCTTCCGGTGTCTCCCGACGTCCCATCGGTCCAGGAATAGACCTGTTTCGGCGACCTGCTCCATCACAGCCTCATAGTTCCAGCCGTTCCAGAGCCCTGGATTCCATCCCAGAATGATGGCTGCCATGGCTACTCCTCCTTACGTGCCTGTTCAGCTATGCGAGTCGGGTCCGGACGATTTCGCTGACGGCCTTGCCGTCGAAGCGGCCAGCGACCTTTGCTGTGACGGGCTTCATCACGGCGCCCATCTGCCTGATCGTGAGTTCCTGGCCACTGGCCTTCAGCGCAGCGATTGCCTCGTCGACGATGTCCTCGACTTCGGCGGGGGTCAACATTTTGGGCAGGTACGCCTCGATGACTTCTGCTTCGGCGATTTCCGCCCCAGCGCGCTCGGCCTCGCCGGCCTCCGTGTAGATGCGGGCCGTGTCCCGGCGCTTGGCGGCTTCCTTCTGCAGCAGGGCCGTCACCTGGGTGTCGTCCAGCTCGATGGGTGTCTTGCCGGACTTCTCCCGCGTCTCGATTTCGCCCAGGACGTTGCGGACGGTCGTGAGCGCGGTCTTGTTTCGGTCCTTCATGTGAACCACGACGTCGGCATGCAGGCGTTGCTTCAGGGTGCTCATTGTGTTTCCCTCTCCTTGGTGGTTGATTTCATTCTTCACGGTCTGGCCCATCTGTGCAGAAGAGCCATGCAGCCTGCCCGTCCGCTATCCAAAATTCTGCCTCCGGCGAATCCCCCCCAAGAAGGCCCGCAGCGACGTAGCATCAAGGTAAGCGGCTGCCAGGAGTGTGGCGAAATGTTTGAGAGATTTACGGACCGTGCCCGTCGCGTTGTTGTGCTTGCCCAAGAAGAGGCACGCATGCTCAACCACAATTACATCGGTACCGAGCACATCCTTTTGGGTCTGATCCAGGAGGGTGAAGGCGTTGCCGCCAAGGCGCTCGAGTCGATGAGCATTTCGCTCGATGGCGTCCGCGAGCAGGTGCAGGAGATCATCGGCCAGGGGCGGCAAGCCCCGTCCGGTCACATCCCGTTTACACCGCGCGCCAAAAAGGTGCTTGAACTCGCTCTCCGGGAAGCCCTGCAGCTCGGCCACAATTACATCGGTACGGAGCACATTTTGCTCGGCCTGATCCGCGAGGGTGAAGGCGTCGCCGCGCAGGTCCTCGTCAAGCTTGGCGCCGACCTCAACCGCGTCCGCCAGCAGGTCATCCATTTGCTCTCCGGCTATGAGGGCAAGGATCCCAGTGGAACGGTTGCAGGACCGAGCCAGCCTGAGGCAGCTCCTGCCGGTTCGGCGGTGCTGGACCAGTTCGGCCGCAACCTGACCCAGGCTGCGCGGGATAACAAGCTTGATCCCGTGATCGGCCGGGAGAAGGAGATGGAACGCGTCATGCAGGTCCTCTCCCGCCGCACCAAGAACAACCCCGTGCTGATCGGTGAGCCCGGCGTCGGCAAGACCGCCGTCGTCGAGGGCCTCGCCCAGGCAATTGTCCGCGGCAACGTGCCGGAGAGCCTGAAGGACAAGCAGCTCTACACGCTCGATTTGGGCTCAGTGGTGGCCGGTTCCCGTTACCGTGGTGATTTTGAAGAGCGACTGAAGAAGGTCCTCAAGGAAATCCGGACCCGTGGCGACATCATCCTCTTCATCGACGAAATCCACACGCTGGTGGGTGCCGGCGCTGCCGAGGGTGCCATCGATGCCGCGTCCATCCTGAAGCCATTGCTGGCGCGTGGTGAACTCCAGACGATCGGTGCCACCACCTTGGATGAGTACCGCAAGCACATTGAGAAAGACGCGGCGTTGGAGCGCCGCTTCCAGCCGATCCAGGTCCAGGAACCCTCAGTGGCTCACACCATTGAGATCCTCAAGGGCCTGCGTGACCGTTACGAGGCGCACCACCGCGTGACCATCACCGACGGCGCGTTGGCGGCCGCGGCAAGCCTCTCGGAGCGTTACGTGTCGGACCGGTTCCTGCCGGACAAGGCGATCGACCTGATCGATGAAGCCGGTGCACGCCTGCGTATCCGCCGCATGACCCGTCCGCCGGAGCTCAAGGCGATGGATGCGCGCATCGCCGAGGTGAAGATGGAGAAGGAATCGGCCATTGACGCCCAGGACTTCGTGGGCGCCGCCTCGCTGCGTGCGAAGGAGCAGAATCTCGTCGCCGAGCGCAGGGAGAAGGAGCTCCGATGGAAGTCCGGCGGCATGAACGGCATTTCCGAGGTCAACGAGGAACTTGTTGCCGAGGTGCTGGCGAATTCCACCGGTATCCCGGTCTTCAAACTGACCGAGGAAGAGTCCAGCCGCCTGCTCAAGATGGAGGAGGAACTGCACAAGCGCGTTATTGGACAGAATGAGGCAATTAGCTCGGTGTCTCGTGCAATCCGCCGCACCCGTGCCGGCCTGAAGGACCCCAAGCGTCCGGGTGGATCGTTCATCTTCGCCGGTCCTACCGGTGTCGGCAAGACGGAGCTCGCCAAGGCGTTGGCCGAATTCCTCTTCGCTGACGAAGAGGCCCTCATCACGCTGGACATGTCCGAGTATTCGGAAAAGCATTCGGTCTCGCGTCTCTTCGGCGCCCCTCCGGGATACGTCGGCTACGACGAGGGCGGGCAGCTGACCGAGAAGGTCCGCCGTCGTCCGTTCTCCGTGGTGTTGTTCGACGAAGTGGAGAAGGCACACTCCGACTTGTTCAACTCGTTGCTGCAGATCCTGGAGGACGGCCGCCTGACCGATAGCCACGGGCGGGTGGTGGACTTCAAGAACACGGTGATCATCATGACCACCAACCTGGGCACCCGCGATATCTCCAAGAGCGTGGCCACGGGCTTCCAGTCCGGCACGGACACCACCACCGGCTACAACCGGATGCGGGCGCGGGTCACCGAGGAGCTCAAGCAGCAATTCCGCCCCGAGTTCCTCAACCGCGTTGACGATGTCATAGTGTTCCCGCAGCTCACGCAGGACGAGATCATCGAGATCGTGGACCTGATGATCGGTCGCTTGGAACAGCATCTGGCCGACAAGGACATGGGCATCGAGCTCACGGACGCCGCGAAGGTCCTTCTGGCCACCCGCGGCTACAACCCGGCGATGGGTGCCCGGCCGCTGCGCCGCACCATCCAGCGCGAGATCGAGGACCAGCTTTCCGAGAAGATCCTCTTCGGCGAGCTGCACCCGGGTGACATCGTGGTGGTTGACGTGGACGGCGAAGGCGACGACGCCAAGTTCACCTTCGCCGGCAATGCCAAGCCGCGCATCCCCGACGCGCTGCCCGCCGTGGGCTAATGCGAGTTAGCAGACGCCCCGTCCGGCCGCCGTCGGGCCCGGTTTAGGCAAGCTTGTGTCCGAGGCCGGTGAGCAGGCGTGCCACGGCATCCTCGGCGGATGGCGGTGGGCCGAATACTTCGCGTTGTCGTGAGGTATCGGCGACATAGCGGCCGGTTTGGAACCAGTCCATCATCGCCCCCAGGTCCTTCGCCATCGGGTTGATTGGGTTGACCGGGTTGACTACGAGCTGCACCTGTCGGCCGAGCATTTGGGCGGAGATATCAGCGATGTCCTGCATGGTTACCGGCCGATCCCAGCCGATGTCGATACGCTGCCCATCGACTCCGCTCGCGTCGACTGCTGCCGCAAGGTACCCGGCGAGGTCACGGGTAAGTACGAATGTCAGGGGAACGCTCGATGACCCGAACCATGTGATCCGCCCCTCGCTGAAGGGGTCGCCGAAGCGAGTGATCTGGTCAAGGAAAGCGCCCGGACGCAGCGCTACGAACGGGACCCCGCGTTCTTCCAGGCGATCCTCAGTCAGTTTCTTGTGCCAGAAGTGCGGAAGGTCCGGTGTTTGATCGCAGGTGAGGATGCTTGTCAGGACGAATCTGCGAATGCCGGCGCGGCTGGCGGCATCGACGAGGTTGATGTTGCCCACCGTGTCGATGACGGTGCTGTCGCCTTCCCGGTGATGGGTGTATCCCGCCGCTGAGGTGATCACGGCGTCGACGCCTTCCATGGCGCGCGCGAGCGATTCCGGATCCATCATGTCGCCACGTGCGATCGTGGCCCCGGCTTCTTCAAGGCGGCTCGCATCCGAACCGGGCCGCACCAAGGCGCGGACTTGCTTTCCTCCCGTTAGCAGCCTGGAAACCACCTGGCTGCCCAGCATCCCGGTGCCGCCGACCACAAGCACCGGTCCAGAGTCCGTCATCGTTGCCTCCTTAAATCCGGGAGCGGCCGCGGCGCGCGACCGCGTCGATCGTCACGGCCGCGACGAGAACCAGAGCCGTGACGACGTACTTGGCCGGTGCGCTGTAACCCTGCAGGCCCATGCCGTTATCGATCGTCGCAATCACCAGCCCACCGAGGACCCCGTGCAGCACCTTGCCCCGCCCGCCGAAGAGGCTTGTCCCGCCGATTACCGCGGCCGCCACGGCGTAAAGCACCAGCGTGCCGCCGTCGTACGACGTCGAGACGGAACGGAGCCGCGACGCGTACACAATTCCGCCGATTCCTGCGGTGAAGGAAGCGAGCATGAAGGCGAGCGTGCGAACGCGCGCAAGGTTCACGCCTCCCCGCCGTGCGGCCTCGGCGTTGCCGCCAATAGCGTAGACGTAGCGGCCGAACCGCGTACGCCCGAGCAGCAGTGTCCAGGCCGCAAGGACTCCCAGCACCACGAGAAGCACCCACGGCACGCCGCTGATTTCGACCAGGGTGCCCCGGTCGGTATTGCAGAGCCAAACGATGGCCACACCCGCGGCGAGCACTGCCGCGATCTTCAGGGCGCTCACGCTGGCGGGCGGCGCGACGAGTCCGGTGTTCCGCCGGCGGGCGTCCCGCAGCCACGTCCACGTGCTGAACGCTCCGACGACGACGAGCATGAGGATCCAGCTGGTGACCGGGCTGAGGTTGCCGCTCGCGATGTTGTTGATGACGGTGTCGTTGATGGGCACCACGCCGCCGCTGCCGAGGATGATGAGCATCACGCCAAGCCAGCCAAGCTGGCCGCCAAGCGTCACCACGAACGACGGCAGCCCGAGGCGGGTGATGATAGTGCCGTGCAGTAACCCGATCCCGGCGCAGCTAAGCAAGCCGACGGCGATCGCTGCCCACCACGGCCAGCCGGTGGACTCCTGGACGAGTTCGGCCATGATGACGCCGCCCACACCACCGACGTACCCGATTGACAGGTCTATTTCGCCGAGCAGGAGCACGAAGACCTGGCCCATCGCCAGCAGCATGAACACCGAACCCTGGATGAGCAGGTTCACCATGTTGCCGGGAGTCAGGAAGTTCGGGTTCAGCGATTGGAACAGGACAGAGATCAGCAACAGGCCCGCGAGGACCGGCAGCACTCCGCTCTCGCCGCCCCGAACCCGCGCCAGCGCGGCACGGAAGTATCCGGGCAGCGACGTCGCGGTGATGTCGGGGTTCAATGCCAGTGCGGCCTTCCGCTTTGCGGCCGCGGTGGTCGGCTCGTCCTGGAGGGCAGCTGCTGCGGACGGGAGCGGCCCCTTGGCAGAAGTGAGCTGGCGTTTCGGCGGCGGGGACGGCGCGAGTTCCGGCCGTGCCCGATCGGAGAACCCCGTGGTCATCAGGTCGACCACGATCTGCCGGTCCATTTCCGTGACGGGCCGGATGGCCACAAGCTGCCCGAGCCTGAGCACGGCGATGCGGTCTGCGACCTCGAACACGTCGTTCATATTGTGTGAGACGACGATCACGGCGACGCCACGGTCGGCGAGCTGGCGGATCAGGTGAAGGACAACCTCCGTCTGGGCGACGCCGAGGGCCGCGGTGGGCTCGTCCATGATGACGAGCTTCGAGTTCCACAGCACCGACTTCGCGATCGCCACGGACTGGCGTTGCCCGCCGGACAGTGACGCGACGGGCTGCCGGATCGACCGTACGGTAGTCACGGCCAGGCTCGCGAGCGTCTCCCGCGCCGCGATCTCCATGCTCTCTTCATCAAGGAGACGATGGCGAAGGCGTTCGCGGCCCAGGAACAGGTTCTGCACGATGTCGAGGTTGTCGCACAGGGCCAGGTCCTGATACACGGTCTCGATGCCGAGCGCTGCGGCCTCGTGCGGCGAGTTGAACCGGACGGGCTGGTTTTCCCAAAACAGCTGCCCGTCGTCGGGGGCGTGAATGCCGGCGACGCATTTGATCAATACCGATTTGCCCGCGCCGTTGTCGCCGGCAAGCGCGGTCACCTTGCCGGTCGGCACCTCAAGGGTGATGTCGACCAGTGCCTGCACCGGCCCGAAATTCTTGTCGATGCCCACCAGCCGAAGCAGGGGCCCGACGGCGGCGGGGTCTGGCGTTACCAACTCACTCATTGTCGAACTACTGGATACCTGCCGCGGTGCACGCGTCCTTCACCTGCGAGATGCACAGTGAAGAACTCGTCACAGCGCCGTCCTTGACTACCGTGTCCGCCATGTTCTTCGTGGTCACCCACAGCGGGGTCAGCAGGACCGATCCGACGTCGGACTTCGCGGTGTCGTCTGTCGTCTTGCCGTTTACGAGGGTTGACGGAACGGTCACGCCCGCCCGCAGATAGAGGGCTGCTGCGGCGGCCGCCTGGGCCTCAAAGTAGATCGGCTTGTACACCGTTCCGCACTGGTACCCCTTCAAGATGTTCTGCAGGCCGGACAAGGACGCATCCTGTCCCGTAGTCGGGAACGTCTTGGCGGGAATTTGCTTGCTCTGCAGGTAGGCGATCACGGCGTTGGCATTGTCGTCGTTAGGCGTGACCACCGCGTTGATGTTCGGGTGCGCGGTGTACTGCTGGGCGAACGTCGTCTGTGCCACCGACGGTGTCCAGGTGCCCGCTGGCTCGCCTACGTTCACGTACTCGCCATTGTCGAAGTGCGGCTTGAGTACGCCGTTATAGCCTTGGGCGAACAGCTTCGCGTTGTTATCTGTCGGGTCGCCGTCCATGACCAGGATGTTTGGTTTGGTGACTTTCCAGTCTGAGATGCAAGTGACTTCGCCCTGGCCGATCAGCTGACCAACCTTGACGTTGTCGAAACTGACATAGGTGCGATCCATTGCCCCGCCTTTGACGAGCCGGTCATAGTCGATCACTTTCACGCCGCGCGAGCTGGCAGCCGCCTCGATGGCCGCGCCCGAACCGGAGTCGAGGGCGTCGACGAGCAGCACGGATGCCCCGGCCGTGATATCAGCCTCGGCCTGCGTCTGCATCGTGCTTGCGCTGCCCTGCGCATTGTCGATCTTGAACTTGGAGGAGTCGAGTCCAGCGGCTTGGAACGCCTTCGTGAGGTACGGCGCATCGAAAGTGACATACCGCGCGGAAGTGGTGGTGTCCGGTAGCAGCACGCCGACCAATCCCTTGCCCTGTGAAGCGAGCGACGTGAGCTGTTTCATCGCTGAGAAATCGGCTGTGAACGCATCCGCCGAGATCTGCGGTACGGCTCCTCCGGAACTCGTGGCGCTTGGCGAAGGTGATGTGCTCGGGCTTGAGCAAGCGGCGAGTGCCGTGATAGCGAGGGTTGCAATGAAGGCGGTTCCGGCGCCTCGTGCCGGGACCTTCCTGTTTAACATTTCTTTCCTTCCATTGGTTGCAACTGCAGGCGACCTGGCGGGGTCGGGCCGGAACCTGGGCGTTGGCGCCGGACGCAGGTCCACGCCGGAGGCCACGGCGGTTCTCACCAACGGACGTCGATTAGTCAGCACTGAGCTGACTGGCGACTTTACGACCAGCGACTCGATATCACGGGGTCCTCTCTGGACGGACAAGCCGGCGACGCCGGGAATGTTCGTCGATGTTGCTCTATGACTACGTTGTAGACCGGAAGTCCGCTCTTAGCAAGGCTTCAGGCCCTCAGGATGGCAGCTCCGGCAATGCGGCCGCTGGCCAAGTCTTGCAGCGCCAGATCAGCTTCAGCCAACGGATACGCCGTCGTGGTCGGAGCTAGCGGAATTTCTGCGGCCAGGGACCAGAATTCTTCGCCGTCTGCCCGGGTATTGGCGGTAACACTACGGAGCTGCCGCTCATAGAAGAGATGAGCGGAATAGTTCAAGGGCGGTATGTCGCTCAGGTGGATGCCCGCAACGGCGAGGGTTCCGCCCCGGTCCAAGGCCTTGAGTGCCACAGGAACAAGATCCCCGACCGGGGCAAAAAGTATGGCCGAGTCGAGCGGGTCTGGCGGGGAATCGTACGCGTCGCCGACAAACACGGCGCCCAGCTCACGCGCGAGTGAACGGGCCGACTCCGAGCGTGTCATCACGTAGACCTGCGCCCCTTGATAGCGGGCCATCTGCGCCGTGAGATGGGCAGACCCTCCGAAACCATAGATGCCCAGCCGGCCCCCAGTCGGAACAGCGGCGCGTTTGAGGGCGCGGTAACCGATGATGCCGGAGCACAGCAGTGGGGCCGCCTGCTCGTCCGAAAATTGGGGCGGGATGGCATAGGCGAAATCCTCGGACACAGTGAGCTGTTCGGCATAGCCACCGTCCCTGTCCCATCCGGTGAAGGCAGGGGAGAGGCAGAGATTTTCGTCGCCACGGCGGCAGAACTCGCAGCTCCCGCAGGTTCCGCCAAGCCACGCCACTCCGACCCTGTCACCGCGCCGGAACTTCACACACCCTTCGCCCGTCCCGCTGACTATTCCCACCGCTTCGTGGCCGGGTACTACATTCGGCATCCGAGGGGCGAGATCGCCCTCGGCCAGGTGCAGATCCGTGCGGCAGACACCACAGGTTCGCACACTGACCAGGAGTTCCCGCCGCCCCGGTTGCGGATCAGGCCGGTCGCCCCAAACGAGTGGTCGTGAGGCAATCGGGCCTGGTTCCCCGACCCACCATGCGCGCACGACTGTTCACTCCTTCGGGTTCAGGCCGACCCTTCTATGTGGATTCTCTCGCCGTTCCCGCGCGCACGCCACAGTCCACGCGACCGGCCTGAATCTTCGGGTTCAGCCCATGCCCTCAGGGGGTGAGCAGGACCTTGATGGCACGCCGTTCGTCCATGGCGCGGTAGGCCTCGGGAGCTTCCTCGAGCGGCATCACGGTGTCGAAGACCCGGCCCGGATTGATCTTGCCGTCAAGCACGTCAGCGAGCAGTTCCGGGATGTACGTGCGCGCAGGCGCCATTCCGCCGGCAATCGAGATGTTCGTGTCGAACAAGTAGCGCAACGGAGCTTCGGCCCCGCCCGTCGGGACGCCAACAAAGCCGAGGGCGCCGCCCGGGCGAACACTGTGCAGTGCCTGTTCCATGGATTCCTTGGTTCCGACGCACTCCAGCACGGAGTCGGCCAAAACGCCTCCCAGCAACTCGCGGACCCTGGCTACGCCGTCCTCGCCACGCTCGGCGACGATGTCCGTGGCCCCGAATTCGAGGGCAATCGCCTGGCGGTCGGCGTGCCGGGACATTGCGATGATTCGTTCGGCTCCGAGGCGCTTTGCTGCGAGCACACCGCAGAGCCCTACGGCGCCGTCGCCTACGACGACGACGGTCCTGCCGGGGCCGACCTTCGCGGCGAGGGCGGCGTGGTGGCCGGTCGCCATCACATCGGAGAGCGTCAGCAAGCTCGCTCGGAGTGCGTCGTCGGGCTGCGTGACGCCGGGAACCTTAACGAGGGTGGACTCGGCGAGTGGTACTCGTACGGCCTGGCCCTGGCCGCCGTCGATCGCGTGCCCGCTGTCGTCCTTGCCGCCCCAACCTGCCAAGTGGTCGCAGGCCACCGTGACGCCGCCCAGGCATTGCGGGCACGCGCCGCAGCTGACCAGGAAGGGAGCGATGACGAAGTCGCCGACCGACAGGGTGGTAATGTCGTCGCCGATGCTTTCCACCGTGCCGATGAATTCATGTCCGATGGCCGAGGGCTGATGAGTGGGCTTGACGCCGCGGTAGGGCCATAGGTCCGATCCGCAGACGCACGAAGCGGTGACTTTGACAATGACGTCGGTGGGCAGCTGGACCGTTGGGTAGTTACGGTCTTCAACACGGATGTCGCCGGGACCGTGGATGATGGTGGCGCGCATGGGGCTCCTCAAATGGTGATCGTTGGGCTGGGATCGAGTCTATCCCCGCGGCGCCCGTGGTCTCGTACTGCCCGGTAGCTCAGCTCGGAGCCGCTGCGGCCCCGTTCGTCGCTTGGCCTCTGCGTCGAGCAGAATAGCCCCATGACAAAAAGCAGCGGGCGCTTGCCACGGCTTGAGGACGTAGCGGAACGGGCGGGAGTCTCGCACCAAACAGTGTCCCGGGTGATCAACGACCACCCCAACGTCAGCAAAGCCACCCGGGAGCGCGTCGAGGCGGCCATCGCCGAGTTGGGCTACCGGCGCAATACTGCCGCTCGGAGCCTCGTCACGCGACGTTCTCAAACTATCGGCGTCCTGGCAAGCGAGCTGGCGCAATACGGCCCGGCGAACACCTTGCTGGGCGTCGAACAAGCCGCTAAAGATGCCGGCTATTTCGTCAGCATCGCGGCCTTGAGGACGGTGAGCCGGGACGCGATTCTTGATGCGGTCCGGCACTTCCTGGACCAGTCCGTGGACGGGATCGTGGTGATTGTGCCGCATTCAGAAACCCTGCTGGCGTTGGCGGAAGTGAACCCGGGGGTTCCTGTGGTGGCCGTGGGTTCGCTGGGCGATGCGGCCGTGGGGGGTGCGATGGTGGATCAGAGGCGGGGCGCGGAGCTGGCCGTCAGGCATCTGGTCGAGCAAGGACATCGCCGCATAGGACACGTGGCCGGCCCGCAGGACTGGATTGACGGGGTGGCCAGGGCCGAAGGGTGGAGTGCGGCCTTGCGGGCCGCGGGCCTTGAGGATGACTTGCTCGTGGTGGGGGACTGGAGCGCGGGCAGCGGCTATGACATCGGCAGGAAGCTTGCCGGTGAAAGGACTGCCACGGCGATTTTTGTAGGCAATGACCAGATGGCCTTGGGCCTGCTGCGTGCATTCAACGAGGCCGGTGTCCGGGTGCCCGAGGATGTCTCGGTGGTGGGTTTCGATGACCAGCCTGAATCTGGCTATTTCACGCCGCCGTTGACCACGGTGCGCCAGGACTTCGAAGAACTCGGGCGGCGCTGCATGGATCTCATGCTGGGCGGCATCGAGGACGGGGAAAGCGTCGGCACCACAGTGGTGGAGCCCGAGTTGGTGGTTCGCCAAAGTACTTCCGCCCCCGCCTGACCGCCTTTTGTTTCAAGTGTGCGGTGGGCCCTTGACGCTGCTGCCTTGACACTGCTGTCTTGACGCGAGAATTGTTAGCGCTCACAATTGATTCAGTCCGCAAGGCAGCGGGCTGGTTATGGGAGGACTTCATGGACGTCACAGCGGACGGCAACGAGCATTACGTCATCGGCGTGGACTACGGCACGCTTTCGGGCAGGGCCGTGGTGGTGCGGGTCAGGGACGGCAAGGAACTGGGAAGCGGGGTGTTCGACTATCCGCACGCGGTGATCACGGAGGCCCTGCCGGCCGATCTGGCGGATGTATCTGACGCGCCAGCCGTCCGGCTTCCGGGTGACTGGGCCCTGCAGGTGCCGGAGGATTACCGGGAGGTGTTGCGTCACGCGGTTCCTGCCGCGGTGCGCGACGCCGGGATCGATCCGGCCGCCGTCGTCGGGATTGCCACCGACTTCACGGCGTGCACCATGGTGCCGGTCAAGGCTGACGGCACTCCGCTGAGCGAACTGCCTGGGTTCGCCAACCGGCCGCACGCCTATGTGAAGTTGTGGCGGCACCACGCGGCCCAGGGGCAGGCGGACCGCATCAACGCCATGGCCCGCGAGCGGGGTGAGGCCTGGCTGCCGCGCTACGGCGGGCTCATTTCCTCGGAGTGGGAGTTCGCCAAGGGCCTTCAGCTGCTGGAGGAGGATCCGGACGCGTACGCGGCGATGGACCACTGGGTGGAGGCGGCTGACTGGATTGTCTGGCAGCTGTGCGGAAACTATGTCCGGAATGCCTGCACCGCCGGGTACAAGGGCATCTACCAGGACGGCGCCTACCCGTCCGAGGATTTCCTGGCCGCACTGAACCCGGACTTCAAGGACTTCGTGTCCGCCAAGCTCGAACACACGATCGGCCGCCTGGGAGAGGTCGCCGGTTACCTGTCGGCCGAAGCCGCCGCCTGGACCGGCCTGCGCGAGGGCATCGCCGTCGCCGTCGGGAATGTCGACGCCCACGTCACCGCCCCGGCAGCCAAAGCGGTGGAGCCGGGACAGCTCGTCGCGATCATGGGAACGTCTACCTGCCACGTCATGAACGCGGATGTCCTGCGCGAGGTGCCGGGGATGTGCGGAGTGGTCGACGGCGGGATCGTGGACGGGCTCTGGGGTTACGAGGCCGGCCAGTCCGGGGTGGGCGACATCTTCGGCTGGTTCACCAAGTACGGTGTCCCGCCCGAATACCACGAGGCCGCCGAAACGGCAGGCCTGGGCATCCACGAATACCTCACCGAACTCGCCTCCACCCAGGCGATCGGTGAACACGGGCTCATCGCCCTGGACTGGCACTCGGGGAACCGGTCCGTCCTGGTGGACCACGAACTCTCCGGGGTGATCGTGGGCCAGACCTTGGCGACCCGCCCGGAAGACATCTACCGGGCGCTGCTGGAGGCCACGGCCTTCGGCACCCGCACCATTGTGGACGCGTTCCGGGACTCCGGGGTGCCGGTGCAGGAATTCATCGTGGCCGGAGGGCTGCTGAAGAACACACTCCTGATGCAGATCTACGCCGACATCACGGGGCTACCGCTCTCCACGATCGGCTCCGCCCAGGGTCCCGCGCTGGGTTCGGCCATCCACGCCGCCGTCGCCGCGAGGGAGTACCCGGACATCCGCCAGGCCGCTGCCGCCATGGGATCCGAACCCGGCGCCGTCTACACGCCGATCGCGGAAAACGTCGCCGCCTACGAGGAGCTCTTCCGCGAATACCGGACACTCCACGACTACTTCGGCAGGGGAGCGAACGAGGTCATGCACCGGCTCAAGAAGATCCAGCGGAACGCACACAAGTCAGTCGTCCTGGAAGGGGCCTCCGCATGAGCGCGTTGCTGGAGACGATTGCCCGGATCCGGGCCGAGGTGTGCGCGCTACACGCCGAACTGACCCGCTACGAGTTGGTGGTCTGGACCGCGGGCAACGTCTCCGCCCGCGTCCCGGGGCATGACTTGATGGTCATCAAGCCCTCGGGGGTTTCCTACGATGAACTGACTCCGGAGCTCATGGTGGTCACGGACCTGTACGGCACACCAGTCAGCGGCATCAACACCGGGAGCGGCGGCACTGTCGAGTGGGGCAACCCGGACCTGTCGCCGTCGTCGGACACCGCCGCCCACGCCTATGTATACCGGAACATGCCCGACGTCGGCGGCGTGGTGCACACGCATTCCACCTATGCCACGGCCTGGGCCGCGCGCGGTGAGCCGATCCCGTGCGTGCTGACCATGATGGGGGACGAATTCGGCGGCACCATCCCGGTGGGCCCGTTCGCGCTGATCGGGGACGATTCGATCGGCCGCGGGATTGTTGAAACGCTCCGGGCCTCCCACTCGCCGGCGGTCCTGATGCAGAACCACGGCCCGTTCACCATCGGCAAGGACGCCCGCTCCGCCGTGAAGGCCGCCGTGATGTGCGAGGAAGTGGCCCGCACGGTCCACATTTCCCGGCAACTCGGTGAGCCGCTGCCCATCGACGCGGGCCAGATCGAATCCCTCTACGACCGCTACCAAAACGTCTACGGCCGCTAGTCCGCGCCACCCACAAACTTTCAAGGAGAAACCCATGTCCCACGCCAACAACATCAATGCCCACAACACCTCCCTCGAGCATTTCGAAGTCTGGTTCCTCACCGGCAGCCAGCACCTCTACGGCGAGGACGTCCTCAAACAGGTCGCCGCGCAGTCCCAGGAGATCGCCGCCGCCCTGAACGCGTCCTCCGATGTCCCGGTCAAGGTGGTCTGGAAGCCCGTGCTGACGGATGCGGATGCGATCCGCCGCACCGCACTCGAGGCGAACGCTGACGACGCCGTGATCGGCGTGACCGCCTGGATGCACACCTTCAGCCCCGCCAAGATGTGGATCCAGGGACTGGACCTGCTCCGCAAGCCCCTCCTGCACCTGCACACCCAGGCGAACGTGGCCCTGCCCTGGGCGGACATCGACTTCGACTTCATGAACCTGAACCAGGCAGCCCACGGCGACCGTGAATTCGGGTACATCCAGTCCCGGTTGAACATTCCGCGGAAGACCGTCGTCGGGCACGTCTCCAACCCGGACGTCACGCGCCAGGTGGGTGCCTGGCAGCGCGCGTCCGCGGGCTGGGCCGCGGTGCGCAGCCTGAAGCTGACCCGTTTCGGTGACAACATGCGCAACGTCGCCGTCACCGAAGGGGACAAGACCGAGGCCGAGCTGCGCTTCGGCGTCTCGGTCAACACCTGGTCCGTGAACGAACTGGCCGACGCCGTGCACGGCGCGCCGGAGTCCGACGTCGACGCTTTGGTCGCCGAGTACGAGCGGCTCTACGAGGTGGCACCAGAGCTGCGTGCCGGCGGCGCACGCCACGACTCGCTGCGCTACAGCGCGCGGATCGAACTCGGTCTCCGGTCCTTCCTGGAGGCGAACGGCTCGGCCGCGTTCACGACGTCGTTCGAGGACCTGGGCGCGCTGCGCCAGCTGCCCGGCATGGCCGTGCAGCGGCTCATGGCCGACGGCTACGGCTTCGGCGCCGAGGGCGACTGGAAGACCGCGATCCTGGTCCGGGCCGCCAAGGTCATGGGCGCCGGGCTGCCCGGCGGCGCCTCCCTCATGGAGGACTACACCTACCACCTGGTGCCGGGTCAGGAGAAGATCCTCGGCGCGCACATGCTCGAAGTCTGCCCCTCCCTGACCGCCACCAGGCCGCGGGTGGAGATCCACCCGCTGGGCATCGGCGGCAAGGAAGACCCCGTCCGCATGGTCTTCGACACCGACGCTGGGCCCGGCGTCGTCGTCGCACTCTCGGACATGCGCGACCGCTTCCGCCTCGTCGCAAACGCCGTCGACGTCGTCGACCTCGACCAGCCCCTGCCCAACCTCCCCGTCGCCCGGGCACTGTGGGAACCCAAGCCCGACTTCGCGACCTCCGCCGCCGCGTGGCTCACAGCGGGCGCCGCGCACCACACCGTGCTCTCCACCCAGGTGGGCATGGACGTGTTCGAGGACTTCGCCGAAATCGCCCGGACCGAACTGCTCACCATCGACGAAAACACCACCATCAAACAGTTCAAAAAGGAACTCGCCTGGAACGCCGCCTACTACAAACTCGCCAGCGGACTGTGAACGGGTTACGGATCTAGTTTGGGGGGCACACTCCCTGAGTCTGTTCTCCAGTTTGGCGTGCTAGTGTCCCTTTTCTGAACGAGAACGCGCTGGTTGCTACCCGTGCGGGGGTGACCAATGCCATCGTGCATACTGCGAATCATTTGCTGTGGATATGCGAGTTCTGCACGTCAACCTCAGGGACTGATCCTGCGTTCTCCGTAACCTGCACGAGCTATTGATTGGAAACCGCATGCCCGTACCGATTCTCACCGCGCGCGAGCTGACTAAAAGCTACGGGCGAGGTCCTGACCGCTTCGACGCCCTGAAGGGTGTCTCGCTGGACATCCAGCCCGGGGAATCTGTGGCAATCGTCGGCAAAAGCGGTTCCGGCAAGTCAACGCTCATGCACCTTCTCGCCCTGCTGGACACTCCGGGAAGCGGTACCATCACGGTGGACGGCACGGAGGCCAAGAGCCTGAACGGGCGCAGGCTCAACGGGCTACGCAACGCGATGTTCGGCTTCGTCTTCCAGCAGTTCTTCCTCAACCCAGCGGCGAGCGTTCTCGAGAACGTGGTCCTTCCCCTGAAAATCGCCGGTGTCGGCGCACGGGAACGGCGCCGCCGGGGCATGGAGGTCCTGGAGCAGCTCCAGCTAGCGGACAAGGCCCGGAACAAGGCCGCGAATCTTTCCGGGGGACAGAAGCAACGGGTGGTGATTGCCCGAGCCTTGGTGAACAAGCCCCAGGTGCTCTTTGCGGACGAACCTACGGGTAACCTCGACAGCGCCACGGGACGGATCGTCGAAGACATCCTGTTCGACCTGAACCAGAACCACGGCATTACCCTGATTGTCGTCACGCACGACCACGACCTCGCAGAGCGCTTCCAGCGCCGCCTGTACATCCGGGACGGGCTGCTGATCACCACCGACGAGGAGCACGCGGCATGAAACCGCTCGAAATACTGAAAACCGCCATCGCGAACAGCTTCCGCAGCAAACTCCGGACCACCCTGACCGTCCTGGCGATCTTCGTGGGCGCATTCACCCTGACCATCACCAACGGACTCGGCACAGGGATTTCGAACTACATCGACACCCAGCTCGCCGCCGTCGGACCGGGCAACGCCTTTACGATCAGCAAGACCGACACGAGCGGCAACCCGGGATCCGGGCCCAAAAAGTACGACCCCACCATAAAGCGCGTGGCTGCCGGCGGCAGGCCCGGCTCCTCACAGCTCACCCTGGACCAATCCGACCTCGACAAAATCGGCGCCATTGCGGGCATCACCGGCGTCACCCCCGTCACCCGGATCAACCCGGACTACGTCCAGTGGAGCACGCACGACAAATACCAGCTTTCGGTCAGCGCCCTCGCCGGGGCGCAGCCCCAGCTCGCTTCGGGCACCAACCTGGATGACACCAACAGCCAGGCCCAGCTTCTCCTGCCGGTCGGCTACATCGTCCCGCTCGGATTCGCCGACAACAGCCAGGCGATCGGCCAGGACGTGACCATCGGCATCACGGACGCCACCGGCACGATGCACACCGTGGCTGGGCGCATCGCCGGGGTAGAGCAGGACAGCCTTCTCAGCAGCTCCGGGATAGCAGTGAACAAATCCCTTTCCACTGCCCTGACCCAAGCCCAGGCCACCGGTGCCCCTTCCACAGCTGCCAGCGCGTGGACGGACGCGACGGCGACCTTCGCCACTTCGTCGTCAGCCCAGGTGAGTGAGATGAAATCCAATCTCTCCGCGGCTGGTTACACCGCCCAGACCCTCGACGACCGGATCGGCACCGTCAAGACCGTGATCAACGGGATCATCGGTGTCCTTGACGCCTTCGCCGTCATCGCCCTCCTGGCCGCTGGATTCGGCATCGTCAATACGCTGCTCATGTCCGTCCAGGAACGCACCCGCGAAATCGGCCTCATGAAAGCCATGGGCATGGGCAGCGGTTCCGTGTTCGCGCTCTTCAGCACGGAGGCGGCGTTCATCGGCCTTCTCGGGAGCGTGATCGGTTCAGCCGCAGCTATCGGCGTAGGCACCGCAGTCAGCGGTGCCCTCGCCCGCGGTCCGCTCAGCGACCTGCCGGGACTCCACATCCTTGCCTTCGCACCGGGCCCGGTGGGCGCCGTCGTCCTCCTCGTCATGATCATCGCCTTCATTGCCGGCACGCTGCCCGCGTGGCGCGCGGCACGTCAGAACCCCATCGATTCGCTGCGTTACGAATAGGCGACACGCGGAATTGGTCGATGCGGCTGCAGGCGAAGACTGCGAGTCGGCGCCGGCTGCCTAAGCGTGTCCCTTTATTCGTGGAATTTGCTCCGAGCCTCGCGCTGTTGCCGCTCGAGCTTGGCTTCGGCTTCGGTCCGCCGCTGACCTATGATGCGCATCTGGTGTGTGGTCGGGTGTTCGTATTCCTCCGCGGGAATGCCTTTTTCCCTGGGAAGGTTATGGCCGGTAGCCGGGGACGCGAGCTTTTGGTCTTCGTTTTCGCTCATATCAGAATCGTCCCACCGGGCGACGGTCTCCAAAAGGGTTGGCCCGAAGCCCGGCGCGCCATGTCCTCGACTTCGGCAACACCCCGGTCTTCAGGCCGGGGTGTTGCTTGGGTTTTCAAGCTATGTTGAGGGCCGTCCAGGACACAGGAGGCAGGGTGATTTCGACAACGCCGTTACACGCTACGGCACTCTTATTCGGGTACAGCCGTACGCGGTTCGGATCGTCGAGTGTGTTCTTGGCGTATACATCTGCGTCCGAGAGTGTCTGCGCGTCCAAGACGATCGCGCTGCCAAGGGCCGCCAGGTCTATGGTTACGGTTGCTTCCTCGCTCCGTGATCGGTTGACCAGGAAGACGGCGGTTGTCGTTGAGTCCGCGTCGAACGTGGCGACGGCGTCGATGAGCGGGACGGTGCCGTAGGCGTCCGTGCTGTACCTGTCGGCTTCCAGCCTCACATCCAGGGCGACTCCCTTGGCCAGTTTTGACGTCAACGCGAACGGGAAAAAGGTGGTCTGTTTCCACGCCGGGCCCCCGGGTTCGGTCATGATGGGAGCGATCACATTGACCAGCTGCGCCAGGGAGGCGGAGGTGACACGGTCGGCGTGCTTGAGCAGTGAGATCAGCAGGTTGCCGAAGACGACGGCGTCGGCCACGGAGTACGTGTCCTCAAGCAGTCGCGGCGCCTTGGGCCAGTTGTCGATCCCTTCGATTTTGTCGACGTTTTGGAACCGTTCGAGGTACCACACATTCCACTCGTCGAAGGAAATGTTGATGGATTTCGTGCTTCCGTTGACAGCCTTGACGTGGTCCGCCGTCGCAACCACAGAGTCAATGAAGTGGTCCATGTCGGTAGCGGAGGCAAGGAACGAGTCCAGGTCACCGTTCTTTTCCTCGTAGTAGGCGTGGCAAGAGATGTAATCGACATCCTCGTAGGAGTGGGTGAGTACTATCCGCTCCCACTCTCCGAAGGTGGGCATATGTGCGCTGGATGAGCCGCAGACCACGAGTTCAACGGAAGGGTCCAGCTGACGCATTGCCTTCGCGGTCTGCGATGCGATTTTGCCGTAGTCGTCAGCGGAGCGATGGCCCAACTGCCACGGGCCGTCCATTTCATTGCCGAGGCACCACATTTTGATGCCGAAAGGCTCCACCCGGCCATGAACGGCTCGGCGGTCTGACAGCTCCGTCCCGGAGCGGATGTTGGAGTACTCCAACAGGTCCAAAGCCTCCAGCGTGCCACGGGTGCCAAGGTTGACGGCCAGCATGAGTTCGCTGCCCACCTTCTCCAACCATGTGCTGAACTCGTGCATGCCGATCTCGTTGGTTTCGGTGGAGTGCCACGCGAGGTCGAGGCGGCGAGGGCGCTGTTCCTTGGGTCCAACACTGTCCTCCCAGCGGAACCCGGACACGAAGTTACCGCCCGGGTAGCGAATGGTGGAGACACCGAGTTCTTTGACGAGCTCGATCACATCAGTGCGGAAACCGTCGGCGTCTGCGCTGGGGTGACCGGGTTCGTAGATGCCGTCGTAGACACAGCGTCCAAGGTGTTCAACAAACGAACCGAAGAGGCGGGGATTGACAGTGCCCACTGCGAATTGCGGGTCGATCGTAAGGCGTGCGGAAACCATGGTCTGCTTTCAGTGAGAGGGAGCGGGAAGGGAAGGGTGCTTTGAATGCCTATTTGAGGCTGCCGGGGGACGGGCCGCCCTGCCAGTACTTCTGCAGGGTGAGGAATGCCACCACGAGGGGAATGATGGAAATGAACGAACCGACGACAATCAGGCTCCAGAGCGAGTGGCCACCCCCGTTGTTGGACGAAGCCAGCTGCTCCCAGAGCCCGCACTGGCACCATCCGCGCCACCACTGCACCCTGCCAGTGTGGTGGCCAGGGCAGCGGCTGACAGTGCTGCTGCGATTGCATTCTTGTTCACGTAGATTCCCAAGCTTTTACATCGATGTAAGTAATCGTTGTAAATCCATGATGATGTGACGGGACTTGCATGTCAAGAAGAAATTGGGCGGAGGTTCCGCTGGTGTCAGATTGCCGTGGACTCCCGGCTGATGACCTTGAATCCTGCCTCAAACTCGCGGGCGGGCGTTGCTTCGGCCGCGCCGTCGATCCGTTCCAAGAGCATCGCGACGGCGGTCTCGGCGATCTCGCCCCGGCCCGGATCTATGGTCGACAACGTCGGTAGTGAATACCGGGTCTCGTCGATGTCGTCAAAGCCGATGATTGCCACATCCTCAGGGATTTTCAGTCCGGCGTCCTGCATGACGCGCATGGCGCCCAGGGCGATGGAGTCGTTGAATGCCACGACACCGTCGAAGTCCAGCCCGGACTCCAGGACCTGCCGCATGGCCTGGGCACCGTCGGACCGGTGCCACGACTGGGCGTCGATTGCCAGTTCGTCCCGGTAATCCAGCCCTGCCTTCTTCAAGGCGCGGCGGTAACCTTCCAGGCGGAGCCCGGCTGAACCGATGACTTCATTCCGGTGGGCACCAAAGGCGAGCAGTTTCGTTCGTCCGCGTTGCAGGAGGTGTTCCGTAGCTGCTTGCGAAGCCTCAATGTTTTGCATGGTGACGTGGTCTGTGGGTCCGTTAAAGATCCGCTCACCCAGGAGGACCATGGGAGTCGGGATGTCAATGAGGCCCACGTCTTCCTGGCTCAGGCCGAGCACACTGTACAAGACGCCATCGACCATTCGCATCCGGGGGCCATGCAGGATCTCCAGCTCGCGTGCCCGCGAGCCTCCGCTTTGCTCGATGATCACCACTTTCCCCCGCTTTGAGGCGGCCGTCATTACGGCGTCGGCAAGTTCAGCAAAGTATGCGTTCTTCAAATCCGGGATGATGAGGCTGATGACGTCCGTACGGCCCGACCGCAATCCGCGGGCCGAGAGATTGGGCTGATAGCCAAGCTTCTCGATGGCGAGCAAAACCCGCTCGCGCGTCTCGGCTTTGATGTTTGGATGGTCGTTGATGACGTTCGACACGGTCTTGATTGACACGTCGGCGGCCTGAGCCACGTCCCGCATGGTAATTGCCACTTTTCCTTCTTCCGCGCGCAAGTCGGCATCCGTCTAACCTGCAGATTACAACGTTGGAAAGAATGTACGGGGAGAATCGTCGCTACATCAACCACTGAACTGAGACGTTCATGGCGAAGAGGGCGTTCGTCAGGGGCGCAAGTATCGAACGGTCGGCCTCCATCCGGTGCAGCGTCTCAAGGAATTCATCGACCTGAATCGTGGTGAACCCGCCGTCCATGAGTTGTTGGATCGCAAGCTCCGTATTCTGCTTCCGGGTGTTGCTGAACCGCGGATTTACCTCGGGCTGTACCGGTTCTGAATCCATGGCCTTTGCTTGCCCCCAATTTTTCCCTGCACGTAGGACGCTCCTCGCCAAGAGTATTCATGCATTACAAATGCTACTATCTCAGGCCGCGGGCACCGCACAAGGCAGAGAAAAGTCCGCGGAGTTGCATCACACCTGATGACGGGGCCGACTTCCGCATATATGCTCCGACCAGCGGTCATCTTCCAGGGGGCACATTGAAGCGCAGAAGTTGTCTGCATCGAAAGCTAATTCTTCTGCTTCTTATCGGAACGGTCATGACTTCGTGTGCGTCCAACCAGGCGCGCGAGCCCGGAACGGCCATCCCCACGCCTCCCCGGACCGGCCCCGCGTCCCTTGTGACAACGTCTGCGCCTCCGCGGGAAATGTGCGCAGCCTTCCTGACGTCGGCTCCCTGTAGTACGTACGTCAGCATCGCCGGCGCAGCCGACGGCGTTGACCTGCCCTGGGCGGCATCAGGGGGACTCACCGTGAAATTGAGTACCCTGGATGGTTCCCTCCACGTCTCCGCGAAAACTCCATGCTCGCCTGTCAGCGGACCGGCCACTATCACGGGGAACACGCTAGTGGTCGGAGGGATCGCGATCGGCGCCATGGGGTGTGCCCGCGATGCCGCCAGTCAGGAACAGTGGTTCGTGGATTTTCTGAAGCGACCCATTGAAATGTCATTTAGCCAAGGCACGCTCAACTGGAAGAGCGGCTCCGACACGCTCATTTTCAAAGGCAAGTCCGGTAGCCAATAGCATGGGTCAATGATGGATAAGTCGTCGGCTTCTGGCGCGCTGACACACGAGGTTGCCCGTGACCCTCGCCGCGTGCACTGGATGGAATTGTTCTTCGACCTCGTCTTTGTGGCATTCGTCGGGCAGCTTGCCCGTGGGATCCACGGCGATCCTGGATGGGCCGAATTCGGTACGTTCGTCCTGCTTTTCTTTCCGGCGTGGTGGGCTTGGGTGAACATTGTTTCCGTAGTCAACCTCCTGCCCGGCTTGTCGTCCCGGGCGTTGGGTGTCGCGATGCTCGCTGCCATGGCGGCGGCGAGCGTCATGGCCGCCGCCGCGCCCGGCGCCTTTGGCGAACGGGCTTGGGCCTTTTCGCTGGCCAATGCTGCCATACGCGTTGTCCTGCTGATCTTGTGGCTGTACCAACACCGCGAAAATTCGTCCGAAACTCCGTGGCGCATCTGGACCTACAACGGCGGCACGGCTGCCCTCTGGCTCATTGCGGCCTTCCTGCCGCTCCACATTGCTGTCCTCCTGTGGGCTGCCGCGATCGTCGTCGAGGTTGGCATGGTGGCGGTTAGCGCCCTCCTTTGGCCTGACCGGGGCATCGGGGGCATCAACATCGAGCATGCCTCCGAGCGGCTTGGTTTGTTCGTCGTCATTGTCCTCGGCGAGTCCATCTTCACGATCGTCACTGAGGTGTCTGATGATTGGGGCCCGGGCGCGGGACTGGTCGGAGCGCTTGGATTCCTCGTTGTTGCTTTCCTCGGCTGGGCGTTTTTCCAATACGGCACCGGGACCATCACCGCGGGGCTCGAGCGCCTACAAGCCCGGTCCGATTTCGCCGGGATCCTACAGACGACGTTGTTCCTGCCGTTTCTCCTGGTACTGGGCGTGACTGCGATTGCCGGCGCAATCGCGACCGCCATTCCTGCTCCCTATGAGCACTTGCCGTTCGGTTCCGGGATTTCGCTCGGCGGAGGTTTAGCCCTCTTCTATGCGTGCAATGCGATCGTGTCGCTTCGCTACGGTCGGCGGCCGCGCGCAGTGCTGCCATGGGCGGTGCCGACAGTGGTGATCGCCGTTTTGCTCATACCGGTGAGCGCTGTGGTTCCCGCCGCCGTCGTTTTGGCCCTTGCCGTGGTTGTCTTGCTCCTTGTCACGGCGTACGTGGAGATTCAAAGGCGACGCCGCAGCGCGATCAGCCCAACTGACTGACAGTTGTTGTCGTTTTGAGCGCTCATAACGACAACAACTGCGAGCTACTTGGGTGGGAGTCAGCCGTTGATGATCTGCGGGACGCCGAGGGCTTTGAGGCCTTCGACGCCGAATTCGAGGCCGTAGCCGGATTGTTTCGCGCCGCCGAAGGGGATGCGGGGGTCCACGGCGCCGTGTTTGTTGATCCAGACGGTTCCGGCCTGGAGGCGGGCGGCGACGTCGCGGGCCTCGTCCAGGTTCGATGACCAGACGGAGGCGCCGAGTCCGACGTCGAGCGCGTTCGCCTTGGCGACGGCCTCGTCCACGGTGCTGTAACGGATGATGGGCAGGGCCGGGCCGAACTGTTCCTCGGCGACAAGGGGGTTGCTGTTGTCGATGTCGGCCACCAGGGTGGTGGGGTAGAAGTTGCCGGGCTGGTTGTCGTCGGGGTTGCCGCCGAGCAGGATGCGGGCGCCGGAGTCGCGGGCTGCGTCCACGAGTTTCGCGACGATGTCGTACTGCTGCCGGTTCTGCAGGGGGCCGAGGACGTTGGCTTCGTCGAGCCCGTTGCCCATGGGCATCGCGGCGGCAACGGCGGCAAGCTCGGAACACACTGCCTCATAGAGCGAGTCGTGGACGTAGAGGCGTTTAAGTGCCGCGCAGGTCTGGCCGGTGTTGATGAACGCGCCCCAGAAAAGGCCTTCGGCGATGGCCTTGGGGTCGGCGTCGGGAAGGACGATGCCGGCGTCGTTGCCGCCGAGTTCCAGGGTGAGGCGTTTGACGGTGTCCGCGGAGGACTTGATGATCGCCTTGCCGGTGGCGGTGGAGCCGGTGAACATGACCTTGCCGATGGCCGGGTGTTCGGCGAGGCGGGCGCCGACGTCGCGGCCGCCGGAGACCACTGTGAGGAGGCCTTCGGGGAGTTCCTCGTTGAGGACCTTGGCGAGGGCGAGCACGGACAGCGGCGTGTATTCGGAGGGCTTGACGACCACGGCGTTTCCCATGCGCAGGGCGGGGGCGATCTGCCAGATGGTGATCATCATGGGCCAGTTCCAGGGGCCAATCGCGCCGACGACGCCGATGGGGCGGTAGTGCAGTTCGGCGCGGGTTTCGCCGTCGTCCACCACGGTTTCCGGGTCCAGCGGCGTGGCTGCGGCAGCGCGGAGCCAGGCGGCGCAAGCGCCGACTTCGAAACGGGCGTTGGGGCCATTCAGCGGTTTGCCTTGCTCACGGGAGAGCAGGTGGGCGAGTTCTTCGGCGGAGCGTTCGACGGCGTCGGCCGCCTTGAGGAGCGCGGCGGAGCGGGCGTCGTGGCCCAGCGCAGCCCACGCAGGCTGGGCCGCCTGGGCGGCGGCGATTGCGCGCTCAAGGTCCTCGACGGTGTGAACCGGGGCCTCGCCGACAGCGGTGCCCGTGGCAGGGTCGAGGATGGTCCGGGTTTCGCCGGTGGTCGGGGTGATTGAAGCCAGGAGGGCGTCGTAGCTTTCCAAGGGGTTACTCCACTCTGAGTTGGTATTGGTTTCGAAGAACGGTGTTCTAAAAGGCGGTCTTTCAGACTGCCATCAGGAGCATTGCGCCCAGGGCACCCGCCGAGGAGAGGGCCTCAAGCGGTGCAGACGCGTGACGACTGTGTCCGCGCCCGTTTCGCCTAACCGTTTGGGCCGCCAGGACGATCGAGTAGGCGATGACCGCTGCGGCGAGGGCAACTGCCAGGACGGGGTTCGCTCCACCAAGTCCTGAATGCGCATGGGCTTGGTGTACAGAACCGGATGGGGCGGTGGGAAGGGTTGTGACGAGGATGGCGAACACGGACAGGATTGACAGCGAGCGGTGTATTTCCATGCCGCCGCGGCGATCCTTGGGCAGGAGCACCAGCGGAAGAGGGGACGTGAGAAGCAAGAGCAGGCCCCAAACAACGCCTGGAATGATTCCCGGCCCGACAGTCGTGTCCGCCATCGCCACCAGCATGAGTGCCATCGGTCCCCACTGGCTGAGGTTCCTGACCAGGCCTTCGCGCATCGGGCTCCAGATTCCCAGGGCGCAGCAGGCCAACATGACTATCGAAAGGGTTGTGTGCATGCTGGTCACCGATCATCAGTCCCAGCGCTACAAGCCTTCTTCGTTTCCGAGGTGGACGGCCGCTGGCCCCTCTTCGCCGTGCCCGATCCGCCGATATACGGCAGGGCTGCTCCGGCGGAGGCGGAACGCCCAGGCGACCCCCACCAATCCGGGAACTATGATCGTGGCCGGCAGGATGAACGTCAGGGCATTGGTCTCGTTTTGGCCCAGCAGTACGTTGAAGTTGACCACGATCAGAACGAAGATCACCGCCAAGAGCACGAACCCCAGGGCGGGGGCGATCACGCGGGTCCAGATTCCAGCGTCATGCCTGTTCTTGCGGAAGAATCCAATGACTGCCAGTGAAACAACGGTCATCAAGAGGACAAGTCCCATCGCGCCGTCGTTCGTCAGCCACGTGAACATGGTCAGGACAGGGTAGAGATCACCCAGCGACGATCCGGTCCCCGCGATGGCGAACGCCACCGTGACCACGACGGCGATCACCGTCTGGGCGATCGACCCGGCGTACGGGGCGCCGCTGTGCCGCCGTACTGCACCCAGCTTTCGGGGAAGGACTTGCTCCCGGCCAAGGGAGAAAAAGTAACGCGCTGCGGCATTGTGGAAGCTGACCAAGGCTGCGAAGAGGCTCGTGACGAAGAGCAGGCGGCCCAGGTCGGCCAGAAGGACGCCGGCGTGGTCACTCAGGAAGCCGAACATCAGGTCGGGGCCTTGTTTTGCGGATGCATCGACCACCGCGGACGGTCCGGTTCCAACCGCCATGGCCCAGGAGGAAACAGCGTAGAACAGGGCGATGATGGCCACCGCGGTGTACGTGGCCCGGGCGACAGTGTGCTTGGGGTCCTTGCTTTCCTCGCCGTAGATCGCGGCCGACTCGAATCCCATGAACGCCGCGATGCCGAAGGAGAGGACCGCCCCTACGCCCGGTACAAAGAGGCTCTGCGGGCTGAGCGGCGCTCCGCTGACTCCCTCGGGTGCCACGGCAAAGGAGACGACGTCGTAAACCATCACCACGAGGAACTCCAGGCCGACGAGCACCCCGAGGACCTTCGCTGACAAGTCCACCCGATTCACGCCGAGGAATGCGACGACGGCGATGCAGACCAGCACCGGAATCCACCAGGGGACCGTGGCGCCGAAGCGTTCGTTGATCAGGCTCGAGACGGTGAAGCCGAAGAGCCCGTAGATGCCGACTTGCATCAGGTTGTAGGCCATCAGCGCCACCATGGAAACCCCGACGCCAACCGGCCGGGAGATGCCCTGCGCCACGTAGGAATAGAAGGCGCCCGCGTTGACGACGTACCGGCTCATTGCCGCGTAGCCGACCGCGAACACAGCGAGGGTTCCGCCGAGCAGCAGGAAGGACAGCGGCACGCCGGTGACCCCGGTGACGGCGAACGTCGTCGTCACCCCGCCGGCGAGGACGGTGAGCGGTGCCGATGCTGCGATGATCATGAAAGTCACCGCCGGGACGCCGAGACGGCGTCGATTGTGATGCGGGTGGGCCGCCTCGGTGGTTTCTTTTCCGGTTGTTAAACTCATTTTTGGGCCTCCATGTGGCAGTGGCCGCCTTCGGCGGGCTTCGACGCGGGGACGTCGAGGACGGGGCTCCGATCGAAGAAGCCTTCGGGGCGCAGTTTGAATCCCACCGTGTCGACGGGCATGATCGGCCAGTCCTCGGGGCGGGGGAAGTGGGTCAGCCCGAAGGTGTGCCACACTACGATGTCTTGTCCGTCGATGTCCCTGTTGCGAGCAATGTAGGACGGCAATCCGGCTCCTCCGGAGTGCTGGTTGACGAAGTCGCCGCTGGGGTAGCGCTCATTCTCGTCGTAGCGCGTTACCCACAGGTCCTTCGTAGCGAATGCTGCACGCTGGGCGATGGATGATTCGGGGTCGGCCAGGAGCATGGGATGCCCTTGTCCATGGAGTTTGTACCCCACGGGGTCGCCCAGGCGGTTGAGTGATTCGGGATTGGAGATGATCCAAGCCCGTCCGGCCGCCATGTCGGACTCGCGCACAGCCTCCGATTCGTTCTTGAGCACCGTCCGACGGCGCGCGAAGGCGTTTCCGCGTTCGTTGCCTTCTCCCATGGGTACGCGGACGGCGTCTTCTTCCTCGACCCTGTTGCTCAGGCCGTCGATGGCGAAGTCGAGGCGGGCGCTGAAAAGGTGCTGGTGGAAGGGAGCCCCGAGGCCGGGAGCGAGCTCCGAGGCGTAAGGGTAGCCTTTTCCGGGGTGGGCGCTGGTGAAGACGACGCCGGTGGCCTTGGCTTCGAACTCGATGGTGCCGTCGAGGTAGAGGTACCAGTAGAAGCCGTAGTCGTAGTTGCCGATGGTGGTGAAGAAACTGATGACGAGCCTGCGGTTCCGGCGCGTGTAGTTCACGCCGCTCCAGAGATCGCTGTGCTTGGCGAGGATGCTCCAATCCTCCTCGTGCATGCAGATTCCGTTGCGGATTTCGCGTGGCCGGCCGAACGCGTCGCTGACCACCGGGCTGAGGTAGGTGATTTCGCCGAGGCAGTCACAGCCGAGCTCGAGCGAGTTGGCGTATTGGCCCACGAGGTATTCGCCGGTATCGAAGTAGTTCTGCCAGGAGCGCACGGGGGAGGGATCTCCGTAGGGAACCACCATTTCCGCGATCGAAGCGCGCTTGAGGATGCTGCGACGGCGATCGGCGTCGTCGAACGCCACATTGTGGAGAACTACGCCTTCCCGGACATCGAAGCCGATGTCCAGGCTCCACTTCTCCCACTCGACGTGGTTTCCGTTGTGGACGGTGAAGCTAGGACCTTCCGGCTGGGTGATGTGGATCGGCTTCTGGGTGGTGCGCATCGGTCCGGTCAGCTCAGGATCCGTAAAGTTGCCGTGTTCTTCCGGCACCGGGACCGGTCCGAAATCCAGGACCTGGTCGACGGTCTTGCTCACGACGTCGACGTAGGCAACCAGCCCATCCACGGGGTGGGCCCAGGCGCTGTCCTCGGGGAATTCCTGGACGAAAGCCAGGCCTCGCAGAATCCGGCGGCCTTTCTCTTCCGGGTACTCGAAGACCCCGGCCGACAGGGGAGCGACCCTGACTTTGCTGACATCGAGATTGCGGTCAGCCAAGGCCTTGAGCCATCGTTCGTCCTGGGCGAGGATCTCTTCAACCACTTCGAATTCTTCTTCGATGACCGGAAGCTCGCCCGTCACCGAGGTATCGAGTTCCACTTGCGAGACGACTTCCTGATGTGTCACCGAGACCACGACGTCTTGTGCCGCACCGGACGAAACGTTGTGCAGGAACGCCCTGAACCTGCGGTCCACAGCCTCCGCATTCCGCGGTGGCTCAACGAGGCCAAGGTAGGCGACCCGGGTGGATTCGTCGAAAAGTTCGGCGCCGGCCAAGATACCCCGGACCGCCGTGATGTCTTCGGCACTCGGCAATGCATAAGGAGACAGTCCGGCGTGGCCAGCCGTTTCGGCGATTTCTGGGGAGGAAGTTGTGCTCATGGAAGGCCTTTGTGAGTGGCGGGTTTATTTTCTATGTGTGTAGAGAATAGCATCGTGTAATCTGAGTCACAACGGTTGTAGAAAAAAAGATTTGGGGAAGCGTGCCGAAGATCGTAGATCACGACAAGCGCCGGGTGGAGCTTGTCGAAGCCACGTGGCGGATCATCGCCAGCAGGGGAATCGAGGGCGCCACCATGCGCGAGATAGCTACGGAGGCAGGCTTTGCCAACGGCGCGCTCAAGCCGTATTTCCCCACGAAGGACGATCTCCTGACGTTTGCCTTCGGCCACGTCTTCAACCAGACGAATACCCGCATGAGCGACTCCACTGCCGGCCGGCGAGGCCTGTCTGCGTTGCGCAGCTATTGCCACGAAATCCTGCCGCTCGATGCCGAGAGGCTCAACGAGGCCCGGATTGCTATCGCCTTCTGGCAGCGCGCACTGACGGACCCGGCGAAAGCCGCGCTGCATGACTCCTCGATGGAGCAATGGCGTGAAGCCCTGTTCGACAAGCTCCGTGAAGCCAGGGAACTTGGCGAACTGAAGGAGGGACTGAACGATGACGACATCGTCGGCGGGATCATGACGTTCGCGCTCGGTGCCCAAATCACGGCCACGCTGACACCCGAGCACCACTCAGCGGATCAGCTGCGGTCCCAACTGGAGACCTATATTTCGCCCATTGCATCCGAAAAAGGCGCGCTGGTGCCGACGGGCGGCTCTAAGGGTTCCCCTTAACGGCGCCGGGTGCTCTGCCTGGCCACGAGTTCCGGCGTGAACACCACTTGGCTGTGCACGTGGCCGGGCTCGTCGTCGATTTCGTCGAAGAGGAGCTGGGCGGCACGCTCGCCGATCAGCTGCCTCGGCTGGCTGATGGACGTGAGCGGGATGCTCGACTGGGAGGCGAAATCGATGTCGTCGAAGCCGACGATTGCAATGTCCTCGGGCACGCGGAGCCCGTTGGCCGCGAAAGATTGCAAGAGCCCTAGAGCCAATTGATCGTTGGCGGCGAACACGGCGTCCGGACGCTTGTCTGGCTGGAGATTCCCCATGAGATCGCCAACCTGGCGCCCGCGCTCGAATTTGAGATCGGGCGTTTCAAAAAGTTGAAGTGGGACTCCCGCACGTGCTGCCGCATCGGCAGCGCCCCGGTATCGGTCCTCGACCTGCTGCAGTGTGAAGGGACCGCCGACGAATGCCGGGCGTACCGAACCGACGCTGACGAGATGCTCCAGGGCCGTGGCACCGCCGGCGACGTCGTCCACTGAGACCGAGCAGAACTGATCCGTGCTTGCGAGCCTGTCGACGAGTACTGAAGGGATGCCCCGATCGCGCATTCTTTCGAGCCGTTGAAGAACCTGTCCGTACGGAGTGATCAAAACGCCTTGGACCCTTTGCTGCTCGAACAGGTCCAGATATGCCTGCTCGCGGCCGGCGTCTTCGGCGCTATTGGCCAGGATCAGGGAGTGCTTGTGGTCTTCGGCGACGTTTTCAGCTCCCATAGCGACATCTGTGAAGAAGGGGTTGCGGACGTCCAACACCAGCATGCCGAGGCTCCTGGTGGATCCAGAGCGCAGCGAACGGGCCGATTCGTTGCGCACGAATCCCAGCTCGTCGATGGCGGCCAGAACCCGGCTTCGCTTGTCGAACGACACTTGGTCCGGCCGGTTGAGGACATTCGAAACCGTGCCGACCGAAACTCTCGCAAGAGCGGCTACGTCTGTCAGCTTTGCTCCCGGGCCGCTTGGCACGCTGAACCTCCATTGATGAATCGAATCAATCCGTTTCATCAATGTTACGGCGTTCACAGTGGCCATCCTCGTGTTTGCCTGTTGACACGCCATGGAAGCAGGCCCTAACGTGTGAGTAGGTTCATGGATGAATCGATTCAATACAAATTCTTCAGTCACTGTTGAGCAAGGAGAACTCCACATGAGGGTGTGCTTCCGTTCCTCGGTCAAACCCGCCCGGATTCCCGAATATCGACGCCGTCACGCCGCCGTGTGGCCGGAGATGCTCCGGGAACTCAAAGCGGCCGGCTGGAACAACTATTCGTTGTTCCTCGCCGACGACGGGCTGCTGGTGGGATACGTGGAGTGCGACGACTTCGACGCGGCACGGGCCCGAATGGCCCTGAGCGAAGTGAATTCCCGCTGGCAGGCAGAAATGGCACTCCTGTTCGAAGGCAACGCACAGGCACCCGACCAAGGATTCGTCCAGCTCACCGAAATCTTCAATCTCGAGGACCAGCTGTCCACAGCCAACGCCTCTGAGGGCAACCACCAACCGCAGAAGGAACAATCATGAACACCACGGAAACGGCCCTAGGCCGCCTCGGGGAACTGGCCATCGAGGTCCCCTCCTGGGCCTACGGCAACTCGGGCACGCGCTTCAAGGTGTTTGGCGCGCCCGGCACCCCGCGGACCATCCAGGAGAAGCTGGCCGACGCCGCGAAAGTCCACGAACTCACGGGCCTCGCGCCGACCGTCGCACTGCACATCCCGTGGGACAAGGTGGATGACTACACCGCACTCCGCGAGTACGCGGCAGAGCTTGGCGTCGGTCTGGGGACCATCAACTCGAATACTTTCCAAGACGATGAATATAAGTACGGCTCCCTGACCTCCTCCGACGCAGCCGTGCGCCGCCGGGCGATCGACCACCACCGGGAGTGCATCGACATCATGCACGCCACCGGCTCCCGGGACCTGAAGATCTGGCTGGCAGACGGCACCAACTACCCGGGCCAGGACGACATGCGCGGCCGCCAAGACCGCCTGGCCGAATCCCTGCAAGAGATTTACGCAGGCCTCGGCGAGACACAGCGCCTGGTCCTCGAGTACAAGTTCTTCGAGCCGGCTTTCTACCACACCGACGTTCCGGACTGGGGTACCTCTTACGCGCAGACGCTGGCGCTGGGGGAGAAGGCGTTCGTGTGCCTGGACACCGGCCACCATGCCCCGGGCACCAACATCGAGTTCATCGTCATGCAGCTGTTGCGCCTCGGCAAGCTTGGCTCCTTCGACTTCAACTCGCGCTTCTACGCCGACGACGACCTGATCGTCGGTGCCGCGGATCCCTTCCAGTTGTTCCGCATCATGCACGAGGTCATCCGCGGCGGCGGATTCGGGAGCGACTCCGGCGTCGCCCTCATGCTGGACCAGTGCCACAACCTGGAGGAGAAGATCCCGGGCCAGATCCGCTCCGTGCTCAACGTCCAGGAAATGACGGCACGCGCACTGCTTATCGACACGGACGCGCTCACCGAGGCCCAGCGCGAAGGCGATGTCCTGGCGGCGAACGGCATTTTCAACGATGCCTTCTACACCGATGTCCGGCCGGTCCTGGCTGAGTGGCGCGAATCCCGCGGCCTGCCCGCGGACCCGATGACCGCGTTCAAGGCCAGTGGCTACCAGAAGAAGATCAACGAGGACCGCGTGGGCGGCCAGCAAGCCGGATGGGGCGCTTAGGAACATGAGCAACAACAAGACCGTTGAAGAACTGATCGCCCGTTCCAACCGCCTGGGCGCGGACAAGCGGAACACGAACTTTGCCGGCGGGAACACCTCTGCCAAGGGAACCGAGACGGACCCGGTCACCGGGGAGGACGTCGAGCTCCTCTGGGTCAAGGGTTCCGGCGGCGACCTAGGAACCTTGAAGCCCGAAAACCTGGCCGTGCTGCGGCTGGACCGGCTCCGTGCGTTGAAGAACGTCTACCCCGGCGTCGAGCGCGAAGACGAAATGGTGGGCGCCTTCGATTACTGCCTCCACGGCAAAGGCGGCGCCGCGCCCTCGATCGACACGGCGATGCACGGACTCGTCGACGCCGCGCACGTCGACCACCTGCACCCGGACTCCGGCATCGCGATTGCGACGGCGGTGGACGGCGAAGCACTGACCTCCAAGGTCTTCGGCGAAAAGGTCATGTGGGTTCCCTGGCGCCGCCCCGGCTTCCAGCTAGGGCTGGACATTGCAGCCATCAAGGAAGCCAACCCGCAGGCCATCGGCACCATTTTGGGTGGCCACGGCATCACCGCGTGGGGCGGCACGAGCGAAGAGGCCGAGGCCAACTCCCTCTGGATCATCGAGCAGGCCGAACGCTACATCGCGGAGAACGGCAAAGCCGAGCCATTCGGCGCCAAACTCCCCGGCTACGCCGCGCTCCCAGAAGCCGAGCGCCGCGCCAAGGCAGCCGCCCTGGCTCCCGCCATCCGCGGCTTCGCTTCGGCCGACAAGCCTCAGGTGGGCCACTTCAGCGACGATCCGCGTGTCCTGGAGTTCCTCGAAGGGGCTGAGCACCCCCGACTGGGTGCGCTGGGCACCTCCTGCCCGGACCACTTCCTACGCACCAAGGTCAAGCCGCTCGTCCTGGACCTGCCGGCCGACGCCGGCATCGAGGAGAGCGTCGCACGCCTCAAGGAACTCCATACGGCGTACCGCGAGGATTACCAGGCCTACTACGACCGCCATGCAGACGAAAGCAGCCCTTCCCTGCGCGGTGCCGATCCGGCCATCGTCCTGGTTCCCGGCGTCGGGATGTTCTCCTACGGCAAGGACAAACAGACCGCCCGCGTCGCCGGGGAATTCTACCTCAACGCGATCAACGTGATGCGCGGGGCCGAGGCCATCTCCTCCTACGCGCCGATCGAGGAATCCGAGAAGTTCCGGATCGAATACTGGGCCCTGGAAGAAGCAAAGCTCGCTCGGATGCCCAAGCCCAAGTCCCACGCCACGCGCATCGCGCTGGTGACCGGCGCGGCATCGGGCATCGGCAAGGCGATCGCCACCCGCCTCGCCGCAGAGGGTGCCTGCGTGGTCATCGCGGACCTCAACCTGGACAACGCGCAGGCCGTCGCGGGCGAACTCGGCGGAGACGACGTCGCCATCGGCGTGCAGGCAGACGTCACCGACGAAGCCCAGATCGCCGCCGCCATCCAGGAAGCCGTGCTGGCCTTCGGCGGACTGGACCTGGTGGTCAACAACGCGGGCCTGTCCATCTCCAAGCCGCTCCTGGAAACCACCGAGAAGGACTGGGACCTGCAGCACAACGTCATGGCCAAGGGCTCCTTCCTGGTCTCCAAGGCCGCGGCGAAGGTCATGATTGACCAGGGCCTAGGCGGGGACATCGTCTACATCTCCTCGAAGAACTCGGTATTCGCCGGCCCGAACAACATCGCCTACTCGGCCACCAAGGCGGACCAGGCCCACCAGGTACGCCTGCTCGCCGCTGAACTGGGCGAGTACGGCATCCGGGTCAACGGCATCAACCCCGACGGCGTGGTCCGTGGCTCCGGCATCTTTGCCGGCGGTTGGGGCGCCAAGCGCGCCGCCGTCTACGGCGTCGACGAGCAGGAACTGGGCAAGTATTACGCCCAGCGGACCCTGCTCAAGCGCGAAGTCCTGCCCGAGCACGTGGCCAACGCCGCCGCCGTGCTGACCAGCAACGAACTCTCGCACACCACGGGCCTGCACATCCCGGTGGACGCGGGCGTCGCCGCGGCCTTCCTGCGATGAGCGGACAGTTCAACGCCGGCGGCGTTTTCGCTGCGGTCGATATCGGAGCGTCATCGGGCCGAGTCATGCTCGGCCGCGTCACCGGCGGGCGCGCCGAGCTCGAAACAGTGCACCGTTTTCCCAACGGGGTCGTAGAGCTCGACGGCGGACTCCACTGGGACTTCGACGCCCTGTTCGATGAGGTGCTCAAGGGACTTGCGGCGGCCGCCGAAACGGCCGCCGCAAGCGGGGAGCGGATCGTCAGTATCGGGATCGACACGTGGGCCGTCGACTACGGACTCGTGGATCACTCCGGCGCCCTGCGGACCCGTCCGTTCAGCTACCGCGACGAGCGCGGCCGCACCGCCGTCGCGAACGTCCACAAGGTGCTGGACCCGGCACGGCTCTATGCCACCACCGGGCTGCAGTTCCTGCAGTTCAATACGATCTACCAGCTCGCCACCGAGAGGCAACTGCGCGGCGTCCAGGCGTTGCTCATCCCGGACTTGATCGCGTTCAAATTGACCGGGCAACGCCGCACCGAGGCCACGAATGCTTCCACCACCGGGCTTTTTGACGCCGTCGCGGGGGAGTGGGCCACCGAATTCTTCAAGCCGTTAGGCCTCCCCAAAAAACTGTTCCCGGCCATCATCCAGCCAGGCGAAACCGTAGGCACGCTGCTGCCGGAGATCGCCGCCCGGACGGGCCTCGAAGCGGAGACTGCGGTGGTTGCCGTGGGATCGCACGACACCGCCTCGGCCGTGGCAGCCGTTCCGTCCCGGCAGGAAGACTTCGCCTATATTTCCTCCGGCACCTGGTCCCTCGTGGGCGTTGAGTTGGACACCCCGGTCCTGGGTGAGGCAAGCCGCTTGGCGAACTTCACCAACGAGCGGGGCGTCGACGGCACCATCAGGTACCTGCGCAACGTGGGTGGGCTGTGGTTGCTCAGCGAATGCCAACGCACCTGGGCCGCCGAAGGCCACCGGCAGGAACTCGCCGCGCTCCTGGAGTCCGCGGCGGCACTTCCCGCCGGCGGCCCCCAAATCAACGCCGACGATCCGGCGTTCATCGCCCCGGACAACATGCCGGACCGCATCCGAGCCGCGGTGCGCGCCGGCGGTGCCATCCTCCCGGACCGGCCGGCCGCCGTCGTGCGCTGCATCCTGGACAGCCTCGCGGCCGCCTACGCCAGGACCCTGGCGCGCGCCGAAGAACTGTCCGGCAAGCCGACGTCCGTGGTCCACATCGTGGGCGGCGGTTCGCAGAACAGGCTGCTGTGCCAGCTCACCGCGGATGCCACCGGCAAGACGGTTGTTGCCGGCCCCGTGGAAGCCACGGCGCTCGGGAACGTGCTGGTTCAGGCCAGAGCGGCAGGAGCCGTTACGGGTGGCCGGTCCGAACTACGGGCGCTCGTGAGGGCAAGCGTCGGGCTTGAAAGCTACGAGCCGAAACTGGCGGCTGTACTTCACAATCCTTAGGGCTGAACGCCTACACCTCTGGTCCGGACGCGACAGTGTTCGGGAGGCGCCCTGTTGTGCCGTAAAGCCCCTCGATAGACTTAGAAGGCGCCGAAGAGACGCAAGGTTGGTTGCGGGAAAGGCAAGATCATGACCGACAGCAGCGGCGTCGAAGAACCCACTGAAGAAGAGAAAAGCGGAGCTCCCGAGGAACCGGAACTCCGGGGCCGGTACGTCGAGGGAGACTACGGGAAGACGGGAACGCAGGCCGGGCGGCATTCCGAAGACGAAGAAGGCCAATACAGCGAAGGCGACTACGGCACGGCCGGCAGTCAAGGAGGCTTGCCCGAACCCCTGGGTGAGAAAGCCAAGGAATCCGGGCGCTACGCAAAAGCCGACCTCGGCGAGGCGGGAGCGGTTCCGGGGCGCACAGCAGAGTCGGAAATCGGTCAGTACGCCGAGGGGGACTACGGCGCGGACGGCGCAGTGGGACCGCTACGTGAGGCAGCCGATCGACCCGAAGGCGATCAACCAGCGCCACCGGATGAAGACGGCGACGACTGACTGGGTCCTTTACTTCGGCCGGGCCGGGGCTTCTTCAGCCTTGGCCCGGATGAAGCTCAGATCTTCGGGGGAGAGGCTGACCTGGCTGTGCCGGTCGGCATCCGGAGTGATGCCCGTTTCCTGGTGGATTATTTCCGTGATGGTTCGCGGCAAGACCACGCATCCAGGGTTGTCGGTTAGCCAATGCCGCGTTTCGGGGCTGAGCATGTCCCAGTGATCCCTGATATTCATCTCCATGGATGACGCCTAACTGAGTGGGGGCAGAGAAAAAAGCCGGCCGAGGCCGGTGCCGGAAACGTCATCAGGATACGCCCGGGCATAGGGGAATGACAGGGTCCGTTCGCGGGTTAGCTGTCCTCGTCCCCGGGTGCCCGGGGTAGATCAGCGTTCGGGGATTTGTTCCATGTGGCGACGACGTTGACCCCGCCACGCGCGTCCCGTTCAGTCACGATTTCAATCTCGGAAGCTGACGCCCCCATGCCGAGCAGGTCTTCGCGATAAGAAGCTACCAAGACGCCGAGACTTTCTTCGGTCCACTCACCGGGACGTATTCTGGTCGAGATTTCTACTGGTTCGGGCTGGTACAGACTCATACTGCGCCTCCTGGGTCTCGGTTCTGTTGAGTGGCCGGGGGCCCTCTCTGGTCATTTCCGAAGGGTACTCATTCCACGCTAGGGCTTGGATGCGCTTATGAGAAGATCCGGACCCTGTCGCGACGACGGCCACGCCGGCTCAGGGGTTCCGCTGGTGATTGCGTCTCGCTGCGGATGCGCCTAGCGTGATCAGACAAGAAACGATGCGAAGAGTGTTTCCAAGCGGGGGCCATGACATGGCAACTCAAAGCGACGGCGTAGGCTTCCGTTCCAAACGGGGCCCGGTACTCATAGCGCTGATGCTCTCGAGCGGCCTCGTCGCGATCGATGCCACCATCGTGGCGACCGCGGTGCCTTCGATTGTGCATGAAATCGGTGGGTTCGCTTCGTTCCCGTGGCTCTTCTCCGCGTACCTGCTCGCGCAGGCCGTCTCGGTTCCGGTCTACGCGAAACTCTCCGACATGGCAGGCCGTAAGCCGATCATTCTCACTGGCATTGGACTCTTCCTGCTCGGATCGATTCTTTGCGGGCTGGCGTGGAGCATGCCCACGCTCATTGCCTTTCGCGTGGTGCAGGGCCTGGGTGCCGGCGCGGTCCTGCCTGTTGCCATAACCATCGCTGGCGACATTTACACCCTGGCCGAGCGCGCAAAGGTGCAAGGCTACCTCGCCAGCGTGTGGGCAACCTCATCTGTTGTCGGTCCAACACTGGGTGGGGTGTTCTCTTCGCTGGGAGTTTGGCGCGGAATCTTCCTGGTCAACATTCCACTGTGCCTTGTGGCTGCGTGGATGCTGGTTCAAAGGTTCCACGAGAACATCGAACGGGTAAAGCACCGCATCGACTATCTTGGAGCCGCCCTCCTCACGGTCACGCTGACCTTGACCATCCTCGGGGCCCTGGAGGGTGGGCAGGCATGGGCCTGGGACTCTCCGATCAGCATTGCTGTGTTCGCGATTGGTTCACTTTTGCTCGTTGCCTTCGTCCTGGTCGAGCGGCGAGCAGCTGAACCTGTCCTTCCGCCGTGGGTCGTTTCGAGGCGCCTTCTCGGCACGACCGCGCTGATCTCCTTCGGCGCCGGAGCAATCGTGCTTGGCCTCACCTCCTACGTTCCCACTTTCCTTCAAGGCGCGCTTTCGGTGTCGCCGGTCACGGCGGGCCTATCCCTGGCAGCCCTGACAATCGGCTGGCCGATCAGCGCCTCGCAGTCGGGCCGCTTCTACCTTCGGATCGGCTTCAGGGCAACAGCCTTGATCGGGATCACGGTCACCCTCATCGGTTCGGCGGCCCTCGCCATCACGGCCTACACGCCGAACCTCGGGTTCGTCGCAGGCAGCTGCTTTGTCGCCGGGCTCGGACTCGGGCTACTTGCAACCCCGAGCCTGATCGCAGCCCAGTCCAGTGTCGAATGGCACGAACGAGGAGTAGTGACGGGCACCAACCTCTTCGCGCGATCCATCGGCAGTTCGCTGGGCGTAGCAGTTTTCGGAGCCGTGGCCAACGCAATCTACGCCGGCAGCCCCGGTGGCGGGAAGAATTCGCAGGCGATCGTATTCGCCTCTGCTGCGGTATTTCTCGCCGTGCTTGTGAGCGCCGCGCTCACCGTCGTCGCTGTCATCGCAATGCCCGCCACCGCCCTGGAGGTTACCGCTCCCCAAGGCAAGGGGCCGGGCTCGCGGCTCCAAAAAGTGCGGCGACCAAACGGGCGGAATGGGGGCCCTTAGGGTTGTGTCCCCCGGCTGGGCTAGTTTCCCGGCTCCTCCGGAGACTGATTGGTTTCACTGCCACCCGTACGGACAACGCGGATTTTCGTGGTCTGCCGCTCTGAATGTTCCGGGAGCTGGATACGGATTTCGAGGACCCCATCCTCGTATGTGGCAAGGATGCCGTCTTGGCTCACTCCGCGGGGCAGCGGGATGCTGCGGGACCGTTCCCCGTAGCGGAGCTCGGTGCGGTAACCCTTCATGTCCACGCGTTCGGCATCCTCCTCGCGCCGCGCCTGGATATGCAGCGTGTCGTCGGCGACGCTGATGTCGACGTCGGTCTCGGGGTCGATTCCCGGCAGATCCACTCTGACGACGAGCGTGTCCCCGTCCTGGTACTGTTCGATGCGGAGCGAAGGATCAGATTCGCCTTGAAGGAATCGTCGGAGGGGTTCCGGGACTTCGAGTCCGCCGCGTCCGAATAGGTTGTCCATGATGACCTCCTGGTAGGTACCGGCTGCCAGTCAATACAGACTTGCCGGGATGAGAAGAAAGCTACGCCTAGCACGGTCCCATGGATAGCCCGTCCCGTGGATAGCCCCTCGGCAGGACGATTGCGCGTCTCAGCTTTGATGGAAGTCCGGAGCCTTTGGGGCGTCGAGTATTCCCGCGATCTTCTCTTCCAGGGCTGCGATGGTCGCTTCGGGCAGGACAATCAGACCATCCAATTCGCGCCGGGCGCGCTTGTACGCTGTCTGCCGTTCTGCCGGCGTCGCTGCGCTGTCCGAAGCGATCCTGAGCAGCTTCCTGGCGGTTGCCAGCCGCTGGCGCTCGGGCTCAGTGAAATTGCTGTCCTTGATGCGTTTGGCTTCCCGTTCTGCCACGTCGAACGCCAGTTCGAAGCTGCGGACGGCCGTGCGATATTCCGCTAGCCGTGCCGTCGTCGTAATTTCTCCCGGAGTTGCCGGGCGCAAGCCGTCAGCCTCCCGTTTGGTCCGAAGAAACGCCACGGTGAGCGGCTCGCGGACGTCTGACATGACCGGAAAATCAATGAGTTTACCGACGTCAAGTTCGTATTCGAGCCATCGCCGGTTCACGGCGTCGTGTGCCTCTTGCAGCCGCAGGACCTCGGCCTGGCTGGCCTGCTCCGCTTGCGCCGCGCGGTTCTGGAGCTGATAGAGCTCCACCCGACGGCGGTGCCGCCGTTCGCTGGCTCTGGACCAGGACCGCGCCCAACCGCCAGCCAATCCGCTCAGCGGAAAGACCAGCCACCAGAAGTGGCTGACGAAATCGAGGAAGGGATTCACCGCTTTATCGTCCCACCGGTCCGGACGTGTCTCAAGAGGCCGCGGCCGGCAGGGCCTGAGCTTGTGCTGAGTGGAATATTTCCGGGGGCGGACGTGCTTCCGTTCCCGTGGCATTTGGGGGAGGAGCGTGCCATCGTTGCAGCATGCAGACGGTATTCGAGGCGGCGGGCGGTGCCGACTTCTTCTTCGAGCTGGCGGACGCTTGGCATGCCAGGGTCATGGCGGACGAGGTAGTAGGGCATGCGTTCAGCCATGGGTTCCATCCCGAGCACACGAGGCGTCTGGCCGCCTATTGGGTGGAGGCGTTGGGCGGCCCCAAGGCGTATACCGGCGCTTACGGTGACGAGACATCAGTGGTGCGGATGCACAGCGGCAACGGGCCACATGAGGACATGGACCGCAGGGCGATCGCCTGCTTCGATCAGGCACTGGCGGATGTAGGACTCACCGGAAGCAGCCTCCTCTGGGAAGTGCTGCACGACTACTTCGCCTGGGCGACCACCACCACCATGTCCAGGTACCACCGCTCCGCAGACGACGTCCCGGAGGGACTTCGCATCCCGGCGTGGTCCTGGGACGGGCTCGTTGATGAGAAGGAAGCTTAGCCGACCTTCCGGAGCCAGTCCGTCAGGATAGGCAAGACGACGGAGCTATGCATCGCCCCGATGTGATCGAGGCCAGGAAGCACTTGGACATCCCACCCGGTGTCAAGCAGGGCTTGCTTGTGTGTCGTCAGGGGCTCACCGATCTTTACCTGAACGTTGCCCCAGGCCGGGCCGTAATCGATCCGGTCGTCCGCCCCTGCGAAGGCAAGACGGGGCAAACCCGGCGGGACTTCGGCGGAGGAATCGTAGAAGTCTTGAAGGGCTTCGTAGAGGGTGACGAATTGGCGGGTTTGTGCTTCGTTCGTTTGTACGGGCACGGAGTCCCAGTCTCCGGGCTCAACTTCAGTGGTGGGTGAAGGAACCAGATCGGCAGATTGGGTGGACATCGAGTGCGCTGCCCGGGTGACCGCCAACATGCTCTCGTAAGGCCCATCGAGGGGTGGGTATCCGCCCATCACCAGTGCCCAGAGCCGGTCAGTGCGGATTGCGAGCTGCAAGCCACAGAGTGCCAGCCAGGAGTAGCCATAGTAGGCGAAGGTGCCGGCCTCAGCGGCATCGGCGATGGCAAGGAGGTCAGCCGTGACATTCGCCGGAGTAAGGGTGTCCGGTGCGGGGTGTGCCATCCGGTGACCTTCGTAATCGGCAACGACCACCCGGTGTGATCGCGCGAGTCCGTTGACCAAGTTGGGTCCCAGATCCGGATCAGCGCCCCAGCGGCGCATCGTTTCGGCCTCTTCCGGCAGATAGGCGGCGAAGCGGGCAGGTACCATCAGGGCGCGTCCGTTTCCGTGGATGGTTAGGGGGATCGTTGTGCCGTCGTGAAGAACGGCCTCAGCGGTGTCAATCACGGCTTACCCTCCAATTGGCTGCGGCCACTTGTGGTCAAGCTTGCCACTGAATTGCCGGTAGCGGCCCTTGGCATGTTCCCCGAACTCGAGGCATTTCCCATCGACAGGCACCCTGGCCAGGAATAGCCTTAAGCCGTCCCATTGACCGACGAGGATGACGGAGAGGTATCCGAACATGGGAGCTACGGAAAACGCTGAATTGGTCCGGCGGGGATATGAGGCCTTTAACGCAGGTGATTTGGCGACACTCAGCGAACTGTTCGCGGAGGACGCAGTCTGGTACGCAGCTGGAAATGGAGTGCTGTCCGGGACGAAGCAAGGACGCGACGCCATCCTGGCGTATTTCGGCGAGCTGGGAGCGCGTTCCCAAGGTTCCTTCCAAGCGACGGTCCTAGACATCGTCGGCGGAGAAAACCACACTGTGGGGCTTCAGCAAAGCCGCGCTGAAAGTGACGGAAAGACCCTGGACGTTGCAACCGCCATCTCCTTCGTGCTCCGCGACGGAAAGGTTGTTGAGGGCCGGGAGTTCTTCGAGGACACGGCTAAGGCAGACGAATTCTGGACCTGAATATCGGATTTGGATCCCGGCAATGAAAACTCATTGACATCCCGAGTAACGGGGTCTATTGCTTGGCATGTCCACACCCATCCACACCAGCAAGGAGCAGAGATGGAAGCCGCGCCCTACGGAGTCGTGCACTTCTTCCCAGGAGGCACCAAGGACCAATACGAGGCGTCAATTGCCGCTGTTCACCCAGGAGAGGGGCTCCTGCCCGACGGTCAGACTTTCCATGCCGCAGGCCCGTCGGCCGGCGGTTGGACGATCATGGCTGTCCACGAGTCGAAGGAAAGTTGGGAGAAATTCCGCGACGGCATTCTCATGCCGCGCATGCAGGCGGGCATAGAGGGAGGATTCGAGTCGGCCCCTGAAGAGACAGGAGTCGATCTCTACAACGTCATGCCTTAACTATTCGAAAAGGCCGCCCCCAGGTCTCGCGGGCGGCCTCCGTCCATTCTCGCGGAAGTGGAAAGGAAACAGTCTTGGCCTCCACAGTGAACTACTTCGAAGTCGGTTCGCCCGATCCCGAGAGCGCGCGGGCCTTTTACGGCTCACTCTTCGACTGGACTTTCGGTGAATCCTCGCCTGCCAGCTACCAGATGGTGAATGGCGACAAGGGTGGGCTGTGGGATACTTCCTCGCTCGAGGGAACATCGTGGGCGATCTTCTACGTGCAAGTCGACGATGTGAAAGCCGCAATTGCCAGGGCCGAGTCGCTCGGTGCGAGTGTAGCCATCCCGTTCGTCGACAACGGCGCGATCGAGTTCGCGCACCTCCTGGACCCGCACGGCAACCGTTTCGGCGTGTGGCGTCCCAAACAGCCGGGCTGAAGCGACAGGATATTGCGCACGCTTGCGACATTCGATGAAAAGGACGAAGTGCATTGACACTCGAGACATTGCCCGTGATCGATTTCTCCCGTCTGAATGCAGGCCCGGACGAGGCCTCCCGGTTCCGTGACGAACTGCGCGATGCCATGCATGAGGTTGGCTTTCTCTACCTTGCCGGCCACGGCATCCCGCAGGAGTTGACGGACGCCATTCTCGACGTGTCGCGCCGCTTTTTCGAGCTTCCGGAGGAAGAAAAACTCGCCATCGAGAATGTCCGCAGCCCCCAGTTCCGCGGCTACACCCGCGTTGGCGGCGAGCTTACGGACGGCGCGATCGACTGGCGCGAGCAGATCGACGTCGGCGTCGAGCGTGACGCTGTTGAGCCGGGCCCGGGTGTCGCGGAATATTGGCGCCTGGAGGGGCCCAACCTTTGGCCGGCCGCGCTGCCGGAAATGCGGGAGATTGTCTCGGAATGGACCGAACGGCTGAGCACCATCTCGCTGGCCTTGCTGCGCGCCCTCGCAGTTTCCCTCGGCGCGCCCGAGGACACCTTTGATGCGGCATTCGACGCACGGGCTTTCCCTGTCCTCAAGATTGTGAGATATCCGGGGGAGTCGAACCCGGAACCCAAACAGGGCGTGGGGTCCCACCGTGACGGGGGAGTGCTCACGCTTCTCCTGGTTGAGCCCGGGAAGGGCGGTCTCCAGGTCGAATATCTGGGGAAGTGGATCGACGCTCCACAAGTGCCGGGGACTTTCGTGGTCAACATCGGCGAAATGCTGGAACTCGCCACAAACGGCTACCTCAAGGCGACCCTGCACCGCGTCATCTCGCCGCTTCGAGGCACGGATCGGATTTCCCTTCCCTTCTTCTATAACCCTGCACTTGATGCGACCATGCCGCAGCTTGCCGTGAGCCCGGAGTTCCAGGCAAAAGCCCGTGGCTTGTCTGTTGACCCCACGAACAGCCCGATTCTGGAAACCTACGGGGACAACGCCCTCCGTTACCGGCTTCGGGCCCACCCGAACGTCGTCGCAGAGCATCACGCAGACCTGTTGTGAGACTGTTCGTCGTGAACACGCCAGACAGGCCGGATTGGGGGACTGCCCGATCGAAGATGCTCATCGGCGCTGCAGGCCTGATCCTACTCACGGTCACCGGCTGCGGGGCCGCCGGAACTCCAGGACCCGGGAGCCAATCCGGCAGCCCAGCTCCAACCGGGCAGGCTACCGCTGGCGCGGCGGACGACCTCAAACTAACCGGAGTTGGGGTCAGCACCGAAACGTCCGCGCTTTGGTCGAACGTCACCGTGCCAGTCCAGCCCGCAAAAGGGCACTCCATCGCCCAAGAAGGAACAGTGATAGTCGCGGCCGGCGTCCAGGGAGCCAACCTCGTCGTCGCCAGCAGCGCCGACTCGGGAAGAACGTGGGCGACCCACCAGCACGCTCTCGGGTCACCTGCGCCAGATGCTCTAGACGTCGCCCTTTCAGGGGACGGCGAGCACTGGCTCGTGGGACCGCCGCATGAAGGCAGCCCAGGAGCAGCGGCAAGCTACACGAAGGCGTACGTCCCGGCAGGCGGCGGCGAACTCCAGCCCATCACGCTACCCGGGCCGGCCGCTCACGCAGCCTGGGCCGGGTCGACTCTGCTCGTGAGCGGAGGCGCGCATGGAGGCCGCCTGTGGTCCAGCACCGACGACGGGCAGTCGTTCAACGACATCAGCGATAGAGTCCAAGGCAGTATTCCTCCAACCGCGAACTCCTACGCTCCCGTGATCGGCGCCGTGCTCCAGTTCAATGGTGCGGCTGCGCCTGTCCTGCTGGCACAGAACGGGACCGCAAGCACTGCAACCGTCTACACCGCCCGGGACGGGAACACCTTCACCAAGGCGGTGTCCGTTAACTTAACAGGCATGCAGCCCGGGGCCCTCGACGGTCTCACCAGCACCTACGGAGGCAACGCCGTCATCATGACCGCCCGAGACCAGCTCCTCGAAATCACCGCCGACGGCCAGCAAAAGACCATCGCGATGACCGGGCTACCGGCCGGTCTCACCACAATTGGAATCGACTTCCGCGACGGCGCCAACGGGACTGCCAACACCACGGCCACAACATGCTCCAACGGGAAGAACAACTGCATCACCGTCAGCAGTACCTACACCACATCGGACGGAGGAACTACCTGGACACAGGCCCACTAGCCGCCAAACACGGACGGCGGCTCAGTCAGGGCATCGGTCCTCAAGCCGCCGACCTGCTGTGAGACTGACGGTACGGGGCCGGATAATGGGGCTATGGACTTCGAATTGCTCACCATCCAGGATTGTCCGCACGGCTCCGCGGCCCGGGAACTATTCTCCCGGGCCGTGGAATTGGAAGGGAACGATCCAGCCTTGATCGCGGCCAGGGAGATCCTGAGCGACGAAGAGGCCGAAGCCTCCGGATTCCACGGATCCCCGACATTCATGGTGGACGGAATCGACCTCTTCCCGTCGACGGCGGAGCCGGCCATGAGTTGTCGCGTCTACCGAACGGCCGGGGGCCTCTCGGGCCTGCCCAGCCTGGAGTCGCTTCGACAGGCGATCCAGGCCAGGCTGGTTGCCTAGCCTCAGCTTGAGACGGGCACTTCTGCAACCACCGGGTGGTCCCGCCCGAGGTTCCCCAGCGCCGATGCTCCTTGCGGCGATCCGAGTTCCTCGAAGAACTCCACGTTGGCCCTGACATAGTCTGCCCACTCGTCCGGTACGTCGTCCGAGTAGTAGATCGCCTCGACCGGGCAGACGGGGTCGCAGGCGCCGCAGTCCACGCATTCGGACGGGTGGATGTAGAGCGAGCGTTCACCTTCGTAGATGCAATCCACCGGGCATTCGTCGATACAGGCTTTGTCCTTGACGTCCACGCAGGGCTGCGCGATCACGTAGGTCATGGCGCGCTACACACCGGTGTAAACGGTCTTGCCCCAGGTGAAGAAGTCCAGTGCGGACTTGCCCTGCTCGCGGAAGGTGTTGGTGGAGGAGTCCTTCACGCCGCCGAACGGCACGTTCAGGTCCAAGCCCGCCGTGGGCCGGTTGACCTTGATAACGCCGGCCTGCGCCCGCGCGGCGAAGTCCGTGGCCAGGGCCAAAGAGTCGGTGCAGATGCCGGCGGTGAGGCCGTAGCGCGAGTCGTTGATCGCGGCCAGGCCTGCCTCGTAATCGGGGACCTGCAGGACAGCAACCACCGGACCGAAGATTTCCTCCGTCACGGCGGCGTCGTCAAACGCAATGTCGGTGAGGACAGCGGCAGGGAAGAGCAGCGCACCGGAGGGGTCGCCGTCGTACTCTCCGTGCAGGAGGGTGGCGCCGCGTTCGACGGCGGTGCGCACCGCGGCCTGGTCCTGCTCGAACTGCTGGCTGCTCACCACAGCGCCCATCTTGGCGCCGTCGAGCCCGTCACCGGCGGTGTAGCTGGCGGCCTCTGCAACAAGGGCTTCGAGGAACGCGTCGCGGATGCCAGGCGTGACGTAGACGCGGGAGGTTGCCGTGCACGCCTGGCCCGTGAGTCCGAACGCGCCGGCTGCGACTACGGCGGCGGCTTTCTGCGGATCGGCGTCGTCGAGCACCAGGACGCCGTTCTTGCCGCCCATTTCAAGCTGGACGCGGGCGCGGCGGGCATTCAGGATTTCCTGGAGTCCGAGCCCCACTTTGGTGGATCCGGTGAAGGACAGCCCGGCGATGCGGGGATCGCGTGCCAAAGCGTCTCCGACCACGCGGCCCTTGCCGTGAACCACGTTGAAGACACCGGCGGGAAGCCCTGCGTCCTTAAGGGCGCGGGCAAGGTGCGTCGCGGAGAGCGGGGTGAGTTCGGCCGGCTTGATGACCACGGCGTTACCGCTGATGAGTGCGGGGGCGGCCTTCCAAGCAGGGATGGCGATGGGGAAGTTCCAGGGGGTGATCAGCCCGACGACGCCGAGCGGTTCGCGCCGGGTGGTGATGGTGGTGTCCGGGAGGCCGCTGGGAAGTACTTCGCCGGTGGCGGCCCAGCCGAGGGAGCCGAAGAAGCGCAGCACGTCCGAGGCGCGCTTGACCTCTCCCTTGGCTTCGGCGAGGGTCTTGCCTTCCTCGCGGACGAGGTTTTCGGCGATCGCGCTTTGGCGTTCTGCGAGCAGGTTGCCGGCGGTCATGAGGATGGCGCCGCGGGCGGGTGCTGGCAGGGCTGCCCAAGCCGGCTGGGCGGCGACGGCGGCTGTGATGGCCGCGTCGACGTCGGCGGCGGTGCCGCTGGGGGAGAGGGCAGCGAGTTCATCCGGGCGGGCCGGGTTGATTCGCTGGATTTCTGGCTCTCCGGCCCATTCGCCGTTGATCAGGTGCTGCGCTACGGCAACATCCTGGTGGGTGGATGTTGCGGATTCAGTGGCGGTGGAAGTCATGGTAATCCTTTTGGCTTTGCAGTTGGGATTGGGCTGTAGGGCGGGTCGGGAGGAGATCAGGGCCTACAGGCTCCTGATCAGGCCTCCGTCGCAGCGAAGCGCGACGCCGGTGATGTAGGAAGCGGGGGCGCTGCAGAGGAAGGCGCCGGCGGCGCCGAACTCCTCCGGTTCGCCGTAGCGTCGGGCCGGGATGGTCTTGCGCGATTCGAGTTGGATTTCCTCCGGTGTGGTGCCGCGGCGTTTGGCCGCCGTCCGGTCCAGTTCGGCGACGCGGTCGGTAGCGATGCGTCCTGGCAAGAGCATGTTGACCGTGACGGCGTCGAGGGCCACTTCCGCCGCAAGCGTCTTGAGGTAACCGGCCAATGCTGCACGGCCCGTGTTGGAGACGGCGAGGTTGGGCAAGGGTGCCACAACTCCGCTGGATCCAATGGCCAGGATCCGTCCCCAGCGCCGCTCCCGCATCCCCGGCAGGATCTTCGTGACAAGGGCGTGGTGCGGTTTCACCAGCAACTCGAACGCCGCCGCGATGTCGTCGGCGCCAAGGCTGGCGGCCGCCCCGGGCTTGGGGCCGGGGCCGTTGAGCACGAGGATATCGATGGGGCCAAGCAGGTCCACGGCGCGTTCGACGGCGGCGGTCACTCCGTCCGGGGTGCTCAGGTCGGCCTCGACAGCCACGGCGCTGTGGCCGTCAGCCTGCAGCTCCGCCGCGATCTTCTCGGCCAGTTCGCCACGCCGGCCAGTGATGGCCACCCGGACGCCCTCGGCCGCGAGTCCGCGGGCAACGGCTAGTCCCAGCCCTCCTGTGGAGGCGGCGACGAAGGCGGTCTTTCCGCTGATTCCGAAGTCCATCAGAGCGCTCCTGCCGTGTGGGCGGTTGGGGTAAGCGAGAGATCCAAAGCGCGGGCCGCTTCAGCCAGATGCGCCAGCATTCCGTTCCTGAGGACCTCCGGGAAAGGAGCCGCTGGAGGGCGGACGCCGGAGTCCTTGATGAGGCCCCGCTCGCGGAAGCACTCCTTCCGGACCGCCAAGGCGATCCCGGCCTGCTGCTCGAAGTTGATGAGCGGCAGGTACGGGAGCAGTGCGTCCCGGGCGGCGTCGTAACCGCTCGACTGCCAGCCGCGGACGCAGGCAACGAGCGCTTCCGGGTAGGAGAACCCGGTCATGGCGCCGGCAGCGCCGGCCACCAGCTCGTCAAGAAGCCCTTGACCTCCCAGCCCACCGAATACGGAGACGTCGACGGCCACCGCGAGTTGGGCGATGGCCACACTGGTGGGCGGGGCCTCGGCCTTGACCGCGATAACGAACTTGCACGCCTGGACCACGTAAATGAGTGCATCCGTGCTGATGCTGACACCGCTGGCCACCGGGTAGTCCTGCAGGACAACCTTGGCGCCGGTGGATTGGTGGATGGCATTCAGGTGCGCGATGACCACCTCCGGCCGGGCCGAATTGGCCTGCACCATGACTGCCGCGATCCGGTCTCCCGCTACGGCCTGGGCAGCGCGGATTTCTTCGACTGCCGTGCCCGTGAAGAGCGAGGTTACACCGACCACGAGAGGCAAACGGGTCTCTTCCACGACAACTTCCAACGCCAGGCTGCGCTCCGCTGCGGTCAGGGCAGCGGCCTCGCCGAAGACACCCAGGACAGTCAGCCCTGTGGCGCCGATGGATTCATAGTGCTCCACTAACTGGGCCAGGCTGTCGGTGTCCAGATCGAGGGTGCTGCCCTGGAATGGCGTGGCGACGACGCCCCACACGCCGGGTGCCAGTGATTCCCGCATTGGATTGTCCTTCCGTTCGTGCTGAGGTTCGGTGTCTTGCATCTGTTCGTGCTGCATTCAGCGGCCCGGCCACACTGGCGGGCGCTTTTCCTGGAAGGCGCGCACGCCTTCGGCGGAGTCCTTGCTGTCGAGTGCGGCCATGAGGGCCGGCAACCTGAGGCCGCGGGCTTCCGCGGCGCTCAGGTGGCTGGTCCTGCTGACCATTTGCTTGACAGCCCGGACCGAGCTGGGCGCGCAGGCGAGGATCTGGTCCACCCAGCGCTGCACCGCGGCGTCGAGCTCTTCTGTGGGAACCACTTCGTTGACCAGGCCCATCGACTGCATCTCTGCAGCCTCGGCCTTCCGGCCGGTGAGGAGCATGCTCATCGCTTGGGTGTAGGGGACGCGGCGCACCAGTTGGTGGATGCCGCCGTCGAGCGCCAAGCGCCCGACGCGCGGTTCGGTGAGGCCGAAGCGGGCCGTGTCCGCGGCAACGACGATGTCGGCGCCGAGCACGATCTCCATGCCGCCGCCAAGCGCATAGCCGTTCACTCGGGCAATCACCGGAATGTCCAGGCTCGTCCGCAGGCTCAGTCCGCCGAACCCGTTGGGGTCAAGCTCCGCCCAGTACTGCAGGCCGGTCTTGTCCACGGCAGAGGCGGACATGTCCGCCCCAACGCAGAACGCCCGCGTGCCGGCCCCGGTGATGACGACGGCGCGCACGTCAGGATCGGCTTCGACCTGGTTCCAGATGTCATTGAGCCGGGCCTGGGCGCTCCCGTCCACCGCGTTGAGCACGTGCTGGCGGTCGATGACCACCGTGGCCACGTGGTTCTCGATGGTCAGCGTGACCTGGTCGACCTTCTCTACTGTTGAAGCAGTCACCGGAGGACCCCCAACTTCTGCAGGCGCTCGATGGTTTCGGCATCGAAACCGTTCTCCAGCAGGACCTCCACGTTGTGCTCGCCGAGCCGCGGCGCCACGCGCCGGATGGAAGGCGGGGTAGCGGACAAGCGAATGGGGGCATTGAGCATCTTCACTGTGCCGACGCCGGGGTGCTCGGCTTCCACGATCATCCCGTTGGCCTCAGTCTGGGCATCTGCCAGGGCTTGTTCCAGGGTGTGGACGGGCGCGTTGAGCAGGCCTTGGCTTTCCAGCTGGTTGGTCCAGTACTCGGTGGTGTTCGTGGCGATGCGCTCCCGGAAGATCGCCTGCAGGGCTGGCTTGTGCTTGAACTGCTGCTCCAGGTTGGCGAACTCCGGCCGCTGGGTAAGGTCCTCGTCCAGTCCCAATGCCTCGGAAATCCGTGCGAGCGGGTCCGGGGTGAAGCCGCCCACCATGCAGACGGCGCCGTCGGTGGTTTCAAAGACGCCGCTCAGCGGCATGGCGCCCCAATTGACCTCATAGCCGCGGTTGAGCTGCATGCAGGCCTCCTGCATCTGCAGGTGGAGCATGGAGTCGTACATCGTCACCTCGACCTTTTGCCCGACGCCGGAAGCCTCCCGGGTACGCAATGCCAGCAGGATGCCCTGCATGAGGTGCATGCCCGTGATGTAGTCGCACAGGGTGGTGGGGTAGATGGCCGGCTTCATGTCGTCCGACTCGCGCCGCCACATCACGCCCGAGTAAGCCTGTGCGATCGCGTCCTGGCCGCCCTTGTGGGAGTAGGGTCCAACCGGGCCGAAGCCCGTGCCGGAGGCCCAGATGATGCCCGGGTTCCCGGCTTTGAGCTCCTCGTAGCCGAAGCCCATCCGCTCCATCACGCCGGAACGGAAATTGCTGACGACGACGTCGGCGTCGGCCATGACCCGGCGGAGGACGGCCTTACCCTCGTCGGTGCGGGTGTCCACGGAAACGCTCCGCTTGTTCCGGTTGATGGACAGGAAGATGGGATTGTCCTGGCCATCCTTGTCCGGGAACGAGTTGCGCGAGATGTCGCCGGCCCCCGGACGCTCTACCTTGATGATGTCCGCGCCGTAGTCGCCCAGGAGCTGGGTGCAGGACGGTCCCATGAACACCTGGGTGAAGTCCACGATCTTGATGCCATGGAGGGGGAGCGGGATGGCATTGGGCTGGACATCGGTCTGGGGAGCGGCAGCGCCGGCGACCACCGCCGTCGTGGTTTCCTCAAACTCATCGAGAAGAATGTCGGTGCTCATGCCCCCACCACAGCTTCGTTGTCGAGGGTAGCGTTCGACGACGGGACGTCGCCCGGGTCTGCACCATGCCGGCGCATGCCCTGCTGGATGTCCAGCGCGGAGACTTCGCGGACGAGGGTACCGTTTTGGACCGCCAGCGCGGCGGCGACGCCGACTGCCTGGCCCATGGCCATGCAGGGCGGGATCTCGCGGGACATCTTCTGTGCTTCCGGGGTGGCCGAGTAGTGGCGGCCGGCGACGAGCAACTGGTCCACTTCCTTGGGAAGCAGCGAGCGGTACGGGTAGTAGTAGTCGCGGCCGCGGGCGACGGTGTCCGCGAAGTGGCGGCGGGAGGTGACGTCGTCCTTCGTCATGACGTATTCGCCCTCGAGCAGGCGGGTTTGCCGTACGCCCATCTGGGAGGCGACGTCGAGCATGTAGCAGTTCTCAAAGCCCGGCAGGTGGGCGCGGACGTACTCCACGGCCTCGCTGATCCGGTCCCGCGCGGCAAACTCGGCGGCGGTCATGTCCGCCGGGTCCACGCCGTCGTACCCGGTCATGTGGGGAGCGTTGCACCAGACGACGCCGTCGATGGGTGTCTTGAGCCACCACAGTTCCCAGGCGCCGCCGAGGAGGCGCTTGATGGTGCGGTTGATGGCACGGGCTTCCTTCGGGTTGGCCTGCTCGAAAGCCTCTGCTGCGGCAGTGTCCACGTTGCCGAGGCGGAAGACGAGGGTGGTGAGGTAGCTGTCCTTGATGTGGCTGGCGCCGGCACGGGAGGCGACGTCGATGTCTCCGGTCGTGTCGATGACGATGTCCGCCATGAACGCCTGCGGGCCGGACTTGGTTTCGCAAATGACGCCCTTGATGACGCCGTTGTCCACGATCGGGCGGGAGAACCACGAGTGCAGGCGGAGGTTGACGCTGGCTTCGCGGACGAGGTCGTTGGAGACCCGCTTCCAGCCGTCGGGGTCGAAGGCTGCGGCGTAGCAGATCGGCTTGGGGGTGGTGTGGGAGTGGAAGTCGAAGGTGCCGTAGCGGCCCCATTTGTTCCAGAGTTCCTCGGAGGTCTTACGGTCATCGGCAGGCGGGACAATCGCCAGGCCGAGCTTCTGCAGCCGTTCCACGTACTCCGAAACGATGCCGGTGACCGTGATTTCCTGGCCGTTGATCATGTCATCGAGCACCAGGACCATACCGCCGGAGGCAAGGCCACCGAGCGAGGAGTAGCGCTCCAGGAGCGTGACGGATGCGCCGGATCGTGCTGCGGTGACCGCGGCGGCCACGCCGGCGGGCCCACCGCCGACCACGAGGACGTCGGAGCGGGAGATGACGGGTGCGGTGAGATCCGCCGTCGTCGTACTGAGTTCCAGTGACGATGTGGTGGCAAAGGAGTTCATGGTGGAGGATCCTTACTTCCCGGCAGGCATGCCGTTGGAACGGTTGCCGGGGTGTAGAAGAGGTGCTCAGGAGGAGCCCGCTGCGAAGCACGCAGCGAACCAGGCCTGGCGGAGGGCATGACGAGTAGAGGTCCTAAGGGACCTGGACACGGAAAGAGAGATGTTTGCGAACGGACGTCCAAGGGTCCGTACGTGCATGGCAGCGAGCGGCGGCTAGCGCCGGCTGATCACCACACGTGAGGGGCGTTGACCCAGATTGCTACGCATACCTCTTCGTAGCTGTTTTTGTACCAGTGAGGCGTATCCGACGAGAAAGTGATCGAATCGCCCGCCTCAAGCGTGTAGCACTCACCGTCGAGGAAGATGTCTTTCTTTCCCGAGAGGATGATGCCGAATTCCTCGCCGCTATGGCGAAAAGGAGTGGCGCTGGTGTCGTGGCCTGGCGGACTCACGATCCATTGAGCCTCCAACGCGCCATTGAGATCCGGGGTCAGGAGCTCATAGACTGCCTCTCCCACGGACTTTTTGGTGACGCCTTTGAGGTTTCGCCGCTCGGACTTACGGACAACCGGCGACCTGGTTTCTTCCTGGCCGAGGAAGAATTTCCCCACGGGAATGTCCAGGCCGTGAGCCAGCTGTGCCAAGGTGGTGAATGACGGATTGGCCAGCCCACGTTCGATCTGGCTGACGATCGCCGGGCTGAGACCGGTGATCTCCGAGAGTTTGGACAGGGTCATCCCCTTGTCCTTGCGCATCGTGCGGACCTTGTTGCCGACAGTCGCAAGAAGCGCGCTCGTGCCGGCCGGTGAGGATGCCGCAATGATCTCGTTGGTCATGATCCAGCTTTCTCTCGGTGAGCTGACTCACATAACTATAGTGAAAAATTTTAGCGAATCAATGGTTTGGTGAAATTTTTCTGTCTTCCCGGTTCAGTGACGTCCTCGCGGTAGCGGACTCTCCCTTGCCGGCGGGGTAGCGAGGGGTATTTATCAAAAAGCATTGACCTGGTGAATATCTTCAATATAGTTAAGTGAGTCGCATCACGTGGGGAAGTTTGCAGCACGATCGCCAGACGTGGGCGCTTCAGCCTTCTGGCGGAAGGCCCAGCCCAGCCCCACGTCCACCCTCGTGTTTCCCATACTGATCCTGCGACACCCAAGCAAGCCATCCATGCTCCCTTTTTCCGGACTGGATGTCCCCGTTTGCTTCAAAGCGCTACGAAGAGGCACGCGTAGCTATCTGGGCTAACTCGCTTCCCATGAGGTGAGTTGGTACGGCCATGCCGGACCAAGCCAAAATGATAGTTTCGATCACCGTCCACACCCCTGGGTGTCAACGGTGATCCGTACCCTCACGCACCGCGAAGGTGCGGAGGAAGGAAAGAATCATGACTGACACTGTCGTCAAGAATGGCCCGGAGAGCGCCCGGAAATCCCGGCTCTCTCCGGAAATCCGCCGTGGGCTGCTGGGCCTCGGACTCGGGAACACCCTTGAGTGGTATGACTGGATGGTCTTCGGACTCCTGTCGGCCTTCATCGGGCCAAAGTTCTTCCCCTCGCAGGACCCCACCGCCGCAACCCTTAACGCCTTGGCGGTCTTCGCCGTCGGTTTCGCGTTCCGCCCGCTGGGCGGCGTCCTGCTCGGTACTTTCGCCGACAGGATCGGCCGCCGAAAAGTGATGCTCTGGTCCATCATGATGATGGCAGTCACCACGCTGATCATCGCCCTGTGTCCGACGTACCAGCAGATCGGCGGCGCTGCCGGCGTCATCCTCCTGGTCTGCCGCATCGTGCAGGGCATCTCCACCGGTGTTGAGGCTCCGCTTTCCACCGCACACGCCGTCGAACTGGTTCCTGTGGGACGCGAAGGGTTCGTCGCAGGCATCATCTCCTTCTTCGTCAACTCGGGCATTCTCCTCGCCTCGCTGGTCAGCTACCTGTGCAGCCTGATTCTGAGCGGGGCTGTCATGGCCGACTGGGGTTGGCGCGTTCCCTTCATTGTGGGAGCAATCTTCGGTTTCATCGTCGTCTACCTTCGCCGGACCCTCCCGGAAACCATGCGGCCGGAAGAGCTTGCGGAGAACTCCTCGAAAGCGGTTTGGGGCGGGGTACGCAAACATTGGCTGAGCGTGCTGGCCATTACCTTCGTTGTCGGAGCGGCGCAGGCCTACAACTACGCCTGGAATACGGGACTGCCCACCGCGGCCCGCAGCGGCTTCAAAGAAGACGCGACCGCTGTCTTCGCGCTGACCACCATTCTTGGAGTGGTGCTGGTCGTCGGCAGCCTGGTGGTCGGCAAGCTCGCCGATGGCAAGTCGATTTCCAAGTGGTTCCTGATCACCCGCGCCCTGTCCATTCCTTCGGTCTTCCTGATGCTGATGTACGTCCGTCCGGGCATCGGCGGATTCGCCGCGGTCCTCCTGGGCGGCTCGGTTGTCCTGGTCCTGAACATGACCCTGTACAACGTCGTCACCAGTTCCCTGATGCCTAAATCCTGCCGCGGCGCAGGAACTTCCCTCGGGTACGGAATTGGTGTGGCCATCTTCGGTGGCACGGACTCTTACCTCCTGGTCTGGCTCCAGTCCCTGAATGCATCGTGGATCTTCCCGGTCTACGTCGCCGTCCTGTCCGCCTTGAGCATTGTGTTCTATGTGCTGGCACGGCGGAAAAACGGCATCTTCATTGGAAGCTAGGAACGTGCATGGATACCTTCCGTCAAGGCCGATGTGGTTCCGGAGGTACTTGTGATCTCGTTTGACCTCAGTCATTCCGATGTGGAGCTCTACACCGCGGCCCGTCAACTGCTCCTCACGGCTCATCACACCGAGAACCATCGTGTCGCCGCTGCCATGCGGGGCGCTTCCGGCGCCATCTACCTGGGCCTTCACATTGGCTCCAAGCGAATCAATGTGTGTGCCGAATCCAGCGCTCTTGCCAACGCCCGCATTGCGCAGGAAACATCGATCGAATCGACCGTTGCAGTCAGCATGGACGCACACGGCGAGCCCCAGGTCACCAATCCTTGTGGCGTTTGCCGCGAGCTGCTGAGGAACTATGGGGCCGAGGCGACTGTCCTGGTTGATGCCGGGGGAGAGGTGGGAACCGTCAGTCTCGAGGAACTCCTGCCCTATCCCTGGATGCGGGCCACAGAGACCGACTGGACCACTCAGCCGCCAGGCGCCGGGACATTCGAACTCGGCCGTCAGCGGTGAAGACGTACTAAGCGCAATGGAAATGGCCGGGACTCTTTTGAGTCCCGGCCATTGTCGTAGAAATATGCCCTTATGCCGAGCGGCGTTCCCCACGACGTTCGCGCAGGATGTTCAGGCGGTCTTCGAGGATCTGCTCAAGCTCGGGAAGGCTGCGGCGTTCCAGCAGCATATCCCAGTGCGTGCGGACGGCCTTCTCGTTGGTGTCAACGGGGCGTTCGCCATCAACCAGGAGCGCTTCCTTGCCGGTCTTGGAAACCCAGACAGGAGGGATCTCGGCTTCGGAGGAGAAGGTAACGAAGACCTGCTCTCCGTCCGCGCAGCGGTATTCAACCCGCTGACGCGGCGCCGGCTCCACACCGGATTCGGTTTCCATGCTCTGGGCGCCAAGACGCATGCCCCGCAGGCTGCGATCGCTCATGATTACTCCCTCTGTCTGTTCGCGGAACCAGGCTCCGCGCTAGCCGGACGACGCAATGGCGTCGCCCGGACTACTGTCTGCACACGTTGCATCACTAGATGAAACGCCTGACCAAGCGTTAATGTTCCGTTCGGACTGAACCGGCCGGACAAATACACCATTATACGCGGATCGAAGCGAACAGGACAAAGCGAGGGGGACCGGCCAGGAATCCGGCCGGTCCCCCTGCAGCAAACTGTCCGCAATTACGGTGACGGTTCGTGTGTAGGTGACGGTTCTTGTGTAGCCGACGGCTTCCCGGAATCGCTGAACAAGTCTGCGACGCCTGATCCGCCGTTGACGCCACCCAGTGCACCGCCGATACCCTTGAGGGCCTCACCGACCTCGCTGGGGATAATCCACAGTTTGTTGGATGATCCCTCCGCAATCTTCGGCAAGGTCTGAAGGTACTGGTAGGCCAGCAGCTTTTGATCCGGGTTGCCCTTGTGGATGGCGTCGAAGACCTTCTGGATGGCCTGGGCTTCGCCATCGGCGCGGAGGATGGCTGCCTTGGCGTCACCCTCTGCGGCGAGGATCGCCGCCTGCCGTTGGCCTTCGGCCGTGAGGATCTGCGACTGCTTGGTGCCTTCGGCGGTCAGAATCGCAGCACGCCGGTCGCGCTCGGCGCGCATCTGCTTCTCCATCGAGTCCTGGATGGAGTGCGGCGGATCGATTGCCTTGAGCTCCACGCGTGAAACGCGGATTCCCCAGCGTCCGGTGGCTTCGTCCAAGACCCCGCGGAGCTGGCCGTTGATCTGGTCGCGCGAGGTGAGCGCTTCTTCAAGATTCAAGCCGCCCACGACGTTGCGGAGCGTTGTGGTGGTCAGCTGTTCAACAGCCTGGATGTAATTGGCGATCTCGTAGGTCGCGGCCCGGGGATCCGTTACCTGGAAGTAGACCACGGTATCGATCGAGACAACCAGGTTGTCCTCGGTAATCACCGGCTGCGGCGGGAAGGAGACCACTTGTTCGCGAAGATCCAAGAGGGGCAGAAGGCGGTCGACGAAGGGGATCAGGATGGTGAGCCCGGGGTTGAGCGTGCGCTGATACTTACCGAGGCGTTCTACGACGCCGGCACGCGCTTGCGGGATGATCCTGATCGAGCGGACCAAAACGATAATCACGAATATGACGAGAACTAGCAGCACAATCGCGGCTGCAGTTCCTCCCAAGCTGTCCATACATCTCCTTCATTCCCCAGTTACGTATTTGATGCGGTTATGTGCGGCAATGGGCCGATTACTCTTCAGCGGAGGCGACTACCGCCGTCGCGCCGTCAATCCTGGTGACTTGCACTGTCTGGCCGGCGTCGATGATTCCCGCCGCGCTGCGGGCGCTCCACACGTCGCCACCGATCTTGACCAGTCCCGCCGTCGCACTGACGGGCTCCATGACGAGTGCCGATTGGCCGATCAGGCGGTCCACGTTGGTACGTTGCTCGGCGGGACCCTTGCGCAGATGCTTCAGGGCTATAGGGCGAACGAACGCGATCATCAGGAGGGACACGATGCACAGGACGACTATCTGCAACCAGAGATCGGCTCCGGCAAAGTCGGCGACGAGGGCAGCCAGCGCGCCGGCCCCGAGCATGATGAAGAAGAAGCTGAGCGTCAGCATCTCCACCACGGCGAAAGCGAGAAACACCGTGAGCCAGAGAGCCCACCAATTGCTGCCAAGCCATTCAAACATCGTTCCCCCTGTTTCCGGACTTGCGGCGGCAGCCGGCCTGATCCGGACTGCAGCGTCGGCAAGATCACAGTCGCTGTTTTTCCATCCTAGCCCGGTGCGAAGTTTCCCGTTAGGAGCCTTTCTCCGGCGCAGTGAAAACGCTGATGGTGAACTTCGCGGTGGCATGCACTGACGTCTCCGCGGCCGTCGACGCGAGGAGGGCGGAGCGCTCAAGGTGGTGGCCTGCTGGTCCCATGAACGCGACATCGGCAATGTCCCGCCCATCAAGCTTTAGGTCTACGTCGAGTTGAATGGTGTCCGCAAGATTGAAGAATTCCTGCATGGACTCGGCAAGGCGCTCGTCCTTGCCCGGCTCAATGCTCAACATTCCAGTCCGTTCCGCAATCTCCCCAAGGTGTCCGTCGCGGGGAGTCACCACGATCGCCCGGCCGCCTGGACGCAGTACGCGGGCAAACTCCAGGGGATTCCGCGGCGCAAAGACCACGATGAGGGCATCCACGGCATGGTCCGCGAGCGGCAGGGGACGCCAGATATCCCACACGAGATTGATGGCGCCGGGATTCAACCGTGCTGCCCGGCGGAGGGCGAACTTCGAGATATCGATGCCAATGGCTGCCGCGGGCGTGCGGTCCAGCACTGTGCGTAGATAGTGGCCGGTGCCGGTGCCCGAATCCAGGACGAGGGATCCTGGCGCGGACAGGACCGGTGCCGCCAGCTCCGCGATGGCGTCGGCGAGGGGAACGTAATGGCCCGCGCCCAGGAAGTCGTTGCGCGCTGCGACCATTTCGGCCGTGTCGGCCTCGAATACCGTGCCTTTGCCGGTGAGTAGGTTGAAGTAGCCCTGTTTGGCGGCGTCGAAACTGTGGCCGGCGACGCAACTCAGCGAGAACGGCGCCGTCCCGCTCAGGCCGAAAGGACCCTGGCAGACCGGGCAGCGCAGGGATGAGACGGCGTCGGAAAGCATATGGACAATCCTACGGCGGCCGGAGTGGCACATATCGTCATGCCGTGACGGCCGCTAGGCTCACCAGCGTGAAAGCCGAACAACTCCCACTGCTGAATTCCGTCTCCGCTCCCGCCACCCATCCAGACGGCACACGCGCCGTCGTGTCCGTCACGCGGCCCGATTTCGACGCCGATGCCTACGTCGGGCAGCTCTGGAGTGTTCCTTTTGACCATGCGATACCACCCCGACGGATCACCCGTGGCTTCCGGGACACCGCCCCCGCCTTCTCGCCCGACGGCACCGTGCTGGCATTCCTCCGGGCGACCCCGGACGGCAAGCCACAACTGCACCTGGTGGAGGCCGGGGGCGGGGAGCCGCAAGCAATGACGGAACAGAAATTGGGCGTCTCGGAGTTTTCCTGGGCCCCCGATTCGCGCAGGATCGTGTTCTCCTCGCGGGTTCCCGAAGAAGGCCGTTACGGAACGGTTGACGGCGTCGGGGCGGGCAGCGAGGACCCCCGATTGATCAGCGACAACCAGTACAGGCTCAATGGACTGGGCTACACCGCGGACAAGCCCGCCCAACTGTTCGTCGTCGACGTCCCCGAGCTCGGAGCGGAACCTCCCGTGGTTCCTGTGGGGAGGGCCGCCAAAGCCAGCGGGGCTGATGCGGCGAGCCTGGTGCCGCTGGCAGCGCAGTTGACGTTCGGCGAAGCCGATCACACGTCGCCGTCCTTCAGCCGCAATGGCGAGAGTATCTACTTTGTCGCGTCGCTCCACGACGGGCACGACGGCGATCTCGCCTCGGGGTTCTATCGTGTCCCGGTTGGGGGCGGCGAGATCGCGGCCCTGCGTCCGGACGCTGCCCTGCAGTCCGTGCAAGAGGTCTGCGAATCGGGGAACGGTGAGTGGCTGTTCTTTACGGCACAGGACCTCGGCGACGACGGACTGGACTTCGTCGCGAGGAACACGGCGCTGTACGCAATGCCGGTCCGGGGCGGCAAAGCAACGATGCTCAGCGACGTCGAAACCCAGGACATCAGCGGCCGCCTCGAAGCTTTTGGAGCGGACGGGATGCTCGCGCTCAACACGAGCCGTGGGAGCGTGCAGCTGATCCAGTGGACGGCCGACGGCGAGGCGCCCGAGGTCCTCGTCGAGGGACCCCGGGTGGCGATCGGGGCTTCCGCGGCGGGAGACATCGTGGCTGTCAGTTTCAGCGACGCTTTCAGCAATGGCGAGGTCGGCGTCCTCGAGAATGGCAAACTTCGATCGCTCACCGACTTCACCAAGGCGCTCCGAGGCGAAGCAACCATCCTTGAACCGCATGAATTCACTGCCACCGGCACTGATGGCTACCCGGTCCATGGCTGGGCAGTCCTACCGGAGGGGCGTGGCCCCCATCCCGTGCTGCTCACCATCCACGGCGGCCCTTTCGCCCAGTACACGGCAGCCTTCTTCGACGAAGCCCAGGTGTACGCCGAGGCGGGATACGCCGTGCTGATGTGCAACCCGCGCGGTTCTGCCGGGTACGGCCAGGCGCACGGTGGGGCCATCAAGGAAAAGATGGGCACCGTGGACATGGCGGATGTACTCACCTTCCTGGACGGTGCCTTGGAAGCCTTCCCTGCGATGGACAGGGATTCGATCGGCATCATGGGCGGGTCCTACGGCGGATATCTGACTGCCTGGGTTATCGGCCACGAACACCGCTTCAAGGCAGCCATTGTGGAGCGCGGATTCCTTGACCCGGTCAGCTTTGCGGGTTCCTCGGATATCGGATGGTGCTTCGGTGGCCAATACACGGGCGGCTCGCTGAAGCAGATGGCTGCCCAAAGTCCCATGGCCGTAGTGACTGCGGTCCGGACGCCTACCTTGGTGATCCACAGCGAAAACGATCTCCGATGCCCGGTTGAACAGGGCCAGCGCTACTTTGCCGCCCTCAAGGCCCAGGGCGTGGAGGCGGCTTTGCTCCTCTTCCCGGGTGAAGACCACGAACTATCGCGGTCGGGCACGCCACACCACCGGCGCCAACGTTTCGAGCAGATCCTCGCGTGGTGGGCTAAGCACCTGCCTTCCGCCGCAAACCCGCAGCGCGAAACCAGTTCGGCTACGGGCTGAGGAAACCCAGCCCGCGCCGTGCCTCGTCGATTCCGGGGTACGCCCAATGGGCGGAGTACTCTCCATCGTTTGCCAGCGACCGTAGCTCAGCGCGGTCCAAATAGAGTCCGCCGTGCAGGTGGTCGGTTTCGTGCTGGACTATCCGGGCCTGCCATCCGGAGAATTCGGCCGAGGTCGCACTGCCATCAGGACGCTGGTACTGCAGCCGAACATCGCGGTGCCGCGTGACCACGGCCTGGAATCCGCGCATCGATAGGCAGCCCTCATAGAACGACGCCGTGGAAGTCCCCACGGGCTCATAACTGGGATTCAGCACCGCGAAGAAGCCCAGCGGCGTCCTTTGCCGGATTTCCGAGGCAACAGGATCAACATCGAAATGGTCTTCGAGCACAGCCAGCTGCAAGGGGATGCCGAGCTGCGGAGCGGCGAGGCCCACGCCAGGCGCGGCATGCATGACATCCCGCATCCGCTCGATCAGCTGCGCCAATTCGGTGTCCTCGAGCTGGCCATCGTAGGGCGCGGCCCGTTGGCGCAGCACGGGATGGCCGACCTGCACGATCGGCGGGAGGCCGTCGAGAACGAGTAGATCCTGAACTGTGCTGCGGATTTCGGAGGCAGTCAACGTCGTGTCCGGGCCGGCAGGCAGGGGGCGGGTCTCAAAGTCCATGGATTGAGCTTAGTGTCAGTGCATCGTGAATCTGCGGGCGACAAGCTCCGAGAACATCGGCAAGGTGATGGCTCGGCCGATCAGGGCGTTCCGTGCGCTGAGGACTTTCGGGGGTAGGGGGCGGCCCAGCGCCATATTCAGGCTGGCCTGCCAGATGGCTTTCTTTGCCGCACGCTGCCGGTCCCGCTCGAAGCCCGCGAGTTCCTTGCTGGCAGGGCCTCTCGCGGATGTCCGCAATGCTTCGCTGATGATCGGCGCCAGGGCGACGGCGTCCAACCAGCCCAGGTTCATCCCTTGACCGCCGATCGGGCTGATCTCGTGTGCGGCATCACCAAGCAAGGCGACCCGTCCGTGAACCATCCGTGAGACCAGTCGCGAGGTCACGCCGAACGAACTGATCATCGTATTGCTTGCGGAGTCCACCACGCTGCCGGTCCGGTTTTTGATGAGGGCAGCGAGCGCATGGGGAGTGGGTTCGTGACACGGGGAGCCAAGCCGGACCACCCATCGGCGGATGCCGCCAGGCAGGGGAAAGGACTCCACGATTCCTCCCGTCTCGAGGAAAAGGACAGCGTGGTTGCCGTACATCGATTCATCCCGGAAATCGCCCATCACATAGTAGTCGGGATAAGCTCGCAGGCGTGGCTCCAGTCCAAGCCCCTCGCGCACTGCCGAATGGACGCCGTCGGCCGCCACCACGAAGCGGCCCAGAAACTCCACTGGAGCCCCCTCTTGCTGCCCCCGCAAACGCAGGTGCCCGCCTTCGTCGACGACTTCCTCAACCTGCACCCCGCGGTGAAGGGCGTCCGGATCGAGGTCGATCACCCTGGACTCAAGGGCGTGGGTGGTGAGATATTGCGGAACGGAAAGGATGAAGGGGTACTCAGCCGAGGGGCGGGCGAAGTCCATGTCGGCGACTTTCCTGCCGCCGCTGTACGCGGCACCATGGGTGATCCGGATACCTGAAGAGAGCAGCGGATGGGCGGCACCTACTGCGTCCAAAGCCGCCAGGGCGGGAGGGTGGATTCCTATGGCGCGGGTCTGGTGGCTCGACGTCGCGCGCCTTTCCAGGACTGCGACGCGGTGCCCATTTTGCAGCAGCAGGGCTGCCATAAATAGCCCGACGGGCCCGGCTCCAACCACCACGACGTCAAACATCGGGGGCTTCGCCGGGCCGGTAGACCAGGAGGTTGTGCCACAAGCCGCTCGGTTCTACCGTCCAAGCCGGGGGAGTGGCGGCACGGAGTTCCGCCGCTGTGTAGCTCCGCCTGATGGACGTCAGGCCGTCACCGTGGATATAGGAACCAATGCCGAGCGGCCAGGATCCGGCCCAGAAAAGTGCGTATGCCACGCGGCTGCGCGTGAGGTCGTTGTGCAGGGCAATCCGGCGGCACAAGCGTTCGGAATCGTGAAGGAACGAGGCGAGTTCCGGGGCGGTCAAGTGGTGCAGGACGTGGTTGGAAATAACGACGTCGAATTTGCGCCCTTCTGACACGAGCTCTGAGCTGAGGGCCTTTCGGTAGCTCACGCCCTCCACGGGCGGCGCGGAGTTCGCGAATTGGAAGGCCCGCTCGTCCGGGTCGATTCCGGTGACTTCCAGCCGGTAACCGTCTGCCGCGGCCCGGCGGGCGAGGCTACGGGCGACGTCTCCACCGCCGCAACCGATGTCTAGGACAGTGGTGGGCTCCGCCGTCGTGAGTAATGGCTTGATCCGTGAGCTGTAGGTGTCCCGCCAGCCAGACACCACAGCGTTGACGACCGGAAAACGCGCGTAACTCCGGTTGAGCCGGTCAAGTTCGCAATCGGGGCGGTCCATGTCTTCCACGGCGGCCACGTCCCGTGCGCCGAGAAAGCTGCCTGGGCGGGGGAAGGCAAGCATCACAAATCCGGCATCATAGATCCGGGGAAACCCGGGTGAACAGTCCCGTCTCAACGGTGAGGCCGGGCCCGAATGCCATGGAACAGATGCGTTCCTCCCGCTGTGCCGGAGTTTGTCCCAGGATGTGCTTCAGGACGAAGAGTACGGTGGCGCTGCTCATGTTGCCGTAGTCGCGAAGGACTTCGCGCGCGGGAATCAGCTGTTCTTCGGTGAGTTCAAGCTTCGACTCGACTTTGTCGAGGATACTGCGGCCGCCGGGATGGATGGCCCAATGTGTAATGTCGCGGTAGGGGAGTCCGGCCAGGGAGGGGTCCCGCGCAAGCAGCGGCTCAAGCGCGCCGGTGATGTGTTCCTCGATGATGTGCGGCACGTACGTGCCGAGAACCATCTCGAAGCCTTCGTCCCCGATATTCCAGGCCATGGCTTCTTCCCCGACCGGCGTCAGGACAGTCTCGAAATGATCCAGCCTGATCACCGGGTCCGGCCCCTCAGGTTCACGAGCGGTTACGACGGCGGCCGCCGCGCCGTCCGCAAAGATCGCCGATCCCATGATGGTGTCCGGATCATTTGAGGTCCGGACGTGGAGTGAGCAAAGCTCCACGCAGATAACGAGGACGACGGCAGAGGGATCGGCCTGGCAAAACTGCCGGGCCGCACGGAGGGCGGGGAATGCGGCGTAGCAACCCATGAAGCCAAGGTGGTAGCGCTGCACGGCCGGGCTGAGTCCGAGTGCCCGGACTACTTTGTAGTCGGGGCCGGGATTGAAGAATCCGGTGCAGGAAACAGTGATGACATGGGTTATGTCAAGCAAATCGATATCGGGACATTTTCCGACGGCGGCTTTGGCGGCCTCAATGAACAATTTGGTGGCTTCGACGGCAAAGATTTCGTTGCGGACCTTGGTGCTGGGGCTTAGTACATGGCCCGTAGCGGGGTCAAAGAACGACGGATTCTCGGAGTGGTTATCCAAGGACAATTCGGCGACGGCGGTGAACCGGGTGTCGATCGCTGCTGAATCAAAGCAGGTTCGCACTAGTCGGGATCCGAGCCGTGTCAGGCCGGGTTGAGATGCAAAAACGTCGCGTGCCTGTTGTTGCACAAGTACTGTGGGCGGTACGGCAGTTTCCAGAGACCTCACGTAGACCGGCATGCTTCATTGTTGGCGACGAAGATGCCGTTGACAATGGGAGAGCGTGGAAATGTGGACGTTTTGAGGAGTCTCGGGCCGGCTGCCCCTGTTTCCGGTGTGGCCCCGGACTTTACCGCATTTAGGGCTTCCAACGCTTCTGCGACACAAATTGAAGCGGCGAGCCACTAGTTCTAATAACAGCTCATTTGACGGGTTCACCAAGCGGCTGGCCGGCAAATAGAGTGGTCCTTAGTACTTTTGGGGAGGTGCGCAGGTATGCAGCGGGAGCTGGATGTCGGGGGAGCGCGTGTCAGGGTGAACCGGTTGCGCGTGCGTTTGGCTGAGCTTGACCGCCAAGTGGGTGTGGTTGACCGTTTGCTCGGCCAGGTCGTGAAGCTTGCTTTGGAGCTGTATGAGGCGAGGGCGTGGAAGGCCTACGGCCTGAGTACGTGGGCTGAGTTGGTGGAGGCTGAGGGGTTGGTCCTTCCGCGCCTGAGAGGCCATGCACGGGTGAATGTCGCCATGGAGTTGGCGGCCGGAAATTTGTCGCTTCGTGCCATCGCCCCGGTCCTGGGCGTATCCCACGAGACCGTGAAAAACCTGCTCGCAAAGGGCGTTGCAGAGGGTGGAACGCTGCCGTCCGTGAGATTGTCACTGGACGGTAAAACGCGCCGCAGTGCACCCCCAGCACCGACGAACGTGATCGCAGGCGAACTGGTTCACTCTGATTCCGACGAGGGAATCTTTGACGTGGAAGGGTTCCTTGCGGATGTCGGCGCCTTGGGTGTGGATCACGGTCCTTCCGACGCGGCTGTGCTGGCGGAACTCCAGCTGCGGGAGCTGATGGATTCCATCCGGAATATGGGGGCCTCTGAGCTTGTCGTCCAGCGCCTGCCCGAGGCGGATCCTGCACGACGGCGCCGGCTGGCCGCCCAGTTCCACGCGGCCGCGGAACTGATGAGGGATGTGGCGAGGCAGTGGGGTGTTGCCGCGTGAGTCCCGGAACCCTTGGCCAGTTTTCGGGTTCGGCCGAACGCGACGTCGTTCTGCGCGACCTGGTGGCGGGGTGGCGGCGAGAAGGGCAAAACGGTCCATCGACCCGGGAGTTGTTCGGTTCATTTCTTCCGGCGCTGTTGTCTCGATTTCAGTACGAGTTCCCCCTGATTGACCCTGAAGATCCGCTGTTCTACGCCACAGAAGTTCTTTGCGACAGCGGGATCCCCGCGGACGTGCCGGCCTGCGCATGGCTGCTTGCGGTTGTCCGCAACGGGCTCCGAACCTGGACTATCACCAATCGCCACTGGCTCTCAGAGCGTGATGTGCGGGACGGCGTTTGGGCAGATGTGAAGAAGAGCCACGCCCTGGGGGAGGGGGCGCCGCTGGTAGCGATGTACGGCCATGAGTGCGATGGGGCTCAGATTCCGCTGGCCATGCCTCCCATGCCCGCCGGTTCATCGCCTCTTTGGGAGGAACTAAAGGCGTTGTTGATCAGGGCTGGCTGGGATCGCGACGTCGCAGAGCAGGGTCTGCAGGTGATCGAACATCGAGCATCCCGGCACGTCGAGGAGGGTGAATTCCGCTCAGAGCCTGGGGCCGCGCTATCCCGGTTGGAAACGAACAGGGCGTTGAGCTGCGTGCCCAAGGGCCACAAGAGGGCGCTTGTGGACTTCGTGTGCAGCGACCGCGGATATCTCTGGGGCCGCCTCCACGGAATTTCCCCTGTCAACGCCCTTGCCCTGCCCGGGGTCCGGGAGGCGTTGGCATCGCTGGTCTGGAACAAGACGAGACCCAAGAACGCCCGGACTAGGAGCTACACGTCTCGAAACATGCATTCCTGTGAGGACATCCCGGCGTGAGCTAGTTCGCTCCGGACTGACGTGGTGGGTCATGGCCAAGGAATCGCAGTGGCCACCGTGTTGTTGGCGAACTGCGCTCGGCCGATGACTGGAACGAATGGGCTGCTTGGATCGCACGTGATGACCCGCAGTAGGGGTGGGCCCTCGATAGCAAAGGTATCTGCCGGCAGGGACGTTTTGGCCAGCGATTCCAGGCCAGTGACCTTGTACCGGCAAGTCACGCCGGCCTTGTCGGATACATAGAGGGGCATGCCCTTCGTCACCCGGACGAGGGAAGCCATCGGTGCCGGGGACCCATCCGGGAAGTTCACGTGCCCTGCCAGCAGGGTCGATCCCTTCGCGGCACAGACAGCCGCGGACCCTGTGTAGCGGGCGGCTTTGGAGGGTTCCGGAATCGCCAAGTAGCCGGAACCGTCACGGTCTTCGTCCACAAGCCCTACATTGAGGTCCACGCCCGGGATGGAGAGCATGGCAGGCGGAAGGCTAGGGATCTCGGCCGGGCCTGTGTAGGTGTCCGGACCTGCGGCAGTAAACGGCGCCAGGACAGCTGCCTGCTGAGCCGGCGGGGGAGCGGGCGGTGCTAAGAAAGCCAAGACGCCGGCGGTGGCTCCGGCCGCGCCAAAAAGGACCACCACAGTCAGTGCAACGCGGTTCCACCGATCGCAGGGATAGCTGTGGGTTTCGATCATTGGACTTTCCTTGGGTGTGAGGCGGGGCACCCGGCCGATCTGCCGGGATAGCTGGATCCGGGTGCCCCGCATCTATTTAGTCGTGCCGGGTAGGGGTTTCTAGTCGGCGTGTTCGTCCGCGTGGACGTTGGCCGCGTCAAGTCCGCGGTTGGCGAAGCGTTTGCGGTAGAACAGCCCTGCCCCGGCGAGGAGAGCCAATGCGAAGGTGATGGCGCCTGTAATCAGCAGCGGCATGTTCGCTCCAGCTTCTTGTGCCGTGCCGGTGGTGGGCGCGAATCCGGCGTTGACCATCAGGGCCGGCTTGTCCGCGGGGACAATGACGACTTCGGGAAAGGCGATGACAGTTTCGTTCTTTTCGCCGCAGTTGCCCTTGTGCAACTGCGCGGTGAATGGTTCCTTGTCCTGGCCCTTGTCGATGGTCAGGCTAAGTTCCTCGACGTACCCGTAGGTGCCTTTGTGTGCGATGGTGTGGCTCGGGTAGGTGATTTCACCTGTTGTGGTGACGTCCTGATCCGTGGAGGTCCAGGACGGGTTGGCGCAGACGGCCTGGGCGGAACCGTCGGTCGAGTCGTCGAACTTGTACTGGCTCACCTTCGTCGTGACTTTGACGCCGCTCCCTGACGGGATGGTGCCGGTGACAATGCCGATATCGTGAGCGACGAGAGGCACGACGCCGCTCTCGGAGGCCTTGGTGACGATGGAAGGCTTCTCGACCGGGACGGTTTCGCCGGGCAGCAGTTCCTTGCCGTCCCACGCCTTGGTGGACTCGGTACCGTCGATCTTCTCGGAGAAGTACAGGTTGGCTTTCAGGCCTTTGGCCCACTTTTCGGCGACGATCTTCTCCCACGGAACGTCAATTGTCGCGGTCTTGAACTCGCCGTTGCCGCTGACCTTCGTGGTGACCGTACCGATGACCTCGGCATCAGCCGGAGCGGTGTCGGTGCCGCCGGCAACCGGGGCAGCGGAGGTCAGAACCAGATCCGTGGTCACAGAGAGTTCCTTGCCGGGCTCGTTGCCGGTCACGGTGATGACGTCGTAGAGCTTGCCGTTTTCAATGACCGATGCCTTGGTCACCACCTCCGGCTGGTACTTCTGGATCGTCTCCTCATTAGGATCGTTGAAACCGGCGGTCCAGTCAGCACGGAAGTACTGCTGCAGCTCGGCGGGCTGGGCCGCCTTGGAGAAGCGGGCCACCGGGTAGTAGTAGCCGGCCTTGTCCGCCGGTTTGTCTGCGGTCACCGTGACGTCACCCGGTCCCGTTGCGGTGCCCGTTCCGGAGGCAACCTTCACGACAGCTGCCGGGATCTGGGCGGTCGGGGCGAGTTTGACCGGGCTGTAGTACCAGTCGACGTCGAAGCGGGCCGGAACGCGGCCGCCGTTCACGAACGCCCAGTCATTGGTGTTTCCCGTGGACGTGTTGATGTGCAGGACGTCCACCAGTGGCTGGCCGCCCTCGACAAACCGGCCAGCAGTCGAGGTCGCCACGGGCTGGAAGTCGAAGACCACTTTGGCGTCGGCCGATGTTCCCGCGACGGGTTGAGCCCCGCCGGCAACGAGAAGGTTCTGGAACCCCGACACCGAATAGGTTGTAGCCGACACCCCGGGCGCGTCGATCGTCAGCGTGACGGACACCGTTCCGTTTCCGGTAGCCGCGAAGCCGAGCTGATCTCCGGTGTGGAGGTTGACTGCCTGGGAGTTCGTTCCTGCCCACTCGGCGGGGCCGTTCAGGATGGCGCGGGCCGAGAAGCCGCTCAGCTTGTTCCCGGCTGCGGAAATCAGTTCCGTCGAGGTGACTGTGCCGCCGCGACCGTTCGCGTCCATCGAGAGTTTAGGTTGCGTCGAGTACGGACCGGAATTGGCCCGGGCGTCGGCGAGCATCGCCGCGGCCTGGGCGCGGACACCGGGCAGTTGCGGATCAGATGAGTCCCGGAGGTTAGGGTAGGGAGCCCCGATGCCGTTCCACGGCACATTGAACCTAGGATCCGCGAGCTCGTGCGCCAGGTAAGCCAAGGCGGCATGGTAAGCAGGGTCACCCTGGTACTTCTGGATCGCGTAGTTAAGCTGCGGGTTGCCGAGTGAACCCACCACCCCGGATCCGGCCGGGCCGGCCGGAATCCCGACATCAAAGCAGAACGCCGTGGGACCTCCGGCGACACCGTTTAGGTTCAGGGATCCCAGCCACATCGACCAATCTCCAAACGCCCGGGGCGGCGGAGCCTTGACCGTGATGCCCGATTGGTGCATGCCCGGCAGATCGGTTGCGGCATGCGCCGCAGGCGCTGCCAAGATGCCGCCGGTCCCGATAGCGGAGAGTGCCAGGGCGCCGGCGGCTGCCAGAGCCCTTGTCTTGGCGAACGCCCGCCAGCCCTTTGTCTGTCCCGGCGCTGTGGCGAGGTCTCGTGCTAATCCTCTTTGACTCACTTATCTTCCCTTCTCTTCAACCGCGCCTGATACGCGATGACCACACCTTGGGTGGTCCTGTTTGTAGAGAGCCGGACAAATCGCAGTCCGTGAGAAGGGCTTGGTTCAAGCTTTCGGGGGTTTGAGCGAGACGCTTTCAGTGCCTTCAACTGTCAAGAATTTGACAGTTGGTGCGCCCAGGTGAAGTTGAAAATGTCAGAGCGTGGAAATGTGGACGGGCATCGGCGGTTTTCCGGGGAACCGCACCTCGACCGGCCCCGGGGGATTTCCGGAGCTTCTGCGTCATAAACCGAGGCGGCGGGCCACTAGATCTAGTAGCAGCCCATTTAACCGTTTCTCCGAACGGCTGAAGGGCAAACGGGGGTGGTCCTTTGTACTCTTGGGGCCCATCCTTCGGTAAGGCTGAGCCGAATCATTACTCCGCAAGGGCCAACTCCGGTCGCTAGAAGAATGGGGATTTGTGATGAAAGTTAAGCGTCTGCTGGCCGGGGGAGCCCTGGTCGGTGTGTTGACGATCGGTGCAGCAGCTCCCGCACTTGCAGGAACGATCACCAACGTCGGTGGCGGCACCTGGAGTTACGGGACCTCGTTCCAAGCACCGTGGTTCAAGAACGTCTGGTCTCACTACGTTCATCCAACCGCGTACCACTCCGCTACGGCTATTGGCGGACCGAACAATGTCAAGGTCTATGCCAATGCCAATAACTGGGCCAACGCTGATACCCAGTGCGGCGTCGGCGAGAATGCCGCCCAATATTGGAATACCTACTGAGCAACAGCCATCCCCGATGTGCAGATGCCGTTACATCGGTTGTCGGTCGGCGGGTCCTCTTCGGGCCCGCCGGCCCCTTTGTTTGTCCGCGGCGAACGGAAATGTCGAAGAGTTGAAGGTGTGGTATGCCGATGAAACATGTCCTGCTGGGACTGGTGATCGCAGTGTGTGCTGCAACATTTGGCGTGAGCTTCGTCAGCGGAATCAACGAAGAACGCACGGCCATGGCGCGCGCGGCAGCTGATGCCGGACAGGCGTTTTCGGTCCCGAGCGATGCATCGGACCCTGATGCAGTGCTGTCCGCGTTGAGAAGCGCAGCCGAAGCCACCGGCAGCAACGTTTTCAGGACGGTGGTCGGGGTGGATGGAAACGACCACGCGTTCGTGACTCAGTACGTGCTTTTGACTCAGCCGGATACTCGCGTCTTCGACGGGGCCGCCCTCTCATCAGGGAGATTCCTTACCGTCCAAGAGTCGCAGGAAGACGTCGCTTGGGTCGCGTCATCGGACACCAGCCCGAACACGGTTGGTGTTCTGCGGGTCCTCGGGGAGGGGGAGCGTTTCTCATTCCGTCCACTACCCACAGCGTTCGACACGATGCCTGCGCCGGGAACCTACTATGCCGAGTGCGGGCCCGCCGGGTGCGCGGCCTTTGTGGGTGCAGCAGCTGCCGCGCTCACCACTCACATTGCCGGACGGACCTTCATCGCCTCGGATTTGAACGCATCGAATCAGCAGTTGGTTGTCCCGACAAATGTCCCGCCGGTCTACTTGCAACTCGCGGTTCTCGCCGGGCTTCTCCTCACCGCGGTGCTTGCTGTCTACCGACAGTTGTATGAGGCAAAGAGAGCTGGAGCGATGCGCTTGCTTGGCTGTGGTGCGACCAGAGTGTGGTGGACGATCACAGGGCGCCCGGTGATCATCGTCGGGACTGCTTCCGGTGTTGCTGTCGTTTCCGTCTCGGCACTTCTGTCTGGCGCGGACAGCGGATTCGTAGCAGTTGTTGTCTTCGACCAGATATTTGCCGTGGGTTTGCTCGCTGCCGCCAGCTTGCTGACCATACCCTACGTGGCAAGGATGCGGGTCTCGGACGCGTTGAAGAACCGACGTGACACCAGAGCATTGTTTGGTGCAGGAATCGCGCTGTCCGTTGTGACGTCGGCGGCCCTCGTGGTGGTAGCTGCGGGCGCCTGGTCAAACGTTGATGTGATCAACAATGAACGCGAAACCCTGCAACGTTGGACCTCGACAACCGGGTACGGTGTTTTCGCTCCGGTGAGCAACGGAAACGATGCAGTGGACCTGCAGACCGGCCAACCCGGTTCATCCATCGTTCAAGCCACAGACCTCTACGACGCACTCAGCGCCCGCGGGGCCCTGTATGTCTACGCCGGCGCGTTCTCAAAGACAGCGCTCCAGCAAAGTCAACAGGCCGGACAATACCGATCGATGCAGGTAAATCCTGCCTACCTCCACACATACCCGATCCGTGACACAAACGGCCAGCCGGTCACGGTCAATGAGGGCGAAGCGTCGTGGGTGTTGCTCGTGCCCGAGCAATTCCGCTCCCAGGAACACGAGGTCACTGCATATTTCCGGGCCCAACGCGATAGTGCGCTCTCTGCCGAGAAGGCGATCTTCCACCGGGACATTAGGGCGACAGCGCAGGATCTCCGCGTGCGGATCATCTGGACGGACAACGGCCAGCGAATTTTCACATTCAACCCCGACGTCGCCGCATCCTCCGGCGGCTCGGTAAAGGACCCCATCGTTGAAGTCATCACCCGGGCAAACAGCCTGGGCGTGGACCGGCTCAACGCCGTCACGGGTGACGCCAGCGCCGGATTGAAGGTCCCGCTGGTAGAAGGGAGTTCCCAGGCCACGATCACCGCTCTCCAGCCACTCCTCAAACGACTGAGCCTGGACGACAACCTGCGTCATCTGGTGACCATCAACGAATATCAGCTCGCCAGGATCGGCCACCTCCAGGAGAGCCTCCGCAACACCACGATCGTGCTGGCCGCTCTGGCGGTATTGCTCGTCATTGTCACCGCGCAGACATTGACGATCGCGTTTGAGCGATTCGCGCGCAAGATCATTGTCCGTGGCCTGTTCGGCCTGTCAACATGGAGGCGCTTCCACGAGTTCATCAAGCTTGGAGCAATTGTGGGGGCTGTCCAGGCCGGGCTCGGTTCCGGGCTGGTATTGGCCGGTTTCCGGCCGTTCTCCTATGCCGGCACCGGGCCGCTCTCCACGCTCACCGCGGCTGTCGCCGTCAGCGCCGTTCAGGGCCTCGTCGCTGTCGGCGTCCTGTGGCTCACGGAACGGCGGCGCACTCCGAACATCCTGAAAGGGGAACTCTAATGTCCGACGTTGTATGCGAACTCCTGAACGTCCACAAAGGCTTCCGCGGCCATGAAATCATCTCGGACCTGAGTCTGAAGGTGCACTCAGGCGAGATCGTCGCCATTACAGGTCCAAGCGGAAGTGGGAAGACAACCGTCCTTAACATGCTTGGCCTGCTTGATCACCCTGACAAGGGCGAGATCAAGTTATTCGGCCGCCGTGCCCCTCGTCCGGGTAGCCGCAGCGCTCGCTTACTCCTGAGGCTGCGCCTTGGATATCTCTTTCAGAACTACGCCCTGATCGACAACGCGACCGTGACTGAAAACCTCAAGATCGCACAAACGTACACCCCGGGCACGCGCAAGGAAAAAAGCGAATCCCGGGCAAGCGCGATGGAACTGGTAGGCCTCGACCTTGACCCGGATCGCAAAGTCTATGAACTTTCAGGCGGAGAACAACAGCGTCTCGCCATCGCCCGACTCATACTCAAACCCTGCCAGATGATCCTCGCCGACGAACCAACAGGTTCCCTCGACAACGTCAACCGAGACCATGTCCTGGCCCTCACCAGAACCCTGGCCGAGGCCGGAAAAGCCGTCATCGTCGTGACACATGACGACTCTGTATCCGGACGAAGCGATCGAGAGATCACCCTCGGTGCCGCAAGCCCCGTGTGAGTGTGTTCAACATCAGGGTGGACGCCTGCTTCCCAGAACGGTACTACTTCGGTCGGGACGCAACCCCGCAGCGGTTGCCCTCGGCGGTTAGTTGGATTCCTGTCCTGTGTCACCTAAGTTGGCGCAGATCGGCGGCTTGAGGAGCGGTGCGTCAACTGTACTGAAACCAGATCAGCGAGAAATGTTCATTACACCTGACGCAAATCGGCTAGTCCTGCACGGCGCCGCGGTGCCGACGTTCGCCCAGACAGGCCGTCAGGGCGGAACGATGCCTGTATCGGGCTTGGTGGCCGGATGGTTCTTCCTCTGCTTCGCTGCCGCAATCTGCACGGCGACGCCCATGACCAGGAAGGTCGCCCCGATGGGGATGAGCAAGGGGGCGTAAAACGCGCCGACGGCCAGCCCAAGGACTATGCCCCCGACCACCCCCACTACCCCGAGGCTGAAGACCAAGATCAGGAACTCTTTTCCGGATCTCATCCACGGAGCGATGCCCACGGCCAGGAAGGCCACCCCGACGGGAATGAGGATGAGGGGATCGCTGGTGCCGGCGGTCAACCCGAGCACTATGCCCACAGCCAACACCCCAGCTCCAAGGACCAGCAGGGGTATAAATAGCCTCTTCGAAGCCGCTATCTGTTCTGCTGTCGGCCGCCCGACGGACGCGCTGCTGCGCGGCTGTTCAAGTATGAGCGCCAGCCATAGGGCCACCAAGAGCGGGCCCAGGCCGACGACCGGGAGCATACGGGGCGATCCAAGTTCCAGAACGGTCAAGGGGAGGAAAACAGCGGCCGCTCCGATGAGGGTGTAGATCTTCCAGCGCGACCGGGTCAGGGTCAGCCTGATTTTCTTCCGGCCGGCCCGGCCTGACATCAACATGAGGGCCAGCGGGACGGTCATCGTTTCCATGATCCCCAGTCCGACCAGATTGAGCCCCGGCGCCTCCCGGAGGTACGGCCAGGTGACGAGGACCGAAACGAGCGCCAGGACTAGCATTGCGGCCCCGCACAGGATCCTCAGCCTGGGACTGTCGCTGCGCATGTCGGCCTCGGGATCCATGGCCGGTCCTTCCCTGGTTCGCCGCTAGGTACAACGATCATGAACGCGGGCACCGGCGATGACAAGGCTGGTTGGTCCCCTATATGAATGGATCATTGAGGAACGGCCGTGGCGGTGACTACGTCCCCGATTCTGTCGAGGAACGGTTGGGGGTGCCTGAAATGGGCGATCTGTTCCCAGTATGGCGAAGCGATGACGGAGGCAAGCGCCGCTGTCGGCAGGTAGAGGGCTGCTGCGTCGGCCTGCTTTTGCGGGATCCGGTCATTCTTGGACCGAATCCGGTGTCGGAGGTGGAACGTCGGAGGCTGGCGGGCTTTGTGCCGCCTCCACAACCGAGGAACCAGACAGGGTGGAGAGACGCCTTCAGTTGAACGACGAGAATGATTGGCTCGGCCAGACCGTGTCAGTGGTGGCAGAGTACGAGAACACGGGGGTGCCGAATGCCAGCGCAGGTGGGTGCGTCCCTCGATCACGATCCGCTCGGGGAGCAGCCGAGCAGCTGCTCGGCTGCTCCCCGAGCTCGGTGATCGTGTCCGCGCTGTGGGCGATGGCAGTGTGGGTCTCCTGATCAATGAGTTGCGCTGTGCGGGGCCTGGCTTGGGGGCGCCCCAACCAATCGGGATCGAAAGGTTGGGGCGCCCGGTCGTTTGGGAGCCCGGCGCTATGCAGGACTACACTCGCCGGGCTGCGAATGCGCCGTTGTGCAGCAAAGTGGATCGTCCATCCGCACCGAGGGCGAAGGCGATGTCCCAGGCGTGGTTTCCAGTGATGGAGTCATCGGTTGGCAGGAAGCGGTGCTCGGCGATGGGGGCTAGGGCCGTCCGCAGGATCTCGCCACTGTGGTTCGCTTCCAGGAACAGCCCGGTGTCGTCGGTACCGACGACGTAGCTGGTGTCGTGCTGTTCGTATTCGCCGACGTAGAGGGATGCGTCCACTGTCAGGGTCGGATCGCCCACCGGGCGGGCCGGTTTGGCGACGCCGAGCCAGTCACGGAAGACCGTGGAGAAAGCGGCGTCGGCGAACGGGTAGCCGCGGTGCGCGGTATTCACTACGGTCGCCACCGACACGTCCAGTTCCGGGACCCAGAGCAGGGTGGATGATCCGTGTTCGGTGGTCCCGGAATGCCCGAAGATCTCGATCCCGTCCCAGATCTTCTGGTAGGGGCCGACGCACCAGGAGTCAGCGAACACCTTTGACGGTACTGAGACCTGGGGTGTTTGCATAGTGGCCACGGCCTGTTCCGAGAGCAGGGTGGTGCCGTCGGCAGCTTTGCCACTGCGAAGGAAGATCTGTCCGAACCGGGCCAGATCCCGGGCGCTGGTGGCAAGAGTGCCGCCGTCCGGCCCCGAGCCCCGGTACTGGCTCCAAGGGCGCACCATCTCGGGGGTGTGGCCGACAGCCACCGGGTGGTAGGCGAGTTCCTCGAACAAGGATACTGATTCGGTCAAAGCGGCGGGCCGGAGCAACCTGTCGCGTAGGGCGTCATCCCAGGATTGCCCGGTCATTCGCTCCACCAGCAGCCCGGACACCGTCGTCGAGGCGTTGCTGTATCCGTAGGCCGTGCCGGGTGGGAAGGTCAACGGAATGTCGCCGATGAAACTGACGTATTCGGCAACACTGTCGTCATTGCGGGACGTGTGCGCGTACGGTCCGTTGTCCAGGCCGCTGGTCATGGACATCAGGTGCCGCGGGGTGATGCGCCGCCATTCTTCCCCGGCGGCCAACCGGGCGTCGGGGAGGTACTCGGTCACCGGGGTGTCCAAGTCGATCAGCCCGGCATCGACCAACTGCATCACCAACACAGCGGTGTAGACCTTAGTGGTTGAGCCGATCTGGAAGACCGTATGCTCCGTGACCGGAAGCCCGAGCTCGGCATTGGCAACACCGGAACTGGCCTGCACTACTTGCTCGCCTTGGGCGATAGCGATCTGCGCCCCCATGACGTCGTATTCCGGGCGAAGGCGGTCGCACAGATCCTGCAGGTCTGAGGCGGTAAAGTTGGTCATCAAATTCTCCATATCAGTTTGATACCGCAATCTCTCGGTTATCCGAGAGATTGCGGTATGGTCAGCGGCGGCGAGCTGCGAATGCGCCGTTATGCAGCAACGTGGATCGTCCGCCCGGGCCGAGCCCGAAGGCGATGTCCCAGGTGTGGTTGCCGGTGACGGAGTCATCGATTGGCAGGAACCGATGCTCGGCGATTGGTGCCAGGGCAGTACGCAGGATCTCACCACCCTGATTCATTTCCAGGAACAGCCCGGCGTCGTTGGTACCGACGACGTAGCTGGTGTCGTGTTGTTCGTATTCGCCGACGTATAGCGATGCGTCCACTGCCAGGGACGGATCAGCGACCGGGCGGGCCGGTTTGGCGACGCCGAGCCAGTCACGGAAGATCGTGGAGAAAGCGGCATCGGCGAACGGGTAGCCGCGGTGTGGGGTATTCACTACGGTTGCCACCGACAGACCCAGTTCCGGGACCCAGAGCAGGGTGGATGATCCGTGGGTGGTGGTTCCGGAATGCCCGAAGATCTCGATCCCGTCCCAGATCTTCCGGTAGGGACCGACGCACCAGGAGTCAGCAAACACCTTTGACGGTACGGACACCTGGGGTGTCTGCATGGTGGCCACGGCTTGTTCCGAGATCAACGTGGTGCCGTCGGCAGACTTGCCACCGCGAAGGAAGATCTGCCCGAACCGGGCCAGATCCCGGGCGGTGGTGGCCAGGGTAGTGCCAGCCGGGCCCAGGCCCCGGTACGGGCACCAGGGGCGCGCCACTTCGGGGGTGTGGCCGACGGATACCGGGTGGTAAGGCAGTTCCTCGAACAAGGACACTGATTCGGTCAAACCGGCGGGTCGGAGCAGCCTGTCGCGCAGGGCCTCATCCCAGCATTGTCCGGTCATTCGCTCCACCAGCAGCCCGGACACCGTCGTCGAGGCGTTGCTATATCCGTATGCGGTGCCGGGTGGGAAGGTCAACGGAATGTCGCCGATGAAATTGATGTACTCGGAAGCACTGTCGTCATTGCGGGAAGTATCCGAGTATGGTCCGTTGTCCAGGCCGCTGGTCATGGACATCAGGTGCCGCGGGGTGATCTTCCGCCATTCTTCTCCGGCGGCCAACCGGACGTCGGGGAGGTACTCGGTCACCGGGGTGTCCAGGTCGATCAGCCCGGCATCGACCAGCTGCATCACCAACACAGCGGTGTAGACCTTAGTGGTTGAGCCGATCTGGAAGACCGTATGCTCCGTGACCGGAAGCCCGAGCTCGGCATTGGCAACACCGGAACTGGCCTGCACCATTTGCTCGCCTTGGGCGATAGCGATCTGCGCACCGGTGACGTCCTGTTCCGGGCGCAGGCGGTCGCACAGGTCCTGCAGATCCGCAGCAGTAAAGTTAGTCATCAAATTCTCCGTATCAGCTGGCCGCAGCAGCGAGTTCTTCGGCGGACAGTGCAGCCTCGGGTATGCGATAGTTTGTGGGCGGTTCGACGTTCATCAGATGCCGGACGAAATAGTCCCATCGACGCCGCGTCACGTACTGGCGGCGGCCATAGAAGGTGTGTTCAACTCCCGGAACGATGAGCAGGTCGAAGTCCCTGTTCGCCTCGATCAGGGCATCAACGAGTCGCATGGTCAAATGAGGAGTGACATTGTCGTCCATGTCGCCGTGCACCAGCATGAGTTTGCCGGTGAGGTTGGCTGCGAGTTCGGTATTGGATAGCCGGGCACCAGCTTCCGGGTCATAAGGGCCATCATAGATTTCGGCCCAGCCAGCAATGTAGAACCGATTGTCGTGGTTTCCGGCTTCGGCCACCCCAACCCGGTAAAAATCAGGGAACGTCAGCAACGCGCGCGCCGTCGCGAAGCCGCCGCCGGAGAGTCCGAAGATGCCGACCCGATCCAGATCGAGCCAGGGCCGCTCGGTTCCGAGCTGTTTCAGCGCGGCAACGTGGTCCTCGAGACCGCCTGCACCCCCCATATTTCTCCAAGAGTAATCGTGAAAAGCTTTGTCCCGCCCGGGAGTTCCGCGGCCATCGATGGCAAAAACGGCGAAGCCCAAGGCAACCATGGCTTCTGACTCGCTGGCATAGCCGCCTTGGTCGAAACTTGGACGGACCCGATGAACCTGGGGACCGGGATAGGGGTGGTCGATCACGGGGTAGCTCTTGGTCGCGTCGAATCCGTAGGGCTTGTGCAGGATTCCGAAGATCTCGGTGACTCCGTCCGCGGCGAGGGCCCGGACCCGCTCGGGCGCGGTCCAGCCGGCGGCCAACAGCCGGGTGATGTCAGCTCGTTCCAGTTCCATCACCACTGTGCCCATCCGGTCCCGCAGGGTGATCGTTGGTGGGGTGTTCACGGTTGAGGCGGAGTCCACGAACCAGTGGCCGGTGGGGTCCGTCGATACCTCGTGATCGAGATGATCGTCGGTAAGTCGGGTGAGCTCACCGCCGTCCAGGCTGACCTTGACCAGCGTCCGGCAGTACGGATCGCTCGGGACCAGCCCTGAGACAGTAAGGTACACAACGCGTTCTGTCTCATCAACGTGCAGGATCTGCTGGACCGCGAGTTCGCCTTTGGTGAGCTGCTCTACCGGTTCGCCGGTGGCGAGGTCGTAGCGGTAGAGGTGTCCCCATCCGTCGCGTTGTGAGTACCACAAAGCCTCCTGCCCGCCGGCCAGAACCTTCACCAACGGAGGCCCGACTTGGGCGGGCTCCACCCGGGTGCTGTCTGACTCAGTGATCAGCGTGCGCAACTCGCCTGTGGCTGGGTCCAAGGCAACCAGCCGCAAGGTGAGTTGATCACGTGCGGTGTCAAGGTGGTACACAGTCGCGCCGTCCGCTGCCCACCACGCCACGGCGGTAAGAAGCGGGCTGGCGTACTCCAGATTGAACGTCCCGGCACCTCGAACTACAGACCGGGCCGCGACATCCAGCACCACCCATTCAGCCTGTGGCAGGGGTTCGCCGGGGAGTGCGTACCGGTAGCTGTGCAACCGGGGACGGCTGCCATCGGCGGGCACCGACTCCACCAGATGCATCCACTCGATCTGGCGTTGGTCGATTTGATGAGTCAGAATCCGGGAGGAGTCGGGGGACCACGTCAGGCGAGGACGTTCGCGCAAGCCCAATTTAGCCAGTCGGAAGCGCGATCCGATGGAGTCAGCGTCGCAGGCATAGCTCAGGTCTGCGGACCCGTCGGTAGTGATCGCTATCTCTTCGTCGGTGTCGACTGAACGGACCCAGACGTTGTGATCGCGCCGGAAGGCAACCCATTTACCGTCGGGCGAGGCCACTCCAGACTCGTCCGACTGGGCCGGCCCCGTTTTCCGCGTGCACGATCCGTCCGCCGGCTGATAGCGCCAGCGGCTGTCGAATGCGCCGAATTCGATGGCGTCGTCCGTGCCGTCGACGGACCAGAACGGAAGCGCATATGGCTTCACCACCTGATCGGCTGCCGCGGATAACGCGGCGGCCAGGCGTTCGTGATCGAACGCCGGGGACTTGGTCGCGGTAGCAGGATCGATGAGGACGAACTCGCCGCCCCGCTCGGTATCTACCCGGTAGGTGAACCGGCCCGTGTCACCGATCCACTCCGGGGAAACCTTGGATCGCAACACCAACTCCGGGCGGTGGTGTCCCAACAGTCGCTCTGCCCTGTCGTAGGCATGGGCGGGCAATGAATTCTTCAGCATCATTCTCCTTCGATGAGGGGTGAGTGTACGTAATGCATGCGTAGTGAGCGATGGGATTTCACCCATGCTTCAGGAGCTAGCGGGGGTACGGTAGCCGTTCTGCTCCACTTTCGTGGTTGATCACGGCGGTGGCCGGACACGAGTCAACCTCTCACTGTGGACGTTACGCCCCGTGCAGGCTGGGATGTGTTGTAGAAATGTTCAAGAGTCAGCGGGATTGATTGAAGAACCGGACAAAAGCCTCACTGTGCTGATGTGGGATTGTGTTCTGAAGCACACGATCTCGGTCATCCGCCGCAGGATTGTGTAGAGAACTTTTCCGCAGCGTTGATGTTTGCCGCCGCGTGTGGCCGCTGGTAACCCCGAGGGGCCTCTCCCACTCACTATGTCCTCTTAGGAGAGCTCAATGTCGTCATCAAAGGTGAAACACTTCACCGGATATAGGACCCGTCTGGGTGTTGTACTGGTCAGCGCGCTGTTACTGGCTGGCTGTAGTGGCGGGTCCTCCGCCAGTGATCCAAACGGAAGTCCAGCGGACACCCTCGTGGTTGCAACGTCCGCGGCCCCGCAGGTTCTGGTCATATCCGGCGGCTGGGATGTCTCCTTGCAAAACGCCGTGATGGACACCGTCCTGGGCCGCGATTCGGACGGCAAACTGATCCCCAGGCTCGCGGAGTCATGGAGTGAGCCAACGCCGAATACCTTGGTGTTCAAATTGCGCCAGGGCGTGGTGTTTTCCGACGGGACGCCGATGACCGCTGAGGATGTGGCGTTCTCGTTGCAGCGGCACACCGATCCGAAGGTGGCGTCGCAGGTGGCCAGTATCGTGGCAACCGTGCAATCGGTGAAAGCCACGGGCCCGGACGAGGTCACGGTGGTCCTGAGCAAGGGAGCGCAGACCTTCCTGGCCAACGTTCCCGTCGTGTGGCAGGTACTTCCGAAGAAGCTCGCCGAAGCTCATCCACAGGACCTGGGAACACCCGAGGTCCCCCCGATCGGAACCGGCCCCTACAAGATCACGCACTTCTCCCTTGTGGACGGGGTGACCTTGGAACGCAACGACAAGTACTGGGGAACAAAAGCGCCGATCGCCAAGGTGAAAACTACCACGATCACCAGCCCGGATGCGTTACGGCTGGCCGCGACCTCTGGGGACGTGGACTACGCGCCGGTGCTAGCTACGGATTTCCAGAATTGGGAGTCCGTGACCAACTTCAACCTCCAGAAAATCCACAGTATCGGCATCGAGTCACTCTGGATGAATGTGACCGATCCGCACCTTTCCGATCTCCATGTCCGGCGGGCGATTGCCCATGCCGTGGACCGTGAGGCCGCGCTGCGTCTGTCCACTGATGGTCACGGCCAACTAGCCGACACCATAGTCCCGTTACCGCAGCTGACGAACCTCTACGGCGACGGATACCAGCAGGTCGTCGATGGACTACCGCACTACGACTACAATCTCGAGGCTGCAAAGGCAGAGCTGGCGAAGTCGAAATTCCCGAACGGTTTCGACATTACCGTCAACCACGACGCCGCTGATCCGCTAATCAATGCCCTGCAGGCGATCAAGGCCGACCTGGCCAAGATCGGAATCAACATCACCCTCAATCCCCTTCCGGCGGACAAGTTTTGGGCGGGAAGGATGCGACACGAGGACCTCACCCTCGGCCTGTCCAGCCTTGGCTACGTTACCGCCGACGTGGGTGAAGTACTGCCTGACCAGCTCGGTAGCGTCGCTGCCCAGCCCCAGGGCTTCAACTTCTCCCAGTTCGCCAATCCGGCGATGGACGCGAAAATCGACGACGTCCTGGGAACCACCGGCGAGGCGCGCAAGGCCGCAACTACTTCGGTGATGGAGACCGCCGCCGATCAGGTGCCCTACATTCCGATTGCCTACCCGGACTACGCCTACGCAGTGAGCAAGAAGTTCATCGGAACACAGAACGTCTGGACCTTGGATCCGTTCACAACGCTCCGACCCGCGGGATCCTGAGTGCTGTCGGCACCTTGTAAAGGAACGGTGGTTTAGGTGATCATCGCCAAACTGGTGGTTCGCCGCCTGGCAGCGGCAGTGGTGGTGCTGTTTGTGCTCTCAGTCATCACCTTTGCCCTGCTTGCATTGCCCGAGGGAGGGCCGGAAAGGGCCCTGCTGGGCAATAGACCCTCCACTCCTGAGGTGTTGGCAGCGATCCGCGCCAAGTACCTGCTGAATGAGCCTTTCCTCATGCAGTATTGGAACTGGTTCACCCACGCCATCACTGGTGACTTCGGTACCTCCATCACGGCCCGCCAGCCGGTCATGACCATGATTGGTCAGCGATTTCCGATCACCGCCACGCTGGGTTTCTACGCACTCGTATTAACGGTGCTCATCGGCATTCCCGCAGGACTCGCCGCGGGGTTGCGCCGAGGGAAGCTGGTGGACAAGACCATCACCTTGGTGTCGCTGGTTTTCATGTCTGCCCCGGCCTTTGCGCTGGCCCTGCTGCTGCTATACGTGTTTGCGGTCGCGTTGAACTGGTTCCCGGTCTACGGCATTGGCGACCTCAACCACTTCACGTTGCCGGCGATCGCGCTGGCACTTGGCCAGGCTGCGGTGCTGGTGCGCCAAACCCGGGCTGCCGCGCTGGACATTGGCGGCCAGGACTACATCACCTTTGCCCGAGCCAGAGGACTTGGCAGGAGCCCGATTTGGGGTCGCTACTCACTGCGCAACTCCGCACTTCCGGTGCTGACGGTGGCCGGACTTATCGCCGCAGGCAACTTGACCGGAGCGGTGTTTGTGGAGCAGACCTTCAGCCTGCCGGGCCTGGGCTCGTTGCTGGTCCAGGCAGTGGGACAGAAGGACATCCCCTTGGTGCAGGCACTTGTCCTGCTCGGTGGGGTGGTGATGATCTTGGCGAACTTGCTGGTGGATGTGGCCTACATGATTGTTGACCCCCGCGTCAGACACGCTACGGCGGCATGACCATGTATCAGAGGCCACATCCGATCGAAGTAATGACCACAGGAACCAAACCAATGTCCGGAGGATCCGTATGACTGTCACTGAGACGCGGTCGACCGTCAGGGGCGGTCGACGACCCAAGCTGGCGGGCGGGCGGTTGGTCACGACAATAAGTCTGGCGGTACTGGCGATCATCGTACTGGTGGCCCTCACCGGCCACTGGATGGCTCCCTACGATCCAACAGCCCAAGACGTGAAACTGGGATCGACCTCACCCAGCGGTGCACATTGGCTTGGCACGGACGCGCTGGGCCGGGATGTGCTGTCCCGGCTGATGGTCGCTACCCGCATTGCTTTGCTTGCTCCGGTCCTCATCGCCCTGGGAACCACCGTGATTGGTACCTCGCTTGGGCTTTTGGCAGGGTATCGCCGAGGGTGGCCCGATGCCATACTGATGCGGTTGACTGACCTGATGTACGCATTGCCTGGCCTGCTCATCCTTATTGTCATCGTGGGCGTTGCCGGCAGCAGTTACGCGGTGGCCATCATCGCGCTGATCGTGCTCGGATCACCTGCCGATATACGAGTGATCCGAAGCCTCGCGATGGGGCAGCGGGAACTCGCCTACGTAGATGCAGCCCGCACTCTCGGATTAACGAACCGCCGGATCATGTTGCGGCATCTGCTGCCTAACTTGGCGCCAACGGTGACGGCCAATCTGCTACTCAGCTTCGTTTATGCCTTGGGGGCGCTGGCCGGGCTGTCGTTCCTGGGGATCGGGCTACCGGCCGGTACCGCAGACTGGGGGCTGATGATCCAAGAGAACTTCAAACTGCTTCATGTCAACCCATGGGCTTCAGTCGCCCCAGCGGTGCTCATCACCATCACTGCCACTGCGGCCACCGTCCTCGGTGACGCAGTCTTCGAGCGGCTCAGTGCCGGAAAGTCGGTATCACAATGACGGAACTGCTTCGAGTCCAGGGATTGTCGGTGTCCTTGGGTGGTCGGCGGATCGTCGACGAAATAGATCTGACTCTTGCGCCCGGTGAAACAGTCGGTTTGGTGGGCGAATCCGGCAGTGGAAAGTCGCTCACCGCCCGGGCAGTGGCCGGGTTGCTGCCACAACCCCTGGTTGCCGGAGGCAGCGTGCAAGTGGCTGGAACGGAACTGATTGGTGCGCGGGAATCGGTTCTGCGCAAGGTACGTGGCCGGCAAATCGGACTGCTGATGCAGGATCCGTTCGCGATGTTGAATCCCTTGCAGACGGCAGGCGCGCATATCGCCGAGTCGTTGCCCCATGGTCGGCGCAAAGATCGCTCGGAGGTACTTCGTCGGCTTGCTGAGGTGGGGATCACAGATCCGTTGGTGGCTAAGAAGTATCCTTTTCAGCTCTCCGGCGGAATGCGGCAGCGGGTGGCGATCGCAGCGGCATTGGCAGGGGATCCGGAGCTGCTCATTGCAGACGAGCCGACAACAGCGCTGGATGCAACCATCCAACATGAGATTATGCAGCTGCTCAGCCGAATCCAGGCTTCCCGCGGAATGGCAGTCCTGCTGATCACCCACGACCTGCGGGTGGCGTTTGCGCTGTGTGACCGTGTACAGGTGATGTACGCAGGCAGGGTGCTTGAATCGGGCGTCAGCAAGGATCTCGCGTCCCGGCCCGGGCACCCGTACACCGCCAGGCTCATCGGCGCACTGCCCGCTGTGGAGCGTGCAGCCACCAAATTGGTGGGCATCCCAGGATCCGTGCCGCGCGCAGCCGACGTCGTGGACACGTGCGCGTTCGCCGCTCGCTGCCAGCAGCGTGAGGACGGTTGCACCACTGGCCGGCCAGCGTTGCGCGAATTGACCGAGGGACACTTCACCGCGTGCCGTTATGAGTTGCTGCCACTCACAGTGGCCGAAAATCCAGCGATAACAACAACAATCGAGCCACGCGCCGTGGCCACCGAAGAGCCACTGCTGCAGGTCACCCGCCTGCGCAAGAGCTACGGGCCGGTGACGGCGCTGGGCGGCATTGACCTGACCATCCGCCCCGGGGAGCGGATCGGTCTGGTAGGCGAGTCGGGCTCCGGAAAGACGACACTGGCCAGGTGTCTGCTCGGTCTTGTTGATTCCAGCGCGGGCCAGATCGTCCTGGACGGCATGGACATCACCAATCTCCGGACGTCTGCGGCAGCAGATCGCCGACGGGTGCGGACCCTGGTGCAGTGCGTTTTCCAGGATCCATCGACCTCGCTGAACCCGGCCATGACTGTCGGAGCCACCCTCGGGGAGGCAGCAAGGCAAGCTGCGCCGGCCGATCGTCGGACCGTCGACGAATTGCTGGAGCTAGTCGGGCTGCCGGTCAGCTACGCAAAACTGCTGCCAAACAAGTTGTCCGGCGGTGAGAAACAACGAGTTGCGATCGCCCGGGCATTGGCCGTGCGGCCTGCCCTGTTGATCTGCGACGAACCCACAGCCTCCCTGGACGTTTCGGTACAGGCCAACGTCTTGGAACTGCTGCGAACCATTAGTTCCGAATCCGGCACCGCACTGCTGTTTGTCACCCACGATCTCGCAGTAGTCCGCCAGATCACGGACCGCATTATCGTTTTGTTGCACGGGGAAATTGTGGAGACTGGAGACACGGCAGATATTCTCGACAACCCCCAACACAGCTACAGCCGTCGGTTGGTGGCTTCAGTACCACCGGCCCCCGCAGCGCAAATTGCTATTCATCATGGAGAGGTATCCACCGAATGCACGATCTGATCATTTTGCACGGACAGGTGCACGACGGGTTCGGTTCGCCGCCGGTCATCGCAGATGTTGCCGTCGCCGACGGACGAATCGTGGCGGTGGGCAGCGATCTAGGTCCCGGGCGGCGGACCATCGACGCCACCGGTTTGGTGGTTGCCCCCGGGTTTGTGGACGCGCACAGCCACTCCGATGGTGTCCCTTTTCTGCCGGATGCACAGCCATTCAAGCTGTTCCAGGGTGTTACCACCGAAATCATTGGCAATTGCGGATTTTCCCTTGGCCCCAGCAATCCGAAAGATGCAGACGAAAGCTCTGAGCCGGATGAGCAGCGCTTTCTGAGCTTTGGCGACTATCTGAATGCGGCTGCTGCGGCGGGACCCACCAACCATCTGGCCGGGCTGGTTGGCCATAACTCTGTGCGGGAGACGGTGGTGGGTGTGGAGCGGGAGCTACCGGAGAGTGCTCTTGACCGGATGTGCGAGCTTCTCGAAGAAGCGTTTGAGGCTGGCGCGGTTGGTTTCTCGAGTGGACTGGAATACGTGCCTGGTGCGTACTCCGAGAGTGCGGAGCTTATTGCGATGGCACGGGTGGCCCGGCGATACGGCGGTACGTACGCCACCCACAGCCGCAGTGAGAGCGAGGGGCTGGCCGAAGCGATGGACGAAGCCATTGATGTTGCCCGCTCAGCGGGGATCCGGCTGCAGTACTCACACTGCAAGGCATCCGGTCGGGCCATGCACGGATCGTCGCAGTTGATCCTGGACAAGCTGGCTGCTGGCCGTCGAAGCGGTGTCGATGTCCGCGGAGACCAGTATCCATACCGGGCTTTCGCTACTGGCCTTGTTGCGATGCTGCCGCCTGAGGCCCTTGAAGGCGGCGTCGAGGCGATGCGCGCGAGGCTGGCGGACCCAGCGATCCGTGCTTCGCTGCAAGCCATCGCCGAGAACCCCGACAACGGTACCGGCGTCGGTTTGTGGCGGGAAGTACATCCCGAGGATGTACAAATCTTGACCCATGGCAATACAGAAATAGCCGGCCGCCGGCTCTCCGAGGTCCTGGCCGGCCGGAAACCGTGGGATGCCTTGTGCGATGTACTGATGGAAGATCCCGACGCCGGGACGGTCTGTCACAGCATGAACGAGGACGATGTACTGGCCATCATGGCCGATCCGTTGGTGGCCATTGGTTCTGACAACGGTTCGCCGATTGGGCCAAGCCACCCACGTGCCTTCGGGACCTTCCCGAAGTTCCTCGGCGCCTATGTCCGTGACCGTGGTGTGGTGACCTTGGCGGAGGCGATCCGAAAGGTGAGCTCGGCGACAGCTGGCCAGTTCGGCCTCACGGACCGAGGTTGGCTCGGACGCGGAGCAGCAGCCGATGTGGTGGTCTTCGACCCAGAGCGGATCGGCCACGAGGGTACCTACGAGGAGCCCGATGTGCGCCCGACTGGGATGGTGCACGTGCTCTTGAATGGCGAGCCGGTGATTGTCGACGGGGAGTTCACCGGAGCTCGACGCGGCCAGATACTGAGGTCGGGCCGTCGATGAAATCGTTTGAGCAGGTCAACAAGGAAGGCATCGATGGCATCCGCAGGCATCACGGTGGGGGTATTGCTCGATAGCTTGGGCCCGGACATGGTGCGGCCCTTGGCATTGCCACACGGCACCTCGGTGCCGATCGGGTCGCCGTCGATCCATGACACGGACCAGACTCACGTGGAGTTGAGCGATACTGTGTTGCTGGTGCCGGGCCGCCCGAGCGCCGACCTGCTGGATTTGGCTGTGGACGCGCACGTCGCTGCAGTGGTGGTGCGTGCCGGGGCGGTCGACCCGGAGCAGCTGACGACGGCGGCCAATCGCGTCGGTATGACGCTGTTGCAGTGCAGTGAGGAGCTTTCTTGGGGCCAGCTGTATGTGCTGATCGACGCGCTGCGGGCGATCAGTGATCCAGGGCTCGAACAAGATGATCGGCGGGCGGCCGACTTGTTCACACTGGCCAACGACATCGCTTTGCGCGCAGGCGGTGCGATTGCCATCGAGGACCTGTCGATGCGGGTTCTGGCGTACTCGACGATTCCAGGCCAGGAAGTTGACGATCTGCGGCGGGACGGGATCCTTGGGCGACGGGTGCCGGACCACCCAGCCAATGCCGAGGACTACGCCTCCATACTGCGCGCTGAAACTGCGATTTGGAGCGTAGAACAGCCCGAGTTCCGGCCTCGGCTGGCCATCGCGGTCCGGGACGGCGGCGAAGCACTGGGCAGCATCTGGCTGCTGCAGGGCGAGAAGCCGTTGTCCGGGAAAGCCTCAGAGGTGCTGGCCGAAGGCGCTCGTCTGGCTGCTCCGCACTTGGCCAGACTGAAAGCCGCTGCGGACACCGACCGCCGACAGCGAGCGGAACGGTTGGGGCAGCTGTTCCGAGGAACAGGGCCGAACCGGCGGGTCGCGGAGTCGTTCGGGCTGCGCTTCGACGCCCCGGCCACGGTGGTGGTGATCGGCCGGGTTGAGAACCTGCCGTCCCACTCGCGGGGGATGTCGGCGGAATCAGCTGCGGAGAATGTCAGCGATCTGTTGAGGATGGTGTTGTCTTCGTACCGGCTTCGGGCCGCCGCTGGATCACTCGAGGGTCAGGCGGTTGTTGTCATCGGCACAGCAGCTGACTCTCCGGTGCTGCAAACGATTATTGCCACGGTGCTGGCCCGCTCTGCAGAGAGCGTTGGAGGTGGTTGGCGGGCCGGAATCAGCCGCACTCTGAACAGCGTGGCGGACGTGCCCGTCGGATTCACCCAGGCCAAACAGGCCCACGAAGTCGTGTCCGGGCCATTCGGCCGGGGCGAGATCGGCCAGCACAAGGACTTGGGGGCGTCGTTGTTCCTCTTGGAGGCGTTTGAGGCCCTGCAATTCCGTTCAGCCTTGGACGCCGAACCGCTGTCCGTGGTCGCGGATCACGACCATCGGCAGGGCACCGATTACGTCAAGACGCTGCGCAGTTGGATCGCGGCGCACTGCGATATCCCCCGCGCGGCGGAGGTGCTGGTGCTGCACCCGAACACCCTGCGGCACCGGCTGCGCCGAATGGCCGAGGTGGTAGACATCGAAGATCCCGATGTGCGGCTGGCACTGGCTTTGCAGTTGCGGATGCAGGAGATCAATACAAAGAGGATTGGCTGACACCAACCGGAGGAACTCGTGCAGCACGAGTTCCTTTTCCAGCAGCTTTCCGGTACGAGGTCACCGAAAATCCTCAGGTACCACGGCGGCAGCTACAGCACGCTGATGGTCAACTGTGACGAGGTGGCTGGCATGTTTCCTGCCAAGGTGGGCGACGGTGCTGTCTGGCAAATCTACGTCGGGTGGCCTCGGAGTACGGGGTCCTGTCCAGATTCAGGGACTCGTTTCTTGGCTGGGGCGGCGGTTGGGATGTGGTGCGGCACAATGTGGTCGGGCTGAATGTTGCAGCTTAGGACAATCGGGCTGGCGTGGAGCTCTGGGAACATCGGGATATGACTCTTACGACGCAGTTATCCCAATTGTTAGACACTGTTGTTCGACCGGGTTGGCCGGGGGTGGCCGTCGGTGTTTACTCCGATGGCAAGCTCCTGGAGCATGCCGAGGCCGGGCTGGCTTGTGTTGAATTTGACGTACCCGTCGCGGCGACCACCCGGTTTGATATTGCCTCGATGAGTAAGCATTTTGCGGCCACCGCGGTGTTGTTGTTGTGCCGGGACGGGCAGCTCTCACTCGATGATGACATCCGTACCTATTTGCCGGAGCTCAAGCTGACCTCGAAAGTGACTGTGGGGCAGTGCTTGCGTCACACGGGCGGCGTGCCGGACTACCTGGCGCTGAGCCGGTTGGCTGGCCGGACGATGACCCGGATCACCCAGAATCAGGTGCTTGCCTTCATCGCGGAGCTCACTGAGATCAACTTCGAGCCTGAGACCGACATCTCGTACTCCAATTCGGGTTATGTGCTGATCGCCTCGCTGATACACCGGATCAGCGGGAAGTCGTTGCGGGAATTTGCCGCCGAGCGGATCTTCGGGCCCCTGGGGATGGCCGAGACGTTCTTCCGGGATGACAGCCGGGAGGTGTTGCGGGACTTCGCCTATGGATATGAGGTCACCGACCATGGTGTGCGCAGGGCAGATTCTGAGGAATCTCTGGTTGGCGACGGCGCCCTGGTGACCAGCATTGCCGACCTCGGGCCGTGGTTCGGGTTCCTGCAGGACGGCCGGGTACTCGGTGTTGAGATCCGCGACGGGTTGCTGGCACAGGTGGGGCCAACTGGATCGAAGCCTCGGGAGTACGCCCATGGCCTGATTCATAGTGTGATCGGCGGCGAAGCGGTGTTCGGCCACGCCGGTGGCGTGCAGGGCTATAAGTCACAGTTGTTCTTTATGCCCAGCAGGAACCTGGGTGTTGCGCTGTTGACCAACAATTCTTCAGTGGACCCAGAGAGGATCGGTATTGAACTGCTGCTGCTGGCTACTGGCCTGTCTGCGGACGAGCCGAAAGAGTTTTTGGACGGATCGAACGCTGCGGCTGGCGTGGTCGGCTACTGGCAGGACGTGGGCGCCGATGCCTTTGTCCGGGTCGAAGCCGAGAATGGGCGTATCCGACTCTCGAACGGGCACATGGGCGGTGAGTTTGTGTTGGCGGCAGATGGCACGTGGTACGGACAAGGTAACGGTGCAAGCTTGCGGCTGTCGCGGTCTGGGGAGTCATTCACGTTGGGAATATTGTCGTCGCCTTGGCGCGATCGTAGTTACCGTCGCTGCGAGCCGCCCCTCGCCAATACATCCTTAGCGCCCGCGGTCTACCGGAGCCCGGAACTGGGGACGTTGATCACGGTGGCTGGGAACGATATGGCTGAGATCGGATTGGATCTCGTCGCTTCTGTTGAGCCAGGACCGGCTGGTACGTTTTCCGCGGCAGGCATCGTCCTTCGACCGGATGGCGATGACCTGTTGGTCAGCAGTAACGGCGCCGGCCGGCTGCGGTACCAGCGGCAGAGCGACGATACGGTCCCGGTTGGTGTGCCGGCAGGTCTAAATCTGTCCGACTAGCATTTGGGGGACGGACAGGCGACCACCCGTAAAGGAGCATCGGGGTGGGAAGGACATTAGACCTTCCCACCCCGATGCTCTTGTCAGACGAGCGGCTATCGCGCTAGAGCGTGTCTTCCAATTGGCGGCGTGGCTGGGTCGCGCCATGGAGCGCGACCTGCCGGTAGTGACAGCGAGATACTTCTTGGCTCGGACCGCAGATGCTGGTCCGGGTCGAGCGATGGTTGGGAATTCCCGGCCAATAGGCCACAGGCACAATCAATTCAGAGAATTGCGATAAGAAGGGCATCTCCATGGGAGAGCATCCAGCTTGGGCGGCTTTGGCCGGGGAGTACGTCCAAGTTCAGAAAGAGGGTCGAACTATCCGGACCGGGTACGTCAAGGACGTCGTCGCTGCTGCGGACGCTCTCTGGCTGGAAGCCTGCGGCGTCGAACCTCGAACCCTGTATGAAAAAGCGCACGGCTATGTTGTCCTACCTATCCGACCCAGCGAGCTCGGCACGGTATGAACATGCAGGAGGTTGAACACATCGAAATCAAGGTCCATGACAGGGCCTCCATGGACTACTGCATCACTGCGGCGGTCGACCGGATGATCGAGAGCGCTGGACGGCAACAGACGCGCGGCATCCTGGTGACCCGGCTCGGAGACGGGCACTTCGTCGTCGGTCTCAGCAATGCTGTCCCCTTTGGTTACACAGAGCAACTCGATCTGCGACGCCAAACCACCTGATGGTCGGCGGATACTGCTCCGCCCTTCCACCCTGTCGGGCGCAAAGGTACCTGTCGGGAGTGCCTTGCGCTGAAGCTTGTGTCTTAGCGGACAACTACGAAGAATCAATGCCTCGTTGGACTTGATCTACTCCGCTGCAATCACGGGAGCCGTGGGCCAACGCCGACGTCGTGGGTGGACACGGTGTCGCCAGTCTTGGCCTCTGTGCCAGTGCCAGGTCCATAACGACGGGGTTCATGGGGAAGGCACCTTTCGGAAGTCATTCGGCTCTGTGCGCACAGTAGCGGCCAGCCGGTCCTTCGCCTTCATTGTTGAGATCGCCGGGAAAAGTAGAACCGGCTTAACCCAGGCACTGGCTTAGCTGGTTCTGGACACAAATTCGTCCCCTCACACCAAGGAACAACCATGTCATTAGGTCAGCGGGACTTCGACCGGCAGTAGCAACAATTTGGTCTAGGCCGACGGTGCGTTGTTCTCACGGACTAGCAGTACGGCAACTGTTGGTCCGGACGGCCAAAGCCAGAAGCCCCTATTCGAACAAAGATGGAGTCATGTCACTCAATCTCGACGCCCGCTCTTTGGCCGAGCGGGCCACGTTCACTGCTGCCTCTGCGGCGGCCAAGGCCAACGTCCGAATCGTCGACGAGCACCACCGTGAAAGGCTCCAAGACATCGAAGGGCTGTTGGTGGCCATCTGGGGGAGGTCTCCCCATGGAGCCCCGATTCCGTTTGACCTGCTCCGCAGCATTTCCCACGCCGGGTGCAATGTATCCGCGGCCTACACCCCGGACGGAGCACTGTGCGGGGCCGCGGCGGCCATTATCTCTCCCGAGGGGTCCACGTATTCGCTGATAGCCGGGGTGCTTCCCGGCATTGCAGACAAAGGTGTGGGTTTCGCCCTCAAACAACACCAACGGGCTTGGTCGCTGGCACGCGGAATCGAAACCATGACATGGACCTTCGATCCTCTGGTCAGCCGGAACGCGCGCTTCAATCTGTCCAAACTTGGTGCTGTTACTTCCGTGTACAAGAGGAACTTCTACGGCGCAATGCAGGACGACATCAACGCCAACGATGAATCGGACAGGCTCGTGGCGGTCTGGCCGCTGTCCTCGGCGCGGAGCATCAAGTGCAGCGAAGGCCTGGCCGACGACGTGAGCGTGCCGCAGGGTGCGTTGAGCAGTGTTCTGGAATACGGGCCTGACTCAAAGCCGGCGCTCCTGCAATCGGAAGGTAACCTTTGGTGCCGGGCGCCACACGACATTGTCGCGCTGAGGGGATCCGACGCCCAGGAAGCAGCGTTGTGGCGGTTGCAGCTCCGCGAAATTTTGGAGGCCGCTTTCGCATCCGGCTATGCCGCTTCGGGAGTGACCCGGACTGGCTGGTACAAGCTCACACCTGCTTCAACCACCACCCAGTAGCCGAATAACAGCTATAAACAATCCAATTCATGAGGACCTTGACCCGGAGCCGGGGGAATTTTTGGATGTCCCAGTCGGGGTTCATGTTCGTGCCACCATGATTTCATGGCGGTCAATACCGATAGCCCATGGACCGGCTACGCGGCGCGAAGGCTTGTGCGCGTTGTTGTTTCACTCTGGATTCTGGTCACGGCGTCATTCCTCAAGATCCACGGTCTTGCAGGGCACCCGGTCAGAGCAACGTGGTTACTTCAGCTCAGTTACTCGTGAGACATTATCGGCTTCGTCGCCTTGCCCGGGTGGGCGGACTTTCCTGGACGCTCCAAAGATACGTTTTGCTGCCACACTCCAGCTCTGCATCCTGGCCCTCCGCTCCGCGTGACCTCGTCAAACAGGAGCGTTTGGCTGTGCATTTTTTACTAGTGGATAGGAGCCACCCATGAAGATCTCTCGCGCCACCATCACTCTGATCGATGTTCCGTTGCTGGAGCCCTTTGTGGTCTCCTACGCGTCTTACGCGTCGATGCCCAGCGTCATCCTCACCTTGGAGACCGATGACGGGCTGGTTGGCTACGGCGAGAGCGTGCCTGACGGACATATCACCGGCGAGACACCGACCGGCGCCGTCGAAGCCCTCAAAACAGAACTGCTGCCTGCAGTTCTTGGTCTGGATCCGCGGGACATCACCGCCATTCACCAGCGCCTCAACGCAGCCCTCAAGGGCTGTGGCGCCGCCAAAGCGGCAATCGACATCGCCTGTTGGGATCTTGCCGGCAAAGCCGCGGGGCGTCCCATTTACTCATTGCTGGGTGGGCGCCGGCCCGAACAGCCAACCATCGCTCGCGTCATGAGCATTCTGGCCCCGGAAGTTCTCGCCGAGCAGGCAATCCACGCCAAGCACGAGGGCTACCGCCACCTCAAGATGAAGCTCGGTGGGGGAGACGGGCAGGACATCGAGCGGGTGCGGGCCGTGCGGGCTGCCATCGGGAACGACCTGAGAATCCGTGTTGATGCCAACCAAGGCTGGGCGGACCCAGCCATGGCACGCACCATGATCAAGGCGTTGGAACCGTTTGACGTTGACTGGGTGGAACAGCCGATCCTTGCCGATGATATTGATGGCTTCCTCCTGGTGCGGCAGAACACGGGGATGAGGCTGATGGCCGACGAGGCGGTGGTGGATGCCCACGATCTTGCGCACTTCGTCCGGGACCGTTCCGTGGATATGGTCAACCTCAAGCTGATGAAGAGCGGCGGCATCACGCCGTGCCATCGGCTGGCAACGCAAGCGGAACTCGGGGGACTCAAGGTCCAGATCGGTTCGATGCTGGAGACAAGCATTGCCTCCTCCGCGGGCTTCCATCTGGCGCTGAGCCATCCGAATATCGTTTCGACGGAGCTGTCCGGCCCGATGAGGTTCGCTAAAGAGCCGGGCGATTTGCAGTACGACATTCCAGAGGTCCAGATCACAGAAAAACCAGGGCTTGGCGTTGACGTGGACGTGGATGTGCTGGCAGAACTCACGGTGAGCGAGTGCGAGGTTTCAGCGTGAACGGCGCAAAGGAGCATCACGAAAACGGACATACGAGGGGCATCTCACGAAACGGAATTTCGAGATGGTCCCGAACATCGATAACCGGCATGCACGGGTATTCGTGGGACGGGAGTAGCCCGCACTAAAGCCACCGCCTTTGCGAGCGATTCCAAATCGACAGGCTTGCCTTCCTCGGTCCATAACGGTCCCGAACCGTAATCCCGCCAGAACTCCAGTCGCGTCAAGATTCGAGTATCTCCCGACGACGAACGGGCGGGGTTAAGCAGACACGTCGTGTCGGTAGCCCGAGAGCCATCTCAGATTTGCCAGATAGACACGGGGGAGTCCACCCACACGCTTGTACCTCCAACCAAGTCCACCGCAGAGGGAACCGGTCGCCTCAAAGATTTCGCGAGCTTGAAATCGATCCTGAACGGCTGGGAGGCGATGCCGATGATTTTCGGGGCGCGGTCCATGCTCATCAGATGGTCGCGTTCAAGCCACGATTCATACGGAACCATCCGTCCGTTGGTTGAGCACCACCATTCGCCGGAGAAATTACGCTGACCCTTGTATGAGGCGGTCGACCGGACCGGAGCGACGGACAATGCGTCAAATTAGGTGGACCTGCGACACCTTAGATGGAAAAGGACAGTTATGAATCCACAGGAGTTCTCGCAACCACTTCTACTCCCGTACTTTAACTGGCATGCGCGGGTATTCATGGGCCGGGAGTACTGCAGTATCGGAGTGACAGGTCCGCGGCGGATCCGCCCGGTTCCTAACGGCCGTGCTGGCCGGAAAACCGTCCGGCGCCGTATCGTTACATCGTGAGATTCAAAAGAGCGAGTCAAGGCGAGTTGGTTCGTCGTGCGCCCCGTGCAGACACCTTCAAATCGCGTGACTTGGTTGACGTTCTTCGCGCGGGTCTCGGAGCCTGGTTGAAGGACGAGGGGTTCAAGCGGCTCGGCAGCAACGGCTGGACCCGGCCCTTGGCTGATCATCATCTCATCATTGCTGTGCAATGCAGCCAAAGCGGCTGGGATCCTCGCGCAGGCAACCGTTTTGTAGTCGAGTTTGAGCAATCAAAGACGCCCAGGCGCGCAACCGGCTTCAATCGGGCCCGCGTGTGGTCCCTTCTTGATGAGCTCAGGCGGCGAGAGGCACTCGACATTATTAGCCGGGTCGCCGTCTCGTTACCGGATCCAGATGAGCAGTTCCTATTCCAACTCCCTGCTAACGTGCGGGAGCACTACCTCCGATCTTTTGCACCGACTACAGCCACGGTCGACTCAAGCGATGTCTGGTTCGCATACTACGACGAACGTGATGCGGCAATCTGGGCGGATTTTCTCGCTCGTTCCTTGGGTCCGGCCCTTCAGGAATTTCTCGCTCGTCTACCATCGTATTTTGGCCACCGGTCGCTGTCTTCCGACCGGGATTGAGACTGGCATGCGCAGGTGTCGAAGTGCCTGCAGCGGCAGCTTCGCAAATGAAGGCGCGAACTTCAGGCGACTGATCCCGTAGCGCAAACATCCTTGGACCAAGCCACGTTGGTGTTGATTGGCTACCGTTTCCAACCGAGCGAGTATTTCCGAGAGAGGACCACCGCGGTGCGGATTCCTTCGTTGGTCCAGAACGCGTCATTTACCCACGCGAACGGTCTTGTGGCCCATTGATCGAACTCGCCTTGAAACTGGGATCGCTTTGAACAGATCAGGGTTAGCTCAAGATCCGGTTCATTGACGATCCACCAGTCTGCGACGTGATCCCAAATCAAAAGCCGACCTAGATCGCCGTGCCTGTCCATCACCCACTCGGTCAAAGACCGTTGGTCTTGAAGTGCCGTGTCGGGTATTTCGACCGGAGTCGTTGGAATGACGAAGTTTCGAGTTTCACTACGGCCATCGGGGTGTGTGACCGTCCATGCATAAGACTCGGGATGTTCGTCTACGCGAAGGCTGACCAGGCCGCGCCCCTGCAACACTTGCCAAGTCTCGTCACAGAGGTCAACGGATCCGAGCGTGATTCCGGCCTCACAAGCAATCACAGACTGACCAGATAAGGCCATGGGCCAGCCGCCGTCGAGATCGAATGGAACGACGTGGCTATCTTTTCTCATGCGTGAGAGTCTGCCACTGGCGGACCAAGGCGGCGAGCCGCTCTGGCTGCCGCGATGTATTGCGCGTAGGCGGCGGCCAAGTCGGTGGCGTGGCGTTCGATGGTTGTGGGGGAGTAGCCGAGGGTTTCGGCGATAATGGCCACTGGTGCGAGTTTGGTGAGTTCGGGGAGGGTTCCCAGGCGTGCGGCGCGGGTGCTGAAAAGCTTACTGAGGCGGGTTGTGAGGTGGCTTGGATTGATGTGACGCCCGGGTGATGCTCCGCGGAATACCCACTTGGTGTTCGGGTGTGCTGCGGTGAGGTCGTGGCCCGGATTTGCGGCGAGCTCCCGCCATGGCTGGGCTAACGGGTCCGGTAACGAGATCTTGATGGTTCCGAGTTGAATGGTGACTAGTTCGTCGGTGACTGCGACGTCGTCCCAGGTCAGCCGTGCGATTTTTTCAGCCTGTTGTCCGAAGACGAGGATGAGGATCGCGGCGGCCCGGTCGCGTGTTTCTAGTCCGTTGTCGTGGATGACTTGTTTGAGCGCTTGGTCTTGTCCGGGCTTGGCGAGTCTTGGGCTGGTGCCTCGGCGGTGCGGAACGATGGTGACCTGCGGAAACGCCGGATTCGTCATGGGACAGGAGTTCTCGCAACCACTTCTACTCCCGTACTTTTAACGCCGATAATCTACATTATGTAAAGTAAAGTCGTGATTATTGCATCTGCTGCATGATCGCCCATCCCCCAATGTCGCGTGCGGGATCTTCGCGCCTGTCCTGTCTCATCTAACGTTGCCCAGTCTCACTACAGATGGACCATTAGATGAATCTGTCTCACCACAGTCAGTCCATCTATTCGGCGTGTCTCACTACAGTTGAGCCATTAGTGGTTTCTGTCTCATTACAGTTGGCCCATGACGGCTTCTTCGTCAGCGGTCAGGCAGGATTTGGGCTACGTTTCCAGCGTGTGCCATGTCTCGGCGCGCGAGTACGAATCCGATTCCTTGACGACTCAACCGCTTGACGCGGCGTGGTGGTTGCCGTTCCAGGATTATTCGCCTGCCCGAGTGTTCCCTTCTTTCAAAGGACAGCGCAATTTCACCGGTCTGCTCTGGTGCGCCACCAATGCCCGCCTGGTTGGCTACGAGTCCTGGTTGGAACGGGACCATCTACTTGCCCTTGACTTCGATCCCGCCGTTGTGGGCATCGCCTCACAACCATTCCGCCTCGATTTTGAGCTCGACGGCGGGCACCGCTGGCACATACCGGATTACTTCGCACGGCTGAGTGATGGCACTGGCCTCGTCGTTGATGTGCGCCCGGATGAGCGCATTCGTGAGCGTGATCAGGAGGTGTTCACGGCCACGGAGTCCGCTTGCGCCTCAGTCGGCTGGGGCTACACAAGAGTCGGCGGACTCCCCCGGGCCTTCGTTGCCAACCTTCGTTGGTTGTCTGGCTACAGACATCCGCGTTGCCTGGATCCTGCCCATGCCCAGGCGATGCAGGAATGCCTGTACAACGGTCCGAGGACAATCGACCACTTGACCGCTGCCGTCGGCCACCCTGTGACCGTGTTGCCGACTCTGTTTCATCTGCTCTGGACCGGCACGTTCACCACGGAGCTGAGCACCCGGACGCTCGGGCAGGACTCCGAAGTGACTATGAAAGCAAAGCTGTGACGACACACAAGACGGGAATGCTCCGCCTCGGAGATCGGGTCGAATTCGACGGCAAAGATTACGTTTTCGCCGCCTTGAACGGAGAGGTCGCGGAACTCAGGGCCGGCCAGGAAACACCACTGAACGTCCTGATGACGACGCTCCTTACCGACAAGTCATTCAAGCTGATCGGCGTTGACGGGATTCGCCGCAGAGGTCTCGGCGAATCCAAGATCTTCGGGGCTCTGCGCGCCCCGGCCAAGGATCGGGCTCACTGGTTGGAGAACCACATCACGGAGGTCCTCGACGGCGTTTCAGCCGGATCCGAGCCAGGGACCCGGCCCCGCCGGGACTACGACGTGACCTCGCGATCTCTGCGGCAACGGCTGCTGGCCAAGGAAGCCGAACTCCAGGAGACGGGAAATCCTCTAAGCCTCAGCACCCTCAAGCGGCTGACCCGCGCCTATGAAACCCAGGGCATCGTTGGCCTGGTTGATCAGCGCCTCGTCCGCCGGACACCGACTGCCGGACAGGTGGACCAACGCTTCATCGATGCACTCACCATCGTGCTGCAACACAACACGGACCAGTCCTCCGGGTCCATGGACCGGATCCGGCGGGATGTGGAAAAGCACGTTCAGGCTGAACACGGGAGCGACGTGGAAATCCCGTCCCGGGCAACCTTCCACCGCCTGGTCAAGAAACTGGCGCAGGGCCGCCATGCCACCGGCTCGGCACGCACCCGACGAACGCTGTCCCAGCAACCCGATGGACCGTTCGGAGCCGTCCACCCCGTCCGTCCCGGTGAACTGATGCAGATCGATTCCACTCCCTTGGACATCGCCGTCGAGTTCGAGGACGGAATTACCGGCCGCGTTGAGCTCACCGCACTCGTCGACGTGGCCACCCGCAGCATACCCGCCGCCGTGCTGAGACCATCCACGAAGGCGGTCGACGCTGCCTTGCTGCTGGCCCGCTGCGTCACCCCGGAAACGATGCGGCCCGGTTGGTCCGAGGCGGTGTCCATGGCCGCCTCGGCACTCCCCTACCAGGCCATGCGCTCCATCGATGCCAGGTTGCAAAACGCGGCAGCGAAGCCGATCATCATGCCCGAAACCATCGTCTGCGACCACGGCAAGGCCTACATATCCCACACCTTCAAGAACGCCTGCAGAAGTCTGGGTATCAGCTTCCAACCGGCCCACCCCGACACCCCTACGGACAAACCGATCGTGGAGCGGACCCTGCAATCCGTGGGGACGCTGTTTGCCCAGTACGTCACCGGATACCTTGGTTCCTCCGTTGAACGCCGCGGCAAGAACGCCGACCTCCAGGCCGTTTTCTCCCTGCTCGAGCTGCAGGACCTCCTGGACGAATGGATCATCACCGCATGGCAAAACCGGCCCCACGAAGGGCTGCGCGACCCGCTGACCCCGGGCAGAATCCTCAGCCCGAATGAAAAATACGCTGCCCTGCTCAATGTCGCCGGTTACGTGCCGGTCCCATTGGACGCGGAGCACTATATCCAGCTGCTCCCAGCCGTGACACGGGTCATCAACAGCTACGGTGTCAAGATCCGCCACCGGATCTACGACAGCGCAGAGCTCAATCCCTACCGGGGTCAGGAGTCCGGTATGAAGGCACTTAGACAGCTCTGGGAAATCCGCTACGACCCCTACGACGTCACCCGCGTTTGGGTCCGCAACCACCATGGCGGTGGCTGGATCACCGCGTTTTGGCGGCAACTCCACGCCAGTCCGCAGCCGTTCGGCGACACGATCTGGGAGCTCGGACGGCAAATGGTTGCCGGGCGCGGGACCGATAGTCCGTCCGAGGCAACGATCAAGGCCGCGGTCGACAATCTTCTTGACCGCGCATCTCCCGAAGCCCCGAAGTCCCACAAGACAGCCAAGAAGGTGCGCCGCGCCATCGCCCGGAGCAGGGCAGTCGAAGCGCCTTCTCGGCCCGTGCCCGCCCCCGAGGCTACACAATCCCGCACCGGCACGGCCCCCGGTCTTGAAACAGAGTCCTCCAAGGCGCCAGACGAACAGTCGGACCGGCCCGAAAAGCTGGCCAAGATCATTCCGCTGAGAATCTATAACCCCCAGGAAAGGGCCGACGAATGGTGGTAGAAGCAGCAGAAGTCCCCAGCGCCAGCCGGGCGCCGACCACCACACTGCAGGGATGGCGGAGTTTCGTTACCTCCGTCGCGCCCACGATCGACCCGCCCGATCCCGCAACCCGGGCGGCTATGAATGCTGCTGCGCGGGAACGCTACGACGAGCAGCGGATCAGCTACCACTCCGAACTGGTGATCGTGGAAACCTCAACCGTGCGCTCCATCACCAACCAGGGGCGGCTGTTGATGATGCTTAACCAGCGTGAAATCAGCGCCCGGCGCGGACTGGTCGTCTCCGGCCCCTGGGCCTCCGGCAAAACCACGGCTATCAAACTCCTGGGCAAAACTCACGAGCTGCTCATCCGGCGCAAATACCCCAGACAGGACCGCATCCCTGTCGTCTACATCACCACCCCGCCGAAAGGCTCCCCGCGGAAACTGGCCAGCGAATTCGCCAACTTCCTCGGACTGCCCCAACGCCCCCGCCAGAACGTCACCGACATCGCCGACGCCGTCTGCCAGGTCCTCACGGACGCCAAGACAGACCTCGTGATCGTGGACGAGATCCACAACCTGAACCTGGCCACCAGCGCCGGGGAAGACATGTCCGACCACCTCAAATACTTCACCGAACACATGCCTGCCACCTTCGTCTACGCCGGCATCAACGTCGAAAACTCCGGACTGTTCACCGGTCTCCGCGGACGGCAGATCTCCGCCCGCTCCGTTCTCAAGACCACCGGCCCGTTCCCGTTCACCGATGAATGGCAGGCCCTGGTCGCCACCCTCGAAAACGGCCTGCGCCTGCACCACCACGAACCCGGCACCCTCACCGCCCAAGCCCAGCATCTGCACTACCGCACCGGCGGCAGCATCAGCAGCCTCTCCCACCTGATCCGCCAAGCCGCCATCATGGCCATCCTCACCGGCACCGAGAAGATAGACCGCGAACTACTCAACGAGACGAGCATCGACCACGCAGCCGAATCCCTAGCACCCCGACCCGCCACGACCACCCCGTCCGCACGATGACACCCCGACCACTACCCCGCCCCGTCCATCCTTACAAGGACGAGACCACGCCCTCCTTCATCTGGCGGCTCGAAACCGCCAACATCCTCCGGCCCGGTCAGCTCAGAACCCTCTTGAAGCGCAACCGACGCCCATGGATCGAAAGCCTTGCGGCATGGACGAACTGCGACCCGGACGTACTGGAGCTGGCGATGCCACAGTTTGTCCAGCCCGACCTGGATCCATCACTGAGGTGGAAACTAGCCGGACGTCCCACCCGCACAACCCACACCGTCGCCTGCAACCGCTGCACCCTTGCCCGCGGCGCCGGCCGCTTCGTGCAGATCTACAGCACCCACGAACAGGTCATCTGCCCGCGCCATCGCCTCTGGCTTGGAGACGGTGTCACAGGGGTCACCGACCAGTTGTCCATCCGCGATACCCCCGAGATCACCACGGCCTGGCACCATCACAAAAACCTCATCACACGGCACGGACGCTCCGGAGTCCGCAAAGCCTTCCATATCGCCTCTGTCATCAACTGGCGCTGGTACGACCGGTTCCACCACTTCACTGCCGCCACGGACACATACGACGCCTTGGCAGCCAAACAGCCGCGGCATGCCAACAGTCACGCAATCGTGGCAGCCTCGCTCTACCCGTCCATCGTCAACCTCACCGCGGCCATGGCTTCGCCCCACTGGGCTGAAATCGCACACTCACGCCGCCCCGATCTCTTCCTGGACCGGATCAGCGCTGAAATCACCGACGGATGGCACCCGCGCGGAGCCTCCGACCCGCTTCGCCACTGGATGACCGAAGACTGGCTCCCAGGATTTCGAGGGTCAGACACGATTCGTCCGTCTGCCCCTCGATGACCTGCGCCATGAAGAGGCACCACCACGGTACGCCGCCCGATCCGTGTTTAACAGAAAGCCTGGCCGCGGCGCCGTACCAGCTTCTGGCACTATGGGATCCGTGATCTTCAAAAGATAGACAAACAAGTCCACTTCGAAGGTTTCCAAGGAACATTGGGCTACCGATAGATAGGGGGAAAGGTGGCTGAAACGCTGGCCCTGGGCAGGGATTATCCGCTCATACGAGACGTCGAGTCCCCGCTCACGGGAGATATGCTGCGCCCACTTGACCCGCGCTGTCGAGTAGTACAGTTCCGCCGGGCACTCACCGAAACCGACTACAGGGTGCTTGCAGAGTGGATTGCACAATATCCCTCGGTCAGCCTTCGAGCATACAGTTCCAGCGACGGTTCCATCCGCGACCTAGACTTCCTCAGGTTCTTCCCGAACCTTGACAAGTTCTCGGCTGATGCGCTCTACCACTCACTCGAGTCAATCGAAGGTCTTGGTTACCTCCCGTCGTCGGCCACGATGATCGGACTCGGACAGACGAAAAAGAAACTTTCACTCAAACCTTTGGGGCGCTTCACCAGCCTCCAACGGCTCTACCTCGAGGGCCAGACGAAAGACATCGATACTATCTCCGGGCTTCGGACCTTGCGGAGCATCACCCTCCGATCAATCACTTTGCCCGACCTGTCAATCCTTCAGCCTCTTGCGCAACTACGAGCGCTAGACCTCAAGCTCGGTGGCACGCGCGATCTCGCCCTCCTCCCCACCATCGGGCGGCTTGACTATCTAGAACTATGGATGGTCAGAGGCCTAAGTGATCTCTCGCCTGTCGCCGAACTGAAGCATCTCCGCTACCTCTTCCTCCAGTCCCTGAAGCAGGTCACACAACTTCCTGATCTCACGCGCCTTTCCAAGCTGGAGACAGTTTGGCTCGAAACCATGAAGGGGCTCACCGATCTGTCGCCCCTGCTGACTGCACCGTCTCTTCGCCGCGTCGCGGTTTTCGACATGGCCCATCTGCAGCCAGAGGATGTGGGTGTCTTGGCCGGCCACAGGCGGCTTGAACAACTCAGAGTCGGACTGGGGAGCAACCGGAAGAACGACGCTGCCAGGAAGCTCGTCCCACTGCCGGCCGGCGAAGGCTGGGAGAAACCAGAAAGCGTTCGCGGGGACTGAGTCCGAGAATGCGTCGATGAGCGTCGATACCGCGCAGGTCGGGATTAAACGATTTGGGTCAACTCAAGTGAGACAAAGCAGGGGAAACGTGTCTCACTTGAGTTGACCCAACCGCGCATTTCCTGGGCGACGTGGTTCAACTTATTTGAGACGGGACAGCGCCGTCCCGCCGAAAACTGCTCTGACCTGCGGCAATGTCCGTTTTTGGCCGCAGCGATCCACGACCTGGAGGCTTGAGACTGAGGCGTTGGATGCGCCGACGTAATGTCGTTTCGCCCGAAGAAACAGACCCCTGTGGCGCGCCATGGCGACAAGGGGTGCCTCATGGTCAACGGTGAGCGCCTCCAGTGTCGGTTGGAGCGAAATTTAAACGAATGGTTCTCGTTTTTGCTTGCGCTCCGAAGGTCTCGAGTTCATAATAAATGAACCCTATTCATTTTGTGATGCACATCTCAATGCAGTGTTTGCGATTGAACGGTCCAGGCCGGAACCCCTCCCTCATGCCCGCCAGGACTATACGTCTCCGCGCAGGAACCTCTGTTTCTCTAGAAAGGCCCCTAACATGAGCCAAACCGCTAACCAAGGTCCACCGTCAGGCGCTCCGGTCCCGGTGAAGCCGCTACCGGGCAGTGTCGCCCCTCTCCCCCTGCCTGAGGCGACGTCGACAGCTCCCCGGGTCGCGAGAGGAATGGAAAAGAGGTCGATTGATTGGGTCCCGAACAATGAGCGGCACGGTAAGCTGCGCGGAGTCGGGGCCATCTGGTTCGTCGGAAACATCAACCTGACCGCGATGGCGACGGGAACAGCTGCGCTTGCAGTGGGAGCCGGATTGATGTGGACGATCATAGCAACCGTGCTCGGCTCTCTCTTCGGCACGTTCTTCATGGCCTTCCACAGCGCGCAAGGCCCCCAGCTTGGGCTACCGCAACTAGTGCAGTCGCGTCCTCAGTTCGGATACATCGGTGCAGCCATCACGGTCTTCATCGCTGCCTTGGTCAACTACGTCACCTTCAACACGAGCGACGCGCTGCTGTCCGGCTCTGCGACGAATCTGCTTTTCGCGGTGCCGCCTCGGATCGGTTACACGGTCGCCGCCGTCCTTGCTGCCATGCTTGCCCTCTTCGGCTACGACTGGATCCACAGGGTGAACAAGTGGCTGACCTTTCCGCTGATCGGTCTCATGGGCACCCTGACCGTGGCCGCATTGACCAATGGTGCGCTCCCGATCGGCGCCTTCGAACTCGGTGCTTTTAACGGCCCGGCGTTCATGACAGTCTTCGTCATTATGGCCGGATTCCAGCTCGGCTGGGCGCCCTACGTGTCTGACTACTCCCGCTACCTTCCCTCGTCGATCGGCGTCAAGGCGAGCTTCTGGTGGACCTACCTGCCGAGCGCGATCTCCGGTATCTGGGTGTTTGTGCTCGGTGCAATCATGGCGGCCGCATCGCCCGACGCCGATCCGGTGACCGGATTCCTTGCCGCCGCGGTGAACTTTGGCGGCCCCGTCTTCGGCTGGATCGTGATCGCAGCCCTGCTCGTCGGCCTGCTCTCAGTCATGGGCATCAACCAGTACGGCGGCAGCCTCACGATGATCTCGATCCTGGACTCGTTCCGGCCTGTCAAGCCGACCCTGAAGCTTCGGGCCATCACGATTGGGCTGATGTTCGTGCTGGTGTTCGTCATCTCGCAGGTGGTCGGGATCGACGGGTTCAACGCCTTCTACGGCAATGTGTTGATCTTCATCGCCTACGTCTTCACGCCGTGGACCGCCATCAACCTTGTCGACTTCTTCTTCGTGCGTAAGGGCAAGTACGTCATTGGCGAGATCTTCAACCCCGGCGGTATCTACGGTCGATGGGGCTGGCGCGGCACCACTGCATACGTCGTCGGCATCGCCGCCATGATCCCGTTCATGGTCACGGCTCCGTTCGTGGGCTCGATCGCCCAGGGGCTGGGCAGCGTCGACTACTCGATCTTCGTCGGGCTGCCCGTCGCCGGCATCCTTTACTTCGTGCTGTGCCGCAGCCTCGACCTCGACAAGGAACGGCGGATGGTGGACGCCGAGGGACTGCTCCTGCATGACAAGCACTGATCGGAGCGGAGTCATGGGGGGGCTCGAACGACCCCCCGACTCCGCGATCGGGTAGTCCCCGGTATCGGTCTCGAGAAGTGGCATGGTCCACCCCCGCCGTCGAACGCTAAATACTGCCCAGTCCGTTCCATCGCTGTTCGATCATGACGGCGACTCCGTGCGACGATAACCGGATGGAACAGACACCGGATGTACTCCGCTATGCCGCCTTTACCGTCACGCCCGACGGCGGAAATCCGGCGGGCGTCGTCCTCGACGCAAGCAGCCTCGACGACGCCGGGATGCAGGCCATCGCTGCTGACATCGGTTACGCGGAAACGGTCTTTGTCACCGAGAAGGGTGTTGACGGGGACGCCCGCCGAAACCGTGTGCGGTACTTCTCCCCCATCGCCGAGGTGCCGTTTTGCGGCCATGCCACTATCGCTTTGGCTGTCGCGCTGTCAGGGCGTGATGGTGCGGGAACCTTTGTGTTCGATACGGAGGTAGGGCCCGTTGTGATTGAGACTGCAGGTCGCGGCGCTACGGTTACGGCAAGCTTCACGAGCGTGGAGCCCCGAGTTGCCGAGTTCGCGGACGGTGTTCTGGACTCCCTGCTCGGATTGCTCGGCGTGGGCCAAAGCGAACTGCACCCGGGCTACCCTCCGATGGTTGCTTTTGCCGGAAACTGGCACCCCATTCTTGTCTTCGCCGAACGGAAGACCTTTGACTCGTTCGTTTTCGACCCGGATGCCATGCGTGCGCTGATGGATGCCCAGGGTTGGGCCGGCACCGTAACGACGCTCTGCGAGATCGGTACCGGCGAGTTCGACTCTCGCAACCTTTTCCCTGTGGGAACCATCACTGAAGATCCGGCGACGGGTTCGGCTGCCGCGGCCTTCGGCGCATACCTCAGGTTGCTTTCGCTCGTGGAGACGCCAAGCCGGGTCATTGTCCATCAAGGTAGCCACGTCGGCCGCGCAAGTGTCCTTACTGTCGACATTCCTCCGCTGGGCGGGATTGTCGTGAGCGGTGAAGCCGTGGAGATTGCTGAACCCTCGTAACCCGCCACCTGTCTAGGCCCGGCAAATATAGATAGTAAGGCAACCTTTTCAGTTTGCCTTACTATCTGGTAGCGTCGTCGTCATGAACCCTCACCCGGATGCAGACGCGGCGGGCATGCTCGAAGCTGCCGCCGAGCTTCGTGTCCTTATTGGCCAGTTGACTCGGCGGCTGCGTGAGCAGTCCCAAGTGGACAACCTGACGAATGCGCAAAAGGCTGTGTTGATCCACTTGGAGCGCGACGGCCGGGCCACGTTGTCAGCGCTGGCCCGCGCGGAGGGAATGCGGCCCCAGTCCATGGGAGCCATCATCTCCGCCCTTTCGAGCGCAGGACTTGTTGAGAGCGGCCCTGATCCGGCCGATGGCCGTCAGAGGATCCTGTCCCTCACAACTGAAGCCCGGGAGAGCATCAGCGCTAGCCGAGCTGCCAAGGCTGATTGGCTTTACCGCACCATCCAGTCCAAACTCACGCCGGACGAGCGGGAACGGTTGCCCGGCACCATTCACCTACTCAAACGCCTTTTGGAGCCGTGATACACATGACCATCACCACGTTGGACCCGCAGACCGCCCTGATCATTGTTGACCTTCAGCAGGGAATAGTTGCCGCCCCGAAAGCTCATCCACTCGAGCCAATCGTGCGGAATTCCGCGGCACTGGCGGATGCATTCCGTAGCTACGGACTGCCCGTGGTGCTGGTCAACGTCACCGGCGGTGCTCCGGGCCGGACAGATCAAAGCAGCGGCTCGGGAAGGGCGTTCCCCGCCGATTTCGCCGAACTGCTGCCTGAACTGAACCCGCAACCAAGCGATCACCTTGTGACGAAGAAGACGTGGGGAGCCTTCACCAACACGGGCCTTGGCGCACTCCTGGAAGACCTTGGTGTAACCCAGGTGGTGCTGACCGGTGTCGCCACCAGCATCGGGGTGGAATCCACCGCGCGGAGCGCCCACGAAGCCTGCCTCAATGTCACCCTCGCCCTCGACGCGATGACCGATTTGAATTTGACCGCCCACGAAAACTCCGTCACGAGGATTTTTCCCCGACTGGGCGAGACCGGAACGACGCAAGAAATCCTGGACGTGCTCGAAGCCACCCGGTCGTGACCGCGCGGGACGCCGCCCTACCATCGAGTCCGTCAGCTGGCACGGGCAACCGAGGGCTGACTCCCCCGCGGAACGCGGCCGGCGCTCCGGCTTCCGAGCAAAGAAATCAGCCCTCGAACCCGCTGGGCTGGAGATTCACAGCACCGCTGCTGCTTGGCTCCACCCTGAACCCGATCAACAGCTCGATGATCGCCACCGCGCTGGTGGGCATCGGGGCTGACTTTCGCTCGAGTCCGGGCGCCACCGCCGGGCTCATCTCCGTGCTGTATCTATGCAGCGCAGTGGCCCAACCGACCATGGGGAAACTCTCGGTCCTCTTCGGGCCCAGGCGCGTATTCCTCTCCGGCGTCGCCGTCCTTCTGCTGGCTGGAGTCGTCGGAGTGCTGGCTCCGAACCTGGGCGTGCTGCTCGTTTCGCGGGCCCTCATCGGCATTGGGACTTCAGCGTGCTACCCGACGGCGATGGCGCTGGTCCGCCGGCGAGCCGACGAGTCCGGCATCGGCGTACCGGGCCGCGTCCTCGGCAACTTTTCGATCGCCGCCCAAGTGACCGCCGTCGTCGGCTTGCCCCTTGGTGGAGTGCTGGCCGGCTCGTTCGGCTGGCGGGCCCTGTTCGCAGTCAACATACCGCTGGCCCTTGTGGCCTTCACCTTCACTTTGATCGGCGTGGCAAAGGACGCGCCGGTTCAAAGGCAAGGCCTGGGCAGCCTGCTCACAATGCTGGACCTGCCGGGGATCGGCCTGTTCGCTGGTGCGATCATCTCGCTGCTGGTGTTCCTTTCGGCGCTGACGACGCCGGCCTGGTGGCTTGCCGTGCTGGCTGTTGTGCTGGCGGGGACGCTGCTGTTGCGGGAACGGCACGCGCGCAGTCCGCTGATCGACGTCCGGATGCTGGGAAGGAACGGACCCCTGCAGCGTACCTACCTGCGTTCGATCCTGGCCGCACTGGCCACATATGCCTCGATGTACGGGGCCAGCCAGTGGATGGAACAAAGCATGGGGCTGAACGCGGCGATGGTAGGGCTGATTCTGATTCCGCTGAGCCTGCTGAGCATCGTCGTCGCGCGGGTCGTCTCGGGTCGAGCCTGGGTCCGTTGGCCGTTGATCCTCGCAGGCGTCGCTTTGGCCCTCTCCGCGGGGGTGATGCTGCTGGCAAACCACGGCTCCGGCGTCGCGCTGCTGATCGGAATGACCCTTCTGCTGGGCCTGACCAACGGTTTTAGCAGTTTTGCCAATCAGGCGGCGCTGTACCTGCAAACGACTGCTGCGGAGATCGCGGTTGCCTCGGGCTTGCTGCGGACGTCAATGTACTTGGGCGCGATCGGATCCTCCAGCCTCATCGGCATCGCTTTCGGACCGTCCGCCACCGACGCGGGTTTCCACACTTTGGCTTGGATTCTGGTCGCCATCGGTGCATCCATGGTCGTCCTGACGGTGTTTGACCGCAGCGTTCCGGCCGTCGCCGCCGAGCATTGAGCCCGACGGCGCAGCGCCGCTCGCGCGACGGCGTCCAGCACGAGCAAATGGACGCCATCCTTGTCACGCTTCAGCTAGTCTCTTAGCCTTTCCTCATAGGTGAAGACCGCGCGTCGGAGATTCAGGTTGATGGAAGCAAAGTTGCAGGGTCGGGACGTCCAGGTTGAGGGGCTAGATGCCTTCCTTAACGAATCTGGAAGGGACTCCCTCCTCGTCGTCAGTGGAGATCCCGGAGTCGGAAAATCGGCCCTGCTTGAATTCATCGGCGATCGAGCCTCGCTGAACGGCACTCGAGTGCTTCGCGCGCGGGCCCTCGAGTTTGAAGCAGAACTTCCGTACAGCACTGTCAATCAGCTGTTGCTCCCTTTGATCGACTCTCTCGCCCAGCTCGCCCCGGACCACCAGAAAGCGATCGGCATCATTTGCGGCCTTCGGACCGGGGCGATGCCTGGCCTCCTGGTTGCGGGTGCCGCGGTGCTTTCCCTCCTGCAAATGACCGCCGCAAAATCGCACTCCCTGCTCTTGATGGTGGATGACTCTCCGTGGATGGACCTGCTTTCCGCCATGACTTTGACCTACCTTGGCCGCCGTCTCCGCGACGCATCGGCCAAGATCCTTGTGGCAGCACGACTGGACGAGGACAGGGTCTTCGTCCGCAGTGGCTTTCCAGCTCTTCTTGTTCCTCCGCTAAACGACGATGCCGCGGACGCTCTGCTCGTCGATCGCTTTCCGGCTCTGTCCGCAAGCGTTCGACGGCGGATCCAAGGTGAAGCGCTTGGCAATCCACTCGGACTCCTGGAGCTCCCCGCAGCTCTCAAATACCCCAGTGCGCAGCCGTTGCCCAGCATGTTGCCGCTCACGAACCGGCTGAAATCTCTTTACGAAGACCGGCTGTCGGCGCTGCCTCTACACACGCGTGAAATGTTGCTCTTCGTGGTCCTCGCCGGAGCCGAGAACAGGATGACCATCGAAAGATGCATTCCGACGAGTGCTGGCCACAAAGACTTCTCCCCCGCGGAGCGCGCAGGCGTAGTGCATTTCAACTCCCGTTCCGGGCGTTGGGAATTTCGTCACCCGCTGATTCGCTCGGCCGTGTTCGAGCGGTCGACGGACGAGGAGCGCAGGCGCGTGCACGCAATACTCGCCGAGGCCTTCGCGGACGAACCTGAACGGCGGGCCTGGCACCTCGGCCAAGCGGCAACGGGCCCCGATGAGGAAGTTGCGGCGCTTCTCGAGAACGTGTCCCAGCGGTTCATCGAAATTGGCGACGGCACGCGAGCAACAGCTGCAATGCTAAAGGCTGCGGAATTGACTCCTTCCGTCAGCGACCGTGAGCGCCGAGTGGCACGCGCGGCATACCTTGGATCTTCGATTGCCGGGGCAATCGGTGAAAGTCCAGCTCTGCTCGCCGAATCGCTTCGAAACCAATCGCATCCACCACAGCTGGCGACCGTCATTGCTGTGACGTACAACTTGCTCAACAGCGAAGGGGACGTTGCAACCGCACGCAGACTCTTGCTTGCCGCTCTATCAGCAGGAACTTCAGCGCCGGATGCGGACGGCCGTGATTATGTCGAAGCTCTATACACGCTCGTTCTAGTCGGCTTTTTCGGGGGCAATGGCGACTTCTGGCAATCTCTCTTGGCTCAGGAGTCACCCGAAGGCAGTCTGCCCGAAGTACTCCGGTTTCAGATCGAACTCTTCGTTGATGCCGCTCACGCGGAGGGAGCAGTCATCGAGCGTTTTCGTCGCGCGACAGATCGTCTTCGATTCGTTACCGATCCGCTGCACATAGTGCGTTTCGCCACCGCTGGAGCCTACATCGATTCCCTTGGAGGCATGCGCGATGCCCTCTGGCGAGTTGTCGAAGACGGGCGCAGAGGGGAAGCAATCACCCCCGCCATTCAGGCGCTCTTTCTGCTCGCCAATGACGACTATTTCACCGGCAGCTGGGACGCGCTGGAGTTGGCGGTCCAAGAAGGTATGGATCTCTCGATAGAACACGGGTATGCGCTGACCGCTGCACCGGCCAGGTTCCTGTTGGCGCTGGTTCAGGCGGCTCGTGGAGAGGAAACGCTCGCTCACAGCACGGCCGAAGACTTACTCATCTGGGCGGCGCCCCGGCGACTTGTCGCCCTCGCGAATTACTCGTCGCACATCCGGTGCCTCACGGCTTTGCCGGCCGGCCGATTCGAAGAAGCCTTCACTCACGCGGCGACGATCAGCCCGCCAGGCATTCTTCCGGCGTACATCCCACACGCCATTTGGTCGGCTTTCGACCTCATTGAAGCAGGCGCGCGATCGGGCCGCAGGACCCAGGCGCTCATGCACCTGCGGGTCATGGAAAGCACGGAACTCGCTGGCCACTCCTCGCGGTTGGGTGCCCTCGTCTTGGCCGCCCACGGGTTACTGGACGAAGGCCCGGAGTGGAAGGAAAAGTTCGAGTCTGCTCTTGCCATCCCCGACGGGGAGCGCTGGCGGTTCGATCGCGCACGGATCCGGCTGCTGTTCGGAGAGCAGCTTCGACGTAGGCGGGAACGCACCGCCGCCAAGATGCAACTCGGCGAAGCGAAGAAGATGTTTCTACAGCTAGGTGCCAATGCGTGGGCCCTGCGCGCCGACCGGGAACTTCGCACACTTGGCGCACCTGGGGTGCGCTCCTCCGCGCTAACCCCGCAGGAATCTGCAGTTGCTGACCTCGCGGCGACGGGACTCTCAAACAAACAAATCGCCGAATCGCTCTTCCTGTCGCCGCGAACCGTTTCCACTCATCTTTCGCATACCTTCTCAAAACTCGGGATCTCGACGCGTGCCGGCTTGCGTGACGCCCTCTCGGCCGAGCCGAGCAATCTACGTCCTTGAATGTACGTCAATTGACGGATTACCACGCGCAACCGGAAGTCTAGCGTTGCTCCTGTCCAACACTGTTAGGAGCAAAGCATGAAACCAACGATCGTTCTCGTTCACGGTGGATTCGTCGACGGATCAGGCTGGCGGGGTGTGTACGACGAGCTGAGCGCAGATGGCTTCGACGTGTGCGTCGTGCAGAACCCCACAAAGTCCCTCGCTGACGACACGTCAACCACCCGGCAAGTGATTGACAAAGCGAATGGGCCTGTCGTTCTAGTAGGTCATTCGTACGGCGGAGCCGTCGTCACCGAAGCGGGCAATCACGAAAAGGTATCGGCGCTCGTCTACATCACGGCGTTCGCGCCGGACCAGGGTGAGTCCGTGAACTCTTTGCTTGAGACATTCCCCGCTGACGGCCCCCAGCCACCCATCCTGCCTCCCGTCGACGGATTCCTCCTTCTCGACCGCGATAAGTTCCATGAGTCCTTCGCTGGCGACGTCACCCCTGAGCAAGCGGCATTCTTGGCCGACTCGCAAGTCCCGTGGGGCCTGGAAGCGCTCGGCGGAGTCATTTCCTCAGCCGCCTGGCGGGTGAAGCCCAGCTGGTACCTACACGTCACCGAGGACAAAATGATCCCGCCGGTGGCGCAGGCCAGCATGGCAGAGCGGATAGGCGCAACGGTCAGCGAGACTCCGGGAAGCCACGCCGTCTATGTGTCGCGGCCGAAGGTGGTCGCCGACGTGATCAGGAAAGCTGCTTCCTCGGTCGGCTGAGCTGGACCAGGCGCAGAGCCGAACCAAGCACCGCCACCGGCCTCTTGTGCGCCGCGTGGCGGTGCGACCGTTCGCGCCACGCATTAAGGTTCCGTTAAGAACATTCACAAATTTGTGAATCGAGCGTAGCGGGCGAAATATGAACACAGTAATTGAGGCCCATGGTCTTGAGAAACGCTATGGACGGGTTCGCGCACTCGACGGACTCGACCTCTCTGTCGACGCCGGGGAGGTGCATGGATTCCTTGGCCCAAACGGTGCTGGCAAGTCCACCACCATCCTGGTGTTGCTTGGTCTTGCCCGGGCCAGCGGCGGCAACGCGACAGTCTTTGGTCAGGACCCGTGGAACGACGCGGTGGAACTGCACAAGCGCATTGCGTACGTGCCGGGCGATGTCAGCCTGTGGCCCAACCTCTCCGGTGGCGAGGCGATCGACCTGCTCAGCCGCTTGCGCGGTGGCACCGACGATAAAGCGGCATACGCCGAGCGCAAGGCCCGGCTGATTGAAGTCTTCCAGTTGGACCCGTCCAAGAAGGGCCGGTCCTATTCGAAAGGCAATCGCCAGAAAGTAGCCTTGGTAGCCGCATTTGCGTCGCCGGCCGACGTGTACATCCTCGATGAACCCACCAGCGGACTCGATCCGCTCATGGAAGGCGTCTTCAACCAGGAGATCAGGCGAGCGGCTTCGCTGGGCAGCACGATACTTCTCTCCAGCCATATCCTTTCCGAAGTCGAGCAACTCTGCGACCGGGTGACCATCATCCGCGCCGGCAAGACGGTGGAAACCGGAACCCTCGCCGAGCTACGCCACCTGACTCGAACCGAGGTGTCCTTCGCACGCAACGGGCTGACGGAGGCCGACATTGCCCGCATTCCATCCGTCCATGACCTAGCCCTTGTCAACGGTCGTGCCCGCTTCACAGTGGACAGTGACAAGATTTCGTCCCTGCTGCCCGCGCTTACGGAACTCGACGTCAAAGGCCTGAGGGTCGCTCCGCCGTCGCTCGAGGAACTGTTCCTACGGCACTACGGCGACGAGCTCAATCCGGCTGAAGCATCGCTCGCACGGAGTCCCTCACGCAAGGCCCGACGTCGGGAAGCAGCCAAGGTGGCGAGCTTGCGATGAACACTTTGGTCACGTTGCTCCTTCAGCGAATACGGCGCGACCGCTTGCAGTTGCTGATCTGGATTTTCGGCATAGCGCTGCTGGCTCTCTTCTCTGTCTCCGCGGTGGAAAAGACGTACGGCGACCCCGCGGGACGCCAGAATATCCTGCAACTCGCCGTCGCCAACCCGAGCATCCTGATGCTTCGAGGAACACCTGAGGGAGGCGGACTTGATCAATTCGTCTTCTTCGAAATCTTCACGTTCATCGCGGTGCTCGCCGGCCTCATGAACACTTTCCTGTCGGTGCGGCACTCGCGGGCCGAGGAGGAGTCCGGAAGGGCCGAACTCCTCGCCGCGACTCCGGCCGGCCGAACCTTGCCTACCGTGGCCACGATCGTATTCGGCGCTCTCGTCAACGTTGTCAACGGGCTCTTCGTGGCGCTCGCCTTCATTGCCGGTGGACTGGACGCCAAGGGGTCGTTCGTCGCTGGCTGCGCGACGGCCGCCGTCGGACTCACCTTCCTCGCCGTCGGACTATTCGCCGCCCAACTCATGCGCACCTCCCGCGGCGCGAACGGCGTGGCCGCGGCTGCGGTCACAGCCGCATACGTCATCCGTGGCATCGGCGACGCCCTCGGCACCCCTTCCGCCGACCACCTCCATATGACGGTGGCATGGTGGAGCTGGATCTCGCCAATCGGCTGGGGCCAGCAAACGCTCGCCTATGACGCGAACACTCTTACTCCCCTGCTGCTCAACCTGGCGCTCACTGCCGCATTTCTCTCGCTGGTCTTCGTACTTCAGGCACAACGCGACAGTGGTGCCAGCTTGCTCGCGGGCCGCCTCGGCCGCGTGGCTGCCCGTAACTCCCTGTCCAGTTCACTCGGTCTCGCATGGCGACTGCAATGGCCCACGGTTGTTGGTTGGTGCGTTGGCAGCGCATTCGGAGGCCTGCTCACGGGCAGCCTTGCTCATGCGGTCGCCGGCGCGGCAACGGCAGACCCGACGGTGGAGAAGGTCATGGAAGGCCTCATTCCAGGAGGCACAGGCTCGTTGGTCCAGCTCTTTATCTCTGCGATTTTCGTGATGGTCGGGGTGCTTGCGGCCGCCTGCGCAACCCAGGTCATCATCAGGATGCGTCAGGAAGAGGTTGCGGGAACAGCTGAGCAAGTGCTCGCTACGCGAGTATCACGAGCCAGGTGGCTGATTGGCTATCTGACAGTGGGCACCGTTTCCATCGTGCTGGTGCTTCTCAGCGGCGCGGCTGCCTCGGGGCTCAGCGCCGTCGCCGTCGGCGATACCTCTGCGCGCATCGGCGACTCCTTCGCTGCGGCCGCCGCGCAGCTACCCGCGGCACTGCTTTACCTCAGCGTGCTCGCACTGGTGTTCGTCGCACTGCCTGGGTGGACGGTTGGCCTGGGTTGGACCTTGCTGGGCCTCGGAACAGTATTTGGGCTATTCGGCGGGCTCGTGGGAATGCCGGAATGGATCCGCGACATATCGCCGTTCACCCACTCTCCCGTGCCGATCGGCACGTCCACGGACTGGAGCGGAGGGGTCTGGATGCTGTGCATCGCGGTGGTGGTCGCCATTTTGGCGACAGTGGGCATGAAACGGCGCGAACTGAACACGGCTTAGCGCTGAGGACGAAATGGCGAGTTTCTACAGATTCCTGGACGCACGGCTTCCCGAACTCATGACCGAATGGGAGAAGCGTCGCGATGATCAGAAACGGAGCCTTCAAAACCGGCGGTGAACAGCTGGCGGAGTTCGCGGCGAGAGCGGAGATCAAGTTTGGCCAGAACATTCCGAATATGAAAGTTCACGGTAGCGGGCGAAACAAATAGCTGCGCGGCGATTTCCTTATTGGTCATGCCTCGTGCGGCAAAGAAGGCGATTTCCCGTTCCCGTCCAGTCAGTGACTCGAATGCCTGTAGGTATGGATTGCCGGGCCTGTCGCTCAGCTCGTCGAGCAACTTCATCGCGCGGCTGAGGTACGGCGCCGCACCGAGTGCGAGGAAGATCCGCACCGCGCCCCTCAGGGCGGTGGCACCGGCTTTCGTGTTTCCCGCCGAGACGAGCAGCCGGCCAAGATCGAGGTGGGCAATGCCCTGCGACAGAGGGAAGCGTGATTCCTTCGCCGCGAGCCGATAGAACCTGGCCGCCTCGCTGAAAAGTCCATACGCTTCGCTGACCCTGCCTTCCAACCAGTCAAGGGAGCCATACACCGGCCACCATCCGCGACCGCTCATTTCCTTGCAAGCTTGCAACAACCTGTCCGCTTCCTCCGCACGACCTAATCCAGCCAAGGCGTCAATCCTGTAGCTGTGCATCGACGGCGTGGCCGAGGTGATCGCTTCGGATGCTTCAAGCTGCTGTTGCCATTCAGCCAAGGAACGGGCGCGTTCGACCCTTGCAAGGCCACTGAGTTCGACTCCAAAGGTGTCGTATTCACTGATCCGGACTTCTTCCGCGCGGCGCAACGCAGCTTCGTATGATTCCGAACGGCCCTGTACTGCCTCGAGGACCGCGGACATCGAGAAAACGAGGGGGCGGGAGGAGACGTCGCTGACATCCAAAGAAAGCAATTGTGCCGTGCGGACCACAGTCAACATTTCCTGCACCCTTCCCAGCAGGAAATAGCAGTATGCAAGCACGACCCTGGTGTGCCCGATTGCCAGGCCCACCCCGGTGGAAGCGGAGACCTCCATGGCTCGCTCCAGATCTGCCGTGGCCGCCTCGATGCCACCAGTCACGCTGAGGAAGCCCGCTCGGCAGGTCAGTGCGTCGGCAAGTGCAGGACTGTCGTTCGCGCCGGCTATCCGTGCACTGAGCGAGGCGAAGGCTTTGGAGATCAGCTCGGGATCCTGGGTGCCGCTGGCGCCGATGAGATTGAATCCGTCGAATTGCAGGGCCAGATCCGTTCCCGAGGGCAGGTGCCGAAGCCGGGGGTCCTGGACTGCCCCATTGGACTGGCTCAGCTGCTCCAGGTATCGGTGCGCCTGGGCGACAGCGACGGCGGTGGAGGACTTATCGTCGGAGACCATCCGTGAGACGACTATCGCCAACGAAATGTGGGCCCGCAGCAGGGCTTCGTCAGGGTGGTTCAGTTCTTTCGCGATCAGCTCTTCGGCAAATTGGCCGACACGGTCCAGGTCCGGCCTCATTTGAAGCAACTGCAAAAGCGCGAAGTCCCGCACCACGCCGGGTCGCATGGATTGCACTTGAGGCAGAAGGTCCATCACTTCGGCAATGGAATAGTGGACGGACGCAACAAGACAGGCTTCGATGATGCAGTCGTCCCGGCGGCTTCCGCTGAACCTGTCCATCGCAGAGCGTAGGTATTGCAACGCGAGTTCCGGCTGGCCATCGGCCAATGCTTGATCGACGCCGGAGGCCACTTCAGCGTAAAGTCCGGCCGTCCCTGGCTCCTGCACATGCAATCGATGCTGCAAGGCAAGTCTCGGATCATCGACTTCGCCTGCAATTGCGCGATGGATGGAAGACAAGCGGTGGCTCTGGAGGTTGTCCCGCACCCCGACAGCGAGCAGATCATGAAACGGGCGCAATTGCACGGTTTGCCCGAGCCGCGTGCCCCGGACAAGCCCGCTCGCCAGTGCCGCCGCGACATCCGTTGGTTCATTCAAAGCGTCGCCAATCCGCTGCACGCGTTCTTGTTCAATCGGGTCGCGGCTGACACACACAAACTCGACGACGGATCGGGCAGGTCCAAGCTCCAATGCGTTGAGCATGGCGGCAAAGGGATTGTTTCCTGGGGCGATGTACGGCACCGCATCGGGCCAGGGGTTCTGGGCGGAATGTTCGGGCCGGGCGGCATGCTCCATTGCGGCGTTGATCAACAAGGGAGTACCTCCGGTGCTCCCTCGAAGCCGTTCCGCCGCACGCGCCGACATCGTTCGATCCCAGACGCGCGCCACGTAGTCCTGGACCTGTTCAGGACTCAGTGGTTCCAAGGTGATCCGTTTGATGAAGCGCCAGGACAGGTCATCACCCACCATCTGATCGATGGCGGCGGTACCGGCTCCTGCAACACCTGCCAAGACCACTGTGATCCTGTCGTCCGCGAGTCTCTGCAGCACGAAACGCAGGGCCTTGGCGGAGCGTTCATCTATCCATTGGGCATTGTCTATGACAATGCAACTAATGTTCTTGGGCCGTGAAGCTAGCGCAGACAATAATTGGCGGGCGGCAATGACGGGATCCGAGAGGGGTTCGACCTCACGACGGCCTAAAGCTACCAGGAGCTTGTCAACAAAGGAGAGCGGAAGTGTACTTTCAAAAGTGTCCGCACTGCACGCCACCACGTTTGACCGCCTCAGAGCGTCCATGAGCTGAAAGCACCACGTCGTTTTTCCGATCCCCTGAATCCCGGTGAGCACAACAATCCCGCCGCGGTACTGGCGTGTGCGTTTCAGTACAGCGGCGGGAGTGTCATCGTTTGATAGTGCGGGATGTACGACCGTGCGAGACGTCATGCCGCCATATTATGGGCAGATCACCCATTTCTTCCCTGCGGGCCGCGGGGTCCGCCAATGTTTCGGGGTCGGCTCCAGAGCCGGAAGAACAAACCCAGAATGAGCGCGGCAACCGCCCCGAGTGCCAATTCGGCAAAAACCGGACCGTTGGACCCGGTGTATGCCAGGTTGCCAAATGCCGCCGTCGATGCGGCGGGCAAGACCACTGTGGACGACGCCGAGCTCGGCGCGCCGGGTGCTGCCGCCGGGACGGTGGGCGCGACCGGAGCAATCACGGCAACCGAAGCCGGCGTTCCCGAAGCGGGCAGGAAATATGTGTCGCCTGAGTAGTCCACTTTTATTTCGTGGGTCCCCGTGGACAGCGCCGGAAGGGTGACAGTGGCCGAGCCGGAGACCAGGGTCACCGCAGGCAGATGGACCTGATCGTCAACTGTCAAAATGATGGATCCGCCAGGCTGCACCGGAAGCGAACTGCTCGCCGTTATGTTTACCCATACGTCCACGGTTCGGCCTTCGAAGAGGGAAGTTGACGAGGGAGCAAGGAGGACGGTCGGTCGGGCCCGCGCGGCGTTCACTTGAACCGTGACCGGTTCCGCGGGCCTGAAGTTGGTGTCGCCGTCGTAGCTGAGTTGAACGTTGCGGTTGCCCTCAACCCAGGGGATGCCCGTGGTGAAGTCACCTTGTGAATCCAGCGGCGCCGTTCCGAGAACGTTGCCGTTCAAACTCAACGTCACGTGCCCCGTGGGCACCGCAGGAGAAGAAGCGCTCGAAGCAGTCGCGTGCTTCGCGATCGCCGCGGCCATGTCAGCAGACACCGTGCCCGTTATCGTAGCGGGCTTGCTCAGCAGCTCGGCGGAAACCGTCGTATTGACGATCCGCGTTGAGAGGGGCTGCACGAGTTGGGTCAGGGATGCCGTGGAGGACTGCAATCTGTAGGTATCAGTACCGCGTGGCCGGTAACTGAATGTGAGGTCGTGGGAACCCGCGGGTAGGTCGATTGCACTGATGTTGGCAGTTCCAGCGGCGTCGACAGGAGCTGTTGCCAGCTCCAGGCCTGTATTATCCGTGACTGCAACCTCGCCGCTTGGAACCACACTGCCAAGGTCGGAGTTGACGACTGTTGCGACGTAGCCGCCGGGCGTGCCGAAGACGGAAGGATTCGTCGTCGCCACAACGCTGGTCGTTGTGGCGTAGTCGGGGGTGTACCAGATGCTGACCGAGCCGCTACCCGCGTTGTAGCCCTTGATCACGTTGCTCGCAGTGGGGTCAACGTAGCTGCTACCACCGCCACCGCCACCGCCTCCGGCGCCGCCTACGCGGCTGCCAAGAGCACCCGAACCACTTAGCCAACCGGCTCCGCCACCGCCTCCTCCGCCGCCGCTGGACGAGCTGCCGGCTCCGCCACCGCTGGTTCCCGATGCGCCGTTAGGCCCGACTACTCCGGCGTCAGCGCCAGGTGCCCCGCCCGCACACCAACCGTCGGCCGACTGGCCATTCTGGTTGGCGGCACCGCCTGCACCGCCGTTGCAATTCACGAAAGCAGCCCCGTGGCCTGCGCCTCCGCCCCCGCCGGCGGCGACAACGAGCGGCGTCCCTTGCCCGTTCACTACCGCACTCGCGCCGCCGCCACCGCCACCCGCAGATCCAGCGAGGGATCCGGTACCGCCTGAACCTCCGCGAATGAAACCTAGTCCACCGCCACCTGGGTTATGTCGCGATCCTGTTCCTCCGCCAGGTATTGAAGCATAAATCTTCAGTGTCTGGCCGGGCGTCACCTGCAGAGTGGCGCGAATGTCGGCCCCTGCTCCGCCAGGACCATCATTGCTCACAACAAAACCCGTGCCAGGAATATTTATTGGTCCGCCCCCGCCGCCGGCGGAGCCCCAGGCTCGGACATCGATGGAGCGCACACCGGCCGGCACGATCCATGTGTCTCCATTGACGTTGGCGAAGTTTAGTTTGGTGGGAGTTGGATCCGGAACGACGAAAGCAGCTGTTGACGCAGCTTGTGCGGGAGGTGCGCTGAGCCCTAGAGCTCCGACGGCGCCCGCGAGCAGGAAGATGGATAATTGCGCAGCCAACGGCTTGCGGCGTACTGAAGGAGACCTCATACCGGGAACACTAGGTACGGGACGCTGCCGGTCCCTCCCGCGCGATCAAATACTATTCACAACGAATAGGTGATCTCTCTCAGCTGTTCGCCGAAACCGCGGTTCCCAGGCCAAGTGCCGTAAGGATCGCGGCGGAGGTCCGTTCGAGTGCTTTCGTCACAGATGGCCTCTTCAGCCAGAGAACGGCCTTGGTTGCCACCAAAGACAGGACTCCGAGGTAGAGCATCGAAATTGCGAAGTCGATGACTCCGAGCATCATCGTCAGTCCAAGCGATGCGTCCCCCGGAGGTAGGAACTGGGGCACCACAGCGAGGAAAAACAGTCCAACTTTGGGGTTGAGCATGCACGAAACAAGTCCTGCGAAGAAGCTTGAGCGCAGTTTGGGGCCCGTCCCAGGGACGTCCTCTTCCTGGCGAGTGGGCTGCCCGCGCCGGCTGTGGATAAAGGCGCTGATCCCCAGGTAAATCAGATACAGGCCACCGATGATCTTCACTACCCTGTAGGCCTCGGCCGATTGCTCCAGAAGGGCCGCCAAACCAATGCCGACAAGCCCTGCCCAAAAGATGCTGCCGAGCGAGGAACCGAGACCCGCTGAGAGGCCAGCCTTGACGTTTGACAGGCTGTACCTGAGGACAAGGAAGGAGTCGGGGCCTGGAGTGAGGGCCAAAATCGCGCACAACCCGACGAACGCCGCAAGTGAACTCAGAGTCATGTTCCCATTGAATCATTGCGTGGCATCTCCACTGGGTACCGGGGGCCTCACCGAGCCTTCCCAGAGCCCCCAGCTACAATGGGGCCGTCCGTATTTCCCCTGGAGAGGTAGTTCCCTTTTGGTCACTCGCCCCGATGCACCCAGCCCGGAGTCGGGCCAGTCACCCCCTGTTGCCTACCCGGGCCAGGGAAAACTGGCTGCCCGCAGCCGGCGGTTCAGCTTCCGCCGTGCACCTCGCTGGTTCAAAATCACCAGCGCCGCGGTGGCTGTCTTGCTGATCGCAGTCATCGCGTTCGGAGGGTATTGGGTATGGCGCCTTCAGTCCAACATCTCATCATCCGCACTCGGCGCCGGAGGCGTCAGGACCGAAGGGCCGGTGGACGACAGCAAGGACCGGCTTCAAATCCTGATTCTGGGAACTGACACCAGGAGTGGGAAGAACGGGCAGTTCGGCACCACCGACCAATCCTCCGGCTACGGCCAATCCGACGTCATGATGTTGCTGGATATTTCCGCGGACAACAACCATGTCAACGTCATCAGCCTCCCCCGGGACTTGTTGGTCGACGTTCCGGCCTGTACTGACAGCAAAACCGGAAAGCAATACCCCGAACGTCAAAATGCCATGATCAACAGTGCGATGGCTGAGGCCGGCATCGGCTGCGCTGTTGACACTGTCAACAAGCTCACGGGTTTGGAGGTTGACCACTTCATGATGGCCGACTTCAACGCCGTGACCGAGCTTTCCAAGGCCGTCGGCGGCGTCGACGTCTGCGTGAGCTCTGCAGTCAACGACCCCGACTCCGGGCTGCATTTGCCCAAGGGCACCTCGCAGGTGGAAGGCGACCAGGCCCTGGCCTTCCTGCGCACCCGCCATGCATTCACCGACGGCGGGGACCTTGGACGGATCAAGGCCCAGCAATCGTTCCTTGGTTCCCTCGTACGGAAGCTCAAGGCTGATGGAACGCTGGGAAACCCCCAGAAGATGCTGAGTATCGCTGATACGGTGACCCAAAACCTCACTGTTGACAGTGGACTCGCTTCGGTTCCGGCCCTGTTGACCATCGCCGGCAGGCTCAAGAACATTGACCCGGCCAAGGTCAACTTCATCACCGTGCCCAACGTCCCGGCCGCATCCGATCCCAACCGGCTCGACCTCGACCAACCGGCGGCGGGCAACTTCTTTGCTGCCCTGACAAAGAGTGCCGACCTCAGCCAGCCCGCAGCCAGCGCCGCGGCCTCCCCTGCTCCATCCACGGAAGCTCCGAAAGCCGTATACAACAAGGCGCTTCAACCGATCACCGTCGCCAATGGAACGGGCGTGACCGGCAGGAGCCAGGAGATCGGATCGCTTCTCTCCGCCGGAGGATTCACGAAACTGGCCAAGATCCAAGCCGATGCCAGGCCACAGACAATGGTCTACTACGGTGCAGGCTTTGCCGATGTTGCCGCCGACGTCGCCGCGATGTTCGGGTTGCCGGCGACGAGTGTGCAGCAGGTAGCAAGTGTCCAGGGAGTCCAGCTCTACGCCGGGCAGGACTTCGCCACCGGGGACAAGCCGACACTTCCGGCCCCCAAGCCCAACGATGTGGTTGCTCAGACCGCCCAAGACCAGACCTGCCAGACAACCAATCCGGCCGGATAGCCGGAAGGCAGAGCGCCCTCCGTCCCGCATTGCGCGGCGGAGGGCGCTTTTCGTTGTCGTGTTACTGAGGCTGCTCTCCCGAAACGTTGACCAGCCAGGCAATGCCGAACCTGTCAGTCAGCATTCCGAAAATGTCCCCCCACGGCGCCTTCTCCATCGGCACGGTGACCGTCCCGCCATCGGCTAGTCCGTCCCAGTAGCCCCGAAGTTCTGCTTCGTCGTCGCCGCTGAGCGACACCGAGATGTTGTTTCCCGGGCTGTAATCCATGCTGTTGGGGGTGTCTGCGGCCATCAGCAGCAATCCGTTGTCTGTCTTGAGAGCCGCGTGCATGATCTTGTCGCTTTCGGCGGGGTCTTCGCTCGCGTGGAACTCCGCGAAGGTGCTTTGGGTCAGCTCGCCTCCGAAGACCGACTGGTAGAAGGCCATGGCCTCCTTGGCGTTGTCCCGAAAGCTGATGTAGGGGTTGAGGTTCGTGGTCATTACATGGCTCCTCAGTGTTTGGGGCAGCGCGATCAGCTGCCTTTTCGTCATGCTAACAGCGCCGGCCGGGACCATCCACAGCCAATTTATTCTTGCCCGACGGCGGCTGTCCCGCCTCCTAGCTTCCGCTTGCCTCGCGGCCAACCAGGCCCACTGTGTTGCCCTCGCTGTCCTCTATGAAGGCCATCCATTCATCGGTTCCAGCTGGTCCGAGGCTCCCGTCGACGTGGCTGTAGATCAATTGTGGTTCCTGGACGATCTTTGATCCTGAGGCGCGGAGTTCTTCAACACACGGCCGGAGATTGGCTACGTCGAGGTAGATCAGCGACGACGGAGCGCCTCGATCCAGGAGAAGCCGGACGCCGTCGAGATCGAAGAAGAGCAAGCCGGGAGGATCGAATTTTCCGGTCGGTTCACTGCCCAGCAGCCGCGAGTAGAACGCCGATGCCCTGTTGAGGTCCACCGCCCGCTGGGCAACTTGGATCAACTTCATGTTTTACCTCCCGGAATTGGCGTCGCTTCAAGTGTGGTAGCCACATCTTCCGCAGTCCACGGTGCTGGTTCAAGAGTCGGGTGGCACCTCTTTGGTACAAGGTGCGGGACCCTCGGTTCGAGTTCGGCATCAGTGCGGGATAGTGTCGTTTCCATGCCTGCTGCAAAATCGACCCTGGTCCGCACTGCCCTCATCGCCGGACTGGCCGACGCCATTCTCATTCTTGTTTTCGCGGCCATCGGCCGCGACGCGCACCAGCGCGCTGACGTCCTGACCGGGGTCTTTTCCACGGCCTGGCCGTTTCTTGCGGGCGCGGCGATCGGCTGGCTCGCCGTGAAGGTCTGGCGGGCACCCTTCCGGACCTGGCCTGCCGGCGTCGCCGTGTGGATTGGAACCGTGGCCGGGGGCATGCTTCTGCGTGTGGCCACCGGACAGACCGTGGTGATCGCGTTCATTATTGTCGCCCTCATCAGCCTGGCGATCCTGCTGCTTGGCTACCGCGCTGTGATCGCCCTCGTGGTGCGGGTCCGTCGTCGGAGTCGCCAGTCCTAAGCACCCGCCGATGCACTAGGCTTGCTACGTCCACTGCTGCACTTCGGAAAGGCTGCCCCCAGTGATCACCGCTTTTGTCCTGATCAAGACCGACGCTTCACGTATCCCGGAGACGGCCGAGGAGATCTCCGCCATCCAAGGGATCAGCGAGGTCTACTCCGTCACAGGTGAATGGGACCTTATTGCCGTGGCGCGCGTGGCGAAGCATGAGGAATTGGCCGACGTCATCGCCGACAAACTCTCCAAGATTCCCGCAGTGGTTCACACCACCACGCACATCGCCTTCCGCGCTTACTCCCAGCATGACCTGGATGCCGCTTTTTCGCTGGGCTTCGAGCAGTAACCGCCGGGGTCCTGGGGCCTCGCCTACCTTTGGCTGAGTCCGACCCACGTGTCGAGGACCCGGGTAGCTGCTCCTGAATCAATGGATTCCGCAGTCAGCAGCCAGGCCGACTTCATTCGGTCCAGGAACGGTCCGTCGGCAGCAGTGTCGAAGGCCACCAAGCCTGCGGCGGCATTGAGCAATACGGCATCCCGGACCGGGCCCGGTTTCCCGTCAAGTATTTCGCGTACGACGGCGGCATTCGCCCCGGCGTTGCCGCCTCGAAGATCGGCGACGGTCGCCGCAGCGATCCCAAGATCTGCTGGCGAGAACCGCTGCTCGGTGACTTGCCCGTTCCTGATTTCCCACACCGTGGATGGACCTGTGGTGGTGAGTTCATCGAGGCCGTCTTCCCCGCGGAACACCAGTCCGCGACTCCCCCGACGCGCCAAGACCCCGGCGATCAGGGGAGCCATGGTGGCGTTGGCAACACCTACGGCTGAAGCCTGGACATGGGCCGGGTTGGTCATTGGTCCCAGGAAGTTGAATGCCGTGGGTACACCAAGTTCCGCCCGCACAACACCGGTATGCCGGAATGACGGGTGGAACACCTGGGCGAAACAAAAGGTAATTCCTGCCTCTTCGGCGTTGCTGGCTACGCGCTCAATCGGCAAGTCGAGCCTGACGCCCAGGGCTTCCAGGACATCAGCGGAGCCCGACGACGACGATGCCGCCCGGTTCCCGTGTTTTACGACGCGCGCTCCCGCGCCCGCTGCCACAAGGGCGGCCATCGTAGAGATGTTGACGGTGTTGAGTTGATCGCCGCCGGTGCCCACGATGTCAAGCTTTTCGCCCGGAATGCTCAGGGGATTAGCGTTTGACAGCATCGCCTCGACCAGTCCTGTGACTTCATCCACCGTTTCCCCTTTGGCGCGCAGGGCAACCAGGAAACCGGCAATCTGGGAAGGGGCGGCTTCCCCGGACATGATCGTGTTCATGGCCCATGCCGTGTTCTCGACCGAGAGGTCGTGCCCCTTGATCAATGCGGAGATGAGTCCGGGCCACGAGTTGCTTGCCTGCTGTGCAGATGCCTGTGAAGTCACCACTTGATGCTATCGATCCACCCTGCTCTATGACCAATGCGAACGACGTCGGGAACTTTTCCGCGCGAATTCGCGTGTTTGTAGAAAAAGTCTCCCCAAATGGCGGTTCGCATTGGGAAGTCCGGACTTTTACAGACATAATGTCCTTGTGACATCTGCGACCCATGCCCCCAGTACCCCGGCGCACCCGACGCTGAATCGCCCCAATTTGGTTTCCGTTGGAACCGTTGTGTGGCTTTCCAGTGAGTTGATGTTCTTCGCCGGTCTCTTCGCCATGTACTTCACGCTGCGCTCCACGTCAGGTGCGTTGTGGGCGGAAGAAACCGGCAAGCTCAACTTCCCGTTTGCGCTTGTAAACACGATCGTCCTTGTGTCAAGTTCCTTTACTTGCCAGATGGGCGTCTTCGCTGCCGAGCGACTTGAGCCGCGCCGTCGAGGTGGTGTGTTTCAGCTCACCCGCTGGGGCATGAACGAATGGTTCATCCTGACGTTCATCATGGGCGCCTTCTTCGTTGCCGGTCAGACCACCGAATACGCAATGCTTGTGTCCGAGCACGTTACGCTCTCGGCCAACGCCTACGGTTCCTCGTTCTACATGACAACCGGCTTCCACGGCCTCCACGTCATCGGTGGCCTCATCGCCTTCCTGTTCATCATTGGCCGTGCGTACGCCGCCAAGAAGTTCGGACACTTTGAAGCGACCTCAGCAATCGTCACCTCGTACTACTGGCACTTCGTGGATGTTGTGTGGATTGGCCTCTTCCTGGTCATCTACGTCCTGAAGTAGCCCGGCACTGACTCTTGTCCACAAGAGGATGAATTTTAAAGAAGCGGCTCGCGGAGCCGACGCAGGATCGAATAAAGGAACCACCACGTGAAGGCACTCTCGCAGAAGCGACGTCATCCACTGGCAGCCATTGCGCTGCTGCTGATGGGACTCCTCGTCACTGGTGGGCTTTACGCCGTTGCCACAACGGTCAACCAGGCGAAGGCAGACACCACTACCTTCAGCGCCAGCGACGCACAAGAAGGCGGCAAGCTCTTTGCGGCCAACTGCGCCACCTGCCACGGCATGGGCGCCAGCGGAACCAAGGACGCCCCCTCGCTGGTCGGCGTGGGCGCTGCTGCAGTTGACTTCCAGGTTGGCACCGGCCGTATGCCCATGCAGATGAACGGACCCCAGGCCCAGGAAAAGCCGCGGCAGTTCAACGACCAGCAGACGCAGCAGCTGGCGGCTTACGTCGCCTCGCTCGGCGCTGGCCCGGCCATTCCCGATGCATCATTGCTTGACGAAAAGGGAGATGCCGCCAAAGGTGGCGAGCTCTTCCGCGTGAACTGCGCGATGTGCCACAACGCCGCAGCGGCTGGCGGTGCCTTGACCCGTGGAAAGTTCGCTCCGGCATTGGCCGGCGTCACGGGCCAGCACATCTACGAAGCCATGGCCACTGGTCCGCAGAACATGCCTGTCTTCAACGACGCCAACATCTCTCCTGAGGGCAAGCGCGACATCATCACCTTCCTCAAGACGATCGAAGCCAACGGTTCGCCGGGTGGCGCCGACCTCGGATCCCTGGGTCCGGTTTCCGAAGGTCTCTTCGTCTGGGTTGCAGGCCTCGGCGTCATCATCGCCTTCACTATCTGGCTGACGTCGCGCACGTCCTAGGCCAGCGCACTACAAGAGCTTCTGCTGTCCCCACAGCAGTTTTGAATTGAACATTAACCCGGTTACGGCCGGGACAACGAGAGAAGGATGAGGCGAATTATGGGCAACCATAGTGACGGCAGTCCGAACCACTCGGGCACCGTAGCTACGGCTGGTCAGAATGTTGTGGAGAAGTTCCAGGATCCTGGGCTTCCTCCGCACCGTTTGCGCCTGGCTGACACGGACCCGAGAGCCGCTAAGCGAGCCGAGCGACAGGTAGCCATTCTGTTTGGCATCTCCGTCATCGGTACGGTGATCTTCCTGGTGTCGTACTTTGCCATCGATCTGCATACAGATGGATCGATCGCAACGATCCGAAACCAAAATCTGTTGCTTGGCCTTGGCACCGCGTTTGCGATGCTCGGCATCGGTACCGGCATCGTGCACTGGGCCAAGGCCCTCATGCCGGACCACGAGGTATCGGAAGAGCGCCACGCCATCCGCACCGAGGAAGACCGCCAAGCAGCCGTACGAATCGTCGAGGACATCGTCGAGGAAACCGGCATCAAGCGTCGCCCGCTGATCCGCAACACCCTTCTGGGTGCTGTCGCACTGGCGCCCCTCCCGGCCTTGGCCGTATTTGGTGATCTTGGTCCCCGCCCGGACGACAAGCTCGCACACACCATGTGGGCACCTCAGGACGGCAAGCTCAAGCGCCTCACCCGCGACCCCGACGGAACTCCGATCAAGGCATCGGACGTCACCATCGGTTCCGCATTCCACGTGATCCCGGAAGGCCTCAACGAACTCCAGGAGGGCAAGCTCAACGCGAAGGCCAAGGCCGTCGTTTTGCTCATGCGCCTCAACCCGGATGACTTGACGATCTCCAAGGGCCGTGAAACCTGGAGCTACAACGGAATCGTTGCCTACTCCAAGATCTGCACCCACGTGGGTTGCCCCGTTGCTCTTTATGAGCAGCAAACGCACCACCTGCTGTGCCCGTGCCACCAGTCAACCTTCGACCTCACCAAGGAATGCAAGGTTATCTTCGGCCCCGCCAGCCGTCCGCTCCCCCAGCTGCCCATCGCGGTGGACGCTGAGGGCTACCTTGTAGCCACGAGCGATTTCAAAGAACCTGTAGGACCGAGTTACTGGGAGCGTGACGAGCATGAGCGCCTCATCAACAGCTGAAGTCCCCTTCGTACCTGAGACCAAAGTCGGCCGTATCACGGACTTCGTTGACCAGCGCGTCGGCGGCTCCGGAATCCTGCGCGAATTCGGCCGGAAGGTCTTCCCCGACCACTGGTCCTTCATGTTCGGTGAGGTGGCGCTGTATTCCTTCGTCATCCTCCTGATGTCGGGTACGTTCCTGACCTTCTTCTTTGACCCGTCCATGGCTGAGACCCACTACTCGGGTTCATACACCCCGCTGACCAATGTCGAAATGTCCGTCGCGTACAACTCGTCGCTGAACATTTCCTTCGACATTCGCGGTGGCTTGTTCTTCCGCCAGGTCCACCACTGGGCGGCTTTGCTGTTCGTGGCATCGCTTGGCGTACACATGCTGCGCGTGTTCTTCACGGGTGCCTTCCGCAAGCCGCGTGAAATGAACTGGGTGGTGGGCGGCGTCCTGCTCATCCTGGCCATGGCTGAAGGCTTCACGGGATACTCGCTTCCCGATGACCTGCTCTCCGGTAACGGCCTGAGAATCATCGATGGTGTCATCAAGTCCATCCCGGTGATCGGAACGTACATCTCGTTCTTCCTCTTCGGTGGTGAGTTCCCGGGAACAGCCATCATCGGCCGCCTGTACGTGCTGCACATCCTGCTGGTGCCGGCAATGATTCTGTTGATGATCGTCATCCACCTCTTCATGGTGGTTGTGCACAAGCACACGCAGTACCCTGGCCCGGGTCGCAACGACGGCAACGTCGTCGGGTACCCCCTGGGTCCGGTTTACGCTGCAAAGGCCGGCGGCTTCTTCTTCATCGTGTTCGGTGTCGTCGCGCTCATGGCTGCGATGTTCACTATCAACCCGATCTGGAACTACGGGCCATACGACCCCTCCCCCGTGTCTGCCGGTACACAGCCTGACTGGTACATCGGCTTCGTCGATGGCGCGCTGCGACTCATGCCTGGCGTTGTCAACGACTTCCACTTCGAATACATCATCTTCGGCCATGTGCTGACACTGAATGTGCTGCTGCCCGCCTTGGTTCCCGCAGGCATTATTTTCACGGTGCTTTTCACGTACCCGTGGATCGAACGCTGGATCACCAAGGACGACCGCGAACACCATGTCCTCGACCGTCCCCGCAACGCTCCCACCCGCACCGCCATCGGGGTCGCAGGCTTCACCTGGTACTGCGTCATGTGGGCCGCCGCGGGCTCGGACCTCATTGCAACGCACTTCCACGTTGCCCTGAACGACGTCACATACTGGCTGCGCACGCTCTTCTTCATCGGCCCGATCATCGCCTTCATGGTGACCAAGCGCGTGGCCCTTGCGCTGCAGCGCAAGGACCGTGAAATCGCTTTGCACGGCCGCGAAACGGGGCGCATCGTGCGCCTGCCGCACGGTGAGTTCATCGAGGTACACGCACCGCTGGACGACTACAAGCACTACAAGCTTGTGGGCTTCGAGTCGCCTTCCCCGTCGGCCGCCGAGCCGAACGAGAACGGCGTGGTCACCCCGAAGGAGAAGCGCCGCGCGGCATTGTCCAAGTGGTTCTTCGAAGACCGTGTGGCTCCGGCAACGCCGGCCGAGCTTGAAGCTGCGCACGGACACGGCCACCACGAGGCCATCGAGTCCGGCGAAGAGCACAAGAGCCTTAGCCACTAGCTCCCACAATTAGCAATGAGAGAAGGCCCCGTCCACATGGACGGGGCCTTCTCTCATTGTTCGGGCTTTCAGGCGGCCGGTTCTCTGGCTTTGAGCTAGTGGGTGCGGTATCCCGTGGATTGGCTTCGGGTGGACCGAACGCCCGGACGCTGCAACGGGACCCACAACTTGTACCGGTCAGCACGGTAGTACGACACGGAGTAGTCCACCATGGCTCGGGCAACGAAAGCGTGGCGCTGAATCTTGAGCAACGGAGTTCCAACATCCACGTTCAATAGCCGCGCTGTTGACGGCGAAGCTGCCGTTGCTTCAATCATGTCCTCGCCCCACTCCATCACCAGTCCGTACTTTTCACTCAGCACGTTGTACAGGGATGTGGGAGGAGCCCCGTCCAAAAGACCTGGCACGCGATGGGCAGGGATGAAGTTCTCATCCACGCTCATAGGCTCATTGTCGGCGAGCAGGAGCCGTCTGAAGCGAACCAAGGGAGTCCCCTCCTCCAGCTGGAGTTCCCGCGCCAGGAAGGCACTCGCGGCGATTTGTTCAAAGCTCAGAACTTTGGCTGCCGGAACCATGCCACGGCGTTGCATCTCCTCGCTGTATGACGTGAGCTTCACTTGGAGGTCCAGCTTCGGTTTGCGGACGAAAGTTCCCAGTCCAACCACACGTTCAATGACTTCCTCGCCGACAAGGGCATCAATGGCTTGCCGTACCGTCATCCTGGCAAGTCCGAATCGTTCAGAGAGATCCCGCTCAGACGGCAACGCCGCACCGGGCTTGCAGGACTCCGAGATGTAGCTACGCAGGATCTCGCGCAGTTGAACATAGATGGGAGTGCCGCTCTTGCGGTCGATCTCCCCAGCGATACGTGCTGCTTCAGCAGGCATGGCGGTTCCAGGCCATGAAATCTTCCATGAATCAAGCGTAGGGCAATCCACCCGCAGGTCTAGACCAGGTGGCCAATGCGCATCAGGCCCTCCCTGGGCGGCGCTACGCTTGTAGGGATCAAAATCGTAGTCGGCATCTGGCCGTCAGAGTCAAAGGAGCCGGTTTGCCCGAGCACAAAGCCATCGTCGCCGCAGAGATCGGCCTCCATGCACGGGCTGCCGCCGTGTTCGTGCGGGCGGTGACGGACACGGGCCTTCCAGTGACGATCCGTAAGCCCGGCCAGCAATCGGTGGATGCCCGGTCTTTGCTTGAGGTCATGACCGAAGATTTCGGCCACGGCTGCGAGGTGGTCCTATCGGTCGACGGAGAAGCGCTACAAGCTGGCCGCACGCTTGACGAGGTCAACGATGCCTTGGCAGCCCTTTCGGCCGTCCTGGAGGCCGTAGAAGGTCCCTGAAGGACAGATGTGATGAGGACATAGCTTCCGCGTGTCTTCCGGATACGACAACGACGGCGGGCCCCACCAATTGGTGGGGCCCGCCGTCGTTGTTCAAGAACTTCTAGTGCGCGTGGTCTCCACGGCTGTATTCGAACACCCAACCGACCAGGGCTACGACAGCAAGGCCGGCAGCGACGAACGTGATCCAGAAACCTACAGCCAGGCCAAGGAACCCACCGGCACAGGACAAGCCAAGCACCAGCGGCCACCAGCTCCAGGGACTGAAGTGTCCCTGCTCGCCGGCGCCTTCGTGGATCTCGGCGTCCGGACGGTCTTCCGGACGCAGGCCGACGCGCCTGCCCGTGAAACCGAGGTAAGCGCCGATCATGCCTGCCAGGCCACCGACCAGGAGGATGCCGAGGGTGCCAACCCACTCATCCCAGTTGTTCAGCCAACCATAGACCAGCGCCACCGGTACGAAGAAGAAACTCCCGGCTCCAAAAATCCATGATTCGATTTTCATTTCGCGTCCTTCTGATCAGCGTTGCCGAGCACCTTTGCTGCCGGCTCAGGGCTCAGGGCAGTGTGGTGCTGAGCGAGTTCCGGGTGGTGAAGGTCCAAGGCAGGACGTTCGGAACGAATGCGGGGCAGCGAGGTGAAGTTGTGGCGCGGCGGCGGGCAAGATGTAGCCCACTCCAGCGAGGCACCAAAGCCCCAAGGATCGTCTACTTCGACCTTCTTGTTGCTGCGCCACGTGATGTAGACATTCCAGAAGAACGGCAGGAGCGAGGCGCCGAGCACGAAGGACGAAATCGTGGAGAACTGGTTCATCCAGGTGAAGCCGTCCTGCGGCAAGTAGTCAGCGTAACGGCGGGGCATGCCCTCTACGCCGAGCCAGTGCTGGATCAGGAAGGTGCCGTGGAAACCCAGGAACAGGAGCCAGAAGTGGATCTTGCCAAGCCGTTCGTTGAGCATCTTGCCGGTCCACTTGGGCCACCAGAAGTAGAAGCCTGCGAACATCGCGAATACCACGGTGCCGAAGACCACGTAGTGGAAGTGCGCCACGACGAAGTAGGAGTCCGAAACGTGGAAGTCAAGCGGCGGGGAGGCCAGGATGATGCCGGTCAGGCCGCCGAAGAGGAAGGTGACCAGGAAGCCGATGCTCCAGAGCATAGGCGTCTCGAAGGTAATCGAGCCTTGCCACAGGGTGCCGATCCAGTTGAAGAACTTCACGCCTGTAGGGACCGCGATCAGCATCGTCATGAAGGAGAAGAACGGCAGCAGCACGGATCCGGTGACGTACATGTGGTGTGCCCACACGGTCACCGACAGGGCAGCAATGGCGATGGTTGCGTAGACGAGGCCCTTGTAGCCGAAGATCGGTTTGCGGCTGAAGACCGGGAAGATCTCCGAGACAATGCCGAAGAACGGCAGCGCAATGATGTACACCTCGGGGTGGCCGAAGAACCAGAACAGGTGCTGCCACAGGACAGCGCCGCCGTTCTCCGGATCGAATATATGGGCGCCGAAGCGGCGGTCAGCGCCGAGGGCAAAAAGCGCGGCGGCGAGTGGCGGGAACGCCATGAGGACCAGGATGGCCGTAACCAGGGTGTTCCAGGTGAAGATCGGCATGCGCCACATCGTCATGCCCGGAGCTCGCATGCAGATGATCGTGGTGATGAAGTTGACCGCACCCAGGATTGTTCCGAAGCCGGACAACGCCAGGCCGAAGACCCAAAGGTCACCACCGACGCCCGGGGTGAACGTCGTGTCTGACAACGGCGCATAAGCGAACCAGCCGAAGGAGGCAGCGCCCTGCGGGGTGATGAAGCCGGACACGGCGATGGTGGAGCCGAAGAGGAAGAACCAGAAGGCCAGCGCGTTCAGTCGCGGGAAGGCAACATCGGGGGCGCCGATCTGCAGCGGCATGACCACGTTTGCGAAGCCGGCGAAGAGCGGCGTCGCAAACATCAAAAGCATGACAGTGCCGTGCATCGTGAAGAGCTGGTTGTACTGTTCCTTGGTCTGCAGGATCTGCATGCCGGGCTCGAAGAGCTCCGCACGCATCAGCAGCGCCATAACGCCGCCTAGGCAGAAGAACACGAAGGACGCGATCAGGTACATGTACCCGATGGTCTTGTGGTCCGTGGAGGTGATCCAGTTGACGACGATACGTCCCTTGGACTTCGGTACTACGGGAGCCTCGAGGACTCCGGCTGATTGAGTGTAAGTAGCCACGTCGCGTCCCTTAATTCTTTGCGTTCAAGTTCGGGTTGCGGTCGTACTTCGAATCGAGAAGACCGGTGTTGCCGCTCTGGCGAAGCTGATCCATGTGTGCCTGGAACTCGGCCTCGGAAACGACCTTCACGCGGAACAACATCTCAGAGTGGTATTCACCGCAAAGTTCGGCGCACTTGCCGTCGTAGGTGCCCTCCTTGGTGGGGGTCAACCTGATGTAGTTGGTCTTGCCGGGAATCACGTCGCGCTTCTGCAGGAAGGCCGGAACCCAGAAAGAGTGGATGACGTCGCGCGAGTTCAGCTCAAGGTCAACGGACTTGTTGACCGGGAGGTACAACGTCGGCAGCTGATTCAAATCGATCAGGTTGCCCGTGAGTTGTGCCTGGACGCCTGCCTCGTGGAGGTCATCGGTGATGACAGAGCCCTTGACGTAGTTGAAGTCCCAGGCCCATTGCTTGCCGCGGACGTCAATGGTGACGTCGGCCGGCTTGGAGCGATCATCAATCGCCTGCTGGTCCTGGTTGGTGAAGTAGAAGAACACCAGCACCATGAACAGCGGAATGGTCAAATAAAAGACCTCCAGAGGGAGGTTGTAGCTAAGCTGCTTCGGGAAACCCGTGGTGCCCTTGCGGCGGCGGTAGGCGATGATGCACCAGACCAGCAGGCCCCAAGTAATAATGCCGACTACGAGGGCGGCGATCCATGAGTTGACCCAGAGGTCCATGATCCGATCGGTGTTGCTGGTTGTACCACGCTCCGTGGGCAACCAGCCTTTTTCTACCTCTGGTGAACATCCGGTCAAAACCAACGCGCCGGCTAGTGCCAAGCCAGTGATCGAGGTGATCTTTATGCGTCGGCTGCCGGTTCGGTTCTGCGAACTCACAGACGGCCCTTCCTCTTGTTGCTGCAGCCCGGCAGGCGGAAGGCCCACCGGGCACACTAAAGTTTTACTACCCGATGTAGAGCTTACCGCTACCAAGCGGTTTTCGCCGACATGCTGGCCCAGTGCGTCGGGACGGGTTCAATCCGTTCCTGAACTGGGCCAACAGTCCGCGAATGCCCGGGTTAGTGGAACGAATCGCCGCAGGCGCAAGACCCGCCGGCGTTGGGGTTGTCGATGGTGAACCCCTGCTTGGAGATCGTGTCTTCGAAGTCGATGCTGGCACCGCTCAGGTAAGGCACGCTCATTTTGTCGACAACCACTTCGACGCCGTCGTAGTCGCGGACGGCATCGCCGTCGAGCAGACGCTCGTCGAAGTAGAGCTGGTAGATCAGGCCCGAGCAGCCGCCCGGCTGAACAGCGACGCGGAGCCGCAAGTCCGTGCGGCCTTCTTGTTCGAGAAGGCTCCGGACTTTGCCTGCGGCGACATCGGTCAACTTGACCTCGTGCTCAGGGAGCTCGCCGCCTGCGAGCTGCGCTCCGGTGCTGTTTTCGTTCGTTGCAGTGCTCATTGGCCTACCTTCTTATGACGCTCTTGGCGGCTGCGCCTTCGCGCTGCCTGCCCTTACCCAAATACGTGCGGGTTATAGCTACATGCTACGTCGAGCCACCGCATAGCTATAACTCCTAACGTAACTGCGGGAACCGTTACCTTGTTCCCGGTTGTTGCACGTGTGGGGCTCAGAGGCCTTCCGAGTTCAGGCGGGCCAGCATCAGGGCCTCAGCCAGCACAGCGTTGCGGAAATCCCCGATATGAAGCGACTCGTTGGCGCTGTGGGCCCGGGAATCCGGGTCCTCGACACCAGTCACCAGGATCTGGACCTCGGGATAGGTTTCGGTCAGGTCCGCGATGAACGGTATGGATCCACCGATCCCCATCTCAACAGCCGGCACACCCCAGGCTTCACCCAGAGCCCACATCGCGATTCGGGCCGCAGCCGATCCGGTGTCGGTGGAGAAGGCGTTGCCCCGCTCCCCCGGCACGAAAGTCACCTTCGCTCCGAAGGGCGCGTTCGCCTCCAAGTGCCTTCCCACTGCGTCCATGGCCGCATCCGGATCTTGTCCGGGAGCCAAGCGCAGGCTGAACTTTGCCCGCGCAGCGGGGAGCAGCGTGTTGGATGCGACGTCGACAGCGGGTGCGTCGATGCCGATGATGGACAAGGCGGGCTTGGTCCAGAGCCTCGAAGCGATGCTTCCGCTGCCAGCGAGCCGTACACCGTCGAGCACCGAGGCGTCGGCGCGGTACTGTTCCTCGTCCACGTCCTCTACTACGTCATCCCTGGCCACCAAGCCTTCGATTGCCACGTTGCCGTCGTCGTCGTGCAGGGTGGCGATAAGCCGGGACAGAAGGGTCGGCGCATCCAGTACAGGACCACCGAACATGCCGGAGTGCACGGCGTGATCCAAGACCCGCACTTCGAAGGTGCCGTCCACCAAGCCGCGCAGACTGGTTGTCAGGGCGGGAACGCCGACTTTCCAGTTGCTTGAATCCGCGACGACGATGACGTTCGCCTCGAGGAGGTCGCGGTGCGTTTCGAGGAAAGTGCGGAACGTCGGCGAGCCGGCCTCTTCTTCGCCCTCGAAGAACAGGGTGACTCCAAGGCCGAAATCGTCTCCCAGTACTTGGGTTACAGCGGCATAAGAAGCCAGATGGGCCATGATTCCCGCTTTGTCGTCGGCTGCACCACGGCCAAATAGGCGGCCCTCGCGTTCCTCGGCGACGAAAGGCTCGGAGTCCCACAAGGTCACGTCGCCCGGCGGTTGCACATCGTGGTGCGCGTAGAGCAGGATCGTCGCCTTGCCCGGCGCGGCGACGCGGCGCGCAACAATAGCAGGGCCTCCGGGGGTCCCATCGGCCTTGTCGCAGCGCAGGATCTGTACGTCGTGGAAGCCCGACTCGCGGACCAAGGCCGCAACAGCTTCGGCGCTCCGCTCCAGCTCCGCCGGGTCAAAGCTAGGCCAGGCGATTCCCGGGATAGCGACCAGGGCTTTCAAACGAGCCATGGTTTCGTCAAAAGAAGCATCGATCGAGGACTTGAGCGCATCAACATTGATTGTGCTGGAGCCGCCGGAAAGGGTCTGCGGGATCTCCGCATTCATTGAAGTCATGGCGAAAAGACTACCGCTGGGAGTGGTGCTGGGGAACCGGACCAGGCGGCGTGGCGGGCTCAATCGCAGGGCCGCATGTCACGTCGACTTTGGCGTGGTTCCTGCGGGGTATTCTGTAGTGGTGTTTGGACGTAAAAAGGATGAGCCGAGCGCTCAAGACTCAATAGACCAGCTTGCCGCCGATGCCGCCGCGAAAGGCGCTGGCAAGGGCGCTCCCACGCCCAAGCGCAAGGAACAGGAAGCAGCCCGCAAGCGGCCCCTGGTGCCAACGGACCGCAAGGCCTCGAAAGAAGCCGAGCGCGTCGCCGTGCAGGATCAGCGCCAGAAAATGCGCCAGGCCCTCGACACCGGGGATGAAAAGTACCTGCCGCTGCGGGACAAGGGACCCCAGAAGCGTTTTGCGCGCGACTATGTCGATGCCCGTTTCAGCCTGGGTGAGTACTTGATGTTCGGTGCCCTGCTGTTCGTGGTCATCTCCTTTGTCATTCCGTCGGGAAGCAACGTACTGAGCTATATCTTGATCGGGTTCTGGGTCATGTTCCTCGCGGTCTTCGCGGATGTGTTCATCCTTTCCCGCAAGTTGCGCAAGGGCTTGACGCTGAAGTTCGGCGACGTCGAGCGTGGCACCGTCTGGTACGGCAGCATGCGTTCCCTTCAATTCCGTCGCCTGCGCCTGCCGAAGCCGCAGGTGCAGCGGGGCCAGTACCCCGCTTAAGCCCCCCAATCGCCAAGGACGAGAGTCCGACGAAGCAAAAAGACCCTGGAACAGTTGTTCCAGGGTCTTTTTGCTTGTCCGCACTTGGCGGTTCTGGTCCCTGCTATCGACTCCCTGCTTAGCGGCGACGCTTAACTGCGCCGTTTGGCCAAGGCCTTGTTGATGCCGGCGGCCCAGAACGGACCTTCGTAGAGGAATGCCGTATAGCCCTGCACGAGGGTCGCGCCGGCGTCGAGCCGCTCCTGGACGTCTGCCGCGGACTGCACTCCGCCAACCGCGATGAGCACCAGCCCCTCCCCCACTGCGGCCTTCAGCCGGCGCAGTACCTCGAGCGAACGCTCCTTGAGCGGCGCACCGGAGAGTCCGCCGGCGCCGCACGCGTCCACTTTGCGCGGTTCGGAAACCAAGCCTTCCCGGCCGATGGTGGTGTTTGTGGCAATGATCCCGTCGAGCTTGAGGTCCAAGGCGAGGCGGGCGACGTCGTCAATGTCTTCGTCACTCAGATCCGGTGCGATCTTGACGAGCAGCGGCACGTGGCGGCCGGCGGATTCGTCTGCGGCGTCTCCGACGGCGCGCAGCAGGGGGCGAAGCGTTTCGACGTTCTGGAGCAGGCGCAGTCCCGGAGTGTTGGGAGAGCTGACATTGACCACCAGGTAGTCGGCGGCGGGTGCCAGGCTGCGGGCGCTGACCAAATAGTCCTCAACTGCGTCGTCGAGCTCAACAACCTTGGTCTTGCCGATGTTGACTCCGATCACCGGACGAACGCCTGAATGCGTCCGCTGCAATGCCGCCCGCGCAGCCTTGAGCCGCGGGGCCACGGCCGCTGCGCCATCGTTGTTGAAGCCCATGCGGTTGATCACGGCCCTGTCCTCGATCAGGCGGAAAAGCCGTGGCTTCTCATTGCCCGGCTGCGCCTGGCCCGTGATGGTGCCTACTTCCACGTGGCCGAAGCCCAGTTCCGCGAGGGCCTCGATTCCGTGGCCCTCCTTGTCGAAGCCGGCCGCAAGGCCAAACGGAGACGGGAACGCCAGCCCGAAAGCCTCCGTGCGCAGGGAGGGGTGCGGAGCCGTGATTTTGGCTAGAACGCGTCCTGCACCTGAGCGGTGTGCAAAGCGGATCGCCTGGAAGCCGATCTTGTGGGCTTTTTCGGCATCCATCCAGGAGAAGGCCAACTTGAAGAATGTGGGGTAAACGCGCATGTTCCTAGTTTTCCGGTTTACGGGTCGCGCACCAAACCAGGGCGGTTACCGGACGGTAGCATGTACGAATGCCGAGCAATCCACGTGATGGAGTTCACTCCCAGGCAATTATCGAAGCCGATGTCGTTGTCATTGGGGCGGGACTGTCGGGGCTGGTTGCCGCCGCCCAAGCCTACGCCGACGGCAAACGGGTTGTTGTCCTGGACCAGGAGCCTCCTGCCTCGGTGGGCGGCCAGGCACATTGGTCTTTCGGTGGATTGTTCCTGGTCAACTCTCCGGAGCAGCGGAGGTTGGGTGTCAAGGACAGTCCCGAGCTTGCCTTGAGCGACTGGCTGGCGTCCGCGGCTTTTGACCGGCCGGAAGACTCCTGGGCCCGGCGTTGGGCGGAAGCGTACGTGGATTTTGCTGCCGGAGAGAAGCGCCGGTGGCTGGGCTCCCTTGGCGTGCGGCTCTTTCCGCTGGTGCAGTGGGCCGAACGGGGCGGCTATGGTCCCCAAGGCCACGGCAACACGGTCCCGCGGTTCCACGTCACGTGGGGCACGGGACCCGGCGTCGTGCAACCGTTCCTGGCAAAAGTGAACGAGGGCGTGGCTCGCGGAAGGATATCCCTCCACTTTCGGCATCGCGCCACGGAAATTACGACGACGGCGGGCCGCGTCACCGGGGTGGGCGGCGAGATTCTTGAGGCGTCCGGAGCCGCACGCGGCGAAGCGTCGCCGAGGACCGTCGTCGGGCGCTTTGAGGCGACCGCGGGAGCGATTATCGTGACCACCGGCGGAATCGGCGGGAACCATGCCACGGTACGGAGGCAATGGCCCGACGGTAGCGCGCCGGAACACCTGCTGAGCGGTGTACCCGCATCCGTCGACGGCGAGTTCCTTGCGGCTGCTGCAGCCGCCGGCGGAAGGCTCATCAATGGCGACCGCATGTGGCACTACCCCGAAGGCATCCACAACCACTCCCCCGTGTGGCCTTTGCACGGCATCCGGATACTGCCCGGTCCGTCGTCGCTGTGGATTGACGCGACAGGACAGCAGTTGCCCGCCCCGTTGTTTCCTGGCTTCGACTCGCTGGGCGCCCTCAGGCATATCCTGGCGAGCGGACACGGACATTCCTGGTTCGTGTGCAACCGCACCATCGCGCTGAAGGAATTCGCCCTCTCAGGCTCGGAACAGAACCCGGACCTCACTGACAAGGACATCAGTCTCCTGGTTTCAAGGCTCAATCCCGGCACCGATTCTCCATTGCGCCTCTTCCTGGACCGTGGCGTGGATTTCCTGCAAGCCGCAACGGCCGCCGAGCTCGCTGCGAAAATGAACTCGCTGACAGGTTCAGCGCTGATAGATCCCGGCCGGCTCGCTTCACTCATCCACGGCCGGGACCTCCAAGTGGCGAGCGGGTTGGGCAAGGATCCACAACTCGCCGCGATCCGGGCGGCCCGGCGTTTCGCCACCGACAAGATCATGCGCGTGGCCCCTCCGCACCGGCTCACCGACCCGAAACACGGTCCACTCCTGGCTGTCCGGCTCTCCGTCCTGACGCGCAAGAGCCTCGGCGGACTTCAAACAGATCTTCGTTCACGCGTCGTGGACGAGTCCGGAGTTCCCATCGCGGGCTTGTATGCGGCGGGCGAGGCTGCCGGCTTCGGCGGCGGAGGAATCCATGGCTACCGGGCATTGGAAGGAACGTTCCTTGGCGGGTGCCTGTTCTCCGGTCGCGCAGCCGGGCGCGATGCCGCGGCGAGTGTCTAAGCTGTTCCCATGGAGTGGCAGACCGATATCCTCGGTGCGGACTTCGAAAGTTGCGCATTCGAGGCCGCCGGGCCTGATGGAGTTGTCCGGCGCGCAACGCTGGTCCGTCATGTCCCACGCCAGGGCGCGGGCAGCCCAGGTGGTTCTACCCCGTCGGCCAACCGGTCGGTCCTGTTCCTGCACGGATGGAGCGATTACTTTTTCAATGTCGCCCTGGCGGAGTTTTGGACGGGACAGGGCTTCCATTTCTACGCGTTGGACATGCACAACCATGGCCGCAGCCTGCAAGCGGACAGGCCTGGCGGTTACGTTGAGCACCTCAACGACTACGACGCCGAAATCAGCAAAGCCATCGATATGATCCGATCGGCGGATCAGCTAGGTCAGGGGCCCGGCTCGTTGACCCTCATGGGGCATTCCACCGGGGGCCTCGTGGCCGCTTTGTGGGCCAGTGGCCACCCCGGCTCTGTCCAGTTCCTCGTACTCAATAGCCCGTGGCTTGAAATGCACGGAAGTTCCGTAGTCCGTCGCGCCGCGCAGACCATGGTGAAGCCGCTCGCACGGTTCCGGCCCACGACAATCCTGCGCTTGCCCGAACGCGGCTTCTATTACCGCAGCATCAGCAGCTCGGCCGAAGGCGAATGGCTCCTCGATGACAAATACCGCCCACCCTTGGCCTTCCCCATGCGGGCCGGTTGGCTCAGCGCGGTCCTCAGCGGCCACACGAGGGTAGCCCGCGGGCTGAGAATAGACATCCCGATCCTGGTCCTGATTTCCGGAGCGAGCGCCAACGGCATGATCTGGCAGGAATCCATGCGGCATTCGGACGCCGTCCTGGACGTCAACACGATGGCCGTCCGTGCCATGACCCTTGGCCGGACCGTCACCCTGGAACGGGTGGATGGCGGCCTGCACGATGTATTCCTGTCGGCCGGTCCGGTGCGCGCCGATGCCTATGACAGGCTTGCGCGTTGGATTCACGGGTACATCACCAATGGGACGGGGACAGAACCACCGGCAGGCCACGAGTTTGGACAATCGGGGGAAATGCCATGACCACTGAGTTGGGCTTGCCGGTATGGCAACGGGACTTTCTGGGCGGTGGATTCGAGGCCTTGGAACTGGAACTTCCACCCGACGAAGAGGGGCCGGTCTGCGCTACCCTCGTCCGACATGTCCGCCCGGTGGCCGCACAGTCCGTGCCGCACGGACTTCTGGATGCCTTGACGGCATTCACTCGACGCCGACGCCGGAGCGACGTTCCCGCCACCCAGGGGCCACCGAGGGTGGTGCTGTATCTCCACGGCTGGGCCGACTACTTCATGCAGACGGAACTGGCCGAGTTCCTGGGCGCCTCCGGGTTCCGTTTCTATGCCCTTGACCTGCGCAAGTTCGGGCGGAGCCTGCGGCCGGGCCAGACTCCCGGCTACACCACGGACCTGTCTGTCTATGACGAAGACCTCGACGCCGCCCTGCATGCCATCCACCAGGATATTGCTGAGCTGACGGGTAGCGCGGAGGCACCTACCGTCCACATGCTGGCCCATTCCCTGGGCGGCCTGATCGCGGCGCTCTGGGCTGACCGGAATCCGGGCCGCATAGCCACCCTGACGTTGAATTCTCCGTGGCTTGAGCTCCAAGGCAGCAGCCTGATCCGCAGCATCGCGATGCACGTGGTGGAGCCGTTTGCACGCACCGACCCCAAGCGACCTTTCCGTTTCCCGGAGATGCCGGCCTACTGGGAAAGCGTGAGCAACTTGGCCCACGGCGAATGGACCCTTGATCCGGAATGGAGGCCGCGAGCTTCCTTCCCGATCCGGGCAGGGTGGACAAAAGCAGTCCTGGCGGGCCACGCCGCCGTCGAACGCAAACTCAATATCGACGCACCGGTGCTCGTGCTGCTTTCCGGCCGGACACGCATCCAAGCTGAGTGGACCGCGGAGCTTATGCGCGTCGACGCCGTGATCGACGTCGAACAGACGGCTCGCCGAGCCCTGGGCCTCGGGCGCCGGACGGCGGTATTCCGCTATCCGGGTGCGCTTCACGATGTGTTCCTGTCGAGGCGTACGGTCCGGCAGCAGGCCTACAGGGACGTGGCTATCTGGTTGGCTTCCTATCCGGACTGAGCGTTTCGCGGCACGCTTGTGCCAATTTGGTGCCGCGCTCAGCGGGGTGCCGCAGCGTCTACGGCGCCTCCGTAGCGGCGGTCGCGTTTCGCATAGATCTCGACGGCGTCCCACAAAGTCCTGCGGTCGACGTCGGGCCACAGCGTATCCATGAAAACGAATTCCGCGTAGGCGGATTGCCACAAGAGGAAGTTCGAGAGCCGCTGCTCACCAGAGCTCCGCAGGAACAGGTCCACATCCGGAAGATCCGGTTCATCGAGGTACTTCTGGATGGTCTTCTCGGTGACGGCGCCGGGCTTGAGGCGGCCATCAGCAACATCCTGGGCAATCGCCGCCACGGCATCGGCGATCTCGGCGCGGCCGCCGTAGTTAACACACATGGTCAAGGTGCACGTGTCGTTGCCGCGCGTGTACTCCTCGGCTTCCTCCAGCTCCTTGATGACGGAACCCCACAGCTTGGGCCGCCGCCCTGCCCAGCGAATCCGCACTCCCCATTCATCGAGCTGGTTGCGCTGTCGACGTAGCACGTCCTTGTTAAATCCCATGAGAAAGCGCACTTCTTCAGGAGAACGGCGCCAGTTTTCGGTGGAGAAAGCGTAGACACTGACGTACTTGATGCCTAGTTCGATCGCACCTGCCATCACATCCAGCAGGGCCGGCTCCCCGGCCTTGTGACCCTCGATGCGCGGCAGGCCTCGTTGGTTCGCCCAGCGGCCGTTACCATCCATGACGATTGCCACGTGCCGCGGTACCAGTTCGGCAGGGATGGCTGGCGGCCTGGCGCCTGAGGGATGTTGGTAGGGGGCCCTCACCGGAGTGGTCCGCGCCGTTGCCGTCTTCTTTTTTCCCAGTGCCACTTTCAGCTTCGCTCCACATGTTTGAGGGACTTCAATGCTCGTTCAAGATGCCATTGCAGGTAACTCGCCACCAATCCGGCGGCCTCGCGGCGATGCAGGCTTTCGGACATATCCGCAGTAGCCCAGTCCCCAGTCAGCAGCGCGCCCAGCAAAACGACGGTTTCGGGAGCGGGTGCCGGCGAACCAGGCGGGCGGCAGTCGTTGCAGATCATTCCGCCCAAGGGAGCGGAGAAAGCTGTGTGCGGACCGCTCGCCCCGCAGCGGGCGCAATCCGTGAAACTGGGCGCCCACCCGCCGGTTGCCAAAGCGCGGAGCAGGTAGGAGTCAAGAATGAGTTCCGGCGGGTGATCGGAACGGCTCAACGCGGCAAGCGCCCCGACGAGCAGGTTGTATTGGGCGGTTCCCGAATCGGCGTCGGCGTCCGTCAACTTTTCTGCCGTTTCCGTCATGGCAGCAGCGACGGTGTACCGGGAGTAATCGGCGGCGATCGCGCTCCCGTAGGCTCCCTTGGCGACAGCCTGGGTGACAATGTCCAGCGTGCGGCCGGAAACGAGTTGCAGGTCCGCCACCATGAACGGCTCCAGCCGGGCCCCGAACCTGCTGCTAGTCCGTCGGACGCCTTTGGCAACTGCCCTTACTTGTCCGTGGTGCTTTGTCAGCAGGGTGATGATGCGATCCGCTTCACCCAGCTTGTGGGTCCGCAGCACTACGGCATCGTCCCGATAGGACCGCGCTGCAAACGAAGAAGGATTGGCCACAGTTAATCTTCGCACCACACCGGGCCTTCTCGGGTCCGGCGAAGCCGTGCGGCGCCGTGTTGACGGCGCCGCACGGCAAATGGCTATGCCCGGACAGCCCTAATGGCACGGTTGACGGCAGAGATGACTGCCTTGAGCGCCGCGGTGCTCGTGTTGGGATCGATGCCGACGCCCCAGAGGACCCGCTCGCCAACGGCGCATTCCACATACGCTGCCGCGGTGGCGCTGCCGCCTTCGGAAAGGGCATGTTCCGTGTAGTCCAGGACGCGGACGTCCACGCCGTCTTGACGCAAGATGTCCAGCATGGCCGCGATCGGTCCGTTGCCCGTGCCGGTTCGCTGAACTACCGTGCCGTCAACACGCAGGGCTGCATGCAGGGTAAGCTCGCCGGATTCATCGGTTTCGGTCCGGATGGAACCCAGCGAATAGCGTCCCCACTGGCCGTCGGCCGTGCTGGCCGGCAGGTACTCGTCCTGGAACATTGCCCACAGCTGGGCTCCGCTGACTTCGCCGCCCACAGTATCGGTGCGGTGCTGGATGACGCCGGAGAATTCGATTTGTGCGCGGCGCGGCAGGTCCAGGCTGTGCTCGTTCTTGAGCAAGTACGCCACTCCGCCCTTACCGGACTGGGAGTTGACGCGGATGACTGCCTCGTAGCTGCGGCCCAGGTCCTTGGGATCGATAGGCAGGTACGGAACCTGCCAGGTGAAGTCGTCCACGGCCTTGCCGGCGGCAGCAGCGTCCTTTTCGAGGGCTTCGAAACCCTTCTTGATGGCGTCCTGGTGGGAACCGGAAAATGCCGTGAACACCAGATCGCCGCCATACGGGGAACGCTCGGGGACGGGCAGCTGGTTGCAGTACTCCACGGTCCGACGGACCTCGTCGATGTCCGAGAAGTCGATCATCGGATCGACGCCCTGAACGAACATGTTCAGGCCCAGGGTTACCAGGTCAACGTTGCCGGTACGCTCGCCATTGCCGAACAAGCAGCCTTCGATGCGGTCGGCGCCGGCCAGGTAGCCCAACTCTGCGGCGGCAACGCCAGTGCCGCGATCGTTGTGCGGGTGGAGGGAGATGATGATGCCGTCACGCGGATGCAGGTTCCGGTGCATCCATTCGATGGAGTCGGCGTAGACATTGGGTGTGGCCATTTCCACGGTGGCGGGCAGGTTGATAATGACCTGCTTGTCCGCGGATGCTTCGAAAACATCAGCGATTGCGTTGCAAACGCGCGCAGCGTATTCGAGCTCGGTTCCGGTAAAGGACTCCGGCGAATACTCGTACGTGATGTGGGTGTCCGCGAGGGTTTCCTCGTACTTCTTGCACAAGCGGGCACCCTGGAGGGCGATGTCCAGGATGCCGTCCTCGTCCTGGTTGAACACGACGCGGCGCTGCAGGACCGACGTGGAGTTATACAGGTGGACGATTGCCTGCTTCGCGCCCACGAGGGATTCGTAGGTGCGCTCGATCAGGTGCTCACGCGCCTGGGTCAGGACCTGGATGGAGACGTCATCCGGAATGTGGCCGCCTTCGATGAGCTGCCGTACGAAGTCGAAGTCGGTCTGTGACGCGGACGGGAAGCCGACTTCGATTTCCTTGTAGCCCATCTTGACCAGCAGCTGGAACATTTTCAGCTTGCGGGCCGGGCTCATGGGGTCGATCAGGGCTTGGTTGCCGTCACGCAGGTCCACAGCGCACCAGCGCGGAGCCTTGGTGATGACCTTGTCCGGCCAGGTGCGGTCCGGCAGCTCGACACTGATCTGGTCCTGGAAAGGCAGGTACCGATGAGTGGGCATTCCGGAGGGCTTTTGTGCGTTGCGCATGACTTGGGGCCTTTTCTCTTAATCTTTGATGGAAGATTGGCCGGGCATAGCTAACTCCGCAGCGAGGGTTGGCCTAGCGAATGATCGCCTTCGAGGCCCCGCCGCGGCAGCTAAGGAGAAGCATTCCTGCACGCACCATTTCACAGTAACACGGGTGCGTATGATGACAATGCAATACCAGAAGCAACGTCCACTATGCAGACGCGGGAACGGTAATGAGCCGGCTCCGCTCGTCGTCCGAAGGAGTTCTTGTGCCACAGTCGGGGATCACACTGTCCAACATCGATGAAAGCGTTAGGCCGCAGGACGACCTTTACCAGCACGTCAATGGGGCGTGGCTGAAATCGACGGTCATCCCTGACGACCGCCCGCTTGAGGGAACGTTCACCGCGCTGCGGGATGGCGCTGAACTGGCAGTCAAGGCGATCATCGAGGAAGCTGCCGCAAAGGGCGAGGAGGCCAGCGGCATCGAACGCAAAGTAGGCGAGCTCTACAACAGCTTCATGGACGAGGATGCCACCGAGGCCAAGGGGATGGAACCTATCCGCGCACGGCTCGCGGAGGTCTTTGCCACTGCTTCGCCGGCCGAAGTGGTTGCCCTGACCGGACGGCTGTTCCGCTCGGATGTTTCCGGCCTCTTCTCCATCTATCCTGCTCCCGACGCCGGGAACCCGGACCGGGTCCTGCTGTACATCGGCCAGGGCGGCCTAGGCCTTCCCGACGAGTCCTACTACCGGGACGAAAAGTTCGAAGCTATTGTCAGCGCCTATGCGAAATACGTCGCCAAACTCTTCGGCTTGGCAGGCATTCCCGACGCCGACGGTGCCGGCGCGCGCGTTGTCGCCCTTGAAAAAGCCCTTGCCTCGCACCACTGGGACAATGTCACCCTTCGCGATCCGCAGAAGACCTACAACCTCAAGACTGCGGAGGAGGGCCGTGAACTGTTCCCGTACCTTGACGCATGGTTCGATTCGGCCCGGATTGAGGGAGACAAAGTCACCGAGCTGGTGGTAAGCACTCCTGATTTCTTCACCGGTGCCTCCGCCCTTGTCGAGTCCGAGTCTCTTGCCACGTGGCAAGAGTGGCTGGCCCTGCGTGTCCTCAATGCTGCCGCCCCCTATCTTTCGTCGGCGTTCGTGGACGCAAATTTCGATTTCTACGGCACCACCCTGAGTGGCACTCCACAGAACAAGGACCGCTGGAAGCGCGGCGTCGCCGTCGTCGAAGCCGCCCTTGGCGAGGCGGTAGGCCAGATCTACGTGGAGCGCCACTTCCCCGAGGGTTACAAGGCCAGGATGCAGACGCTGGTTGCCAAACTGATTGAGGCTTATCGCCAAAGCATCACAGCGCTCGACTGGATGGGCGAGGACACTAAGGCGGAAGCGCTGAAAAAGCTTGAGGCCTTCCGGCCCAAGATTGGTTTCCCGGACAAGTGGATAGACTATTCCGCCGTCGACATTGACCCGACTGACCTTTTGGGGAACGTCGAGAGGGCGCACAACGCCGACGTCGACCGCCACCTCGATGAGATCGGCAAGCCGGTCGATCTCGACAAGTGGCTCATGACCCCGCAGACCGTCAACGCGTATTACCACCCGATGTTGAACGAGATTGTCTTCCCTGCTGCCATCCTGCAACCCCCTTTCTTCACGGCGGAGGCTGACGATGCGGTCAACTACGGGGGCATCGGCGCCATCATCGGCCACGAAATCGGCCATGGCTTCGACGACCAAGGCTCCCAGTTCGATGGAAGCGGAGCGCTGCGGAATTGGTGGAGCGAGGAAGACCGCAAGGCTTTTGAAGGACTGGCGGCGAAGCTCGTGGCCCAATTTGATGCTCTTGCCCCCTATGCCGCTCCGGAGCACAAGGTCAACGGGAAGCTCACGCTCGGCGAAAACATCGGCGATCTGGGTGGGCTGACCATCGCCTACAAGGCTTACCTCCTGAGCCTTGACGGTGCGGAACCGCCCGTTCTTGAAGGCCTTAGCGGTCAGCAACGCTTCTTCATGTCCTGGGCTGCCGGCTGGCGCCAGGTCATCCGTCCTGAGGAAGCCATCCGGCGCGTCGCTACGGACCCGCACTCCCCCAACGAGTTCCGGACCAATGCCATCGCCAAGAACCTGGACTCGTTCCATGAGGCGTTCGCCGTGGAAACCGGGGACGGGATGTGGCTGTCGCCGGAGGACCGCGTCAGTATCTGGTAGCTAGCAGCAACAGCTACCTCGCGATGAGTGCCGGGTTGACCGCCTGGCATTTCACGTCGCCTGCTGTCTGCTTGACGACGTCGGACGGTACGGAGGCAACTCCGTACTTGGTCCCGGAATCGAAGTCACTGCCGATGTAGACCTGGACTCCGACAACACCGTTGGATGGTTCGATTTGCGAGGCCGGGATTCCCAAGAGACTCGCGACATCCGGCGCAACGTCGGCATAGCCGGCCCCGTAGTAGACAACGGTCTTGGGGACAGTGGCCGCAAGGAAGTGTGCGGATTTCGTGAATCCGCCGCCAACCAAAGCGGCGGCGACCTCCTGGCCGCGGGATGCGATGCCTGTTCCGTCGGCAACGGTCACTGGCTGAAGGGCTTTGTCATAGGCGGGAACAGCGGGAGCGCTCGGCGTTGACGCCGCGCCGCTGGACGGGGCGCCCGATGCCGCAGGCGAGGGACTGGCCGATGGAGCGGCCGTGGCCCCCGGGGTGGTCAGGTCCAGGTTCGCGCGCATGGCGGCAAACAGCTGAGTGGCCTGCGGTTGAACCAATTCGAGCCTGTTGGGGTCGACGGCGGCTGGCTGGGTGGGAACCGAAACGAACGCGACCTTGGACAAGTCAACGTCCTTGAGGCGGCTCCCGATGGTCAGGAGGGACTGGACGGACGCCAGGCCCTCATCCACGGTCAGGTTCTTTGTCACAGCATCGGCGATGGACAGCAGGCTCTGCGGATTGCTCAACGTGCCGTCAGACTTGATCTTCCGGGTCAGCGAAGAGAGGAATCCCTGTTGCGCCTGGATGCGGCCGAGGTCACTTCCATCGCCAAAACCGTGACGGGTCCGAAGGAAAGACAGGGCCTGCTCCCCCTGGACTTTCGACGTGCCCTTGGGGAGCCGGAGTCCGGAGTCGGGGTCGTAGACCGCATCGCTGACGCACACGTCAACTCCGCCTACGGCGTTGGACAGCTCCTTGACGGCGTTGAAGTCGGCCATCATGAAGTGATCGATTTGCAGTCCCGTGAGCTTGTTCACTGTGTCTACGGCGCAACCGATCCCGGCTTCTGCCATGGCCGAGTTGATCATGACGTTGGAATGGGGCTGATAGACGGTATTCGTTTTGGGATCAGTGCATGCCGGGACATTCACGAGGAGATCGCGGGGAAAGCTGGTGAGGCTCACTCTCTTGTTGTCCGCTGAAATGTCCAGCAGCATCATGACATCTGACTGGCCATAGCCTGTGGAGTCCTGCGCCGAACCGTATTGCGAGTTCTTCCCGTCGCGCGTGTCCGATCCGAGGATGAGGATCTGCAAGCGGTCGGTGGCATCGTTTGCGGCGGCCTCGGTTCTGGGTGCGCCCGCCGACAAAGGTGCTTTGCTGATGTTCGACTGCAAGCGGATAACCCAGTAGGCGGCGAAGGCGACACCGGCAACCAATAGGACAGACACCGTCGCTGCGCTGATCTTGAGCCAGAGTGGGAGCCTCTTCGGAGCATTCATGTGGCGGGGGGTGCCGGGCGCTTCCCCGTGGCGTGCAGCGCCGCGGGGACCAACGGCGCCGGGCTCCTGTACGCGTGCATCGCGACGTCGCACTACTCGCTCAACCTTTCCTCGGAAAATGGGATTCGGACCATTTTACGGGCCCAATCTGGGAAATTCCCCAGCGGTTAGAATCCCAGCTTCACGAGTTGCTTCGGATCGCGTTGCCAGTCCTTGGCCACTTTCACGTGCAGGTCGAGGTAGATCTTGGTTCCCAAGAGGGCCTCAATCCCCTTGCGGGCGTTCGTTCCGACCTCGCGCAGCCGGCTTCCGGCCTTGCCGATGATGATGGCCTTCTGGGACGGGCGCTCAACGTACAGGTTGACCCGCACGTCCAGGAGCGGGTTGTCTTCGGAGCGCCCTTCACGGGGCAGGATTTCCTCCACCACCACGGCCAGGGAGTGCGGAAGTTCGTCGCGGACGCCCTCCAAAGCTGCTTCCCGGATAAGTTCGGCCACCATGACAGCCTCCGGTTCATCCGTGAGTTCACCATCCGGGTAGAGCGGCGGAGAAGGAGGCATGTGCCCGATGAGGACGTCGGCAACCGTGCTGACCTGGAAGCCGTCGGTCGCTGAGACCGGAACGATATCAGCCCAGCCTTGTTCGCCGAGGACCTCGCGGCCCAACGCAGCGACAGCCAGGAGCTGCTCGGTCAAAGCCTGACGGTCCACCAGGTCGGTTTTGGTGACAAGCGCGATGATGGGCTTGCGTCCGACGGCGGCGAGCTGGGCAGCAATGTACTTGTCGCCCGGACCGATCTTCTCGTTGGCGGGCAAGCAAAAGCCAATGGCATCCACTTCGGAGAGGGTGTCCGCGACGAGATCGTTGAGCCTCTTGCCAAGAAGGGTGCGCGGGCGGTGCAGGCCCGGAGTGTCCACGAGGATGAGTTGGGCGTCCTCCCGATGGACAATGCCGCGGATCGTGTGCCTCGTGGTCTGCGGCTTTGCCGAGGTGATGGCCACCTTCTGGCCAACCAAAGCGTTGGTGAGGGTGGACTTGCCGGCATTGGGACGGCCCACAAGAACCGAGAAACCTGCGTGGAAGCCGCCGAAGTCCTGATCGGCGTCGAACTTCTTATTGTGCTTGCTCACGTGGAACTCCCTGTTGCTTTGTGTCGGCCTCGTCGAGAAGGTCTTCAAGGTCAGTGTCTTCTTTTGGAATGGCTGCCGCAATGATATGGCTGACCCGGTTTCGCCGGCCTTCCAGCCTATCGGCTTTCAAGGAGATCCCATCCACCTCCACCGCGCTGCCTACGATCGGCACTTTGCCCAGGGTCTTGGCCAGGAGGCCGCCCACTGTGTCCACTTCGTCGTCGTCGAGGTCAATATCGAAAAGTTCGCCGAGGTCGTCGATGCTCATCCGTGAACTGACGCGGTACGTGCCATCACCCAAGTCAGTGACCTCCACATCGGTGGAGTCGTACTCATCCACGATCTCCCCCACGATTTCCTCAATGAGGTCCTCCAGCGTCACCAGTCCGGCTGTGCCGCCATATTCGTCAATGACTACAGCCACGTGCGTGGACTCTTGCTGAAGCTCGCTAAGGAGGTCGCTGACAGGCTTAGATTCGGGAACGAAACGTGCCTCCCGGGCTATGGCATCAACGTCCTGACGCACTGATGGCTGTTCCGGGCGGTGCAATGCGGCAGCAACGTCCTTCAAATAGAGAATGCCGCGGATCTGGTCAGCATTCTCGCCAATAACGGGAATCCTTGAGTACCCGGAGCGCAGGAACAGGGCCATGGCCTGCTGCAGGCTGGATCCGGACTCGATGCTCACAATGTCCGTTCGAGGGACCATCACCGAGCGGACCAGGGTGTCGCCGAAGTCGAAGACCGACTGGATGAGTTCGGCCTCGCTGTCCTCGATCATGTCGGATTCCGTAGCCCTGTCGACGAGTTCACGGAATTCTTCCTCGCTGAAGAAGGCTTCATCGCCACTGGGCGCACCGGGTGCCACCACGCTGCCGATCGCCACCAGCCATCCGGGAATGGGTCCCAGGATCCAGCACAGGAACCGGATGAGCGGGGCCGAGTACCGAACCACGCCGCCTGAGTGGGCGCGTCCGAGTTGGCGAGGCGAGACGCCTACCAGGACGAAGCCAATGACTGCCAGGATGCCCGTCGCCGCCAACCCGGCAAGCCAAACGTTCTCAAGGAGACTATGCATGACGATGGCGACGGCCACCGCTGCGGCCATCTCGAACCAGACCCGCCAGAATCGCAGCGCGCGAATGTGCGCAACAGGGTGGGCGAGGATACTGCGAAGCGAATTCCCCCGGCTCCTGACGATGGCTTGCTCCGCGTCGTGCCGCGGCAGGAAGGTGAAGGCAGCCTCAGCCGCGGTCAGCAGGGCGACGAAACTGAGGAACACCAACGCCATCCCGACCAGGATGAGTGAGGTCACTGCATGGTCTCCAGGGGGGCGTCCTTGCCGAGGAACGCGGACAGCAGCTCACGCTGCAGGCCGAACATCTCTTCTTTTTCCTCCGGCTCGGCGTGGTCGAAACCAAGCAGGTGAAGGATTCCGTGCGTGCAGAGCAGGAGCATTTCATCCTGCGTTGAATGACCGGCGTTGCGCGCTTGTACCTCGGCCACTTGCGGGCAGATAGCGATGTCACCCAGCATGCCCTGGGGTGTCGGCTTGCCTGGCGTGCCCGGCGTCAACTCATCCATGGGAACAGACAGGACATCGGTAGCGCCCGGTTCGTCCATGAGCTCGATGTGGAGCTTTTCCATGGCCGGTTCATCCACCAGGAGGATGGATAGTTCGGCTTGGGGGTGAATGTAGAGCCGCTCGAAGATGAAGCGCGAAAGCGTCACCAATTGGGCCTCGTCCACCTGGACGCCGGACTCGTTGTTGACCTCGATGCTCATCTGTGTTCTCCCCGTTTGTCGTGGACGGGTGTGTGCTGGACACGCACCCGTTGCTTTTCATCCCATTTGCTGTACGCGATCACGATGTCGGCGACCAAACGGTGCCTGACGACGTCGGACGCGTCCAACATCGTAAAGTTCACGTCGTCTATCCCGCTGAGGATTTCCTCGACGATGCGCAGCCCGGAGGTGGCGCCGAAGGGCAGATCCACCTGGGTAATATCCCCCGTGACAACCATCTTGGATCCGAAGCCAAGCCGCGTCAGGAACATCTTCATCTGTTCCGCGGTGGTGTTCTGGGCTTCGTCAAGGATGATGAACGCGTCGTTGAGCGTGCGGCCGCGCATGTACGCAAGCGGTGCTACCTCGATGGTCCCGGCAGCCATGAGCCGCGGGATCGACTCCGGGTCCATCATGTCGTGCAAGGCGTCGTACAAAGGCCGCAGATAAGGGTCGATCTTGTCGCTCAGGGTCCCCGGCAGGAAGCCGAGACGCTCTCCCGCTTCGACGGCCGGCCTCGTCAGGATGATGCGGCTGACTTCCTTGAGCTGCAGCGCCTGAACGGCCTTCGCCACGGCGAGATAGGTTTTGCCGGTGCCCGCAGGCCCGATCCCGAAGATCACCGTGTTGTCGTCAATAGCGTCAACGTAGCTCTTTTGGTTCAGCGTTTTGGGGCGAATGGTGCGTCCGCGGCTCGAAAGAATATTGTGGGTCAGGATTTCCACGGGGTTGTGCAGGGACTGGCTGCGCAACAGGGAAACGAGCTGCTGGAGCACGTCCGGGGTGATGACTGTCCCCTTGCCGACCAGGCCGCGGACTTCTTCCAGAAGCCGCATGATCCGGGGAACATCGCTTGACGGTCCGCTGAAAGAGAGCTCGTTGCCTCGCACATGAAAGTCGACGCCGGGGAACTGGGCTTCGATGTAGCGCAACGCCTCGTCATGGCTGCCAAGGGTCTGAACCATCTGATCCGAGTTGTCGAATATGACAACTTCCGTCCGGGCGCCCGGGACAGAGTGTGGGAACTCGGCCGGACCTGTGTCAACGCTGCCGGCCTTGGGCCGCCCGTTCAATGATTCTGTCATAGTGCTGGCCTTGCGGCCTGTGCTCCTCCGGCTTGGTTATGTCCATCGATTTGCTCCGATGTCCGTTTGCTGGATGGGCGCACGATCGCGGGCCTCGGATTGCTTTCAATCCTACGCCAGCCAGTCTCCGGGGTGGCTCCGGGCCATGCCGGGCCGGGCTGCAGGCAGCCGATTCCTACCGCTTTGGTATCAACTCCGCATCGACCTCGTATCAATCGCATTGCAGTTGCCCGCCGGAGTATCGAAACGCCAGCCGGTGCCCGTGAGACTATGACAAGCTGATTTATGGGCAAAAATGCCCTGTACCCGGTCACCGGGCGCATGACTCCCCCGCACCACAGCGGCCGAACACGAGCAGGAATCCACCATCACCAGGCCAGCCGGCACTCCACACGGCACACGCATACGGAAACGTTCCGCCATGCTTGTGACCGCCTTGACGGCTGCCTTGTTCCTGTCGGGTTGTATTGCCGACCGCACCGGACAGGGATCCACGACGCCCATCCCAACCCCGACAGTCGCCCTGCAGGCGGCCCCTGACAGCAATGCTCCGCTCGAAACAACCCAGGCCTCAAACAAGATCCCCGTGTATTGGATCGGGCGCAGCGACACGGATACCTTCCTGTACCGCGAGTTCCGTGACAACCCAGGCAACGAGAACCCCATCACCACGGCCCTGCGGATCATGATGTCCCAGAAGCCGTTGGATCACGATTTCTTCACGCCGTGGCAAAACCCGAGCAGCCTGGCGACGTCGATTTCCGGCAAGAACGTGGTCACGGTCGATGTTTCCCGCGACGCATTCAATTCCAATCTCGACGCCGGAATGGCGCAACGAGCGGTCCAGCAACTCGTCTATACGGCTACCGCTGCGGCTGCGAGTTCAGGCCTGATCGATGCCGGACAGCAGATCAGGGTGACCATCCTGGTGGACGGGCACACGGACTACATGGCATTCGGACAGGTCAAGCTAGGTGATGCGATGGTCCGCGACGCAACCATGGTGGCACCCGTATGGATCATTGACCCGCAGGAGGATCTGACCTTGCCTGCCGGTCCGGTCAAGTTCAACGGGCGCAGCACGGACCCTTCGAAGAAACTGCATTGGCAAATCCTTCGCGAGAACTCAAACGGCGACAAGTCGTCCTACCTTGCCGGGCAGACCACCGCTTCGACCGTTCCGGGACAAGGCGGAGCCTTCAGCCTGACAGTGGGGCTCGGAGCGGGCCGCTATGAGCTGCGGGTTTCCCTGATTGGCCCCGACGGCGCCGACGTCGCTACGGATACCCGTTCTTTCAACGTTCGCTAATCAGGAACGCGGGCACCCGAGCAACGCGTGGAGCGCGCCGCCATAACAGCGGTCCTCCTACCAGCGCCCCAGAATGTCACTGGCCAGCACGACGGCGGCAGGACCCGCCGTCGACGAGCGAAGCACGTGGTGGCCCAAGAGCGCGGTGACGGCGCCGACGTCGCTGAGCTTGGTCACTTCGCGCGGTGAAATGCCACCCTCCGGACCGACGATGAGCAGGACTTCCCGTCCCGCTCCGGCGTCCCCGCCAGAAAATTCACCCCGCCACTTCTCCAGAACATCCCGGAGCGGGCGTTTTGCGTCCTCGTGCAGGATGATCGCCAGGTCGGCCGAGGCAACGGCCGCAGCCAGGCCGGAGCCGTCGACGGCGGCACGCACCTCGGGAATCCAAGCGCGCCGCGCTTGCTTGGCGGCTGCGGTGGCCACGGATTGCCACTTCGCGTGGGCCTTGGCAGCCCGGTCGCCCTTCCAACGGACGATCGAGCGTTCCGCCTGCCAGGGGACGACGGCGTCAATCCCGAGTTCCGTTGCCGTCTCGACGGCAAGCTCGTCCCTGTCGCCCTTCGCGAGGGCCTGGACCAACACGAGCCGCACGGTCGGTTGAGGCTCCTCCTGGACAGCGGAGGCAAGGACTGTCAAGGTTCCTTGCCCGGATTCGGTCACGGTGCCCGTGAGCCGTTTTCCGGCACCGTCGGCGATATCGACGGCTTCACCGATTTCCAGGCGCTTGACGGTGACAGCATGCCTGGCTTCGGCGCCGTCGAGCACGAAAGTGTCACCAGGGCCGAGCCCGTCAAGCGTTCCAGCTGCTGTGAAGAATACGGGGTTGCTCACCGCTACAGGTTACCGAGCTTGTCCCGCAGCTTCGCGAACATACCGCCACTGGCCACGAGCTTGCCCTCGGTGAACTGCTCTCCCCGCAATTTGGCCAGTTGGCGAAGCAAGTCTTCCTGCGCGGCGTCGAGCTTGCCAGGAGTTTCAACGTGCAGATGCACCTTCAGGTCTCCCCGGCCGTAGCCGCGGAGATGGGTGACTCCCAGTCCCCGCAGGGTGATGACTTCGCCCGCCTGCGTGCCGGACTTGACGTCGATCTCCTGGAGGCCGTCGAAAGTCTCAAGCTGCAGCTCGGTGCCCAATGCCGCGGCAGTCATGGGAACGCTCAGCGTTGCGTGAAGGTCGTCGCCTTCACGTATATAGGTGGAATCGCTATTGACCCGGATCTCCACGTAGAGGTCGCCGGGAGGCCCGCCGGCGGGACCTGCTTCGCCCTGCGACGACAACTGGATGCGGGTTCCAGTAGCGACGCCGCCTGGCACCTTGACGGTCAGCGAACGGCGGCTGCGGATGCGGCCCTGGCCGTTGCACTCATTACAAGGATCCTTGATGATCGAGCCGAAACCTTCGCACGATCCACACGGTGCGGCGGTCATGACCTGGCCGAGAATCGAGCGGACAGCCCGCTGGACTTGACCCGAGCCGCCACAGATGTCGCAGCGCTCCGGGTGGGTGCCCGCACGGCAGCACGAGCCTTCGCACGTGGGACAGATGACAGCGGTGTCCACCTCAAGCTTCTTGTTGACACCGAAGACCGCCTCGCGCAAGTCGATGCGGACACTGATCAGGGCGTCCTGCCCGCGCCGCATGCGTGATGCGGGGCCCTGCATGCCGCCGCCTCCTCCACCGAAGAAGGTGTCGAAGATGTCCTGGAAGGCGAATCCCTGGCCCGCGTAGCCTCCGCCGAAACCGTTGTCGGTCCCGTTCTCGTTGCCGGTAGCGTCATAGACGCGGCGCTTCTGGGCGTCGGAGAGGACCTCGTAGGCGTGGGTCACGGCTTTGAATTCCTCGGCGGCGCCGGCCCCGGGGTTCACATCGGGGTGCAGCTTACGTGCGAGCTTGCGGTAGGCCTTCTTGATCTCCTCGCCGGTTGCTTCCGACGAGACGCCCAGAACGTCATAGTGACTGCTCAAAGTCGGTATCTCTTCCTTGTTAAACGGTTACAATGCGTTTCCTGCGAGGCAGTTTCCAGCGAGGCTGTCAGCCGCCCAGAATGCGGGAAAGGTAGCGTGCGACGGCACGGACGGCCGCCATGGTGTTGGGGTAGTCCATGCGGGTGGGTCCAAGAATGCCGATCTTGGCGCTGCTGCCCGGACCGTAGCCCGTGGCAACCACCGAAGCCTCGGAGAGGCCGTCATAGGGATTTTCGCGGCCGATGCTGACCGTCACGCCCCGGGGGTCCTCCGCCATGTCCGACAACAGCCGCAACATGACCACCTGCTCCTCGAGCGCTTCGAGGACCGGACCGATGCTAAGCGGGAAGTCCACGTTGGAGCGGGCCAGGTTTGCCGTGCCTGCCATGACCATGCGTTCGTCGCGGCTCCGGTCGGCAAGCCTTTGCAGGCCGTGGGCAAGGGCGCCTGCAAGGTTCCGAAGCGCCGGCGGGCACAAGGCAACCACCGAGGGCAGGACCTGCGGCATGAGGTCGAGCTGGGAGCCGGCAATGCTTCCAAGGAATCGCGCTCTCAAGGCCGTGAGCTCTTCGTCAGTGGCATCCGCCGCTGCGTGCACAACGCCCTGTTCAACCTTGCCCGAATCGGCGATCAACACGACCAAGACCTGGCGCGGTGCCAGAAGGACGAACTCAATGTGACGGACGCGCGCGCGGCTCAGGTGCGGATACTGTACGACGGCGACCTGGTTGGTCAGTTGGGAGAGGAGCCGGACGGTGCGCTCAAGGATGTCCTCGACGTCGTCGGGACCCTCAAGCAACGAGTGGATGGCCCGGCGCTCGGCAGCCGAAAGCGGTTTGACCTCGGAAATACGGTCGACGAACAGGCGGTAGCCCTTATCCGTAGGGATGCGGCCCGCACTGGTGTGCGGTGCTGCAATGAGGCCTTCTTCTTCCAAGAGGGCCATGTCATTGCGAATGGTGGCGCTCGACACTCCCAAATGGTGCCGTTCGACCAAGGCTTTGGAACCGACGGGCTCGCGGGAGTGAACGTAGTCCTCCACGATGGCGCGTAACACTTCAAGCTTGCGTGGTTCGCTCACTGCCCACCTCCATTCAACAGCCGGTACTGAACGATCAAGTACTCAACAACGTGGTTTTTCAACAACTTGGTATTTCAACGGTTAGCACTCAACATGCCCAAGTGCTAACAAGTCTAGTATGAGCCACCTCGTTGTTAGCATTGGTACCGCTCGCGGCGAACATGATTCCCGCGCGGTCCTGCGGAATGCCAAGGACCGTGACCGATCCCCTAGCGCAAAGTGGTGTGAAGACCGTGTCTTACGACAATTGGGGCCCGCAAGACCTCTCCTCGCCCGCCAAACGGCAGCTGCCTGAGGTGCCCGTTGAACGCGGGATGGTTCTCGAGGACGTGCAGTCCGGTTGGGTCGGGGCCGTGACCAGGGTGGAAAAATCCGGAGGCATGCACATTGTGGTGCTTGAGGATCGGCGGGGAAAGAGCAAATCGTTCCGGCTCGGCTTCGGTTTCCTGCTGGAAGGACAAGCAGTGAAGCTCCTGCCGCCGGCCCCACGCCCGGCCGCTGCCAAGGGCGCGGCGCAGCCAGCCAGGACGGCGTCAGGATCCGTCCGTGTGGCCGGCCAGCGAACCCAAGTGGCCAAGGCAAGCCGGATCTGGGTGGAAGGCAAGCACGACGCCGAACTTGTGGAAAAGGTATGGGGAGATGATCTCCGGGTGGAGGGCATCGTCGTCGAGCCCTTGCACGGCGTGGACGATCTCAAGGCGGCCATTGCCGAATTCTCCCCCGGCCCCGGCCGCCGGCTCGGGATCCTGGTGGACCACTTGGTGCGGGATTCGAAAGAGTCGCGGATTGCTGCCGACGCCATGACGCTGCCGGGCGCCGCGGGAAATGTCCTGATCGTAGGACACCCCTATGTGGACGTCTGGCAGGCAATCCGCCCCAAGGTGTTGGGGATAGAGCAATGGCCAACCATCGCGCGCGGCACGGATTGGAAGACCGGCATCCTGAGGTCGTTCGGCTGGCCCCATGAGACGGCCGAAGACGTGGGACTGGGCTGGCAGAAGCTTCTTGGCGCCGTCCACAGCTACGCCGATTTGGAGGCCTCTTTGCTGGGTCGAGTGGAAGAAGTGATTGATTTCCTGACCGTTCCCTGATGATTACCTGCTTCGGGAACGGTAGTTGGTCGGCTGATCGCGCGCCGAGCAAGTATTCTGGGACAGCAACACTGCACCGATAGATACTCGAAGGAAGAAACTGTGGCAGACAACGCTCCTGACGATCGGGACGGCGCCTCGGGCCAGTCCCAGTACCACGGCGTTCCTGCCAATGCGCTGCCTTTGACCGCCTCGGAAGACCGGCAGTGGGCAACGCTGGCGCACTTCGGCGGGATCCTTGGCTGCGTGCCTTCGCTCCTGATCTACCTGATCTTCCGCGAACGTGGCCCGTTCACGGCACAGGAATCCAAGGAAGCCCTGAACTTCACTTTGCCGCCGACGATTGCCGCAGTGCTCGCCAACATCCTCGTCTTGCTCCCGGTGGTGGGAAACCTGTTCGCGGTTCTGGCCACCGCGATCTGGGTCGCGGTGACCTGCTTCTCGGTGTCAGCCGGAATCCGCGTCAACCACGGACAGCCGCACCGCTACCGCTTCAACCTGCGCTGGATTAAGTAGCCGGTCTTCGCGGGCGCCTATGCCGGTTCCCGCGCGGACGCTAGTCCGGAAGGATTCGGCGGACCACGGCATCTGCGAGTAGCCGGCCCTTGAGCGTCAGGACCAACCGTCCTTGGAAGGCCGCTCCAGGCTCAACCAGGCCGTCGGCAATGAGGCCTGCGACAGCGTGGCGGCCCACCTTGTCGAGGGCATCTACCTGAAGCCCGGTGCCGAGGCGCGCCTCCAGCATGATGCGTTCCACTTCCCGGGTTCCGGCGTCGAGCGTTTCGCGTCCAGCGGCGGGTGACACCCCGCTACCGAGCCGGTTGGCATAGGCGGTGGGGTGCTTGACGTTCCACCAGCGGACGCCGCCCATATGGGAATGCGCGCCGGGTCCGATGCCCCACCAATCATCTCCCCGCCAGTAGGCAAGGTTGTGTTTGCACGCCTGCTCGGGTGTGCGGGACCAATTGCTGACCTCGTACCAGTCCAGCCCGGCGGCGCTGATCAGCTGATCGGCGAGTTCGTACTTGGCGGCGTGATCGTCGTCGTCGATTCCGGGAACTTCTCCGCGCCGGATCTGTGCCGCGAGCTTGGTGCCTTCTTCCACGATCAGTGCATAGGCGCTGATGTGGTCCGGACCATAGGACAAGGCAGTCTCCAAGGAAGTCTGCCAATCGGCCATCGACTCACCGGGAGTGCCGTAGATGAGGTCGAGGCTCACGGCAAGGCCGGCGTCGCGCGCCCACTGGACCACCAAGGGGACCCGGCTGGGAGTATGCGTACGGTCCAGGACTTTGAGCACGTGCGGGACCGCCGACTGCATGCCAAAGGAAATCCGCGTAAAGCCGGCGTCGGCGAGCAGTTGGAGCGACTCCGGCGTCACCGAGTCCGGGTTCGCTTCAGTGGTGACTTCGGCTCCCGGTTCCAGACCCCAATGCCCGACGGCGGCCGTCAGGATGCGTGCGAGATCTTCAGCGGGCAGCAGCGTCGGTGTGCCGCCGCCGAAGAACACCGTGCTCAGGGGCCGCTGCGGCAGCCCGGAGGCCTCCATCGCCCGGACGGCGAACTCCACTTCCGAAATGGCAGTAGACGCGTAGGCGTCCTGGGAGGCACCGCCGCCAAGCTCGGTGGCGGTGTAGGTGTTGAAATCGCAGTATCCGCAACGCACGGCACAGAAAGGTATGTGGACATACAGTCCAAATTTGCGTGAATCGACGCCGTCAAGCACCTGCGGCGGCAGGATGCCGTCCGCAGGTGCCGGATCCCCGAGCGGAAGAACGCTAGGCACGGAATTCCTCTCGAGCCCGTCCTGTGGGCGCGGCTACAGCGCGCGCCTGTCCCGCAGTGTTCCGGGCGAACAGCCGCATTACTTCTTGGCCTTGTCCTTGGATTCGTCGGTGGTGAGGGCTGCGATGAACGCTTCCTGTGGAACTTCCACGCGGCCCACCATCTTCATGCGCTTCTTGCCTTCCTTCTGCTTTTCCAGAAGTTTGCGCTTACGGGTGATGTCACCGCCGTAGCACTTGGCAAGGACGTCCTTGCGGATGGCGCGGATGCTCTCACGGGCAATGATTCGCGAGCCGATGGCGGCCTGGATAGGCACCTCGAACTGCTGGCGGGGAATGAGCTCGCGCAGCTTGCCTGTCATCATGACGCCGTAGGCGTAGGCCTTGTCACGGTGGGTGATGGCGCTGAATGCGTCAACCTGCTCACCTTGGAGCATGATGTCCACCTTGACCAGGTCGGCAACTTGCTCGCCGTCGGCCTTCCAGTCCAGCGAACCGTAGCCGCGGGTCTTGGACTTGAGGATGTCGAAGAAGTCGAAAACGATCTCGGCCAGCGGCAGGCGATACCGGATTTCCACCCGGTCTTCGGAGAGGTAGTCCATGCCGCCCATGATGCCGCGGCGGCTCTGGCACAGCTCCATGATTGCGCCCACAAACTCATTGGGCGCCAGAATGGTGGCCGACACCATCGGTTCGCGGACCTCAGAGATCTTGCCAGTGGGGTATTCGCTGGGGTTGGTGACATGGATGACCCGCTTGTCCTCCAGCGTGACCTCGTACTCCACGTTGGGAGCGGTGGAGATCAGGTCGAGGTTGTACTCGCGCTCAAGGCGCTCACGCGTGATTTCCAAGTGCAGCAGGCCCAGGAAGCCCACGCGGAAACCGAAGCCCAGGGCGGCAGACGTCTCCGGTTCGTAAACGAGCGCTGCGTCGTTGAGCATCAGCTTCTCGAGGGCATCCCGGAGCACGGGATAGTCAGTGCCGTCCAAGGGATACAAGCCGGAGAAGACCATGGGCTTGGCATCGGCGTAACCGGCGAGGGATTCCGCAGCGGGCTTGGCCAGGTTGGTCACGGTGTCGCCGACCTTGGACTGGCGGACGTCCTTCACGCCGGTAATCAAGTAGCCTACTTCGCCGACGCCCAGCCCCTTGGAGGGAGTGGGTTCCGGAGAGCTGACACCGATTTCCAGGAGCTCGTGGGTGGCGCGGGTGGACATCATCTGGATCCGTTCGCGCGGGTGCAGCATGCCGTCCACGACGCGGACGTAGGTGACCACGCCGCGATATGTGTCATACACGGAGTCGAAGATCATGGCGCGGGCCGGTGCGTTGGGGTCGCCGACAGGAGCTGGAAGATCGCGGACGATCTTGTCCAGGAGGGCCTCGACGCCAACACCGGTCTTGCCGGATACGCGCAGCACGTCCTCGGGATCGCCGCCGATCAGGTTGGCAAGTTCCGCCGCGTACTTTTCGGGCTGGGCGGCCGGGAGGTCGATCTTGTTGAGCACCGGAATGATGCTGAGGTTGTTTTCCATCGCCAGGTAGAGGTTGGCCAGGGTCTGGGCCTCGATGCCTTGCGCGGCGTCCACCAAGAGGACTGCACCTTCACAGGCCGCAAGGGAACGGGAAACCTCATAGGTGAAGTCAACGTGGCCAGGGGTATCGATCATGTTCAGGGCGTAGCTGGTGCCGTCAAGTTCCCAGGGCATGCGGACAGCCTGGGACTTGATAGTGATGCCACGTTCGCGTTCGATATCCATGCGGTCCAGATACTGGGCCTTCATGTCGCGGGACTTAACGACGCCGGTGTACTGCAACATGCGGTCGGCCAAGGTGGATTTACCGTGGTCGATGTGGGCGATGATGCAGAAGTTCCGGATGATGGCCGGATCTGTCGCGGCGGGCACCGGTGCGGTGCGGGCCATGGGAGACACGCAGGGTCCTTACTGTCGATACTCACACGGCCGGACTCCGGACTGGTCTGGACCATTCCGGCCGATGCCGCATATCTGAACTAATAGTCTCCCATGAACATGACGCCGGTTGTGCACTGTGATCAGGCGCCGTTGCAATGTGAGCGACGTATGTGAGCGACTGGTGTGCGACGCGTTTTGTGTGACGCGGCGCGGCAAGGGAAAGTACGGTGGTTCCATGGCATCGGACACACACTTGCTTGGCAGACTCCTCAAAGGCTCCCTGGGCTACCTTCGACGGATCATCGGAGCCCCGGCCGGCACACCCCCTCGCCAGCCCCCGAAAGGCGGGGCCGCGGCGAAGGCGAGCCGGACCCGGAACGCAAGTACCGGCGTCGGGCAGCTCTCCCGCCCGTATCCGGGCGACTTCCGGGGCGCCGTGTCTCCGAGGTACTCCCCCAATCCCGACGGCAAACCGGACCCCGGAGAGATCGTGTGGTCCTGGGTTCCCTACGAAGAGGACTATTCCCAGGGCAAGGATCGGCCGGTCCTTTTGATAGGGCACGACGGCGGATGGCTGCTGGGACTGATGCTGACCAGCAAGGATCACGACAACGGCCGCCGTTCAGACGACTACGTCGACATCGGCACTGGCGCCTGGGACCCCCAAGGCCGGCCCAGCGAGGTCAAGGTGGACCGGGTGGTACGCGTTAACCCGGCTGACGTCAGGCGCGAGGGTGCCGTCCTGGACAAGCGCACTTTCCAACTGGTGGCGCGTCGGCTCAACGGGCAACACGACACGGCATAGACGGCAAATCCCCGGAAAAGCGCCGAGTCTGATAATATTTATGGCTGTGTGTCCGTGCAGGTCGACGGCCACTCATGGTTGGCTGCCATAGGCATCCCCACGCCGCTCAGTCGATGGCCAACCTGAAAACCCTCTAGACCATTTCCGCATTAAAAAGAGAGTTCACACACGTGGCTAATATCAAGTCCCAGAAGAAGCGCATCCTCACCAACGAGAAGGCTCGCCTGCGTAACAACGCTGTCAAGTCTGAGCTGAAGACGGCCATCCGCGCCGTCAACACCGCCGTTGAGTCCACGGACAAGGATGCCGCTGCAAAGGCTCTTGTTGCTGCCGGCCGGAAGCTGGATAAGGCTGTCAGCAAGGGCGTTATTCACAAGAACAACGCTGCAAACCGCAAGTCGGCGATCTCCAAAAAGGTCAACGCACTCTAAGGTTTTTCCAGTTCGACTGAGCTGAACGTGAGGCCGGCACCCATTGGGTGCCGGCCTCAGGTATTTAAGATTCGTGCGCCCGACTCACGACGCGCAAATGGACCAGCGACAACGGAATTCCGGCGTCGCCCGGAATTGTGCGTGTCGCCCAACAGTCTGGGTGCCGCGCGTGAGCTTAGGGTCACGCGGAGTTACCTGAGACGAGCAGGACTGAGTTTATGATGGCGATGATGACAAAGAGAATCGCAAGGCGCCCGTTCGGCGCACCAAATATTCTCTTGGCAGCTGCAACGTAGATGGCCGCTGCGATGGTGCCGAATAGGATACGCACCCAGGCTTGACCGAGCAGACCGATCGCTTCGGGCTGGAGAAACAGTCCCATGATCAGGACTGTGGCCATGAATGGGATTTGACCTAGAAGAACCCAAAACCAGCTTGCTCCAAGGGTGGGGCCAAGTCCTTTGACGATGCATTTGTACATAAGCCTCAGTACGAGGGCTTGCAGAAACGATGCCAGAATACTCCAGACAATGACGCCTACGCGAAGGAAAGTGAGGAGCACTTCTTGGCTCGAAAACTGGTTGTGTTCGGCATTTTCTGTGACGAGTCGGTCAATGCCCGATCGCACCGCGAATTGGGCAGCAGCAGTGTAGGCGAGCAGGAGGAAGATGATCCAGGCAGGGTTGATCTTCTTCAGGCTCTGCGGTGTGGGCTGATCGGACGTCTTTGGACTCGCGGAGGTCATTACTTACCTTTCAAGTAGTGCGTGTTCGGCCCACTCGGCAAGGGCCGCCAGGATGTAGAAGGCGTCTGGGGCCAAGATGACTTGGTCGGTCCCAGAGCCCGCCTTGTCCCCAAAGCACAGTCACACGTCCGGCATCTCAAAGGGCAAACACGTCGGGCGCGGCATCCGGAGGAAGGACTCCCCCACAGGGAAATCTACGGTCAAAAAGACTGCCGCGGCGGCCGTTGGCCTGAATTTGAGTGGTGATTGCCCCGAAATTGAGTAGTGATTGCCGCGGAATTGAGTGCGTAGCCCGGCCGCCTATGAGTGTTATGCGGGCGACGCGCCGGGTTCCGGCATCAGGGTATTTAGGACTTCGGGGTCCGGCTCACGACGCGTAAATGGACCAGCGACCCGTGTATTCGGGCGTCCCCAAGAATTTCGCGTAGCGCCCGACGACTTGGGTATCATGGGCGAGCTTAGCGGCCCCGGGCCGAGTTGGAAATGACGGTTACGGCGTGCTCTACCGCGTACACGGGATCCCGTGAGAGGCCCTTTACCTGGGCATCCGCTTCAGCCGTGACCTGGATGGAACGGATCAGGCCTTCAGGAGTCCAACGCCGGACGTCTCGCTGCGCCTGTTCCACGAGCCATGGCTGCATGCCAAGCTGCTTGGCGATCTGGGCTGACGATCCCTGGGCTCCAGCTACCTTGGCAAGGGTGCGTAGCTTCGCGGCAAGGGCGGCTACCAGCGGCACCGGGTCAACCCCGGTGGCAATGGCATGCCGGAGGCTGGACAGGGCCTGCGGCCCGTTGCCGGCCATGGCCGCGTCCGCAACCTTGAATGCCGTGGCTTCCACGCGGCCGCCGTAGTACCGCTCCACGGTGGCGGCGTCGACCGCGGTAGTGGCGTCCGCGATGAGCTGGTTGCAAGCCGCAGCGAGCTCGGAGAGGCTGGCGCCGACCGCATTCACGAGGGCTTGGACAGCTTCCGCTTCGATGCGTCGGCCGCCTGCCTTGAATTCCGAGACGACGAATGCTGTTTTCTCGGCGTCCTTCTTCAAGGGCTGGCAGTCCACCACCGGCCATCCGGAGGACTTGATGGCGTCCAGAAGCTTCTTTCCCCGCACCCCGCCGCCGTGGCGAAGGACCAACACGACGTCGTTCTCCGGTTGGGCTATGTATTTCAAGGCATCGGCGAGGAAGGCATCGGTCATCGATTCGAGGCCCTCGATCTCGATGAGTTTGGCCTCATCGAAGAGCGACGGCGTGACCGCCATTGCGAGGGACCCGGTCTCGTAGCTTCCGGCATTGAGCTTGCTGATTTCCACTTCCGGTGCCGCGGCCCGCACCTGCGTGCGGATCCGATCCATGGCACGGATTCCGAGGTACTCCTCAGGACCGGTGATAAGCACTACCGCGGACGGGGTAACGTCCCGCCAGCTGGCGGTGTTTGCCGCGGAGGTTTTAGCCTTGGAGACCTGGGCAGCAGCCAATGTTGCTTCCTTCCAGAAGGATTTTTGCTTCAATCCCAGTCTCCCACGTCCGGCGTTACGCGTGGTGATCGTCAATGCCGCAGCCCCGTTGCCCGGTGTCCGCGCGCCCGCGCGCCCGCCCGCCCGCGGAATGGTCCTTGATCCAACGGCGGCAGACATCTGCCTCCGCAGCGGCGATCAGGAACACCAAGCGGCGGTGTAACGACAGTACCGCGGAGCCTACCCACGCTGGATGCAGGACAAGCCACACCAGCAGGATGGTCACAACAGACCACAGCATCATGGTGGCGATTCCCGCGGGACCTTCCGGCCACGGCAGGGCCGCTCCTGGAAGTGCTGAGAAAAACCTGGCTATGGCAGCCACTGCTCCCGCGCTCGTCCCGGCAATGGCTACGGGAACAATCGCAAGCCAGGGAAGCAACGGAACGAGAGGAACCGCGATGGTCCCCAGGATCGTCACGGGCGCGACAAACGGAGCAACTGCGATATTGGTCAGCAGTGCATAGCTGGAGAACTGCGGTTGCAAGGCCACAATGACCGGGCCGCACAGAAGCTGCGCGGCCAAGGGGACGGCAACGGCGGAGGCCAGCCAGGAAGGCACCCACGCTGGAGCCCAGGACGCGATGGGACGTGCCAACAGGACAATTCCCAGGGTGGAGAGGACAGACAAGAGAAATCCGATGCTCGTACCAAGTGACGGATCCAAAATGAGCAAGCCAGTCACGGCAAGGCACAGAAAGCCCAGGCTCCGGCCCTGCCGACCACCACTAAGTGCAGTGAGACCGATAGCACCCATGACTGCAGCCCTCAGGACGCTCGCGTCTGGTCCCACCATCATGACAAAGGCCGCCAAGCCAACAAGGGCCACTATTGCCGCGACTCCCCTGGCAAGCCGCAGGCTCCTGGCCAAGAGCACCAGACCGCCAAGAATCAGGCTGCAATTTGCGCCACTCACGGCCGTGAGGTGGGTGGTGCCGGTGGTTTTCATCGCCGCTTCCAGGCTTTCGTCCAAGCCGGTGGTATCGCCGGTGACCATTCCAGGTAGGAGTCCGGCGGCGTCGCCCGGCAACCATTCGGCGGCAGTGTTGAATTGTCTTTTCAGTTGCGCCGGACCTCCTTGAGGGATGTTGCCAGGTGCTTCCGGCCTAGGTTGCGAGTCTTGAGTGCGTCGAACATCCGGCTGCATGGGCGGTGTAGCGGCCGCGAGGACGCCCGCCTCCACCTGCCCTGCTTTCGCCGGCTTCAGCTTTCCGGCGGTTCTCACCTTTTGGCCCGGCACAACCCGGTCCCAACCCTCTCCGCCCGTGAGCAAGACCCTTGCATGGGAAGTGATCAACTTTCCGTCGGCCGCAATGTCAATTACTTCGGCAGGAACGGCCCACCGTCCCGCTCCTCGTGAGTCGGTGCCCAGTTCGAGCGGATCTCCCACAACCCGCACGTGGATGACAACGGAGTCCCGCGACGTCGCAGCCTCGGCAACCGGGCTGTCTTGCCGCGGTCCGGCATCCATTGCAGCATGGGCAGCCACAGCCGCGCCAAACAAGCATGCAACGGCCAACGTGGCGGGAAGCGTCCTCGGGCGCTTCCGGGCGACGGCCCGACCGGTGAGAAGAAGACAGGCGGCGACCGCCAAAGCCACGCACAAAACTGCGGTCCACAGCGAAGGTAGATAGGCGGCCGCAAGGGAAACAGCCCAGGCGACAATCGCAGACGGGGCCAGCCGAAGATCTACGCGGCCCGGGCTCACCTTGACTCCACGCACCCTAAACCGTCACCAATGGCAGAAGGGTTTCCATCATCTTCGGGCCGACCCCATCCACTGCATCGAGGTCCTCCACGGAAGCGAACGGGCCGTGTTGCTGCCGCCATTCGACGATGCGCTTGGCCAGGACGGGACCGACCTTCGGCAAGGTGTCGAGTTCCTCAGCGGTTGCGGTGTTGAGATTGATTTTGCCACCGGCAGAGGTCAAGGCTCCTGTGCTACCGGCTGTTGGAGCACCGCCAACGGGCCCAACAATCTGTGACTGAGCCACCTCTCCCGTCCGCGGAACGTGGATCTTCGCGGAGTCCTCCACCAAGGCGGCAAGATTGAGACTGTCCAGCTGGGCTGCGGCATCCGCACCACCAGCAGCGGAGATCGCATCAAATACCCGCGCACCGGAGGGCACCCTGACAATCCCGGGATTCTTCACCGCACCCGCAACGTGGACTGTAAGTAACTGGGCTCGATCGTGCGGTTCCGGAGCCTCGTTGGCACCGCCTTTTATACTTCCCGTGCCTCCTCCTGGCGTTTCTCCCGCATGTGAACTTCGGACGAGGGGCTCAATCGTCGGCTGCCCGGACCAGGACTGCCAGAAGAACCACAACACCAGCAACAAACAAGGCAAAGCCAACAACACGGCTACGCGCCATGGCGTACGCCACCGAAGCCGCGATGGAGATCCGGCCTCTTCGGACAGGTCTTTGGAGCCTGACTGCTCCCCCGGATCGGACATGCCCGAGCCGGATGTCATCAAGTTGTGCAATGGAAGTAATGGTTCCGGTTTGTTGTCGTGGCTCGGCTGTGCGGCAGCCTCGTGGTCCAAAGGTGGTGCAAGACGAACAATGAATCGGAGCCGGGCAGCACTCGCGGCATCGTCCGCGGGTGAGGCTCGGTTCCTACGTGGCATATCCACGAGACTAGAACGTCCGAACCCGCAGCAGCAGCCCGGAGCGGCGCTATGTGGACAGGCCCGCCGCAGAGTGCCTGTGGAGGATCAGTGGGCGAACTTGCCTAGCCGGCCCGCATGCCTTTTAGCCTTCTCGGCTTCTGTACCTAGGCTCAACCGGGGCCAGGGCATGCCGATCGCGCCACCCTGGGAAGCGAAGACTTCACCAGCAAAGAAATCCCGCAGATATTGGCCGGTCTCCTGCATTGCTTCAGGCATCCGGTCCAGGCTCTCCCCGATCTTCGCAAGGCGAGCGACCGTTTCCTTGTCGCCTGTGACTTCAATCCTGAGATTCAGCCCCATCAGAACCGGTTCCCGAAGTCACCCATGCGGAAGATCCGCTCACTGTCGCCGTCAGAATGCCGCTGTGGGTCGTCAGATCGTAGAGGTTGCTGAAAGCGGAAGGCGTTGATTCAGCCAGCGCCGTCCCCGTCACGTCCACTACGCTCGTGGCGCACGCCTGTAGCTGCGTCACTTGCGCCCTGTCCTTCACCCGGGCAGCGCCACCCTTGCTGCAACGATCGTTGAGCGTCCCGTACTGGTCGATGAGCAATAGCCCGGCGGCGAGGTCGACGGTGATGTGATGAATAAGCCCGGGAATGGGCTTGGCGAATGGCACCGTGTACCGAGATACCAGGGCGCCGTGGATCTCCGACTCTGCCGCTCTGCGTTGCAGATCAATCCGCCCGTCGCTGAGATTCACGTTCTTTGCGAATCCAGCACGACTCCTGATCTCAGATAGCGAGGCATAGTGCGGGAAGTCTGAACCCCGGAAAGCATCCACATCAGCCAGATTCGTGACATCGGCCGCAGCACTGGAGTTATAGTTGAGCACTTTGTACCAATAGCCGCTGCCACCCGTGGAGTCGACGCGGTACGTCGACGTCTGGTCTGGATCGATATCAGCCGGCGAGAGGATGACTGCAAACGCGCTGTCAGCCGGCACAGTACCGTCGACGTTGGAAGCCCGATAGAAATGCACTTGATCGCCTAGAACGGCTGTAACCGGCTCAAATCGCTTGTGGGCGAAGCCCAGACCGGCCCCCAGCGTGACGCCGGTAGTTCCGGCGAGTGACTGGATGACTGCCTTCCCGCAAGGCTCCTGGGCGAGGGCTCCAATGTAGAGAATGTCGCCGACTGTGAGGCCCTGGTTGTCTTTGAGGATGAGAGTTGTGGCCCCTGCCGCTACATCCGCATCCAAAGCAGCCTGCTCTTTGATATTGGCCGGTGCGAATGAATCAGCTTGTAGAGTGGTTGCCATTGCTCACATAATGCGGCAACGATGGAGAGGTCGCAATACCTTTACTTCCAGTACTTGACTTTGGGTTCATTCCGCCACCGGGGAGCCTTCATTTTGCGAAAACCCGCAAATATGCAAAGCCCCATGAAAATCCAGAATCCGCTGTCGCCTACGAAAACGGCGCCCTCTGAGCCAGACATTCTACCGATGATGAAAGAAGAAAAAGCCATAATTATGCCAAAGAATTGGACAAAACGCCATAACTCATAGCGCTGCTTGAAAACCTCCACAACGTCTGCCTTGTGTCCCGAAACGCGCACCTTGAGTTCTGGCATCGCAGGCTTGCCGTCTGTGAGTACTTGCATTTCAAACCATTCATCTCGTCTTAAAAGAAATGGTTTGAACGTAAGTACATTGGCGTCGAATTCATACTCTGTTTCCGTCCGGATTTCCAACGGATCATAGATTGCAACGCCGACAATCCTACCTTCGAACGTGACCCTCACCGGACCGTCGTAGGCTTCAGCCTTGAGCTCGCCTTTCCCGCGATTACCAAACCGGATCACACTGAGGAACGGCCACCGGGTTTCCAAACCCTGACGATTCGTAACCCTTACGAACGGCGCGTTACTTCCAGCCATGAGGAGGGGTGTTTGACTACGCAATTGCCATACCGGCTTGATCGTGGCGCGCATCCACCATGGGACTAGAAACGCCAGAGGTATGCCGACAACGCCGGTTACGATGCCAATCCAGGCAGAGTTGGTATTTACCCAGTTTTCCAGTTCATGCACGAGATGAGCCTACTAGAGCATTCCTACACTTCCTCGCAACATGTCCCCTGGTGGGAGGCGTAAAAGTGGTGACTTGCGCGGCCACCCTTGCGACCGGGATGGAACCCGCGGCTACCGCCTGGCCCAAGGCCGGCGTCTTCGAATTGACGGAGACTACCGACGTGTTGCCCGCGAAGCTTGGTAGCCACCTACAGCGGCAACACTCCACTACTGATCAATATTGCGTATATTCCAAGGGCCACCCACAGGCTAGCTAAGGACAGAAGCAGTCGATCTCCCGCCCGCCGGGACAGCTTGTGTACAAGTGGACTCATCATTTCGATCGTTATCAACAGCAAACAACCAGCGATGGCTGCAAATGCGAATTCTAGTTCTATCTCATTGCCAGAACCCCGCATGATAGCTCGCAAGGCGGCAAACTCGCCCAAAACTATGGACAGAGTGATGTAGACCGCGCTCGTGAGCGCGTTGGGCGTGAGGCTCGCCTTCGAGTAGATGGTGAAGCCGTCGGCGTCCTTGATGGTGACGGTGTAACTTGCCCCGGTCAGAGCTGGAGCACTCATCAGACGGGTTCATACGCTGCTATCGGGCAAGGGATTCTTGGACCTCACCACCCTGACTGTCAGCCAGGCATTTAACGACAGATTTTGATCGGGAAGTACCTTACCCGACAGCAGCGTATGAACTGATATTTGTTTGAAAGTGCGGTTTTCACGGACCATGCACGCACCATGAATGATGGGTATACATTTGTAAACCTCTTTATCCACAGGCCCTTTCTATGGGTCGCATTTTACGTCGCCCACCATATAATGTGCGACGTCACGCTAAAATTCTCCACGAAAGCGGAATATGTGTCATAACAGAGTCTTTCTGACCGGGTTCCCACAGCAGCCCTAATGCCTGTGAAAAATGCCGTTTGACGAACGGCCGAATAGATTGCAAAGCATTGCCAGCGGCTTCTGGCAGAATGCCGGTATGGATGCTCTCCTGTTAGAAGAACTGATCAAGTGGACTGGTATTGGTGTCGCCCTGGCGGGAGCCATTCTGACGTCACCGGACGGCACACGACGGCTTGTGCGCGGTCTTTGGCTGTGGATTCAGAAGGTATTCCTCCGACGTGTGCCGCAGCCAGCCCACAATGCCACAGTGACCATGGAATCTCACCTTACCGGTAGAGACAGCCTCACTGCTGAGCTGATGTGGGGGCCGGACTCGCCGCTAGACCACCGGATCGAAATACTCCGCGGCCGCATCGAAGGACTCAAGGCAGAATTGACGGACATGAAGTCTGAACTGGGTGGCCGACTGAATGTTCACGACCAAATACTCGCCCAGCTTTCAGCCGACATCGATGAGACTAGGCGTATGCTGCACACGCGGATCGACATCAGTGAAGAAAAGAGTGCGCAAATCGACGCGTTCGGGTTACCCATTATCGGCCTGGGCATCCTTCTAAGTGGCGTTCCCCAGGAACTTGCGGCCGTGGCGTGGCTTGGAGTGCCACTCACTGCCTTCAGCATCGTTATGACGATCGCTGTGTTGGTCCACGGAATTCGGCAGGGTGCCTGGAAGTAGCCGGAAAATCATGCTCGGCAGGTCTGAAAGGGATCTCGGAAGCTTTCTGACACACTGTCCCCATGGATGGGGAAACAATACGCACAATCGCCACTGGCGCCGCGGCGGTCCTGGCCGGCTTTGGTGGTGCAGGCATCGCCGGGTGGTTCAATCGCAAGAACACCAAGACAACTATCGAGGCGGTGAAGGTCCAGGCCGAGCTCGACCGAAATCAGGGGCACATGCAGTGGCTCAGGGATCGCAAGGTCAAATGCTACGCCGAATTTCTCGCTCAGTCGTCCAGCGCCCAAAAAGCCCTTGCCATCATCCACACGAACGACGTCAACAAAATAGTGCAGATAAAAGAGCTTGTAGTCCTCAACAGCGATGAACTTCTCATCCTTGCTCCCAGGCACATCTACGATGCCGCCATAGACGTGATGAACGGGATCACCGCAATCGCGCAGGCTACTGAGCCAAACTCAGATGCCAATGCTCGCGACGCCGCCTACGGTGGTGCCTACAGAACCTTCATTGAGAAATACACGACTCTGGAGCGACTGATCCCGCACGATTTGGGCGTCGAAGAGCTCACGGAGGCTGACGCCTGATGGACTTCAACCCTTCGATCTGGGGCACGGTTGGCCAGTGGGCTTCAGCTGTAATTACCGGGTCTGCGTTCTTCGCCACCTTCTACGTCATCCGTAGAGATGCAGCGGTTCGGCGTTTCTCCCAGGCCCGCAAAGTGGCGTACTACGTGAAACCTGTCAAAGTCTCTGTTTACGAGCCCCCTGGGACGGTTCCCAACGCTGAATACATCATCAAGAACATGAGCGACGAGCCAATCTACGGCGTCACCTACTACTACAATCATGGCCCCAAAAGGGGCCGTGTGCTCGGAAGCGAGGAAGTCGTAATACCCGGTGAAGAGGTCATCTTTACAACGGAAGCCAGTGAAGATGTCCTCCGCGAAAACGGTTATCCATTCGTTTGGTTCCGAGACAATTCCGGCCATTTTTGGAACCGCAGCATTGATGGCTTCCTGCGACGAGGCGGCGGCGCGATCTCGAACTTGAAATGGGTCAAGACTACTTGGTAGCCGTGCCTTCTCTCAGGGCTCGTTTGAGCGCCTGTATGTCGTTGCGTATCTTATCGATGAGCCACGGTGCGGTCAGCTGGCCTAGAGCGTCCGTTGCACTAGCTTGCTCAAGTAGATATTCGTAGCTGTCGATTATTGATTGCCGTTCGGCTGTTGCTATTAGGGCTTCAAGGTCGCGCTTCATCTCAACGTCTTGGTCGTCTCCCCCGACAAACCATTTAGTCACGAACGCCTCAACGCTATCTGTTTCAATGGGCTTGGCGGGGAGGTGAGCTAACCAGTCCTCAAGCTTCCCGGTCCAGCCGCAACCGATCAAGGCCTGCAATGGAAGCAGAGACTCCGTTTTGTTGACGTGGCCAGGCTGAGCGTCGGCGTCGTGGTCCAACGGTGGCGCAAGACGAGCAACGAATCGGAGCCGGGCGGCACTCGCAGCATCATCCGCGGGTGAGGCTCGGTTCCTACGTGGCATATCCACGAGACTAGAACGTCCGAACCCACAGCAGCAGCCTGGAGCGGCGCTATGTGGACAGGCCCGCCGCAGAGTGCCTGTGGAGGATCAGTGGCCGCAGAACACGACCCACTCAGGACTCATATCTGGAAGTAGTGGTTTCTTCGGGGTTTTTGGTGCGGGTCGGTGTGGGGTGGCGGGATGAACCAGGGGATCCCGTTGCGGACCTGGATCTGACAGTCTTCCTTGTGGATCAGGTGATGGTGATGGCTACAGAGCAACGTCCCGTTAACGGTGCTGGTCGGTCCACCCCGGGACCAGTACTCGATGTGGTGGGCCTCGCACCACGGGGCCGGCATGGTGCACCCGGGGAAAGCGCAGCCTTTGTCCCTCGCCGTGATGGCCTTGCGGAGGTGGGCCGGGAAGACCCTTGAAGCCCGGCCGATGTCCAGGACCTGGCCCTCGCCGCCCAGGACCACGGGGATAATGTCCGCGTCGCAGGCGAGTTTGCGCAAGGTGGCGGCCGGGACGGGCCCGGTGAACGTGAAGGACCCGGTGCCCAGGCCTGGCCGAGGTTGGCCGAAGAGGGCGGCCCGGCCGGACTGTGAAGGTTGCCCGGACTGGGAATGCCGGCTGTATTGGGTGAAGAGTTCGCGGTGGTCGATGGTGGCCATGATCTGCGGGCGGTGGCCGCCGGTGGCGGGCAGGGACCCGGTGGCGAGGGCGAGCTTGCAGGCGCCGATCAAACCGTCCAGGAGCTTCTGCGGCCTCGACCTCCGGTCCAGCAGCTCGTTTCCCCCGTCCGGCTCGTTTCCATCGTCCGGATTGTCTCCACGGTCCGGATTGTTTCCACCGGCCTGATCCGCAGGGCTTTCGTTTCCGTCCCCGCCGGCGCCGGTGCCCTGGGGTGTGCGGGTTCGGGGGTTGGTGGCGGTGTTCATGACGGTGAGCAGGTGTTCGTACTGCTCGGTGGTGGCGAAGATCTCCAGATGCGCCAGGCCGTGCCTGGGACGGCGTAGGAACGCGCCCTGATGGTAGCGGAGGGATTCTTCGGAGGGTTCCGGGCCGTCCTGGTCGATCGCGTCGACCCAGCGCCGGGCAACCCTGGCCAGGAAATCCTGATCACTTTCCTCCGCGGTGCGGGCCAGGGCGTGTTCCATCTCCACCGCCTTCTCCGGGCTGCACAGCGGACGGACCTTCTCCAAGGCCATCGTGATGATCCCGGCCGGGCGGGACCCGATCACCCCGGACGCCAGCGCCGCGCCGGTTTCCTCGTACCGGGGAGGGATCGCTTGTCCGGTGAGGCCGCGGCCCGGCAGCAGTTCCCGGGCCAGGACGAGCCGGCGCCTGGCCTCGGCGGCACTGATCCGCAGCAACGAACGCAGATGCTCGGCCGTTGACCTGAACTCCCCGCCACGGGCACTCCCCGTTCCCCGCACGGAAGAAGCCGCACCCGCCTCACCGTTGACGGTCCCGCCGCCGGACACGCCGGCGTCCTGCACCGGGCCGGAGGCCCCAGCCTGCGCGTCCGTGTGGCCTGCCGTGGTGTCGGATGTCCAGCCCATGCCGGAACCGGTATCCGCAGCAGCGGCCCAGCCCGTCGTCCAGCCCGCCGACGCGGCCGGTTTCCCGCCTTCCTCGCCGCGAACCCGGTCCAGCCCCGAAGCGGCGACCAGCTGGAGGTATTCCACCGCCCTCGAGAGCTCCTCCACCCCGGACGCGAACGCCACGACCTCCTGGAAACCCAGCCGCCCGACGTCGTCGACTGCTGTTTCCGCAAAACACCGCACCTCCGCCAGCGAACTACCCCAACCCCGCCTCGGAGCACGGTGATCAACTCGCGAAGCAACCACCGCCAGACGGCCCGGAACCCCGACAAACCGCGGCGCCCGGGCCTTACGGGATACCACGAACCGGCCAGGGCCAATACGGCCCTGCCGGGTGTCGAAGTATCCGATCGCTTCCATAGAAACACTCTGCCAGGAGGGTGCGACAAAATAGGGCCGTCGCCCGCAAGGACCTCAGCTCGCCTGCGGATACGCGTGGCCCCGCATCGCGGTGTTCGCCTGACTCGTTGTGGCCCCCGCCTTAAGAGATGAGCGCCGCGGCACCAGGAGTACTGCTTTCGCCGACGACAACCGCTAAGACGCCTAGTCCGGCGTGGGCTGCCAGAACGGCAGGCAGGGCGCTGATCTGTGCAGGCGGGCAACCGGGGCAGTTCTCTCCAAGCCGGGCCGCGAGCCGCTCTGCCTCTGCAAGGTTTCCAAAGTGATGCACGGCGAGCCGCGATTGTCCTGCAGGCCGGGAATTGACATCCGCAGCAACGATTTCTTCGAGCCGGGCAACAGCCTTGGCAGCCGAGCGCACCTTCTCGAGCGGCACGATCTTTCCGTCGTCGACCGCGAGGATCGGTTTGATGGACAGCATGGCCCCGAGCAAGGACGCGGCAGCGCCGATTCGGCCGCCGCGCCGGAGCTGCTCAAGGCTCGGCACATAGAAGTAGACCTTCGTGCGGCCCAATCGCTCCTCGGCAAAGTGACGGACTTCGGCTGCCGAACGGCCGTCTGCGGCGGCAACCAGAGCGCTTTGGACGCCCATGCCTTGCGCCATCCCCACGGTGCGGGAGTCAATGACTTCGACGGGGATCGAGACGCGCTGTGCGGCCATCCGGGCGGCATCGGCGGTGCCGGACAGTCCTGCGGAAATGTGGATGGAGACGACGGCTTCGAAACCCCGATCCTGGGCGGCGAGATAAGCCTGTTCGAACTGGCCCGGTGAAGGCCGTGAAGTCTTCACCGACGCTCCCGCCGCCAGGGCCAGCGCGAGCGTCTGGGTGATGTCGTCCTCACCCTCGCCGTAGATCTCCTCGCCCACCAGGACAGGCATCGGCACGACGGCGAGGCGGCCGTCGGCAACGAACGCCTTGACCCATTCGGCCGGGAGTGCGGCTGCCGAGTCGGTCACGACGGCGGTGCGCACGGCGACCGGCACCGGCTCAGTTCCGGCCCGGCCCGGCGTCGTGGACTGGCGTAGGCGGGCCAAACGTTCCTTGAGCCACAACCATGCGGGTGGTTCGCGGTCCGTCAAGGGAGCCTCCTGGAGCTGGTGGCCGGCCGCCGGCAAGCACCGGCGGCCGTTTCCCGGCTATGCCGGGACGATGTTGACCAGTTTAGGCGCGCGCACGATCACGGTGCGGATGCCGCGGCCATCGAGCGCCCGCTGCACGTTTTCGCTGGCCAAGGCGAGCTCGCGCAGGGCGTCCTCACTGATGTCCGGCGAGACGTCCAAGCGGTCACGAACCTTGCCCTGGACCTGCACGACGGCCGTCACGGTGTCGTGGACGAGAAGCGACGGATCGTGGGAGGGCCAGCCGGCGTTCGCCACGGAGGCCGGGTGGCCCAACTGGTTCCACAGGTCCTCGGCCGTGTACGGCGCGAAGAGGCTCAGGATGATTGCCACGGCTTCGGTGGCTTCACGGACGGCGGGGTCTGCGCCACCGGCACCGGAGTCGATGGTTTTGCGGGTCGCGTTGACCAGCTCCATCAGCTTGGCCACCACGACGTTGAACTTGTTGTTGTCCAACAGCTCAGCTGCGTCGGCGATGGTCCTGTGTGTGACGGTGCGCAGCGCGCGGTCACCAGTGGAGACGTCGACGCCGGGCTCACTCGCGACGTCCTGGCCAAGGCGCCAGGCGCGGGCAAGGAACTTTGCGGAGCCGGACGGCGAGACATCTGCCCAGTCAACGTCGTCCTCGGGCGGGGAGGCAAAGACCATCGTCAAGCGGACCGCATCTACACCGAACTTGTCCAGTTGCTCGCCAAGATCCACGCCGTTGCCGAGGGACTTGCTCATGGCCTTGCCGCCGTTGAGGACCTGTCCCTGGTTGAGCAGGGCGCTGAAGGGCTCGTCCGCTGCGAGCAGGCCCATGTCGTGGATGACCTTGGTGAAGAAGCGGGCGTAGAGCAAGTGCAGGATGGCGTGCTCCACGCCGCCCACGTACTGGCCGACCGGCATCCAGTCGTTGATCTTGGCCGGATCGAACGGTCCCTCGGTGTAGTGCGGGGAAACGAAGCGCAGGAAGTACCAGGACGAGTCAACAAACGTGTCCATGGTGTCCGTGTCGCGCTGGGCGGCCCGTCCGCAGTTCGGGCACTCGACGTTGACCCATTCCAGCGCCGAGGCGAGAGGAGACGTACCCCTCGGGGACAGCGCCTCTCCGCGCAGGTTTTCAGGCAGGGTCACTGGCAGTTGATCGTCCGGCACCGGAACCTCGCCGCATTCGGCGCAGTGGATGATGGGGATCGGGGTACCCCAGAAGCGCTGGCGGCTCAGGAGCCAGTCGCGCAGGCGGAAGTTGACGAACTTCTCCCCTGTGCCCAACTTCTCCAGGATGTCGATGGCTGCGGGGATGGCCTCGGCCTTGGACAAGCCGTCCAGTTCGCCGGAGTTCATCAAGGTGCCCTCGCCGGCGGTCGCGATGCCGGTCTCCGCCGGGTCTTCCCCGCCGGTGTTCAGTACCGGACGCACCGGCAGGTCAAAGGCGCGGGCGAAGTCGAGGTCGCGCTGATCGTGCGCGGGTACTGCCATGATGGCGCCCGTGCCGTAGTCGGCGAGCACGTAGTCGGCTGCCCACACAGGAAGTTTTTCACCGTTGAGCGGGTTGACGGCGTACCGGCCGGTGAACACACCGGTCTTCTCGCGTTCAGTGGACTGGCGCTCGATGTCCGACAGGGCCTTGACCTTTTCGCGGTAGGCCATGAGCGAGTCGTGGTGTTCGGGCGTGACCAGGTCCAGGGCCAGGTGCGCGTCCGCGGCGACGACGAAGAACGTTGCCCCGTACAGGGTGTCCGGACGGGTGGTGAAGACAGTGACTTCGCGCTCTGCGCGGCCGTCGGTGGCTTCGATCGCGAACCGAACGTGTGCGCCCTCGGAGCGGCCGATCCAGTTGCGCTGCATTGCCAGAACCCGCTCGGGCCAGTGCCCCTGGAGCTCGGACATATCGTCCAGCAAACGGTCGGCGTAGTCGGTGATCTTGAAGTACCACTGGTTCAGGGACTTCTTCGTGACGGGCGTCCCGCAGCGTTCGCACGCGCCGTTGACTACCTGTTCGTTCGCCAGAACGGTCAAGTCCTTCGGACACCAGTTGACCGGGGAATCCTTGCGGTAGGCAAGCCCGCGCTCGTAGAAGCGCTTGAACAGCCATTGCGTCCAGCGGTAGTACTCCGGGTCCGAAGTGTGCAGCCGGCGGGACCAATCGGCAGAGATCGCGTAACGCTTGAACGATGCGGCCTGCGTATCGATGTTGGCGTACGTCCACTCGCTGGGGTGGGCGTTGCGCTTGATGGCGGCATTCTCTGCCGGCAGGCCGAAGGAGTCCCAGCCGATGGGGTGCAGGACGTCGAAACCCTTCTGGCGGAGGTACCGCGCCACGACGTCGCCCATCGCGAAAGCCTCAGCGTGGCCCATGTGGAGGTCGCCTGAAGGGTAGGGGAACATGTCCAGGACATAGCGCCGCTCGCGGGAGCCGTCGTCAACAGGAGTGAAGACTTTAAGGTCTTCCCAGACCTGCGGCCACCTTGCCTCCATCGAGGCGAAGCTGTAGACACCCTCCTCGGGCGTCTCGCCTGCCACTGTTGACTGTGCTCCGGTTTCTGTCTCCGGCTGAACGCTCACTGCTGCCCTCTTCTGTTCTTCCATGACGGTTTTGCCTCCTGCTCCGGGTCCCGGAAGGTCCCGGACACACAAAAGCCCCTCGGCAAGGAGGGGCGGCCGCTCGGTTCGCGATGGTTTAGATATCGACGTTCACCGGGCGGCTAGCTAAGCAGAAGGATCGCACGCATAAAGCCACCTTACCGTCCTTGTTGCGTGTTTGTATAAAACACCCAAAAGGGCGCTGCGAGTGGGTGGGAGTTTGAGGGAAGCCGCCGTTCGCCGGTGGTGAGTGACCCGCGTTTCGAGGGGGTGGCCCCTCGCCAGGGTGTGGTGGGCACCGCGAAGCGGGCGGGGCAGGGGCCGCCCCCTCGAAACAGGCGAGGCGGCCCCAGTCTAGGTGTGGCGCGAACAGTAAGCGTCGCCTACTTAACGTCCTCGTCTACCCAATCCATGGACTTGGTCACAGCCTTCTTCCACAGGCGCATCTGCCGCTCCTGCTCTTCGGCCGCAAGCTGCGGCTCCCAGCGCTTGTCCTCGCCCCAGTTTGAGCTGAGTTCGCCAAGGTCCTTCCAGAAGCCGACGGCGAGGCCTGCCGCGTAGGCGGCACCCAGGGCCGTGGTTTCCACGACCTTCGGACGGACCACGGGCACGCCCAGGATGTCCGCCTGGAACTGCATGAGCGCCTCATTGGCGACCATTCCGCCGTCGACCTTCAACTCGGTCAGCGGAACGCCCGAGTCCGCGTTGACGGCGTCGAGCACTTCGCGGGTCTGGAAGGCTGTGGCCTCCAGGGCAGCGCGGGCGATGTGGCCCTTGTTGACGAAGCGCGTAAGGCCCACGATGGCTCCGCGGGCGTCGCCGCGCCAATACGGGGCGAACAGTCCGGAGAAGGCCGGAACGATGTACACGCCCCCGTTGTCCTCCACGGATTCGGCTAGGGTCTCCACCTCTGGTGCCGAAGAGATCAAACCGAGGTTGTCGCGGAGCCACTGGATCAGCGAACCCGTGACGGCGATGGAACCTTCGAGCGCGTAGTGCGGTTTGGCGTCGCCGAGCTTGTAGCCCAGTGTGGTCAGCAGTCCGTTCTTCGAGTGGACGATCTCCTCGCCCGTGTTGAAGATCAGGAAGCAACCGGTGCCGTAGGTGTTCTTGGCTTCGCCCGCTTGGAACGCAGCCTGGCCGAAGGTTGCCGCCTGCTGATCGCCCAGGATGCCTGCGACGGGCACTTCGCGCAGCAGCTGGGAGGTGTGGACTGCGCCATAGACCTCCGACGAGGATTTGATTGCCGGCATCATGGATGCCGGAACTCCGAAGATGTCCAGGATCTCCTGGTCCCAGGCCAGCGTGTCCAGGTCCATGAACATGGTGCGTGAAGCGTTGGTGACGTCCGTGGCGTGGACTCCGCCGTCGACTCCGCCTGTCAGGTTCCACAGGACCCAGCAGTCGGTGTTGCCGAAGATGAGGTCCCCGGTTTCAGCCTTGGCCCGCGCGCCTTCAACATTGTCCAAAATCCACTTGATCTTGGTTCCGGAGAAGTAGGTGGCCAAGGGCAGGCCGACCTTCTGCTTGAAGCGGTCCTGGCCGCCGTCGCTGGCCAGTTCGTCCACGATTGGCTGTGTGCGCGTGTCCTGCCAGACGATGGCGTTGTAGATGGGCTCGCCCGTGTTCTTGTCCCATACGACCGTGGTTTCGCGCTGGTTCGTGATACCGACCGCGGCGATGTCGTGCCGGGTCAGGTTGGCCTTGGAGAGTGCAGAGCCGATGACCTCACGGGTGTTGTCCCAGATTTCGATCGGGTTGTGCTCCACCCATCCGGCCTGCGGGAAGATCTGCTCGTGTTCCATCTGCCCCGAGGAAACGATGTTTCCCGAGTGGTCGAAAACGATGGCGCGCGTGCTGGTGGTTCCCTGGTCGATGGCGATTACGTATTGCGACATTTTGACGTCCTTGTCTGGTTACTTTGGAGTGGATGCTGGATAAGTGTCTGAGCGATGAACTACTTGGCGATGGTTGCCATGATCGGCACTGAGTGGGCGACGAGGCCCGCGATGGTTCCGCCCAGGAGCGGGCCGACCACCGGAACCCAGGCGTAGGCCCAGTCGCTGGAGCCCTTGCCCTTGATTGGCAGAATGGCGTGGGCGATACGCGGACCGAGGTCACGGGCCGGGTTGATCGCATAGCCTGTCGGGCCGCCGAGGGACGCGCCGATGCCGACGACGAGCAATGCAACCGCGAGCGGCCCCAAGCCGGAAGGGGTGCCGCCGAAGGTCAGGATCACGAAGACCAGCACGAACGTGGCGATGACTTCGGTGACGACGTTCCACGGGTAGGAGCGGATTGCCGGGCCCGTGGAGAAGACGGCGAGTTTGCTGGCTGCCAGTGGCTCGGCGTCGAAGTGCTGCTTGTGGGCGAGCCACGCGAAGACGGCGCCAAGGAAGGCGCCGGTCAGTTCTCCACCGAAGTAGGTGAACGTGGAGGCCGCACTCACGGCTACCCCGGGGGCGAACTCGGCCTTTCCATCAACCAGGAGACCAAGCGTGACGGCCGGGTTCAGGTGCGCGCCAGACATGGCCGCCACGTATACGCCGGCAAACACTGCGATGCCCCAGCCAAAATTCACCATCAGGAACCCGCCGTTGTTACCCTTTGTGCCCTTCAGCGCGACGTTTGCCACAACGCCACAGCCAAGGAGGGTGAGCATTCCGGTTCCGAACACTTCGGAAAGGAAAACAATTCCGAGAGACATCTTTGACTCCTCATTTTCTTCTGTTGTCAGCCCTGCAGGTTTTGTGGGGGCCGTTGGGCCGGCGTCTTTCAGCGCCGTCCCGGTTGCGGTCCTCCCTGACCGAGCGGAGCACCGCAACCCTTGTGTCCAGGCTTCTTGGCCGGAACAATCAAGCTGATGTGACGTACATTACGTTCATGCGACGAGGCTGTGAACAGTCACGCCATGAAAACGCAGAAGCACCTCCTGTGCGTGTTGGATTTCCGCGTCACGCTTCGCTGCATCCCAGGCAAGCTGCTTGGCGAGCACTTCGGCGATTTCGTTGAGGAGTTCCCCCGTGACGAGGCCGCGGAAGGCCAGCGAGGTGCGGCGGATAAGGACATCCACGAGGTGCCCGATTTGTTCGTTGGCGGCCATGAACTCAAGCTCCCGGACGCTGAGCTCGTTCGTGGAGCGTAGTTTCCGGTCCTCGCCTGCATTGAGGTAAGCAAGGACTTCCTCGGCGCGGGTGCCATAGCGGGTCAGCAAGCCGCTGACCCGGTCGGCACCGAGACCCCGTTTCCCATTGGCCTGAGCCATGTGCTTCTTGACCCAGTCTTGGACTCCGTCTTCACTGTTCGGGAACCCCAAGCCGCCTCCGATGGCGAGTTTCGCCGTCGAGACCTTCCGTTCCATGCCCAGCTCACGGAGGACGTCGTTGCTGAGGTGTTCGGCGAGGGCCCGGAAAGTGGTCCACTTTCCGCCGATCAATGAAAGTACGACGGCGGCCCTGCCACCTTGGGCGGCTGCAGTACCGGAGGCTTCCCGCTCACTTCGCTCGATGCGGTAGTCGCGTGACACGAAGCCCGGCTGGGTATCGTCGTGGCGCGGAAGCGGTCGGACGCCGGCGAAGCTGTAGACGATGTGGCTGCGCTCAACCTTGATGGAGGGGAAGACGTGTCCGACGAGGTCGAAGAAGTAGTCAATCTCGGCTTCGGTGCACACGGCATCCCGGGCCATGTCGGCGTCGACGTCGGTGGTGCCCACCAGGACGCGGTCGCCCATCGGGTAGATGAGCACGATCCGCCCATCCGTGTGTTCGAAGAAGATCTCCCGGCCACCGCACGCTGCGAGCAGTTCCGGGTGATCCAGGACAACGTGGGAGCCCTTGGTTCCTCCCATGAAACGGCTCGTGGCGCCCATTGCCTCGTTGGTGAGGTCCACCCACGCGCCTGTGGTGTTGACGATCACGTCGGCCTGGAATCTGAATTCCCCGCCCGTCAGTTCATCGCGCAGCAAAACAGCGCCAGCTGAGTCTGTCGAGGCGGAGTCCATTGAGATCAGGGAGACGTAGTTGCTGGCTCGGGCGCTGCCGCCCGGCAAGCCACTTCCGATACCCGCCTTTTCGCCGTCCTGCAGCACATCGAGCGTCAGGCGCTCCGGGTTATGCACGGACGCGTCAAAGTAGGTGGCAGCGTATTTGATACCGGGGTGCAGGCTCGGCAACTCGGCCAAGGCCTTCTCCCTGCCACGGAACTGATGGCGGGGAACGCTGCCGCCGTCGCGGGAGAAAAAGTCGTACATGCTCAGTCCGAGCTTGATGAGGAAGGCGCCGCGTTCTTTCGGCTTGCCTTGCTTATGCGTGAGGAAGCGTGTGGGGGCGGAAAGTATCCCGGAGAAGGTGCTGAAGATCGGGATGGTTGTCTGCAGCGGCTTGACGTAATGGGGAGCGATCTTCAAAAGCCGGTTGCGCTCGACCACCGATTCCCGAACGAGGCGGAATTCGCCGTTCTCGAGGTAGCGGATGCCGCCGTGGATCATGTGGGATGAGGCTCCGCTGGCGCCCTGGCAGTAGTCGCCGCGTTCCACGAGGGCGACGTCCACGCCTTGCAACGCCAAATCACGGAATGTTCCGACGCCGTTGATGCCGCCTCCGACTATCAGCACCTGGGCTTGCGGCCGTTCGCGAAGCGCGGAAACCGAGGTCCGACGTGGTGATCCTGCTGCGGAACCGGAATTGCTGGTGTATCCCAAAACTGCTCCCTTGGGCTTTGGTGTGTGCGCTGCATCACTTGACGTCGCACCTTGCACAACTATTCTTCGAAAGAATGGAAAATGAAATCAAGCTATTTGCACAAACGTGCAGAACGGAACTGAGATGCCACGATCACGACATTCAGAGGCCCTCCGGGCAGCGCAGATGTACTACCTCCAGGACCTCACCATGGACGCCATTGCCCGCGAACTTCGGACCTCGCGTTCAACGGTCTCCCGCTTGCTGTCCTCGGCCCGCGAGTCGGGACTGGTCCAGATCCAGATCCGCAGTCCTCTGGATTCCGCCCCGGAACTGGAGCGCATGATACGCAGCCACTACGGCGTCGATGTGCATGTGGTACCTGTCCTGGACACCTTGAACGAGGCGGAGACCCTTGATCGGGTGGCGACGCAGGCCGCGCGGACCATTGGTCCCCTGGTCGATTCCAACGCCATCATCGGAGTGGCCTGGGGTGCGACCATTAGCGCCGTCAGCAGGCACCTGACCCGCAAGATCACGCACGGCAGCACTATTGTGCAGCTCAACGGCGCCGGCAACATGCACACCACCGGCATCACCTACGCGAGCGACATCATGCGCCGCTTCGGCATCGCCTATGGCGCGCGGGTGGAACAGTTCCCGGTGCCCGCCTTCTTCGACCACGCGTCCACGAAGACCGCTATGTGGAATGAGCGCAGCGTCCAACGCGTGCTCGACCTCCAAGCCAGGATGAGCATCGCCATCTTCGGTGTTGGGTCGGTGCATTCGGATTACCCCAGCCACGTTTACGCGGGTGGCTACCTCGATGAAACAGACCTGAATCTACTGGCCAGCTCGGACGTCGTAGGCGATGTTGCCACCGTCTTCTTCCGCTCCGACGGCTCCTCCGACGGCATCACCCTCAACGAGCGGTCCACCGGCCCAAGCCACGAGCAACTAAGGCAGGTCCGTCGCCGCATCTGCGTCGTCTCGGGTGCATCCAAGATCAACGGACTGCGCGGAGCACTCGAAGCGGGGCTGGCAACGGATCTGATCCTGGACGAGGCAACGGCGAAGCACCTGGTCAGTTTCGGCAGCCCTTCCTGAATAATTGAACGACCCTGAAACATTCCCGGCACCGAGGTAGGTAGAGTCTTGGCTATGAAACCCTCGCCTAGGCTCAGTCTCAACAACGGTGTCTTGATTGACCAGTTGGGGTTCGGGCTCTACAAGGTGCCACCTGCGGATGCCACATCTTTGGTCGCCACTGCGCTAGGCGCCGGCTACCGACACTTCGATACAGCCGCCATGTATGGCAATGAGACCGGGGTCGGCCGCGGCATCGGCAGCGCGGTCATACCCCCGCCCGGCGTGGACAGCAACACGGGAGGCTCCGGGGAGGGCACACACGGCCTCTCCCGCGAAGACGTCTTTGTCACCACGAAGCTCTGGAACGATGACCACGGCTACGACTCCACGCTCCGCGCCTTCGATTCCTCCATGGCCAACCTCGGCCTCGACTACGTCGACCTGTACCTGATCCACTGGCCCTGCGCAGGGCGCGGACTGTTCCAGGAAAGCTACCGGGCCATGGAAACCCTGTACCGCGAGGGCCGGGTGCGCGCGATCGGAGTCTCCAACTTCCAGCCGGCCCATCTCGAAGCACTCATGCAAAAAGCCGAAGTGGTTCCGGCGGTGAACCAGATTGAACTGCACCCATGGTTGCAGCAGACCCGGCTCCGGACCCTCCACGAGCAGTTACGCATCCGCACCGAAGCGTGGAGCCCGTTGGGCCGCGGCCAGGTCCTTCAGGATCCGGCCGTCCGGGCGCTCGCCGACAAATATGGAAAGACGCCTGCGCAAATCATCATCCGCTGGCACCTCCAGCTGGGAAATATCGTGATTCCCAAAGCGAGTACCGCGGGACGCATCCAGGAGAACTTCAATGTCTTCAGCTTCGAGCTAGACGCCGACGACATGGACGGCTTGGCCGCCCTCGAACGCCACCACCGCACCGGGTCACACCCGGACAACGTCAACTAGGACCCGCCGAATGGAACAAGTGGACACCAACCACTCCCCCGAACCCGCACCAGCCTCCCCACGGGAGTTCTTCAGCAAGGCCTTGGCCTCCCGGACGAGCGCCTCGGACATCGACCTCGACGGCAGTAACGTCGCCTATTGGTGCTACGAACCGGTCAAGGCGACCGCGGCGACGCGGACCATACTCGTCATCCATGGCTTCCGCGGCGACCACCACGGCCTGCTCCGTGTAGTAGACCACCTGCCGGAAATGCGGGTCATCATGCCGGACCTTCCCGGCTTTGGCAGCTCGGAGCCTTTCGCCGGAGACCCCCACACAGTGGAACGCTATGGGAAGTTCATCACCGGTTTCATGGCGGCCCTGGGTCTTGGACCGGACACGGTCCTCTTGGGGCACTCCTTCGGATCCATCGTTGCCAGCCACTTCGCTGCCTCGAACCCGGGCGCCATCCGTCCGCTGATCCTGGTCAATCCCATCGCCGCTCCCGCGCTCGAGGGCCCCAAAGGCCTCATGACCAAATTGGCAGTCCTGTACTACCAGGTCTCCGCCAGGCTCCCGCGCCGGCTGGGACTCGCCGTCTTGCGCAGCCGCCTGATTGTCCGCGTCATGAGCGCCGCGATGGCCAAGACGCGGGACAAGGAACTCCGGGCCTTTGTCCACGGCCAGCACGATGCATACTTCTCCGCCTTCGCTGACCGCGCGAGCCTTCTGGAGTCCTTCCGGGCTTCGGTGTCCAGCCATGTGGCAGAAGTTGCCGGGCAGCTGGACCTCCCCGTGTTGTTGGTGGCCGGCGAGAAAGACGAGATCGCCTTGCTCCGGGACCAGCACAAGCTGTTGGAGATGCTGCCCGACGGCGCGCTGGAAGTGATTCCCGACGTCGGGCATTTGATCCATTACGAGACACCGGCGCCGGCCGCCGCCGCCATCCGCAGCTTCCTGGAGGAACACCCCGCGTGAAAATCGTCATTGATGCCCGCTTCACCCGCACGGACCATCATGACGGGATCAGCCGCTACGGGTCGAGCCTCATAGCGGCGACGTCCAAGATCGCGGATGTCACGATGCTCATCAGCGACAAGCGCCAGTTGGCGCTCCTCCCGGACGTCCCCTACGTTCAGATCAGCAGCCCGCTGTCCCCCCGCGAACTGTTCGTGGCGCGCGAGGTCAATAAGCTCGAGGCCGATGTTGTGGTTTGCCCCATGCAGACCATGGGAACCTGGGGCCGCAAGTACGGGCTGGTCCTGACCCTGCACGACCTCATCTACTATGAGCACCCGGCCCCTCCTGGCTTCCTTCCGGCGCCCGTGCGGCTGCTCTGGCGGCTCTACCACAAGGCTTATTGGCCGCAGCGCTTGCTTCTCAACCGGGCCGACATCGTTGCCACCATCAGCCACACCACCGAGTCACTTATGGCGAAGTTCAATTTGACCCGCCGCCCGGTCCGGATCGTGGGCAACGCACCACAGCCAGGCCAGACGCCGCGCGATCCCGCAGCCGGTGCCGAGAAGTCCCTGCTCTACATGGGCTCGTTCATGCCCTACAAAAATGTGGAGACCATGATCCAGGGAATGGCCGAATTGCCCGGATTTGCGCTGCATCTGCTGAGCAGGATCACCCCCCAGCGCCGCGCCGAGCTGGAGCCCTTGGTCCCGCCGGGTGCGCGGGTCGAGTTCCACAACGGCGTCACGGATGCCGAATACGATTCCATCCTTGCCCGGGCCACCGCACTCGTCAGTTTGTCCAGGGCGGAAGGTTACGGGCTGCCCCTGGTCGAGGCGATGGCACTTGGCACTCCCGTGATCGCCAGCGACACCCCCATTTTCCGCGAGGTCGGCGGGGATGCCGTGAGCTATGTGCACCCCGAATCGCCGAGTGAATTTGCCGCGGCAGTCAAGGCCCTTGAAGATGGGGAATTGTGGCAGGCGCGCTCACGCCGTGGTGTGGAACGCGCGGCCGACTTCAACTGGGACGAATCGGCCCGCCAACTGCTGGCCGTGGCCGAAGAGATCGTTGCGATGCGCAGCCGCAAGCGGCGCTAGAGGACGTCGACGCCGTCGAGCCGCAATTGCACCGGTCCTGACGTGCGCTTGGCCGCACTGGCAGCTTTGACTGCCCGCATGGAGCGGGTGGCAACAGCAGCTTGTGCATAGGGAATGAAGAACAGCGTCCGGACGTCCGGGTCGCCGTCCTGATCCATTGAGCGCTGGGCAGACAGAGTGAGGGAGACCGGTGCGGGACCCGCGGTGCGGAGCTGGATGCTATTGGCCAGGCTTTCGGTGAAGTGCACGACGTCGGCCCGCTTGCCCGTCACTGACGCGATCCGCACGGCGGGCGGTAACTGGAGTTCCTGCCGCAGTGCCAGTTCGCGGGAGGCGTATCCCGCAGGGTCCCAGCGCAACAGGGCACCGGTCGCGGCGGTGTCGTCTGCAGTGATGACTACGAGCCCGCCTTCATTCGCGGGCCGCACGAGGGCTGCCGCGTTGAACCATCGCCGCACGGTGTCCTCACCGGCGCGCAGGTTTTCCCTGCGCAGGAGCGAATTGCCGTCCAGGAGCAGCGCCGCCGCGTAGCCACCGTTTGCGATTGGCTCAGCGCCCACTGTCGCCACTACCAGTGCATGGGCATCTGACACCGTCGCCTTGACCTGGTCTCCCGAAGACGTCACGACGGCCTTGCCTGGAAAAGCCCTGCCCAGTTCTTCCGCGGTCCGCAGCACACCGGCGGCCCCCCTGCGAAGGCGGCCGCCGCCGCAATGACGGCAACGCCACTCCGGGGCAGGGGTGGAGCACCAGCGGCATTGCGGCAGGGCCGATTGTCCGGCGATTGCGAGCGGGCCCTGGCAGTTGTTGCACTTGGCGGATTCGCGGCAATCCTCGCAGACAAGGGATGGGGCGTAGCCGGCCCGGGCCACCTGCACCAGGACAGGTCCGCGTTCCAGTCCCTCTTTGGCGGCCCGCCAGGCGGCGCCTGGCAAGCGTGCAATCTTTGCCAGGGGGTCGCGTTCCTGCTCGAAGCTGTCAGCTGTATTGAGCACCCGGGGCGTGCTGGCACGGACCACCGGCCGAGGAGCTTCCACTGGCACGGCCCAACCCCCTTCCACCAGTCGCTGGAGTTCGGTGCTCCGGCTATGCGCGGCCATGAGGCACGCCGCAGATTCCTGTTCCGAACGCAAGAGCAGGATTTCCCTGGTGTGGGCGTAAGGAGCGCGCTGGTCAATGTGGAGGTCGTCGCCGTCGTCCCAGCACACCACCAATCCGAGGTCCTGCACCGGGGCGTACGCCGCGGAGCGCGTGCCGACTGCCACCTTTGCGGCCCCGCTGAGGAGCCGAAGGTAGCTTCGGTACCGAGGTGTCTGGCCGTCGTCGGCCGTCAACCGCGCGACGTCCCCTGGCGGCAGGACAGCGCGCAGCGCCGCTTCCATGCGGTCGAGGTCTCGGTAGTCGGGAACGACAACGACGGCGCCCCGCCCTGAGGAGCGGACTGCCGCCACCGCAGACGCCACAAGCTCGGGCCAGCCGGCAGTTCCAAAACCCTGCGTTGCAGTCAAGACTGCACGTGGTGAGCCACCCCCGGCCAAGTGCTGCAAGTAAGGCGCTCCGTTGGCGTAGGATGCCCACGCCGCTTGCGCCGGCGACGCGGTGCCCTGGGATCCGGTGCCCTGGGATCCGGAACGCTGGGCGGACACGCCGTGCTTGTCCGGCTTGTCCGGGGCGGCTGGCTGTTCCGGCTCGTCCAGAAGGGGATCACCGGACAGGAGCTGCTTCTCCAGCCGCGCGACGCGTGGCGGAATGGCGGTGCGGAGGACATCGCTTAGCGTCCCGGCGTAGCGGGCCGCGACACTTGAGCTAAGCCCCAGCAACGCCGGAGTCAGTACCGGGACGGGTGAAACCACCTTGAGAAGCGGAGTCAGTGCATGCCCGGCCTCCGACGATTCCACGCGCTCCAGCACATAGCCGTTGAGTTCCTGGCCGCTGAAGCGGACTTTGACCCGGACGCCTGCAAGGGCGGTCCCCTCCAAATCGGCCGGGACGCTGTAGTCAAAAGGCCTGTCCAGATGCGGCAAGGATGATTCGATCAAGACCCGTGCTACCGGATTGCTCGCCGCGAGGGGTGGCCCTGCGGCGTCGCTCCCGCGCGAGGGGAAGCCTTGCAACAAGGACGGCTGATGTGACGGCGAAGGCAACGGCATGGCAAACGGAAACAGCGAACCATCGCTCATGCTTCACACCTCCCTGGAGTGCCGGCTGCCTTGGGTCAATCCAAGCAGGCACCACCGACAATTCCGGCGCTAGCGGATCAGGCCCCGGCTGGAGCAGCCAAGTCAGGCGTTGAAGAATTCCTTCAGTTCGTCCACGCGGTCCAATCGTTCCCACGTGAAATCGGGGTCGTCGCGGCCGAAGTGGCCATGCGCCGCGGTCTTGGCGTAGATGGGGCGCTTAAGGTCGAGAGCGTCGATGATGGCGCGCGGACGGAGGTCGAAGATCTCCGCAATCGCTTCGCTGATCTTGGCCGGGTCAACAGTTTCTGTGCCGAAGGTTTCGACGTAGGTGCCCACCGGACGCGCCTGCCCGATCGCGTAGGCGATCTGGATTTCGGCCCGCTTGGCCAACCCTGCGGCTACGACGTTCTTCGCTACCCAGCGCATCGCGTAGGCCGCCGAACGGTCCACCTTCGACGGATCCTTGCCGGAGAAGGCGCCGCCGCCGTGGCGGGCCATTCCGCCGTAAGTGTCAACGATGATCTTGCGGCCTGTCAGCCCGGCGTCGCCGACGGGACCGCCGATGACGAAGGCGCCGGCAGGGTTCAGGATATTCGCGACGTGGGAGATATCCAGGTTGGACACAGCCAGGACGGGGTCGATCACGTGCGAGGCGAGATCGGCGCGCAAGCGATCGAGGTGGGTTCCTTCGGCGTGCTGGCTGGAAATGACCACCGTTTCAACGGAAACCGGGCGGTCGCGGTCGTATCCGACCGTCACCTGGGTCTTGCCATCAGGGCGCAAGTAGGCCAGTTCGCCGCTCTTGCGGACTTCGGTGAGACGCTCGGAGAGCCTGTGGGCGAGCCAAATGGGCGTCGGCATGTAGGAGGGGGTCTCATCGCTCGCGTAGCCGAACATGATGCCCTGGTCACCGGCACCCTGGAGGTCGTAGTCGTCCTCCTGGCGGCCTTCGCGGGCTTCGAGCGAATTGAAGACGCCCCCGGCGATGTCGTTGGACTGCTGTCCGATGGAGACAGACACCCCGCAACGGGCACCGTCGAAACCGTTGGCTGACGAGTCGTAACCTATTCCGAGGATGGTCTCGCGGACGATCTGCGGAATTTCGACATACGCATCCGTAGTGACTTCACCGGCTACGTGCACCAGGCCGGTGGTGGCCATGGTTTCAACAGCCACGCGCGACTCAGGGTCTGCTGCCAGGAGCGCATCGAGGATGGCGTCACTGATCTGGTCGCAGATCTTGTCTGGGTGCCCTTCCGTAACCGACTCCGAGGTGAAGAGCCGGAGCTTGGACGGGGTGCCGTGGGATTCATGGTGCAGCGGTAAAGTCACTCGACTACCTTACTCGGTTGGGGGCGGCCGGCTTCCGCCGTATGTCCCTATGCTAAGGATGGACCAGCTAAGGAATGAGCCTCACCCGTTGGCTAGGTGGCCGGGTGTACGCGGCTCAGTTCGGTGCCGATGCGGTCAATGACGGCGGCGGCGACGTCGGATTTGGAACCTGCCGCCGACTGCGGCGCCGCGCCATGGCCGGAGAGAATGATCACAGAATTCTGGTCCTGGCCGAACACGCGCCCGACGCCGACCTGGTTGACCACCAAAAGGTCACAGCCTTTGCGTTTGAGCTTGGCGGTGGCGTGCTCCAGGACGTTGCCGTCCTCGTCCCCGGTTTCGGCTGCAAATCCGACGATCAACTGCGTGGATGCCTCTGCGTCGCGGCGCACCACCAGCTCATGCAGGATGTCCGGGTTCTGCACGAGGCGCACAACGGGGGCGTCGTTGCCGTTGACCTTCTTGATTTTCGTATCTGAAACGTCGGCAGGGCGGAAATCCGCGACGGCCGCGGCCATGATCACGACGTCGGAGCCGACGGCGGCTTCCAGCGCGGCATCACGGAGCTCCAAAGCGGATTCAACCTGGATCAGTTCGACGCCGGCGGGCGCCTGGACGTCCATGTGGGCAGCGAGGAACCTGACATGGGCGCCTGCGTCAAGTGCCGCGGCGGCCAGCGCGACACCCTGTTTGCCGGAAGACCTGTTCCCCAGGAATCGGACCGGATCCAGGGCTTCCCTGGTGCCGCCAGCGGAAATCGTGATGGTACGTCCGGCCAGGGGTTTGGGGCCAACGATCCGGGTTGAGGGCGCGGATGCGTCGACCAAAGCCATAGCAGCTGAGAAGATCGCCTCCGGCTCGGGCAGCCTGCCTGGCCCGGAGTCCGCGCCGGTCAGCCGGCCGACTGCGGGTTCCAAGACGGTGATGCCCCGGCTGCGCAGTGTTTCCACATTGGCCTGGGTGGCTTGGTTCTGCCACATTTCGGTGTGCATTGCGGGAGCGAAAAGCACCGGGCCATGGGCCATGAGGAGTGTGTTGGTAAGCAGATCCCCCGCTTGGCCGGTTGCAGCCTTGGCCAGCAGGTCGGCAGTTGCCGGAGCGACCACGATGAGGTCCGCCTCATGACCGAGACGGACGTGGTTGACCTTCTCCACGTCGTCAAAGACGCTGTTGCTCACCGGATTGCCCGAGAGCGCCTCCCACGTAGCCACGCCGACAAACCGGCTGGCGGCCTCCGTGGGAATGACCGTGACATTGTGTCCGGCTTCAGTAAAAAGCCGGAGGAGCGATGCAACCTTGTAGGCTGCAATCCCTCCCCCGACTCCGAGGACTATGCGCACGTGACCTCCGTCAACAGGCAGTCTGTTTTACTCTGCGGGCTCGATGGGAGTGGAAACCAGCAGGCCTTCGTTGATCTCGCGCAGGGCGATGGAAAGCGACTTCTCGTTCAGCTTCGTGTCGACCAGCGGGCCAACGTACTCGAAGAGGCCCTCGTGCAGCTGGGCGTAGTAGGCGTTGATCTGGCGCGCGCGCTTGGCGCCGAAAATCACCAGGCCGTACTTCGAATCGGCAGCAGCAAGCAGCGAATCGATCGGCGGGTTGATGATGCCTTCAAGGTTCGTGGACACGAAATCTCCAAATTCTAGCGGGCTGACAAGTGCTAGCGCTTAGCGCTGGTGCGGGGTAAGCCCCATGAGTGAAACAAGCTCGTCCGCTGCCCGGCGTACGTCGTCATTGATGACGGTGTGGTCAAACTCCGGTTCAGCGGCAAGTTCCAGTTTAGCGGTTTCCAGCCGTCGCTGCTGTTCCTCCGGGGTTTCAGTGCCGCGTCCTACCAAGCGGCGGACCATTTCGTCCCAACTGGGCGGAGCGAGGAAGACGAAGTTGGCGTCCGGAACTGCCGCCTTGACTTGGCGGGCGCCCTGCAAATCGATCTCCAACAGCACGGACCTGCCTTCGGCGATGGCAGCGTCCACGGTGCTCCGCAGCGTGCCGTAGCGGTTCTTGCCGTGGACGACGGCCCACTCCAGCAACTGGCCATCGTCAACAAGCGCATCGAATTCTTCGGTGGACTTGAAGAAGTAATGGACACCGTCCTTCTCCCCGGGCCGCGGCGCACGGGTGGTGGCTGAAACTGACAGCCAGACCTCGGGGTAATTGTCCCGGATATACGTGGATACTGTTCCCTTGCCAACGGCAGTGGGGCCTGCGAGGACGGTCAGTCCCGGATTCTTGCTCACATCGTCCTTCGTGGAGAGGCTTTATACGCTGTATTTGTCTTCCATAAAATCTATCAGCGACCGGGACTGGTGAATTCCCAGGCCCCTAAGCCTGCGTGAAGGGGCGATTCCAATCTCCGCCATGATGGCCGCGGCCCGGACCGGGCCAACGCCCGGAACGGCCTCGATCAGCTCGGAAACACGCATGCGTGCGATAGCCTCGTCAGTCTGCGCCGACTTGATCAGCCGGGCAATACTGAGTTCACCCGTCCTGAGCTGTTCCTTCGCGAGAGCCCGTCTTGCCCGGGCTCTCGCGGCCTTTTCCAAGGCATCAGAACGTTCCTCTGGTGACAAAGCCTTTAAGGTCACTGACACATCCCCCTTTGGCCGGCATCGAGTGCGCAGCGGATTGGACTGATCCCGAAGTTATCGCGTGGTCAGTACAGAGCGCAATGCATTGGACCCACCAAGATCGGGCTCAGCCTTCCAGCAAGCCGTCGCGGGTGGCCTCAGTGGCGGAACGCAGTCCGGCAATCGTTGGACCAGCCGCGAGGATTCCGCGGCTCGACGTCGCCAGGACCGCCGGGAATGCTGCGCCGAAAGTGGCACGCAGATCCGCCGGTGTTGCTCCTTGCGCACCCAGCCCGGGCGCCAGGATGGGCCCGTGAACGGCTTCGAGGTCCAGTCCAAGTTCCACGAGGGCACCGCCGATCGTGGCACCCACCACGAGACCGACTGAGCCCAGGCCCAGAGGCCCCCTGCCCCCCGAACCCAGAGTGCCGGAATAGCGGCGGTTCTCCTCGGCCGCGGCCTCGGCGATCCGCCGAGCCACCGATTCCGAACCGCCAACATGCTGCACGGACTTGCCCTCGGGGTTGGACGTCAGGGCGAGCACGAAAACACCACGGCCAGACTCGGCTGCGAGGTCGAGCGCCGGACGCAGCGACTCGAAGCCGAGATACGGGCTGAGCGTCACAGAGTCTGCTGCCAAGGCGGAACCATCCCGAAGCCAGGCGTCGGCGTAAGCCGCCATCGTGGAGCCGATGTCTCCGCGTTTGGCGTCGGCGATACTCAAGACTCCGGCATCGGATGCGGCCGCAAGGGTCCGTTCCAAGACCGCCATGCCTGCGGAGCCGTGACGCTCATAGAGCGCCACCTGCGGCTTTACCGCGGCAGCGAGCGTCGCCACGGCCTCCACGACGGTGAGCGAAAAACGCTCCAGGCCGGCGACGTCGTCGTTCAATCCCCAGTCCGCCAAGAGCCCCGGGTGCGGGTCAATGCCGACGCACAAGGGACCGCGGGCGGCCATGGCGGCAGCCAGGCGGGAACCGAACGGCTCCCTTCCCGACTGCCCTGCTGCAACAGACTCAGGCATTGACTGCATCCTGCGCCGACTGCGTTGACGCCAGCAGCGCCGCGGCGTGCTCCTGCAGGCTCGTCACCGACCACTCGTAGGTGCGCAGTGCCTCGATCGCCTGAACGGCGGCGTTGAACTCCGCAACAGTGGTGATGCAAGGGATGCCGATGGACGTCGCGGCCGCGCGGAGTTCGTAGCCGTCGCTGCGGGCTTCGCCTCCGGAGGGCGTGTTGAAGACCATGTCGATCTCGCCGGCGATGATGAGGTCCGCGATGGTTCCTTCGCCTTCGGCGCTGCTGCCTTCTGCGACCTTGCGGACCGGGGTGGCCTGGATGCCGTTGCGGCGCAGGACATCCGCGGTGCCGCCCGTGGAGACAATCTCGAAACCGAGATCGGACAGGCGCTTGACGCCCATGATCACCGAGCGCTTGTCGCGGTTGGCGACAGAGACGAAGACCTTGCCTTCGGTGGGCAGCGCGTTGTTGGCTGCGGCCTGGCTCTTGGCGAAGGCGGTGTCGAAGTGCTTGTCGATGCCCATGACCTCACCGGTGGAGCGCATTTCCGGGCCAAGCAGTGAGTCCACTACCTTGCCTTCCGGAGTCCGGAAACGGCTGAACGGCAGCACGGCTTCCTTCACCGCGACAGGCGCGTCGAGCGGCAGGGTTGAACCGTCGCCCGTCTCCGGCAGCATCTTGTAGGCGCTGCGCAGCTGGTTGATGGTGACGCCCGTACCGATCAGGGCCGCAGCCTTGGCCATCTGCACGCCCGTTGCCTTGGAGACGAACGGAACCGTGCGGGAAGCGCGCGGGTTGGCCTCCAGCACATAGAGCACGTCGGAAGCCAGCGCGAACTGGATGTTGATGAGGCCACGGACGCCTACGCCTTCAGCGATGGCCCGGGTGGCGGTGCGGACGCGTTCGATCACGTTGCTGCCGAGGGTGATCGGAGGCAGGACGCATGCGGAGTCACCGGAGTGGATGCCGGCTTCCTCGATGTGCTCCATGATGCCGCCGAGGTACATGTCCGTACCATCGAAAAGCGCGTCGACGTCGATTTCGACGGCGTCCTCGAGGAAGCGGTCGATCAGCACCGGGTGGTCCGGGGTGATTTCCGTGGCGTTGGCGATGTAGCGCGAGAGGTTGGCTTCGTCGTAGACGATTTCCATGCCGCGGCCGCCCAGTACGTAGGACGGACGGACGAGGACCGGGTAGCCGATTTCGTCCGCGATCTTCTTGGCGTCCTCGAAGGAAACGGCGGTGCCGTTCTTCGGGGCGATCAGACCGGCCCGGTCAAGGACGCGGGAGAACATGCCTCGGTGCTCGGCAAGGTCGATGGCTTCCGGGGACGTACCCAGGATCGGCACACCGGCGTCTGCCAGCTGCTGTGCGAGCTTGAGCGGGGTTTGCCCGCCGAGCTGCACGAACACGCCCATGACGCCGCCCGTGCGCTCCTCTGCCGCGATGACTTCGAGGACGTCCTCCAGTGTCAACGGTTCGAAGTAGAGGCGCGTGGACACGTCGTAGTCCGTGGACACGGTTTCCGGGTTGCAGTTGACCATGACGGTCTCGTAGCCGGCCTTGCGCAACGCCATGGAGGCGTGGACGCACGAGTAGTCGAACTCGATGCCCTGGCCGATGCGGTTGGGGCCCGAACCCAGGATGATGACGGACGGCTTGGAGTGCAGGCCGACCTCGTCCTCTTCGTCATATGACGAGTAGTGGTAGGGGGTGTACGCGGCGAATTCGGCGGCACAGGTGTCCACGGTCTTGTAGACCGGACGGATGCCCAGGGCCTGCCGCACGCCGCGGACAACGGCCTCCGGGTTGTGGGTCAGCGAGCCGATCTGCTCATCCGAGAAGCCGTGGCGCTTGGCGTTGCGGAGCATGTCTTCCGTCAGGGCGCCGGCCTTGCGGATCTCGTGGGACATCTCGTTGAGCAGCTGCAGCTGGTCCAGGAACCACGGATCGATCTTGGTGGCCGCATAGAGGTCCTCAACCGAAGCACCGCCGAGCAGGGCGCGCTGCACCTGGTGGAGCCGGTCCGTCGTCGGGCGCTTGGACTTTTCGATGAGCTCCGGAACTTCCCATTCGGGCACGTGGCTGAAGTCCAGCTGCGAGCCCTTCTGCTCAAGGGAACGAAGGGCCTTCTGCAGGGCCTCCGTGAAGTTGCGGCCCATGGCCATCGCTTCACCGACGGACTTCATGGTGGTGGTCAGCGTGTTGTCCGCGGCCGGGAACTTCTCGAACGCGAAACGCGGAACCTTGACGACGACGTAGTCGAGCGTCGGCTCAAACGATGCCGGCGTCTTCTGCGTGATGTCGTTGGGGATTTCGTCCAGGGTGTAACCCAAGGAGAGCTTGGTGGCGATCTTGGCGATCGCGAAGCCGGTGGCCTTGGAGGCCAGCGCCGAGGAACGCGAAACACGCGGGTTCATTTCGATGACGACGACGCGTCCCGTGTCCGGTTCGATGGCGAACTGGATGTTGCAGCCACCGGTGTCGACGCCGACTTCGCGGATGACGGCGATGGAGATATCGCGCAGCCGCTGGTACTCGCGGTCGGTCAGGGTCAGGGCCGGGGCAACGGTGATGGAGTCGCCCGTGTGGACACCCACCGGATCGAAGTTCTCGATGGAGCAGACAACAACGACGTTGTCGTTCTTGTCGCGCATCATCTCCAGCTCGTACTCTTTCCAGCCGAGGATGCTCTCTTCCAGCAGGACCTCGGAGGTGGGGCTGTACTGCAGGCCCTGGCCAACGATGCGGCGCAGGTCGTCTTCGTTGTACGCAAGCCCGGAGCCCAGGCCGCCCATGGTGAAGGACGGACGGACAACCATCGGGTAGCCGAGGTCTTCCGCCGCGGTCAGAGCTTCATCCATGGTGTGGATGATGTGGCTGCGGGCCGACTCGGCGCCGCAGCGTTCCACGACGCCCTTGAACTTTTCGCGGTCCTCGCCGAGTTCGATCGCAGCAATGTTGGCACCGATGAGTTCGACGTTGTACTTCTCGAGCACGCCGTTCTTGTCCAGGGCGATGGCCGTGTTGAGGGCCGTCTGTCCACCCAGGGTGGGCAGGATGGCGTCCGGGCGCTCCTTGGCGATGATCTTTTCAACCACCTCGGGCGTGATGGGCTCGACGTAGGTGGCATCGGCGAACTCGGGGTCCGTCATGATGGTGGCCGGGTTGGAGTTCACGAGGATGACGCGCAGGCCCTCCTCTTTGAGTACCCGCAGGGCCTGCGTTCCGGAGTAGTCGAATTCGGCCGCCTGGCCGATGACGATCGGGCCGGAACCGATAACGAGGACGCTCTTGAGATCTGTACGCTTTGGCATTACTTGGTGTCCTCGTTCTTCGCGGAGTTCGATGTCTGAGTGTCGGTGGCCTGCACGGCTTCCTGGCCGTTCTTCGTGCTTTCCATCAGGTCGATGAAGCGGTCGAAGAGGTAGGCGGCGTCGTGCGGTCCGGCTGCGGCTTCGGGGTGGTATTGAACCGAGAAGGCCGGGATGTCGAGGCAGGCAAGTCCTTCGACGACGTCGTCGTTGAGGCTCACGTGGCTGACCTCGACGCGGCCGAAGCGCTCTTCCGGAGCCATCGTGGCGCCGTTCATGGGAGCGTCGACGGCGAAGCCGTGGTTCTGCGACGTGATTTCGACTTTGCCGGTGCGGCGGTCCATCACCGGCTGGTTGATGCCGCGGTGGCCGTACTTGAGCTTGTACGTACCGAAGCCGAGGGCGCGGCCCAGGATCTGGTTGCCGAAGCAGATTCCGAAGTACGGCATCTTCTCATCGAGTACAGAGCGAAGCAGTTTCACCTGGGCATCTGCGGTGGCGGGGTCGCCAGGGCCGTTGGACATGAAGAAGCCGTCGGGGTTGACTGCCTTGACGTCTTCGAGCGTTGCGGTCGCCGGCAGGACGTGGACGCGGACGCCGCGTTCGGCGAAGCGGACCGGGGTCATCGCCTTGATGCCAAGGTCGATCGCGGCGATGCTGAATTTCGGCTCGCCGTCCCAGCCATGGTCCGCGGGTTCGACGACGTATGCCTCGTCGATGCTCACTTCTTCGGCCAAGCGGGCGCCCTCCATGGGAGCGCTGGCCAGGACGGTGTCCAGGAGCTCCTTGTCGGTGGCCTTGGCTGCCTCGCCGGAGAAGATTCCTGCGCGCATGGTCTTGTGCTCGCGCAGGTGCCGGGTGATGGCGCGGGTGTCCACGGCCTGGATGCCGACGATGCCCTGTTCAACGAGCTCTTCGTCAAGACTGCGCTCTGAGCGCCAGTTCGAGGGGCGTCGCGCGGCGTCGCGGACCACGTAGCCGGCCACCCAGATGCGGCGGGATTCGGCGTCTTCCTTGTTCACGCCGGTGTTCCCGATGTGCGGAGCCGTCTGGACCACCAGCTGGCGGGCGTAGGAGGGGTCCGTGATGGTTTCCTGGTAGCCGGTCATGCCGGTGGCAAAGACCGCCTCGCCCAGGGCCACGCCCGTGGCGCCGTAGCTCCGGCCGCGGAACGTGCGGCCGTCTTCGAGGACCAGCACTGCCACGGAAGACTCTGCTGGGTTGGTATTGCCTGTCACTGTGCCTGCTACTGCATTGCTATCCGTCACTTTGTTACTTTCCACTATCGGCATCTGCCTGGGGGGCTGCAGAGATCAATTCTTGAAGTGCTTCGAGGAGCGGTTGCTTGTCGGCGGCGTGCCTGGTCCTGAATCCGGTGTCGAGCTCGTGTTCTCCGAGCATCCAGCTCAAGACCACGAGTCCATCCTTCTCTACGAACTTGCCTGCCATGCCGTTGGCGCTGCCGCAATCGGTCACGGCGTCCGCCGGAACGAACAATGGTGCAGTCCCCTTCCGGTCGAAGAGGACGCCTTCCGGATGGACGCTCATTTCCGCGTTTCCGCGGAAGCCAAGCCCGTGGACGGCGACCCGGTCAAGCCAATCTCCCGCCGTCGTCGTGGCTACATACTGGCCTTCAGCCACAATGCCCGCCGGGCTGAGCCTTTCAGGCACTTCCGGAAGCTGCCCGAGGCCGGCCTGCCGCTTGAGCCTGCTGCGCCAACCTATCGCAATGAGTCCGGCCGCGACCGCGGCAAGGACCACAACGATGAGCAGGGAAGCAATCTTGTCCATTATTTGCTGCTGCCAGCGGCGGCGGGATCCGCTGCGTAGCGGTACGGCGTGTTGAGCTTGCCGTCCAGTACGGTCGGGTGGCCCTTGAAGAAGGTGGCGACGACGGCGCCTGGCAGCTCTTTGCCCGCAAAGGGTGAGTTCCGGCCCATGGTCGCCATCTTATGCGGATCCACTGTCCACCGGGCAGCCGTGTCCACGAGGATCACGTTCGCGGGCTCGCCGGCCTCGAGCGGACGTCCCTGATCTGCGACGCGGCCAATGGCCGCGGGCACCGTGGACGTGACGCGGGCGAAGTCGGCCCACGTCATGAGCCCGGTTTCGATCATGGTTTCCTGGACTACCGACAAGGCAGTCTCCAGTCCCGTCATGCCCATGGCCGCCTGGGCCCACTCGCACTCTTTGTGCTCGCTCGGATGCGGGGCGTGGTCCGTGCCCACGACGTCGATGGTGCCGTCGGCGAGCCCGGCACGGAGCGCCTGGACATCCGCGTCGGTGCGCAGGGGCGGGTTGACTTTGTAGACGGGGTCGTAGCTGCGAACCAGTTCGTCGGTGAGCAACAAGTGGTGGGGCGTGACCTCGGCGGTGACGTTGATTCCCCGTTCCTTGGCCCAACGGACGATTTCCACCGAGCCGGCGGTGGATACGTGGCACACGTGCAGGCGGGAGCCGACGTGCTGGGCCAGGAGGACGTCCCGGGCGATGATGCTCTCTTCGGCGACCGCAGGCCACCCGGCAAGGCCGAGAACCGCGGAGACGGTGCCCTCGTTCATCTGGGCGCCCGCGGTGAGGCGCGGTTCCTGCGCGTGCTGGGCAACGACGCCGTCGAACGCCTTGACGTACTCCAGGGCGCGGCGCATCAGCACGGGGTCGTGGACGCAGATGCCGTCGTCGGAGAAGACCCGGACTTGGGCGCGGGAGTCTGCCATGGCGCCGAGTTCCGCGAGCTGCTCGCCGGCGAGTCCGACCGTGACGGCACCCACCGGGCGCACGTCTACCCAACCGGAAGCTCGGCCCAGGCTGTGGACCTGCTCGACGACGCCGGCGGTGTCCGCCACCGGGTTGCTGTTGGCCATGGCGTGGACCGCGGTGTAGCCGCCAAGGGCCGCGGCGCGGGTACCGGTTTCAACGGTCTCCGCGTCCTCGCGGCCAGGTTCACGCAAGTGGGTGTGGATGTCGACCATGCCGGGAAGTGCCACGAGGCCCGCTGCCTCGATCACGGTGGCACCTTCGGCGGAAAGGCCGGTGCCGCGCTCAGCGATGACGCCGTCGCGGATCAGCAGGTCCTCGGCGTCGCCACCCAGGATGGCCGCGCCGCGGATCAAATAGGTACCCGTTGCTGTCCCTGTTGCGGTCTCGGTCATCAGTTGCTCTCCTTAGCGGAACGGGCGGTGCCCGGCATGGGGGCGGCTTCACGGGAATCCCCCGAGAGCAGCAGGTACAGCGCGGCCATCCGGACCGACACGCCGTTCCGGACCTGGGCCAGGACGGTGGAGCGCGGCGAATCAGCGGCGGCGGAAGAAATCTCCAGTCCCCGGTTCATGGGGCCGGGGTGCATGATGATGGTGTCCTTGAGCCCGAGTTCATCGAGGGCGTGGAGGCGGGCATCGTCGAAGCCCCAGCGTCGCGAATACTCACGGGTGGAGGGGAAGAAGGATGCGTTCATGCGCTCACCTTGGACGCGCAGCATCATCATGGCGTCCACTCCGGCCTCAAGGGTCTCGTCGAGGTTGTAACTGACCTTGCAAGGCCAGTGTTCGACGCCGATCGGCAGCAAAGTGGGCGGTGCCACGAGCGTTACTTCCGCACCAAGGGTGCGCAGGAGCCACACGTTGGAACGGGCGACGCGGGAGTGCAGGACGTCGCCGGCGATGGCGACGCGCATGCCCGTGAGGTCTGCGCCCGTGGACGCCGAGCCGTGCAACTTGGACCAGTGGCGGCGCATCGTGAACGCGTCCAGGAGAGCCTGCGTGGGGTGTTCATGGGTGCCGTCCCCCGCGTTGATGACGGCCGCGTCGATCCAGTCGGTGGCAGCGAGGCGGTGTGGCGCCCCTGAAGCCCAGTGCCGGATAACTACCGCATCGGCCCCCATGGCTGCGAGGGTTTGCGCGGTGTCCTTGAGGGACTCGCCTTTCGAAACCGAGGAACCCTTGGCAGCGAAGTTGATGACGTCGGCGGAGAGCCGCTTTGCCGCAGCCTCGAAGGAAATACGGGTGCGGGTGGAGTCCTCGAAGAAAAGGTTGACCACGGTGCGGCCACGCAGTGCGGGCAGCTTCTTGACTTCGCGATCCCCCACGGCAGCCATCTCTTCGGCGGTGTCCAGGATCCGGATGGCGTCCGCTGCACTCAGGTTCTCGGTGGAGAGCAGGTGTTTCATGCGCCGGCCTCGATCACTACTTCATTGATGGGCTGACCGTCCACCGAATCGAGTTCTTCCAGATGGACCCGGACCTTTTCCGAGGAAGAGGTGGGCAGGTTCTTGCCGACGTGGTCCGCGCGGATCGGCAGCTCGCGGTGCCCACGGTCCACGAGGACTGCCAGGCGGACGATGCGTGGCCTGCCGAGGTCGATGATGGCGTCGAGGGCCGCCCGGATGGTGCGGCCCGAGTACAGGACGTCATCGATAAGGACAACAACCTTGTTGTCGATGCCGGACAACGGCAGCTTGGTGGGGTAAGGAGGCCTGGCGGGCTGGTGGGAAAGATCGTCACGGAACATGGTGACGTCCAGCTGACCGACAATCGCGGAGGCGTTGACGGATGGATCCGCGGCGGCGATCTTGTCTGCCAGCCGCACGGCCAGCGGATAACCGCGGCGTGGGATGCCCAAAAGAACCAGATCCTGGGAACCCTTGTTGGCTTCGAGGATCTCGTGGGCGATACGAGTGAGCGCACGGTCAATATCCGCGTGGTTGAGAACAACCCGGGACGGCACCGGCGCAGTGACTTCAGTCATCGCTCGTCTCCCCTTTCCCCGCCTCACGGGACGGAATTAAAAAAGGAACATTTGCTCTTCAAAATTACCACAGGGGCGACCTTCGGCAGACGCGCTCAGGACCAGGGCGATGCGTTTTAGCTCACACCCCGGTAAATCGAAGGGCCGGTGCCCACAGTTTCCTGTGGCACCGGCCCTTCGTAGGCTTTCAATGCCGCCTAAGCGAGCAGGGAAGGCTTCAGCGCCTGCAACCGTCCGAGGAGACCGTTGATGAACGCGGGAGATTCATCGGTGGACATGACCTTGGCCAGTGCCACCGCTTCGCTCACTGCCACGCCGTCCGGGACGTCGTCGTTGTAGAGCAGTTCCCAAGCGCCGATCCGCAGGATGATGCGATCGACCGCCGGCATCCGCTCCAGGGTCCAACCCTGGGCGTAGGTCTGCAGGAACTCGTCGATGGTGGGCTGCATGGCAACCACGCCCTCCACGATGTCCACCGTGTACGGGTTGACCACGAGGTCGGTCATTTCCCGGCGGGCCTTCAAGACCTCGAAAGCGGAGGCGGAACGCTGCTCCGCCTCGAAGAGTACTTCGAGGGCCCTGTTACGGGCCTTACCACGGGCGCTCACTAGTCGTTGACCCGGCCCAGGTAGCTGCCGTCGCGGGTGTCGACCTTGACCTTGGTGTTGTTCTCAACGAACAGCGGCACCTGGATCTCGTAGCCGGTCTCAAGGGTGGCTGGCTTGGTTCCAGCGGAGGAGCGGTCGCCCTGCAGGCCCGGCTCGGTGTAGGTGATTTCGAGGACAACGCTCGGCGGCAGTTCGATGTAGAGCGGGTTGCCCTCGTGGATGGCGATGTTGACCATCTGGTTTTCCAGCATGAAGTTGGTGGCGTCGCCTACCGTGGCACCGGAAACCGTGATCTGGTCGAAGTCCTGGGTGTCCATGAACACGAAGTCCGCGCCGTCCTGGTACAGGTACTGGTAGTCGCGGCGGTCAACCGTGGCGGTCTCGATCTTGAGGCCGGCGTTGAAGGTCTTGTCGACCACCTTGCCTGACATGACGTTGCGCATCTTGGTGCGCACGAACGCGCCGCCCTTGCCCGGCTTGACGTGCTGGAACTCAATGATGTTCCAGAGCTGGCCCTCGAGCTTCAGCACGGTTCCGTTCTTGATGTCATTTGTGGTTGCCACTAGTATCCTCTGGTTTCTCTCACTGGTGCTAGCTACCGCTTTAGCTACTGGTTTAGCTTCCAGCCGACTATGCCAAGCAGGCATGCCTTGACGGCCGCCAGCGCGTATTTATCAAAAATCCAAAGTCCATTCTACCGGCAAAATGCGGCATGCCTGCCGCGCCCTTGTCAGGAGGCGAGCTCGAGGACGTTCCGGGCGCGTTGCAGGGCCACGGCAGAGGAGTAGATCAGGGAAGCGTCAGCTGCCAGGGCGACGCGCAAGTCCAAGGCTTTGGTAAACGACTCTGCCGCGGCGACAGGATTGCCGGCCACAAAATAGGCCCGCCCCAAATACTGGTGGACGATCGGTTCCTTGGCGGTTCCGTGAACTTCGCCCAGTAGCTGGCGGAAGAGCTCAACGGCACGGTCAAAGCGGTTGGTGGCTCGGTGCAGTTCGGCCTCGAAGATCCGCAATTTAAACGACTCGGGATCGTTGTAGCGCGCCTCGGCCAACAACTCGGCGGCTTCTCCCGGGTGGCCTTCGAGCATGAGCGCCATGATGCGGTCAGCGGGATCGCTGGACTCCGCCAGTGCGGACTGCATGGCTTCATCGTTGACGATGGCCGGCAGGAGCGTCTCCGGGTTGGTGCGCACCCCGGGAAATCCGCCAGTGGGCCAATCACTGATGGTGTTGAAGGTCTCGGTGGTCATGATGCAATCTCCTGGTAGGCAGCGAAGAGCAACGAGGTGTCCGGAACGTCCAGGATTCCGGGCTTGGCTACGCCGTCGAGCACCACGAAACGCAAGAGGTCTCCGCGGGACTTCTTGTCACGGCGCATGCCGTCGAGCAGGCCCTGCCAGCGGTCCCGGCGGTAAGTGACCGGCAACCCGAGTCCCTCAAGGATGGTGCGGTGCCTGTCGGCGTCGACGTCGGAAAGCCGGCCGACGCTGCGGGCGAGCTCAGCGGCGAACATCATGCCGACCGAAACCGCTGCGCCATGCCGCCACGAGTAGCGTTCCACGAGTTCGATCGCGTGGCCGAGCGTATGCCCGTAGTTGAGGATTTCGCGGAGGCCGGATTCCTTGAGGTCTTCGGAAACCACCTTCGCTTTGACGGCAATGGCACGTTCGATGAGCTCCCGGAGCACCGCCGAGCCTGGATCGGTGACTTCCTCCGGCTTGTTTTCGACGAGTTCCAGGATGGCGGGATCAGCAATGAAGCCGCACTTGATGACCTCTGCCATTCCGGAGATCAGCTCGTTCTTCGGCAGCGTCTGGAGCGTGTCCAGGTCCGCGAGGACAGCCGCGGGCGGGTGGAAGGAACCGACCAGGTTCTTGCCTTCCGCCGTGTTGATGCCGGTCTTGCCGCCTACCGACGCGTCCACCATGCCGAGGAGGCTCGTGGGCATGTGGATGACCTTGACGCCGCGCAGCCAGGTTGCGGCGACGAATCCGGCGAGGTCGGTGACCGCGCCGCCGCCGACCGCCACGATGGCGTCGGAGCGGGTGAAGTCGTTCTGGCCAAGCACCTGCCAGCAGAAGGCGGCAACCTGGATGTGTTTGCCTTCTTCCGCGTCAGGGATCTCGGCAGTGAGGGCGGTGAATCCGGCAGCCTCAAGTTCGGCACGGACCGTATCGCCCGTAAGGCGCAAGGCGCGCGGGTGGACCACCAGGACCCGCTTGACCCGTTCCCCAAGCTTCGCGGGAAGGGTCTCCAAGAGGCCGCGCCCGACGACGACGTCGTAGTTCTCGTTGGCGGACTGGCCAGTGACCTTGATGACAGTTGCTTCGTTGCTCACTTTTGCACTTCCTCTTTCAAGGCCGCGTGTTCACGCAGTCTTTCCTCCACGTGGAGGGCGATTTCCGCCACGGTTCCGGACCGGACGTCGACGATGATGTCTGCAAGGCGTTCATAGACAGGACGCCGGGCATCAAAAAGTGTTTCCCAGCGGGCCATGGCGTCGCCGGCCAGGAGTGGCCGCCCAGTGTTGCGCGCGATGCGCTCAGCGACCGTCTCCGCGTCGCATTCGAGATAGATCACGGTGCAGTCACCCAGCAGCTGCTGCGTGCCGGAATCGAGCACCGCGCCGCCACCAAGCGAAACCACCGCACCGTTGATGTTCGCAGCTTCAACGGCGCGTGCCACCGTCCTGGCTTCGATTTCCCGGAAAGCATGTTCTCCACGACCGGCGAAAATATCCGCAATAGTGCCGTGGTGCTCAACGATGACGGCGTCCGTGTCCACGAACGGCACGCCCAATTGCTGGGCGAGCTGCTGGCCAATGACAGACTTACCGACGGCCATCGGCCCGACCAAAGCGATCGCGCGCCCGTACCCGGCGCCCGAGCTACCGCGGACCACTAGTGGCCAACCGAGTCCAGGGTTGCCGGGATGCTGTCCAGGTAACCCCGAAGGTTCCGGGCGGTCTCAGCGACGGAGTCACCGCCGAACTTCTCAGCAACAGCCTCGGCCAACACGAGGGCCACCATGGCCTCGGCCACGACACCCGCCGCCGGAACGGCACAGACGTCGGAGCGCTGGTGGTGCGCCTTGGCGGGCTCACCGGTGCTGACGTCAATGGTCTTCAATGCGCGCGGGACGGTGGCGATGGGCTTCATGGCGGCGCGGACACGCAGGACTTCGCCGATACTCATGCCACCTTCAATGCCGCCGGCACGGTTGGTCTTGCGGACGATCCGGCCGGTCTCATCCTTGACGATTTCATCGTGCGCGGCGGAGCCACGGCGGGCCGCGGTCAGGAAGCCATCGCCCACTTCGACGCCCTTGATCGCCTGGATGCCCATCAGGGCAGCAGCCAGGCGGGAGTCGAGGCGACGGTCCCAGTGCACGTAGCTTCCAAGTCCCGGCGGAAGACCGTAGGCCAAAACTTCGACTACACCACCGAGAGTCTCGCCTTCCTTGTGTGCCGCGTCGACCTCGGCCACCATGGCGTCCGAGGTCTCCCGATCGAAGCAACGCAAAGGATCGGCGTCGAGGGCCAGAACGTCGGACGGGACGGGTAGCGGACGGCCCTCGGGCACGGTCACACTCGCGATGGAAACGGTGTGGCTCACGAGCTCGATGCCAAGCTGCTTCAGGAATTGCGATGCTACGGTACCCAACGCGACACGCGTGGCGGTTTCCCGGGCGCTGGCGCGTTCCAGGACAGGGCGGGCCTCAGGGAATCCGTATTTCTGCATGCCCGTGAAGTCTGCATGGCCGGGACGCGGACGAGTCAACGGCGCGTTGCGGGCTTGGTCTGCGAGAACCGCGGGGTCTACCGGGTCGGCAGACATGATCTGCTCCCATTTGGGCCATTCGGTGTTGCCGATTTGGATGGCGACGGGGCCGCCCTGCGTCACGCCGTGCCTGACGCCACCAAGGATGCTTACTTCGTCCTGCTCGAACTTCATCCGGGCGCCGCGGCCGTAGCCGAGACGGCGACGCGCCAAGGCGTCACGGATTTCCCCGCTGGTGAGTTCCACACCGGCGGGGACGCCTTCAACAATTCCGAGCAGTGCCGGGCCATGGGATTCACCGGCAGTCAACCAACGCAACATATATCCAATCCTGCCATGTAAGGCCCTTAGTAGACCCGCCGGGGAAGCCCGACTGAGTCACACATCACATCTATGACATCGGCGGTGACGTCAGCTCCGGAAAACAAACGGATTTGTTCCACGGCTTGATAGAGCAACATCTCCAGCCCCGGAACCACCACTCCGCCCCGCGAATGCCATGCTTCGGCAATGCGGCTGGGCCAAGGATCGTAGGCGACGTCGAGCAGGACACCCCAGACATCGTCGGGAAGCCTGTCGCCGTTGGGAGGCCTGTCATCGTCCGGAAGCTTGTCGCCGTCGGGAAGCAGCTCGAGCTGCGCTGCAATGCCGTCCGCCGCCCGCGGCGGAAGCGTGGAGATCACCAGACCGGCCCCTGCCATGCCTTCAGCAGCTTCGGCCAGCGGCCGGAGGTGAATGGAAAGCCCGACGGCGGCTGCCGCGGCTTTCGCCTCGGCGGCCCGTCCGGCGTCGCGCACGAAGACGTCAACGTGTTTCGAACCGAGCTCCCGGAGCGCCGCAATAGCAGCTGCGGATGTCCCGCCGCCGCCAAGAATCGCGGAGTTCGGCCGCTCCGTTACTCCTGCATTCCTTACGGCTTCAACGATGCCGGCCACATCCGTGTTGTGGCCGACCCTCCGCACGCCCTGCTCGGTGGCTTCAAACGCTACCGTGTTGATGACACCCAAGTGCGCGCCGGCCCCTCGGACCTCGTCGACTTCGTCCACCATTGCGGTTTTGAGGGGCATGGTGACGGACAAACCGCACCAGTTGTCCCCGGCCTCAAGGCCCGCCATGAAGGCCGGGAGCCGCTCAACTGTTACGTCGATCGCCGAGTATTCGATGTCGAGCCCAAGCTTCGCGTACGCGGCGCGATGGAGTGCTGGTGACTTCGAGTGACTGATGGGGTGCCCCAGGACGGCAGCACGTCTACTCACACGCACCGTCCCGCGTTGGCCGCACACCACGCGTTGTATTGGTCAACGTACTTGAGGTGTTCTGCCAGCGTGCTGGAGAACTTGGTTTCCTTGGTGTCGAGGTTGATGGTCACCCAGTAGAGGTAAGTGTTGGCTGTCGGCTTGGCGGCTGCATCGATGGCCGTCTTGCCGGGTGAACCAATAGGGCCAACCGGAAGGCCTACGTTGGCGTACGTGTTGTAGGGGTTGCTCTTGTCAGCCTTCTGGGCATCGGTCAGGTGGAGGGTCTTGGTACCCAGGCCGTAGGTAACGGTGGCATCCGACTGGATGAGCCCGTTCGTCTCGGTGTTGCCCGGCTTGAGCCTGTTGAAGATGGCACCAGCCACGTTGCCGTAGTCGGCCTGGCCACCTTCAGCCTGCACGATGCTGGCCACCGTGATGGTTTGGTACTGCTTGGCGGGATCCGTGACGCCCTGGGCCTTGAGCTCGTCGGTGGTGGCCGTGACGAGCTTCTGGAGGATGTCCTTCGCCGAGGTTCCAAGGGGGAATCGGTACTCCCCCGGTGCCAGGAAGCCTTCGAGGTTCTTTGCCGGGGCCGGGACGCCGAACTGGGCCGGTGAGTCGCTGAGGGCCTTTAAGTCGGACAAAGGTATGCCCGAACCCTTGGCGATCGCATCAAGGGATTCACCGATGCGCAATCCCGCACTCAGCGCGAAGTACATGACCTTGGAGGAATCCTTGCCGAGGAGCACATTCACCGCATCGGAGTTGTTCATTTCCGTACGGAAGGTGAAATCACCCGGTGAGAGTTCACCACCGGCGGCTGTGAATGCCGCCAGGAAAGAGTCGGCGTTGGCGATGACGTGCTGGCTCTGAAGGTTGGTCGCGACCAGTTTGGGGCCGGAACCAGGGGCAACGGTGACAGTGACGGAACCCGTACCGGGGCCAGGGTAGTCGCTGACCTTGTCCATGCCGAGCAATGGCTTCAGGAACTGCGCGCCAATGGTGACCGCAGCGACGAATACCGTGAGGGTGAGCAGGAGCGCGAGAAGACGACGACGCCTGCGGACCTTCTTCGATGCCTTTGGCACGGGCGTGGCGGCCGCCATGAGTTCATGGGGCTCGTGCTCGTCGTGGACTTCGTAGTCGAAGTGGGGATCGTGGTGCTCAAAACCTTCGTCATGGGCGTGCAGCTCGTGGAACTCGTCACCGTGTGCGACGTCGTAGCTGTGAACAGCCTCATCGTGCAAAGCATCGTGCTGGTGTGCGGCGTCGTGCTCCGCGGTGTCAGGGTGCACGGCGTCATAGTGAGCAGCGTCGAAGGGCAGCGGTGTGTCAGGGTGCTGAGCCTCTTCAGGCGAAGCACCGTGCTCCTGCAGGTCCGCTTCGGGCTGAACCGTTTCGCTCTGAACACCGTCCTCGTAGAGGCCAGCGTGGGTGCTCGTTTCCGGGGCCGCCGGAGCATAGTCCGGGACATATGCGGGCTGCGGCTTCGGGACTGCGACGGGTTCAAAGTGGACAGGCACAGGTGGTGGCAATACCTCCTGGTTCTGCGTCTCCAGGAAGCGTTCCCTGGCACGGATTTCACGACGAGTCAGAGGCCGGGTACGGTCTACTGCTCCGTCGTTGGAGGGGTCGTTGTTGACCGGGCTCACAATTGTCTTCCCCTCGTTGGAGAGTGTGGATCAATGCCGGAGGCCGGCAGCGGCGCACTGGCACCGTCAATGTGTTGGGATGGCATCGGCGCCTGCACGCGCCTGCCCACATCCGCACCTCTGGCTTTTTGCATGTCGATCGCGTGCTGCAGAATTCCGGCAGCGGCAACCTGATCCACTACTTTACGATGATCCTTGCTGCTCATGCCAGCTTCATGGAGATTGCGGTGGGCCGTCACGGTACTGAGCCGCTCGTCCACCATGTTGACTGGAACGTCGAGTCCACGGCGATTCAAGTGGGCTGCCAGCAACTCCGCGTAGTCGGTAGCCATGACCGCAGACGCGTGTTCCTCACCCTTCATGGTGCGCGGCAGCCCGACGAAGATCTGGACTACGCCGAGCTCCGCGACCTGCCGGACAATGACCCCGATGTCGGAATTCTTCTTGGCGTCCCGGCTCACCGTCTTGAACGGCGTGGCCAGGATCCCGTCCGGATCGCAGATGGCAACTCCCACGCGGACGGTGCCGACGTCTACCCCCAGTTTGATGCCCCGGGGGTAGTCGTCGTTGCTCGCAATCGCCTCCAAAATCAGCGCTTGGCGATCGCGTCCACAACGGCCGCAAGGGCCGGTGCGATCTTCGCGGCGTCGGTTCCGCCGCCTTGGGCGACATCGTCCTTGCCGCCGCCGCCACCACCGAGGATTCCTGCAGCCACCCGGACGAGGGCGCCTGCTTTGACGCCCGCTTCACGCGCGGCCTCGTTGGTGGCCACGATGATGACGGGACGGTCGTTGCTGACACCGGCCACGGCAACCGTGGAAGCGTCGGAGCCAAGCCGGTTGCGGAGGTCCATGGCTAGGCTGCGGAGGTCGTCCGCTCCCCCGACCTGGCCGGCGTCGTGCGCCACCACCCGGACGCCCGCGGCATCCCGGGCCGTGGCAACGAGGTTCGCAGCCGCTGCGGTCAGCTGTTCCTTGCGGAGGCGGTCGAGTTCCTTCTCCGTCGCCTTGAGCTTGGCCAGGGTGCTGGAGATCCGGTCTGCCAACTGGCCCGACGGGACCTTAAGCATCTCCGTGAGCTCGGTGACCAGGGCGCGCTCGGCTGCGAGATGCCGGAAGGCGTCAAGGCCGACGAAGGCTTCCACGCGGCGGTTTCCCGATCCGACAGACTGTTCGCCGAGAAGCGACAGGCTCCCGATGAGGGAAGTGTTGGCCACATGGGTGCCGCCGCAAAGTTCGCGGGACCACGCGCCGTCGATCTCCACAACGCGGACTTCGCTACCGTAGTTCTCGCCGAACAGGGCCATGGCGCCGAGTGCCTTCGCCTCTGCGAGGCCCATGACCTTGGTGTCCACTTGGAAGTTGTTGCGGATGGCGATGTTCGAGACCTCTTCGATCTCGGACTTCGTGGCAACACTCAGCCCTTCGCCCCAGGCGAAGTCGAAGCGCAGGTAACCGGCCTTGTTGAAGGATCCACGCTGGGTGGCTTCCGGGCCGAGGATCTGGTGCAGGGCGGCGTGCACGATGTGCGTGCCCGTGTGAGCCTGCTCTGCGGCGTGGCGGCGTTCGCGGTCGACGGCGGCGCGCACCAAAGCGTCCGAGGCGATCTCGCCTTCGCGGACGATCGCCTTGTGGACGCTCAGGCCCTTCACGGGGCGCTGGACGTCGAGGACCTCGACGACGAATCCGTCACCGGTGATGAGGCCCTTGTCGGCGGACTGGCCACCGGCCTCAGCGTAAAACGGCGTCTCGTTCAACACGAGTTCGATTTCGTCGCCCGTTGAAGCGTGGGCAACACGCCGGCCCGAGCTGACGATGCCACGAACACGGGCCTCGCCTTCCAGCTCGCTGTAGCCGGTAAAGACGGTCTCGCCCTCGGCCAGGAGCTCCTGGAAGGCTGAGACATCGGCGTGTCCACCCTTCTTGGACTTGGCATCTGCCTGGGCGCGCTGGCGCTGTTCAAGCATGAGGCTGCGGAATTCTGCTTCATCAACCTTCAGGCCGGCTTCCTCGGCCATTTCGAGGGTCAGATCGATCGGGAATCCGTAGGTGTCGTGCAGGGCGAAGGCATCTTCGCCGGACAGCGGCTTTCCGGCGGCCTTGGAGAGCTCCACGGCTTCCTCAAGGCGCGCGGTGCCGGAGGCGATGGTTCGCAGGAAGGCTTTTTCTTCGGCATAGGCGATGCGGCTGATGCGGTCGAAGTCGGTCTCCACGATGGGGTAAACGCCCTTCATGGCGTCGCGGGAAGCCGGAAGCAATTGCGGGAGGCAAGCTTCTTCGACCCCGAGGAGGCGCATGGCGCGGACGGCACGGCGGATGAGCCGGCGCAGGACGTAGCCGCGGCCTTCGTTGGAGGGGGACACGCCGTCGGAAATCAGCATAAGCGCGGAACGGATGTGGTCGGCCACAACGCGCATGCGGACATCGTCCGTATGGTGCGGGTCGTCAGCGGACTCGGCAGAGGTGTATTCCTTGCCCGAGAGCGCAGACGCCTTGTCGATGACGGGACGGACCTGGTCCGTCTCGTACATGTTGTCGACGTCCTGCAGGATCATCGCGAGGCGCTCCATGCCGAGCCCTGTGTCGATGTTCTTCTTGGGCAGCTCGCCGACGATGTCGAAGTCCACCTTCGAGCGGACGTTCTCGATCTGGTACTGCATGAACACAAGGTTCCAGATCTCGACGTAGCGTGTTTCGTCCGCGATGGGACCACCCTCAGCGCCGTACGACGGACCGCGGTCGTAGTAAATCTCCGAGCAGGGGCCGGCCGGGCCCGGCTGGCCCGTGGACCAGTAGTTGTCGGCTTTGCCCATGCGCTGGATGCGCTCGGAGGGAATGCCGGTGTTCTTGAGCCAGAGTTCCTTGGCTTCGTCGTCCTCTTCGTAGACCGTCACCCAGAGACGCTCAACGTCGAGCCCGTAGCCGCCGTCGTCGACGCTCTTGGTGAGCAACTCGAAGGCGAACTTGATGGCGTCTTCCTTGAAGTAATCCCCGAAGGAGAAGTTGCCGCACATCTGGAAGAACGTCCCGTGGCGGGCGGTCTTGCCCACTTCCTCGATGTCGCCGGTACGGATGACCTTCTGGACACTCGTGGCGCGCTTGAAGGGCGGCTCCTCGCGGGCAGTCAGGTAAGGAATGAAGGGAACCATGCCGGCCACAGTGAAGAGCAGGGAGGGGTCGCTGGATACGAGCGACGCTGAGGGAACGGCGGTATGGCCCTTGCTGACAAAAAAGTCCACCCAGCGTTTGGTGATCTCCTGCGACTTCATTAGCTGATTACTTACCCTTCTCAATTCACTGCACATGAGTTTGTGCGCGGTTCTGGCATCTGCCATTGCCGCAGCTTCTAATTCTGCCCTGTTGACGGCCGCTTGGGCGAACCGCGGCAAGTTGTACCGCGGCCGCTAACGGCTTCCGGCGTCGGACTCCACAATGCCGAGCGCGGCCTTGAGGTCGACTTCGCGTTCATTCATTCCGGCGCGCACGGCGTCGGCGAAGTCGTACACGCCGTCGGCCAGCCGCGCTACGGCGCGGTTCAGGCCGTCGGGACCAATATTGGCCTGTGCTTGGGTGATCTTGCGGAAGGCGATGACTCCGATTGCCACGCCGATCCCCATCCAGACAATTCTTTTCACAGTGTTCCTGACATACGAAGGCCTTGACTTACGAACGGATTCAGCGGCTGCGGCGGCCGCTGCCCGATTTGCGGCGGGCGGCAAAAGCCGAGCGCACGCCGTAGCTAAACGCTGCCACCTTGATGAGCGGCGAACCGACCGTTGCGGCTACCAGCGAGGACAAGGCAGAGATGTTGGCGGAGGCGTCGGAAACGTTGGAGGTGATGCCATCCACCTTTTTAAGCTGCTGGTTTGTGGTGGAAACCGTCGCCGTGACCTCGTCCATCAGGGGCGTCGCCCCGTCACTCAAGGAGCGGATGGAGGTGCGGACTTCATCGAAGACGCGCCCGAGTTTGAGGATCGGCACAGCCAACAGCACCACAAGGAGCGCGAAAACTCCGGCCGCGATCAGGCCTGCAATATCGCCACCAGTCATGGACACTCATCTCCTAGCATTTGTTGCGTTGCGGTTGGTACGCCATGTGGTTCTACACGGCACCCCCGGCGTGGCTTCCCCAAGTACCTTACATACAAAAAAGCCCGCGGCGCGTGCCACGGGCTTCTTTGTATGCGCCTGCTGGAAATTAGCGAGCGTAGAATTCGACCACGAGCTGCTCTTCGCAGGTCACGGGGACCTCAGAGCGCTTCGGGCGACGAACCAGGCGTGCCTGCAGGGCGTCAATCTTGACGTCCAGGTAAGCCGGAACGACGTTCAGGACGTGTGCACCGGCAGCTGCAACCTGGAACGGAGCCATGACTTCGCTGCGGCTGTGAACGTGGATGAGCTGGCCCTCAGCAACGCGGAACGACGGGCGGTCCACGCGGATGCCGTCAACGAGGATGTGGCGGTGCACAACCAGCTGGCGGGCCTGGGCGATGGTGCGGGCAAAGCCAGCACGCAGCACGAGGGCGTCGAGACGCATTTCGAGCAGTTCGATCAGGTTTTCACCGGTGAGGCCCTTGGTGCGGCGTGCTTCTTCGAAGGCACGGGTCATCTGGGCTTCGCGGATGCCGTACTGGGCGCGCAGACGCTGCTTTTCGCGCAGACGTACAGCGTAGTCAGAGTCCTGCTTCTTGCGGGCACGGCCATGCTCACCGGGGCCGTACGGACGGCGCTCCATGTACTTGGCGGCCTTGGGAGTCAGAGCGATGCCGAGTGCACGCGAAAGGCGTGCGGTACGGCGAGCACGAGTGTTGTTAGCCACTTGTGTCCTTCCAATATCTGCGGTGTGTCAGTGTTACTGGCCTCCATGAGGGAGAGCATCGGCCAACCGCTGCCTTTTGCTACGGGGCGCAGGGCACAGCATCGAAACCTGGATTTTGATGGATTGCGCGCCTGTGCCTTGCCAGACAAGCATCTAGCCTACCATGACGCCTACTTGCCCCGGATGATCCTGCGTAGCCGCTCGAGCCTGGGAGCAATATCCCGTTCAGCACCGTTTGCCGTGGGCTCGTAGTAGTCCCTGCCGACCAAATCATCCGGCGCGTACTGCTGGGTGGCCACGCCATGCGGAGCATCGTGGGCGTACTTGTAGCCTTGGCCGTGGCCAAGGCCTTTCGCTCCCTGGTAGTGCGCATCCCGCAAGTGCGCCGGAATCCCTATCCCCATCCCTGCACGCACATCGGCGATGGCCTTGTTGATGCCCATATAGGCGGCATTGGACTTGGGCGCCGTCGCCAGATGCACCACGGCTTCGGCGAGGATGATACGGCCCTCGGGCATGCCGATCAACTGCACTGCCTGGGCCGCGGCGACGGCGGTCTGCAGCGCCGTGGGATCTGCCATACCGATGTCCTCGGCAGCCGAAATGACGATCCGGCGGGCCACGAAGCGCGGGTCCTCGCCGGCTTCGAGCATGCGGGCCAGGTAGTGGAGGGCCGCGTCGACATCTGAGCCGCGGATCGACTTGATGAACGCACTGGCGACGTCGTAGTGCTGGTCGCCGGCGCGGTCGTATCGAACGGCGGCCACATCCAGGGCCCGCTCGGTATGGCGGAGCTCGACGACGACCGGAGCCTCGGGGGCGCCGTCGCCCGCGAGCCCTTCCTCTCTGGAAGCGTCTTCGGAAGGGTCGCCGCCGTCGTTGTTGCGGTCTCCGTAGGCCACCCCCGCAGCGGCCTCAAGGGCCGTCAGCGCACGGCGGGCATCTCCCCCGGACAATCGGACCAAGTGTTCGAGGGCTTCCGGGGTGAGCTCCACTCCCCCTGCCAGGCCGCGGGCGTCGGCAACGGCCCGTTGCAGTAGCCCCTCGATGTCACGGTCGGTGAGCGGCTTGAGGGTAAGCAACAACGAGCGCGAAAGCAGCGGCGAGACCACCGAGAAGGAGGGGTTTTCCGTGGTGGCCGCGACCAGGACCACCCAGCCCTTCTCGACTCCAGGAAGGAGGGCATCCTGTTGGGCTTTGTTGAAACGGTGGATCTCATCGAGGAACAGCACGGTAGTGGTCCGGTAGAGATCCCGGGCGGTCAAGGCATTTTCCATGACCAGGCGGACATCCTTGACGCCCGCAGTAATAGCGGACAGTTCAACGAACTTCCGGCCCGGTCCGCGGGCGATGACGTGCGCGAGCGTCGTCTTGCCCGTGCCCGGGGGTCCCCACAAGATGACCGAGCTCGGACCCGCAGGACCGGCGGCGTCGGCCCCTGCGGCGAGCTGCCGCAAAGGAGAGCCTTGGCCCAGCAAATGCTGCTGGCCCACAACGTCGTCGAGCGTCCGGGGCCTCATGCGGACAGCCAAAGGGCTCCGCGGCGACGCCGGACGTACTGTGCCCGCACGTCCATCACTGGAACGGTCCGAATCCGCCGCCTGGCTGCCGGCGTCGTCGTCGTTGTCCGCGTCGGCACCAAAGAGATCTTCCACATGGATAGGCTACTCATGAATCCAGCGAAGGAGACATCGACGTGGAGACCCGGCCATCCGGCCCCAGCGAAAAGCAGCCCCCTGGAGCGGGGCGCACCGCTTTCATCCCTGGACCGCGGTTGATCGGCTGGGTGGAGCGCTTCGCCGCGAGCCATGGCGCCGTTCAGGAAGAGCCCGACGACGGCGGCACGCTTCTGCGGGCGGCTGACGGCACGCTTTTACGGGCGGCGGACGGCGCCTTGGCGCTGCTGAGAGCCCCTTGGCCCGTGGACGGAAGACCCGGTAGGGGCACAAGCACGGTTGAGCGCTTGGCGTCGCTTGCTTCACAGGAACGGCGGCTCGGAATCATCCTGGTCCGCCGGGGCGGCTACGCCGTGGGGGTCGTGAGCGGCGGCAAAGTGACTGCATCCAAATCGGGTTCCCGCTACGTGCAGTCGCGCTCGGCCGCGGGGGGATCCTCGCAGCAGCGCTTTGCCCGGCGTCGGGAGAACCAAGCCAATGCGCTGACGGAAGCCGTGGCCGGATATGCCGCCGGGGTGTTCGCCGGACACGGTATTGAATATCTCGTTCTGGGCGGAGACGCCGCACTCTCCGCGGCCGTCCTGGAAGAATCGGCGTTGAAGGAGTACGCAGCGCGGAAGCGGCTGGCGTTCCTGGCAGTCGCCGACCCCAACGCAACCGTACTTCGCAAGGCTGCGGCGGATGCCTGTGCCGTGCGGATCGAGGTCACCGATCCGCTTTAGTCGACCGCAGCGCCGACGAAGCCACCGCAATCGCGGCGGGCTACCGTCCCTGCGGGAGCTGCCTGCCCGAGAAATACCTCACCTGGAAGAACGAACGACGTTGAAAGAAACAAATAGTGCGCGATCTCCCCGTATCGGCGACGCGATCACACATGCCGCCGCATCGGATGACAATATCACCCCACTAACGTCGCCAGCAGAGATAGAAATTATCGTCGCCCTGGCCTGGACTGCAACAGGCGGAGACAAACTGAACACCGTCGACTGGCCCGAATCGGCGGCATCCTGGCTCCGCCCTGCCCGCAGGTTCGCAGCACCGAGCCAACCCTCTCTGAGTCGTTGTGGGAACACCCCTAGGATGGGCGCAAATGGCTCGACGGCTTACCCAATCGACGGAATGGAAAGCTGTGCAGACGATTGCTTTCCCATGCCTTGCCTCCCCAAAATTGCTGGATCTCGCAGGACCCGGCGTCCTTTTCGATCTGACGGGACCGTTCGGCCACAACAACATCTGGCGCTTCCGCGACGAGGCATTCACGTTCGAAGGAATGACCATATGAACACCCTGTTCGGAGATGACGTCATCGAACGAGCCCGCCGGGAGCTGGCACCCGGGGGCAGGAATAAGACCTTCCCCCGACCGTCCTCGACTAACGCCGTCATTTTGTTGACCTCCCCACCGCCGGATTGGACACTTAGCCCATGACGAGGGAAGACGAAGCACGGGCCCTTGTGGCTGTTATCAACAACCTGGCCGAGCGGTTCCCCGACATGTCACGCTCGGACATCGAAACAGTGGTTGCTGAAGAACACGGGAACTTGAACGGTGGCCCGATCCGGGACTATGTACCCCTCCTGGTTGAGCACGCAGCCAAGAAGCGCCTCACCAAAATGGCTGCCGAAATCCAAGCGTCCGGCGGTTCCTCATCCGTCCTGGTCGGGAAGCAGCAAACCGTCGATAGGCCGTAGTTGCCGGAGTGCGGCTGCCGTTTTAAGGACAATTTCCGCGCGTGTCCGGGCTGCATCTGCTTGTCAGGACTGCGGAGGAGCGGGACGCGTTATCGGAAGCATTGCTCCGGGGCATAAGGGTGCACCGAAACCATCCTCCGCTAACGGCGGGTGTAGCGGGCGATGATCACGCCCTTGGTTGTGGGGACGGAGTCGGTGAGCTCGAACTTAGTCATCGGCGCGGGGCCGTCGAACAGCCGCGTCCCGGTACCCATGGTGAGCGGGTGGATCAGCAGCGTGTAGTTGTCGATGAGGCCCGCGGCGTGCAGGGAGCGGACCAGCGACGCGCAGCCGATGATCGTCAGATCGTTGCCCGGCTCGGCCTTGAGCTTAGCCACCGTCTCGGTGGCCTCGCCGGACAATAGGATGGAGTTCTGCCAGGCATCGGCGTTCTCCAGCGTCCTGGACACAACGTACTTCGTGGCTGCGTTCATGTGCGCGGTGAACGGGTTGTCGTCGGTACGCATGCCCCAGGCGGTGATGAAGTCGGTCCAGGTCCGGTGTCCGAATAGCATGTCCGTGGGCTTGGCCATGCCCTTGCCCATCTCACGGCCCATGACCTCGTCGTTGTACTTGCCGCCCCAGCCCCCGTGGGTGAAGCCACCACGGGTGTCCTCGTCCGGACGGCCCAGGCCTTGGATGACTCCGTCGAGGGTGATGGACAACGCGGCATTGATCTGACGCATGACATGCTCCCTTACTTCTGCGGACCGCTCTCTGCGACCCGGTCACCCCCTACACGAATGAGGACCGGCCAAATCGACACCTGCACCCGAATTTTTTTTCCTCGCCCGTCATCACCGGGCCGGGCGCAGATGGGATGCCGGACAGTCCGGTCGTGAAGGCGTCGGCGACCGCGTCCTCGGCCATGTCGATGTCGCCGAGCCCCCGCACGACGACGACCAGCCAACCATCGGACTGTTGCTGTGCAAGACCAAGAGCAATGTTGTGGCCGAATACGCCCTCCGCGGGTTCAACAAGCCCGTTGGCATCGCGGAATGGGAAGCTGAGATCGCGGGGTCGCTGCCGGAATTCGCTTCAATTCTGCCCAGCATTAGCGAGCTGGAGGCGGAGCTTTCGCAAGGTATCAGCAGCAAATCGGTCACCCGGCGGGGATCGATGTGAGGCTGCCCGAGCAGCTGCACTAAATTGTCGGTGCCTCCTGAGATGCTGTTTGCATGGATCGAAGGACAGCTTGGAGCGCGGATAGCAAGGCGGCCGTGGAGGCCATTGCCGCGTCCGTTGCCGTGCTTGCCGCCTTCACCGGCGCGGACCGCTTCGATCAGCCCGGCCCCGATTCCCCGCAAGACGCTGACTTCCGGGCAGACGCTGGTTCCTCCGAAAGCACCGATCCACTGCGGAGCCTGGCCGACGGTTGCCTGGACGGCCTCGCCGAAGTCGCCCGGCTGGAAGCCCGGACCGCCGCGCTGAAAGCGGAGCTAGCCGCGCACTACGTCCAGGCAGCCACGCTCCTCGCACCGCCGGTGGCATCACCGGCCGAAGCCACCGCCCAGGAGCTTGCCCTGGTCGCCGAGGTCGCCTGCGTCCTGACCATCAGCGAACGAACCGCCGCGGCCCTCC
>NZ_JAMXIC010000020.1 GCF_027587375.1 Arthrobacter sp. B2a2-09
CAAAATCAACCAATTCATAAAAACAAATCGGTATCAACAAACTTGGCACACTATTGAGTTCTCAAACAACAGACACACCCGGCACCACCCAAACCAAACGGTCCAAGATCGCTCCGGAGCAACTTCACTAACTTACCAGACCCGCCCCATCCGCACAACTCCCGAACCCGGGAACCGCACCGGACAAAACAACATCCGCGACCCCCCGGAAACCACACCGGAACACACAAAAGCGAACCAAGAAATTGGTTTCCATTTGAAAGGGAGTCTGCCGCAATTTTTCCGCATCAGCGGCGGCGACTCGAACTACTCTACACACCCCCAACACCCCACGCAAATTCACCTTCAGGCGAGCAAGAACCTCGGCAATCCGGGGCGAAACAGCCGGTTCCGCGCAAAAAGAAGCCGTCGTCGTCGCAATTCGGCGTTGTGTGCTGCACCACTTAATCGGAAGCAACAGTTAAACGCAAGAAGGGCCGGCAACCAAACAGTTGCCGGCCCTTCTAGTGCTTCTGGATTACCAGGAAGACTTGGTGATGCCCGGGAGCTCACCACGGTGAGCCATGTCGCGGAAGCGAACACGGGAGATACCGAACTTCTGGAAGGTACCGCGCGGGCGGCCGTCGATGATGTCGCGGTTACGCAGACGGATCGGGGAGGCGTTGCGGGGCAGCTTCTGCAGGCCGAGGCGAGCCTCTTCGCGTGCTTCGTCAGTCGCGTTGGCGTCAACCAGGGTCTTCTTCAGTTCGAGACGCTTGGCAGCGTAACGCTCAACGATGACCTTGCGCTGCTCGTTGCGAGCAATCTTGGACTTCTTAGCCATGTTTAGCGCTCCTCTCGGAATTCGACGTGCTGGCGGATCTTGGGGTCGTACTTCTTCAGGACCAGACGGTCCGGGTCGTTACGACGGTTCTTGCGGGTTACGTAGGTGTAACCCGTTCCCGCAGTCGACTTCAGCTTGATGATCGGACGTACGTCCTTGTCTTTTGCCACTAGAGCTTCACCCCACGAGCCAGAACTTCGGCGACGACTGCGTCGATGCCGCGAACGTCGATGGTCTTGATGCCCTTGGCCGACAGAGTCAGCGTGACATTACGGCGCAGGGACGGAACCCAGTAGCGCTTCTTCTGGATGTTGGGGTCGAACCGACGCTTGTTGCGGCGGTGCGAGTGCGAAATGCTGTGTCCAAAGCCCGGCTCGGCTCCGGTCACCTGGCAGTTTGCTGCCATGACGACTCTCCTAAAAATAAAATGAAACGGCCAGCAGAGTTCCTGCTTCCCGTGCAATAGGCGACGTCCGCAACCAGTCCACACCGTTTTCGGTAGTTCCCGCAGGGCTGTATCTCTCGACTGAAACCAGCCAATGATCACCGCTGCGGCGAAGGTAGTGGGTCCGGACAACAGGCCGGAATACTGGGCGAATACTGGAATGCACGCAACTTGAGCCCCTAACTACCGGCCCGCGGATATCCCGTTGTTACCAACAGTCACCGCCAACCGGAGCAATTGCACACGCTCCGCGCCACCTAGCGCCTAATAAGTCTAGGGGCTGGGGGAAATTAAGACCAATCGGGTGTATAAGAACCCAGGGCAAAGCGGTCACCCAAATCATAAGCGGAGGCTAGCCCCCTCACAGGAGAACGAAAGGTTGAGAGTTCAATCTTGAGACATGAAGTCACAACTCCTCGCCTCCCCAGGCCAACGTGTGGGTACGTCCCCGGGTCAGCCTCCAGCGCCCACGAGGCGCAATCCCACCAAGGGAAGGTTCGCTGCGCAACATCGCCGACGCATGTTCCGGACGGACATGCTCACGATTGCGCTATGGGCTTCCCTTGCAGCGGCGCTGGCTTTGTGGCTCGCTGACGGCGGGATGTCGTCAGTCGGGAACCTCACCCAAGCGGTCACCGCCGTCGGGATCCTGGCCGGGCTTGCCGGCATGGATCTGGTCTTCCTGATGCTTCTGCTCGCGGCACGCCTGCCTTTTGTGGACGGCGCGGTTGGGCATGACAGGGCGTTGGAATTCCACCGGAAGCTAGGCAAACCGGCCCTCTACCTGTTGCTGGCGCACGGACTTCTCCTGGCGACCGGCTACGGTATGGCCGAAGGCCTGAATCCCGTCAGCGAGGCCGTCGCGCTATGGACCCTGGTACCCGATATGTGGCTGGCGTTCGTATCCATGGCGTTGTTCATTACGGTTGTGGTTACCTCGCTTGTGGCTGTTCGGCGCCGCTTTCCCTATGAATTCTGGTACTTCGTCCACCTGCTCACGTATTTGGCCGTAGCAGTAGCCCTTCCGCACCAGTTCAGTGTGGGCGGCTTGTTCGCCGAAGGCACCTGGCAGCGCTGGTACTGGCTGCTGCTCTACATAGGAACAGGCTCGGCGCTGGCATGGTTCCGCATTGCCCAGCCGGTGATAGCCACCTACCGGCACCAACTGACCGTGCGCCGCGTGGTGCCTCTTGCGCCCGGCGTCTTCAGCATCGAAATGAGCGGCCTGCGATTGAACGAATTGTCCGGAAACGGCGGCCGGTTCTTCGTGTGGCGCTTCCTCGCGCCCGGCATGTGGTGGCAGGCGCATCCGTTCAGCCTGTCGGCGGAACCGATCATGCCGCCGTCGGGCAGGTCAAACGGGCGGTCCGCCCAACAGCCGGGCTTGCGGATCACCGTCCGGAATTTGGGTGCGGGCTCAGCCCGGCTGGCTTCGCTCAAACCGGGAACAAAAGTTGCCGTCGAAGGTCCGTACGGGGTCTTCAGCACGGCAGCCCGGAGCCGGGAACACGTCGTGATGATCGGGGCAGGAATCGGGATCACGCCCCTTCGGGCGCTCCTGGAATCCACCCCCTTCGCGCCAGGCCAGGCGACGGTCTTGCTGCGCGGCAGCAGCGCCGAAGAGCTATTCCTTGGCGACGAGATCCTGGAATTGTGCCGGAAGCGCGGTGCCACGCTCTTCCATCTGACCGGCCCACGGTCCGCGAATCCTCAGAGCACATGGCTGCCCGCTTCTGCTAACGCCTCGAGGCTGGGGGACTTCGTTCCGGACATCACCGACGCGGATGTGTACATTTGCGGTCCATCTGCTTGGGCCCGCCAGGTGCTGGCCGAGGCAAAAAGGTCCGGCGTGCGCGAGGAACAACTCCACTACGAAAGGTTTGACTGGTGAGACTCAGGGCAGGAATTTCAGCGGCGCTAGCGTCGGCGGCCATCCTCCTGGTCGGCTGGCAGTCGGGTGCGCATGTGGCGGAATCGAACGCGTCGGCGGTCACGACTTCCGCCACAGGAAACACAGGCGGGACCACTTCGGGCACGGGCTCGACGGCGAATGGATCCACCGGGGGCAGCGCTTCCGGATCGTCCTCGGGAACCGGAGCCGCCTCCAGTTCCAGCACGGGCTCCAGTTCCAGCACCGGCACGGGCTCCAGTTCCAGCACCACCCTGGGAGCCTCGGCCAAGGCGGGCGGCACCTACGCAGGCACGTCAGTGGAGACCCGCTTCGGAACAGTCCAGGTCCAGGTAACGATCAAGGCCGGCGTGATCACGGATGTCACAGCCCTGCATCTGACTGACCAAGAGCAACGATCGGTTCAGATCAGTGCCAGGGCAGCACCCCTCTTGCGATCCGAGGTGCTGAGCGCCCAGTCGGCGAACGTGCAGACCATCGGCGGGGCCACTTTTACCAGCGATGCGTATCTGACATCCCTCCAGGCAGCCCTCGATGCAGCCCACTTCTAAGCCAAATGAGCCCGGGCAGGCCAATAAAGAGCCCCGCCTTCGCTCCCGCACGTTCACCAGCATGGGCACCGTGGTGAGCCTCGCCGTCCCAGCTGCTCCGGGGACGGTTCCCCAAGCCGCAGTGGAAGAACTTGAGGCGGCCACCGCCGTCGTCGAGCGCTTGTTCAACGGGCTGGAGCGGACGTTTAGTCTCTACCGTCCCGACTCGGAGGCGAGCGCGATGGCACGGGGCGAACTGGCCTTGGCGGACGCCTCGGCGGACATGCGCCGGCTGTATGTCGAGGCGGCCGAATGGCGCACCGTCACGGAAGGTGCGTTCACGGCGGAACGGCCCGACGGCGTCGTGGACTTGGCGGGGATCGTCAAGGGACATGCGATACGGGAGGCTGGAACGTCGCTGCTCGCTCTGGGCCTGAAGGATTGGTGCCTCAATGCGGGCGGGGACGTCCTGGTGGACGGTTCGCCGACGCCGGGCAGTGCGCGGCCGTGGCTTGCGGGGATTGTTGACCCGGAAGATCGGACGACGCTCCTGACCGCGTTTCCGCTCGACAACAAGGGCAAGCACGCGCTGGCGACCTCCGGAACCAGCGAACGCGGCCACCACATCTGGTCAACAGGCCTCAAAATTGCGCGGGACGAGGGATTCCGCCAGGTTTCGGTGGCAGCGGCCGACATCATCACGGCCGATGTCCTGGCCACCGCCATCATGGCTGGGGGCGCCCGGACCCTAGCGCTGGCGACCTCCCACTGGGACGTGGACGTGCTCGCGGTGAAGAACGACGGCGGACTGCTCGCCACACCCGGCTTTCGAAACCTCGCTCCCCAGAACAGTTAGGGTCGGGTGAGCTGCGGATACTTCGGGCTGAGGCCATCACCTGAAGACTTGCCCGTAACGCGGCGGACGACCCACGGGGCGGCGTGTTCACGGGCCCAGCGCGCGTTGGCCCACAAAGCTTCCACCCGCGCAAGCTGGGGTTGCGTGACCGGCGGCGGGACCTCAAGGGAACCTTCGTGCTCCAGGACGGCCAGCACGCGGTTGGCCATGTTGATGTGACCGGCAGTGGACATGTGCATCCGGTCCTGCGCCCACATGTGCCAGTCGTGGTATTCGCTGAAGCGCCAATAGTCCACCAGCAGCGCACCGTGGTTTTCAGCGATTTCCCGCAGCAACTCGTTGTAGATCGCGGTGCGTCCTCGCATGGTGCCGAAAACCTTGGAACTGCGGGCATCGAAACCCGTAAAGAGAAGCAACGTGGCGCCAGTGGCACTTAGCTTCGCGATACCGGCCTCGTAGTCTTCCATGAGCCTGTCGACATCGACTTTTGGGCGGAAGATGTCGTTCGCTCCCGCGTACAGGGTTACCAGCGTCGGTTGAAGCGCGACGGCGGCGTCCACCTGTTCTGCCATGACTTGCCGGAGTTTCTTACCGCGGATGGCCAGGTTGGCGTAGCCGAAATTGTCGTTGCTTCGAGCCAGCTGATGGGCAACGAGGTCCGCCCATCCCCTGACTCCGTTGGGGCGCGAGGGGTCGGCGTCGCCAAGTCCTTCGGTGAACGAGTCACCCAATGCCACGTACCGGGCAGAAAAATCCATGGCGCCAGTCTTTCATCAGTGCGGGGCGGCCGTCACGCGCGGCGCCCCGTCGCCGGCACGCAACGGCTTAGCGCTCGCGCAGGATCCAGTGATCGTCGTCCAGCCGGGCCACGATCTTCTCGCCGATCCGCGCGAGGTCCGCAACGTCGTCGTCGGTCATGGCGTCCAACATCAAGGCGCGGACGGCATCCACGTGCCCCGGGGCGAGGGACACGATGGTCTCCATCCCGGCTTCGGTCAGGTGCGCCACCGTGACACGTGCATCGCCCGGATGGGCCTCGCGCTCCACCCAGCCGCGTCTCTGCAGCTTGGTGACCACGTGCGACAACCTAGACAGCGAGGCGCTGGTGCGGGCGGCAAGCTCACTCATCGGCAGGAACCGACCGTCCGCTTCGGACAGCATGGCGAGCACGTTGTAGTCGAACAGCGACAATTTGCCGGCCGCTTGCAGCTGGGTGTCCAGGGCTGCGGGCAGCAGAGTGTTGATGCTCAGGAGGGCCAGCCAGGCACGGCGTTCGTCGGCGTTGAGCCAGCGCGGTTCGGTCATGGATTCATCTTAGAAGGAAATCAATGCTTGACACTTCAACTTAAGGTCATTATTGTTTTAGTTGAAGCTTCAAGTAAGTGAATGCGAACCAATCATGAGCACTCAAGCAAAGGAAACAACAATGGCTGACATCACCATCATCGGCACCGGCAACATGGCGTCCGGCATTGCGGCCCGCGCGGCCACGGCAGGCAAGAGCGTCCACATCCTCAGCCGCGACGCCGGTTCTGCCGCTGCGCTTGCCGCGACGGTCAACGGGACCTCCGGCACCACCGGATCTCCGGTGGAAGGCAGCATCGTGGTGCTGGCCACCCCGTTCGATGCCTCCAAGGCAGTCCTTGCTTCCTATGGCTCAGCGCTCAACGGCAAGACGATCGTGGACATCTCCAACCCCGTAAACTTCGAGACCTTCGATTCCCTCACCGTTCCCGCCGGAACCTCGGCAGCCGAAGAACTCCAGGCCCTGGTCCCGGGCGCATCGGTGGTCAAGGCGTTCAACACCGTCTTCGCAGCCACGCTCGCCGACGGCGAAGTGGACGGGCAAACCCTCGACGTACTGGTGGCGGGCGACGACGCCGAGGCGAGCGCCGCCGTCGTCGACTTCGTCAAAGGTGCCGGACTGCGCCCAGTGAACGTCGGGCCGCTGCGCCGCTCGCGTGAGCTTGAGGCCTTCCAGTTGCTCGTCATGACGCTCCAGATCAGCGAAGCCCACCCCGACTACAACTGGAACTCCGCGGTCAAACTGCTGCCGTAGTTCATTGCGGTTTAGGAGGGCGGCCCCTTTTGGCCGCCCTCCGCGTTGTAGGCTGGCGGCATGTTCGTCGTCTCACTGACATACAAAGTTCCCGACGAGATCGTCGATTTCCACCGCCCCGCCCACATGGATTGGGTCAAAGAAGCGTTCGACGCCAGCACTTTCGTTGCGTCCGGACGTCGCGTTCCAGCCATCGGGGGTGTGCTGTTGTCCAACGTCGACCGTGCAACACTGGACGCTTCCCTGGCTACGGATCCGTTCTATGTCAACGGGGTAGCCGACTTCGAGATCATCGAATTCACGGTCACCACGGCATCCACAGGTTTCGAAAACCTGCTGGACTAGTCTGAAGGTGTCAGGCGTGACGCTGACGCATTTCAAAGCCTCGCCGATTGAGTCACTTTGGACGTTCCCAGGCGCTCCGGCAAGACCACCGGCATAAGGGCCGGCCAGCGGGCGCTCAGGTGATCCCCGCTCGAAACTCCCCTGATACGGCGCGAAAGCCACGGTGCCACGTCGCGCCTGAGCCACGCGGCGTCGTCGGCCATGATCTCGGCGCGGCTCCGCGGTTGAAGCGCCCCAAGCACCGGTGAGCCCAGTGAGTGCGCGGCGCCCAACACCTCCAAGACTTTCTTGGCCATGTATTCGTGCCCGATGCCGGACATGTGCAGCCGATCCGGAGCCCACATCCGGCGGTCCTGGTACTTTTCGAAGCACCAATGGTCCACCAGAAGTGTTCCATAGGCCGCGGAAATGCGCCGGATGTGTTTGTTGAAAACGGCAGTGCGCAGCTTAAGCGGCTCCAACACTGGCGAGAGCGGCACGTTGTACTCGGTGAACAGCAGGACTTGGGCACCACTTTGTGCGATCCGGGCAACGGCGTCCTCGAATCCACGGACCAGTATGCGCATGTCCAGCCGTGCGCCGAGGAGATCGTTGCCGCCGGCGTGGAAACTGACCAACGTGGGAGCCATCGCGAGCGCCGGCTCAAGTTGTTCAGCCACGATCTGCCTGAGCCGACGGCCACGGAGGGCCAGGTTGGCGTACTGGGTCTGCGGCCGGTGCCTGGCCAGTTCCTCGGCGACGCGGTCTGCCCAGCCGCGGCAGTCGTTGGGAAGGCGAAGGTCGGTGTCGCCGACGCCTTCGGTGAAGGAATCTCCGGCCGCGACGAATCGCAGCGGTGTATGCATGGCCATGGTCATGTCCCCCCGTTGTTTTGAGCTTTGGGTTGTGCGCTGTTTCCAGCATCGGCTGGGCCCGCCCCGGCTGCTTGGCGTTCCGCGAGCTTTCGCAGCCCGGCTTTCCGCGGCACCTTCACGGGCTCCGGCCAGCGGGGGCGAAGGCTGTCCCCGAGTGTGACGCCGCGAAGCTTCCGGCCGAACAAAGGCAGGACCCAATCGTTCACCCAGCGGCGCTGACGACGTTCCCAGTCGCGCAACTTGAGCCGCTGCGGTGGTTCCCAGTCCTTGGGCGAGAACTTGTGCGGGACGCCGAGGTGATCAAGTACCTGCGCCGCCATGTATTTGTGTCCGGCTTTGGACATGTGGAGGCGGTCCGAGGCCCACATCCGGCGGTCGTGGTAGGCGTCAAGGCACCAATAGTCCACCAGCACGGCCCCGTATTTGGCGGCCAGTTCGCGGACGCGTTCGTTGTAGAGGGCGTTCCGCTTCTTGAAGGGTTCCAGCACGGCCGAGACCTTGACGTCGTACCCCGTGAACAAGACCAACGTGGCTCCCGTGGCCGCGAGGCGGGCCACGAGCCTTTCGTACTCGGCCATGAGTAGGTCCATGTCCGTGCCGAAGTCCAGGATGTCGTTGCCGCCGGCATAGAGCGTGATGAGCGTGGGTTCCATGGCAAGGGCCCGGTCCAATTGCTCGTCGACGATGTGGCGGAGCCGTTTGCTCCGGACTGCAAGGTTGGCATATTCCCAGCCAGGTTCGGCCTTGGCCAATTTCTCGGCAACGCGGTCGGCCCAGCCCCGGACGCCGTTCGGTAGGGCCTCGTTCCGGTCCCCCACGCCCTCGGTGAAGGAATCGCCCAAGGCAACAAACCGCCGTCGTCCGTTCTGGTCAGCATGAAGCACGTTCCCAGCCACCACGCCAGCCTAGCCCCGCCCGGTTGCCCGCCGGCAAAGCCCAGGTTAATTCGACGCTCGCTCATTTATGGGGCCTTTTGGCCGAACCCTCGCTCACCTGATGTGAGCGAGCGTCGGGGAAAAAGACGACATATGTGAGCGAGCATCGAAGGGGGTCAGCTAGAGTTCGGATTTCCCCTTGCGCCAGTAGCCCATGAACGCCACTTGTTTCCGGTCGATCCCCACATCCCGGACCAGGTACCGGCGCAACTCTTTGATGACCCCGGCCTCACCTGCGATCCAGGCGTAGAACGGCAAGGCACCGGTGGGAAGGCCCGGGTTGCGGCTCGCTTCGATCGCGGCCGTGTCCATGCGCAAAGGCGTTTCCCACAAGATTTCCTGGTCCACATTGACGTCTTCGGGCTCGGGGCCGGCGGCGCGGTCGAGCGAGATGATGCCCACCCACCCCGGGACCGGTACGGCTCCGCGGACGGCTTCCTTCAGTAACTCGCCATGGGGTCGGGACCGGCCGAGGGCCGCGCCGCGCGCGAGCCACGTGATTTCGATGTCGGCGTCTGAGGCGAGGTCTTGGAAATCGCCGGCCTCCGGGACCTCAAGGAAGGCCTGGCCGGTGATTCCCACGGGCAAGGATTCCAAGATCGCGCTGATGGCGGGGACCGCTGTTTCGTCGCCGGCAAGGAGGACCCGCCGCGCCAAGCCAGGACGCCACTCGATACCGGAGTATGTTTCGGCGGTAATGCAGTGGGCTGCCCGGTTGTTGGGGCCGATGATAGTGATGGAATCCCCGGGTTTCGCGCCGAGCGCCCAGATGGCCGCCGGCCCGCGTGACTTGCCCGACGCCGGCCCGGTCCGGGGCGCGCCGGCCGCACCGCCGTCGACGTCGGGACCGGCCGCATCGACCCGGGTGCCGCTGCCGTCGCCGTGGACCCCACCGCCGTCGTCGAAGTGCATCACGAAGTCGACGTCGATCTCCGGATAGACGGCGTCGAGCCTCTCGTTCCGCACCGTGTAGCTCCGCATCGATCCGCGCACCGCGGGATCCATCGCCAACCACTCTTGGTACCAACCGGCATCGCCCGTGTTGAAGGCGGGCAAGGGCAGGGGGCGGCCGACGGCGTCGAGCGAGGGAATCATGAGTTTGATACGGAGGTCCAGGGTGTTCCCGGAAACACCGAATCCGCGCAGGCAATATCCCCCGAACGTAATGCGGCGGAAATTGGGGCCAAGATCCTCCACGGCGGTGACGGTGACGTCGAAGGCGAGGGTCATCGGCTCCGTGATTGCGTTCCGCACGGCGGCAACGGCGTCTGCGTTCATGAGGCGAACTCCAATTCGATGGGTGTTGGGGTAGCCGCGGTGTGGTGCCGGCCGATTGGGAGAATGAGCGGGGTGCCGGAAATTGGATCTGGAACCACCCGGGACTCCAGGCCGAAAACGTCGCGAACCAAGTCCTCGGTGACCACTTCCAGCGCGGTCCCTTCAGCGACGATTGCCCCGGCCTTCATCGCGATGACGTGGTCCGCGTAACGCGCTGCGAGATTGAGGTCGTGCAGCACGATGGCCACCGTGGTTCCGCGACTGCGGTTGAGATCGGTCACCATATCCAGCACCTCCATCTGGTGTGCCAGGTCAAGGTAGGTGGTGGGTTCGTCGAGGAGCAGGACGTCCGTCTCCTGCGCAAGGGCCATGGCGATCCACACCCTCTGACGTTGCCCGCCGGACAGTTCGTCCACGTTTCGATCAGCCAACTCCAACGTTGCGGTGGTTTCGAGCGCGCGCTGAACGGCGAGATCATGCACCGACAGGTCACCCGTCCTCCAGCTGCGGAAGAATCCTTGGTGCGGATAGCGTCCGCGGCCCACGAGTTCGCGGACCGTGATGCCGTCAGGGGCAAGGGGGTGCTGCGGAAGAAGGCCAAGCGTGCGGGCGAGTTCGCGGGCCGGGCGGGAGTGGATGTCCTTGCCATCCAAGGTGACGACGCCGGCGCTCGGCTTCAGGAGCCTGGACAACCCCCGTAGAAGCGTGGATTTTCCGCAGGCGTTGGCACCCACGATCATGGTCACTTTGCCTTCGGGGATCTGCGTCGAGAATCCTTCGACCACCCGTCGCTGCTCGTATTGGAGCGTCAAGCCTCGTGCGCTCAGTTGTGCCATGTCAGGCTTCCTTTCGGTTGGAGGTGACCAGGAGCCACAACAGGAATGGAGCGCCGAGGGCGCCAGTAATGACGCCGACCGGCAGGACGGTGCCGCTCAGGATCAGGGGTGCCACGTTGTACGCGAAGTAGTCGGCCGCCAGGACAATGAGGGCGCCCGTGAACGCCGACGCCGGAAGGCTGGGACGTCCGACAATCCGCCGAGCGATCGGCCCGGCAAGGAAGGCAACGAAGGCAACCGGCCCGGCAGCCGCCGTCGCCACTGCCGCGAGCGCGACGGCGGTGATCACCAGTCCGAAGCGTACGGCGTTCACGCGGATTCCCAGTCCGGCCGCAGCGTCGTCCCCGAGTTCGAGCATGCGCAACGGTCCGGCGAGGAGGGCCAAAACAGGAATAAGCACCGCGAGGGAGGCCAGGAGGACGCCCACCCGTTCCCAATTGGCCGAATTCAAGGAACCGTTGAGCCAAATGAGGGCCTCGGAGGCCGTCCGGATATCCGCTCGGGTCATGAGGAAGTTCACCACCGCCCCCAATGCGGCGGCGATACCAACGCCGGCGAGAATAAGCCGGCTGCCTGCCGCGTTGCCGCGTCCGCCGCCTGAACGCCCGCCGCCTGAACGCCCGCCGCCTCGCGATATGGCGTAAATGACGAGCGCGACGCCGATCGCACCAGCCAGCGCTGCACCAGACACAGCGGCACCAGACGCGCCGAACACGACGATGGCCAGGACTGCCGCGGCACTCGCACCGTAACTGATGCCGATGACGTCGGGGCTAGCGAGCGGGTTGCGGAGCATGGTCTGGAACAGCCCGCCGGAGAGGCCGAACGCCACACCAATCAGGATGCCGAGCACGGCCCGGGGCAGTTTGTTTTCCATGACGATGAAGCTTGCGCCCGGGATCTTCTCGCCGCCCGTCAGGTGGACGGTGAGGATCCTGAAGAAATCGGGGATGGTGACCGTGTAGCTGCCCAGGAGCACGGTCACCGCAAAGAGGACCACGACGCCGGCGCCCAGGAGTGCGGTCCGGTTCAGTTTCCGGCGGGAGGCGCTCACAGCGAGGCCCCCTTGCCCCGGCGGACGAGCCACACGAAGACGGGAGCACCGACGATGGCCGTCATGATGCCCGCGGGGACTTCGCCGGGCAGCAGCACCACCCGGCCGATCACGTCCGAAACCAGGAGGAGGGCCGGTGCGAGAACCATCGAGAACGGCAGGATCCAGCGGTAGTCCGGGCCGGTAAAGAAACGCACCGCGTGTGGAACCACGAGCCCGACGAATCCGATGGGACCGGCCAAGGCCGTGGCCGATCCGCAGAGCAACACGATCCCGAGCGCCGTGAAGCCCCTGGCCAGCGCCACATTCTGGCCGAGCCCGCGGGCAACGTCGTCACCGAGGGCCAGGCTGTTGAGGATCCGGCCGCTACCCAGCACGATCAATGCCCCAAGCAGCAGGAACGGCAACCCGGTCAACACCACGGACCAGTCGCTGCCGGCAATTCCACCTACCTGCCAGAACCGGAAGCGGTCCAGCGTGTCCTGGCTCGAAACCAAGATGACATTCATCAGGGAATAGAGTCCCGCGCTCAGCGCAGCCCCCGCCAAAGCGAGCTTCACCGGCGTCGCACCGTCACGCCCCATGGACGCAATCAGATAGACGACGACGGCGGCCGCGGCGGCGCCGACGAAGGCGAACCAGATGTAGCCACTGGCCCCTGAGATACCGAAGAGGTAGATCCCGGCGACCACGGCCAGTGCCGCCCCCGCGTTGACGCCCATGATGCCCGGGTCGGCCAAGGGGTTGCGGGAGACTCCCTGCATCGCGGCGCCGGCAAGGCCAAGGGCAGCCCCGGCCACTAAGCCGAGCACCGTCCGTGGAATGCGCGTGTGGACGACCGCATGGTTGCCGTCGTCGGGGTTGAACTGCGTGAGGGCTTGCCACACAGTTTCGAGGGACATGTCCCTTGCCCCGATCGCGAACGAGGCCGTACAAACAAGCACAAGCACAAGCACGACGACGGCGACCAAGAGCCAGGCGGCCTTCGCGCGAGCTGGCAGGTGTTGCCTTTTGGAATCGCTTTTGCAGTCATGAGCTGCCAATTCGCGCCCGGTTCCTCCGCGAGAAGGTGGGCCAACCGTCGTCGTACTCTCTGTCATGTCAGGCGTGTCGCTTACTTGGCGGCCGCGTCGGCGCCCTTGGCCAGCTGGGGCAGGAAAATGTCCAGTGCCCACGGCAGGCTCAGGGGCGAGGATGCGGAGATCGCCAGGGTGAGGGTGTTGTCGGTGTCGGCAACCAGGGCGCCCTTCTTGATGGCGGGGATCTGGCCCAGCAGGGGGTCCTGCTTGATCTGGTCCGTGGTCTTGGAATCCGGCACCCAGGTCACGAAGACGTCCGAGGAAAGCTCGTTGGCCTTTTCAGCGGACCACGGCACGAAGAATTCCTTGGAGCCCTTGCTGGCGTTCTCCACCACGGGGGCGAGCTTCATGCCGATTTCGGACAGGAAACGCGGCCGGTTGTCGTTGGATGTATAGACGTTGACGCCGTCGCCCTTTGCGGGCTCGAGGTTGCCGTAGATGAAGGTCTTGCCAGCGAGCTGCGGGAACGCGGAAACCTTGTTCTTGACGGTGGCCTCGGTGTCCGAGACGAGCTTTTCCGCCTCTGAATTTTTGCCCAACGCCTTGCCGATGATCGTGGTGGCTTCCTGCCAGGGCGTGCCGTACGCGAGTTCGGGCTGCGCCACCACCGGGGCAATTTCGGAGAGCTTCTTATAGTCGGCTTCGGTCAGCCCGGAGTAGGCGGCAAGGATGACGTCCGGCGCCAACTTGGCGATCTCCGTGAAGTTGATGCCGTCCGCCTCGGAGAACCGGGCCGGGGCCTTCGCGGTGCCGAAACCGGCGCCCAACTTCTCAAGCGCGGCGTCCTTCCAAGGAGTGGAGCCCTTGTCATTGTTGCCCCAGGCGACCTTCGGTACACCGACCGGTACGACGCCGAGAGCCAAGGCGACGTCGTCGTTGACCCACGAGACGGTCACCACGCGCTCCGGTTGCGACTTGATGGTGGTCTCACCGAAGACGTTCTTGATGGTGACCGGGAACTGACCGCTTGGGGCCGGCGTCGTCGCGGAACTGGCGGTTGTTGAGCCGGTCGAGCAAGCGCTGAGGGACAGCGCGACGGCGGCAAGCGCTGCGGTCGCTGCACCTGCGGTCTTCAGCAGGGCACGGCGTGTGGGGCGGGAAGCCACGAGACTCCTTAGGTAAGTGATCCAAACCTAAGTAAGGCTAGCCTACCCTTCCGATAATTACGAAACGTTTGCATCACGTAATTGATGCCCTCTGCTGGAGACCCGGACGCTCGCTCACCTTTGGCGGCAAAAACCAAAACGCTCGCTCACATCTAGTGAGCGAGCGTCAGCCGAAAGTGCCATATAAGTGAGCGAGCGTCGGGCCCAGCGGGAGCTTCAACGCACGGGGATTTTTGGAAACCGAGCACCGCGTTTGCAAAGATGACAGAGCCGGTTGATTCAACGAACCGCGCCAAGGCCGTGAAAGCGGCAAAGATCGAGAGGATGAGCATGCGCACTACACACATTGGCGCTGCCATGGTTGGCGAGGTGGCCATGTTGGCCTACTTTGCAGCTCCCTCCGCGTCGGCCATCCCGCCCGGCGGCAAGGGAAACTAGCCCCGCCGCCTCACGCAACAAGCACAACGAGGGGTTCCTTTGCTGTGCCCTCGGATCGCCAGACGCCAGCGTCCTTCCTCTTCGGAGCCCAAACGATCTGAAAGAACTTCGCCGTGCAGAAAATCACCGCTCAACAAATCCGTTCCTCATTCATCAATGCGAGCCGCTCGGAGGCCGCCAAACTCAACCTCCCGAAGGACTTTGATTCCCTCGACTGGGACAACCTCGAATTCCTTGGCTGGCGCGACGAAAAGATGCCGATGCGAGGTTATCTCATCCTTCCGAACGATGGTTCCCTCACAGGCATCCTGCTGCGCGCCCCCGAGGGGGGCTCCGGCAAGAAGCGCTCAGTCCTTTGCGAACTGTGCCGCGACGTGTTTTCCAAGGACGATGTCTATCTTTGGGTTGCCAGGCGCGCAGGCCAATCGGGCCGCGACGGCAACACCGTGGGGACGTTGATCTGCGCCGAATTCGGCTGCTGCGCCAACGTCCGCAAGGAGCCGCCCGTCAATGAGATCAATCCGGACCCGGCCGCCGTCGTCGTTCGCCAAATCGCCGGACTACAGTCCAGGACCGCTCAGTTCCTGGGGCGGGTACAAGGATAGTAGTCGCCCCGGCGGCAGACGCTCGCTCACTTTTGAGGGCAAAACCGCGGACGCTCGCTCACATCTAGTGAGCGAGCGTCCGGCGGAAACCCGCCAAAGGTGAGCGAGCGTCCGCCGAAAATGCCACATAAGTGAGCGAGCGTCCGAACTAGCGGAGCACGATGTCCACAGGATTGGCCTCGGAGCGCCATTCGCCGGGCACGCCCGGGCCACCGATCACTGGAGCCGTGAGCACACCGGAGCGGTTGGTTCGTTTGTCGCGCAGGATTTCCGTGACCGAACCAAGGTGTCGGGAGAGGTCGATGACGTTTTCGGGGGCGGCCAGCAACAACTGGAAACCGAACTCGTGCAGGGCCTTGATGCCTGCACCGGCGAACTCCTCCGAGGCCAGGACGAATGCCTCATCCATCATCACCGTTCCGTAGGTCGTGAAACCCTGTTCGGCGATGCCCAGCTGGTAGCTCAGGGCCGCGGCCATGATGAACGCCGTGAATCGCTGCCGTTCGCCACCGGACATCGAGCCGGTGTCTGCGTGCATGTACACCTCGGTCTTCTTGCCACCCCGCGGGCCTTGGACGGAGCGATGCTCCTTGCACTGGATGAAGAGATGCCCGCGGACATCCAGCACCTCGGCTCGCCAGCGCCGGTCCTCGGGGGTCTGCGAACCGAGCCGCTTGACCAGGGTTTCGAGCGACTTGTAGCGGTTGGTGAGTTCGACGTCGTCGTCCGCCTCGGTCGGGACGCCGGCACCCGAAACGGCGCCCGCCGCGCGCGACGGTCGGGTGTGACGCGTCTTCAACGCGTTGTGGATGGCGTCCTTGAACTGCTTCGCGGTGGCGGGCAGCGTCTGCTTGATGTCGAGCTCCAGGAAGCTACCCTCATGGAAATTGACCTCGGACAGGATGCCGTTGAGGGGCAGGATGCGGCTCGTGATGGCGCGGCGTTCCTCGTCGAGCAGGTGGAGCAGCGTGCTGAACGATTCGTGCGTGCGCTGGTTGAAGAACTGCCGGAATTCGGCTTCCTGCGCGGGCAACCCCTCGCTGACGATCTGGTGATAACGGGACTCGAACTCCCCCGCGGCGCCGATCGAGGTGCCGTGATCGGCGGAAATGGCGGTGCCCCATTCGCGCACGAATCCTTCGAACATTCGCGTTAGCCGCTCGGCCAACGCCTGCCCGCGCGACTCGGCTGTATGGAGTTCCGCCAAGAGCTTACTCCGGACTTCGGCAGCCAGGGTGTCGAGTTCATGGAGCTCGCCCACCTCGCCGAATGCGCTGAAGTACGGTTCGAGGGCAGTGACAGTAGCGCCCGACGGCGGCGCCTGGTCAAGGCGGTTGCGTGCAGCATCCAGGAGGGCGTCCGCCGTGGTCATCTGATGGTCGAGCGTCTTGTATTCGCTCTGCAAAACCGCCGCCGCCCCTGTGGAGGACTGGTGCTTTTCGCGCACGGCCTCGATGTTCGCACGCAGGGGTTCCAAGTCGGCCTGCGCAGCCAAGGCGCCCTGGAGTCGCTGTTCGATCTTCGCGAGTTCCTCGGCCGCCACTGCTGCAGACACCTGTTCCCAGCCACGCTCGTCGTCGGCAATGCGGCGCAACGCTTCGAGCTGGCGCGTCATGCCCTGGTGCGAATCCTCGCGGCTTTGGGCGAGTTCGGCGGCCTTCAGAAGCTCGTTTTCGAGCTCGCCCACCTTCGCCGCCACGAGCTCCAGCTTGGAAGCATTGTCGAAACCGAGAACGTAGTCCTGCCGGCTCGTGAAGCGGTCGTCCTTCTCCACCGTGTGCCTGTTGCGCTTGACCACACCGCCCAGGCTCAGGCCTTTGTCCAGCTTGGCGAGCTCGTCCGGGTCTTCCACGCACGGGTAGTCGAAATCGAGGGCGATCCGCTCGCGGATCCATTCACCGGCGTCGGCGTTCGCCCCCAAGGTGAGGATGTTCAGCTTCGTCAACAGCTCGCCGTCGGACACGTCCTCCACAGCCAAAGCGCCGCCCGCGAGCGGTTTGGAGACGTCCACTGCCCGAAGGGCGCCACGGACCGTGTTGTCGTTGAGGTAACGCGTGACCGCGGCAAAATGCTCGCCGGGAACCAGCAGCGTCGTGGCGAGGTTCCGCAGGGCGCGCTCGGCCGCGGGCCGCCACTGCTCCTCCCCCTCGGCGAGGTCTATCAGCTCGCCGCCGAACGGCATGCGGTCCTCGGGAACGCCAGTGGCCGCGGCGATCGCGGCGCGGTTTTCAATGCTCGACGGCGGCAGCAGGGACTTGCGCGTCTTCAGCGAGACCAGCTCCTGCTGGGCTGCGGCGAGCTCACGCTTCTTGGTGGCGTGGCCGTCGAAGGCTTCGAACCGGAGTTCCCTCAGCGCTTCGGAATCGTCCTTGAGTTCGGCGGAGCGGCTCGCGGCCTGCTCGTGGGCCTGCTCCCAACCCTCAGCGGTCCACTCAATGTTGAGTCCGGCGTCGGCCAATGCTTGGCGGGCCGCCTCCTCCACCTGCTGGCGGAGCTTGAGGCCGACCCGGGCATTTTCCAGCGACTGCTCGATCGCCGAAATCGCGTTCCCGCCCTGGTTGTTGTAGTCCGATTCGAGCTGGCGAAGCTCCTTGGCGAGCGCGTCCCGGACGCCTCGCTCACCGCTGAGTTCCTTGGCTTTCGACTGGGCAAGGTCCTTGAAACGGGCCAGAGTCTTGGCATGTACCGTGACTGAGAGCTGCTGCTTGTAGGCGTCGAATTCCTCGCCGCTGAGCTCCCGGAGCCGGTTGGCCTCCAGCAACGACTGGGCATACTCCTTGTTCATCCCGGGAACGGGGGCGAGCTGATCGCGCTGCTGGCGAACGTCCTCCAGCCGCTGCCTGATGGACATGAGGTTGCTGAATTCCTCGACGACGTCGTCCGCAGCAGTGAGCGTCGCGGGCGCGTCGAGCACCTGGTCGCGGAAGAACGTGTTGACGCTGCCGCCGAGTCCCTTACCGGCCTGGATCACGCGCAAGAGTGGAAGCGCCTGGTCCGAGTTGATACCCAGAAGCCGGCGGAAACGCTCCGCAAAGGCCTTGTGGACATCGAAGATCTGGGCGTCCGGGAAGATGGTCTCCAGCGCGCCCTTGGTGAAGCGCTTCTCCGCGATGCCCTCGATCGCGCCGAGATCCAGGGGCTTGTTGTCAATCACGTAGAACCGGCCGACGCTGGACTCCGTGCCGTTCTTGGGCAGGTCAAAGAGGGCCGAGATAGTGATCTTGGTGCCGGCCGCGTTGTCGAACGTCAGGGCGACGGCGGACCAGGTGGCACCCGGGCGCTGGAAGGCACTCGCCGAACCCTCGCCCACGGCCTTGTCGCCCACTTTTCCGCGCATGTACGTGAACGTGGTCCTCTTGTCCTCCACAGCCCCGCCGGCCCGCTGTGCGGCAGCCTCGTTGGAGCGTGGACGGGCATCGAAGACGCGGAGCATGGCGTCGAACAACGTGGACTTACCGACGCCGGAATTGCCCGTCAGCAACGTGCCGTTGCGGTCCACGTGCATCGTGTGGGCGCCGTGGAACGTGCCCCAGTTGACTACCTGGACCAAGGCAAGGCGCATCTGGCCCGGGTTGGTGAGTTCGCCGATCGGAAGCATGGTTGCGATCGTCACTTGGCTGCCTCCATGGTTTCGCTCTCGGTTGAGTCAGTTGTGGTTGCGTTTGCCTCCGCGGTGGATGCCGGCCCCGCCCCTTCGCCGGACAGCATTCGTCCTCCGGACGATGCTGCCGGCTCCGACAGCGGCAGTGGCCTACCCAACACTCGCAAGCTCGCGTCGGGGCCCTCGGCCAGTGCCTTAGATGCCACTCCCTGGCCGGCATCCACCGCTGCGGCTCGTTCGTCACCGTTGGTGTCATCCGCCTCGGTGTCGTCGGGCAGCTCGGACCCGTCGCCGTCGTCGTCCGTTTCTGTTAGTTCGATCAGGGGTTCCGTGCCTGATTCGTCGGCTGCTACTGCGATCAGCGCTTCGATTTGGGCTGGGATGTCGCCGATGTTTTCGAAGGGGAGGGCTAGTGGGAGGGCCTTGGAAATCGCGAAGGTGTCTTCGATGCCCGTGGCCAGGACGAGTTGGCGGGCCAGGAGCTTCGTGACCGTGCGGTTGACGACGTCGGTGTCGCGGAGGGCGTCTTGTTGGCCGGATGGCTGGTAGTGCGCCACGAGTTCGGCGATTTCTTCGCGAGTGATCACCGGGTCGGTCTGGGCCGTCACGTGGCGGTCGAGGAGGAGCCTCAGGCGCAGAAGCACGATGGTTTCCACGCGGCTCAACGCGCGTTGCTGGCGAAGGATGCTCGAGCGGGCGCTGCCTCCGATGGCCTCCGGATCGACCGGCCGGAGCACCGCAATCTTGCGCTCGTGGTCCAGTTGCAGGTTCAGGAAAAGCTCTGAAAGCCGGCTGCGGAGAATCACTTGGTTGTCCAGGAGGGTGGTCCAGAGCTTTTCGTCGCGGCCGCCGTCGACATAGGGGCCCTTGAGTAGCCGCACGAGGGCCTGGCGGACCTTCATGGGCAGGACGCCGGTGTCGCCTGGGAACAGCGCCGCGCCGTCGACGAACGTGTCGCGGGGCGTGACTCGGAACGGATCCTGATGGACATGTCCATCCTGGGAAGCCTCAGAGTGGACATGCTGCGTTATGTCCACTCCTTGCTCCGAAGAGGCCGCATGCTCGGTGGGGTGGGCGTCAGTCATCGGAATCCTTAGTCAGCGTCACGAGCGGCAGGTACGCGGTGCGTGTGCTGCCATCGATTTGTTCGAAGTCGACGTTTTCCCAGGCGGCCCGGTCGAACTCCGCACCACCGTGCAACGCTTCGGACAGGAGTGCCCGGACCGTGTTGATGTGGCGTTCTTCCTCCGGGAGGTTCGCCCAGGCCCCCGCCAGTGTGGAGGCGCCCGCCATTGCCGAGCGGACGGCGTCGGGCCTTGCCTTCGCGGAGCGCAGCGAACGGACCCGGTCCGAATCGCTGAAGGCGATGGGGTCGGCAAGCTTTGGAGGCGCAGCAAACTCATCCGGATCGAAGAGCTTGACCATGGCGAGTGATTCGAATCCCGCATTGAACAACACCGGGCCTCGGACCAGGCCGGGACGGTCGCGTTCGTAGGGCATGGAGCGGATCGCCTGTTCGGCTTCGCGCAGGACCTGCCGGAGCCGGACGGACTGGCGGATGTCGTCGCTCTGGATGTAGTTGTTGAGGCTTTCGGACAGCCGGCCGTAGATGCGCTGGATCTGGCTGTGCTGGGTACGCAGTTCCGCCACGAGGTTCTTGAGGGTTTCCCGGTCCTCCTGGCTGAGGTCGTCCGCGAATTGGCGACTCAACACGTCACCGATCGCCGAACGGAAGCGCAACTGTTGCTGCGGGTCCTCGAGGAACGCCGTGAAGGAGCGGAACGTGCGGCCTTCGGGACTCTGCCGCAAGCGTTTGTCCGCCTCCAGGACCTGCGCCATGGTGGCACCCTTGCTGAGGGACTCCTCGATGATCTGGTTGCGGAGCTCGCCTACCAGTTCTTCGATGCGGTCACGCATCTTCTTGTAGTCGGCAGGCAGGCTCGCCGCAAGGTCCAGGATGTTCCCGGCCGCTTCCACGGCTTCCTCATCGTCCAAAAGACCGTCGAAGTCGCCGGAACTGATGTCCTCGATCAACTGCTGACGCTCTTGAATCTCCTCCGAGAGGGATTCCAAACGGGCGCTTTGGTCCGGGTTGGTCTCGTTGGCGAGCTTTTCGACGTCGCCCAGCAGCGTTCCGAGGCGGGAACCGTTGAGGGTGGAGCGTTCGCTGGACAGGCTGTCCAGGAAAGCCAGGACGCGCGCGGCGGCCTCGGTGATTTCGTAGACGATCTGGCCGGACTGGCCGCGTCGGGTCAGGAACTGCTTGCGGGTCCATTCGTCGGCAAACGCCTTGCCGCTCCCCTGCCCGCCCAGCCCGGGATCCTGCCTGCGGAGCTGCTCAAGGAAAGCGTCGAGGTCGGCATGGAACTCTTCGAGCGGAAGCTGCGGCCTTGTTCGGGTGAAGGATGCTTGGAGCACCGCGATGACCCAGGGGGCCGAGCGTGTGAGGGCCCACGCGGGGCCTTTGGTCAGGAGTTCGAGGTCTCTGAGCCGTGCACTGATGGCGTCGGCTGAGGACATTGCTGAGCGGGACACTTACTCTCCTTCAGCTGCCGCGGAACCTTCTGGCAGCGGAAATCCCGAAAACTGCCCCGTACAAGGTTAACGCAGGGTGCGCCGCAACCCTTCCGTGATCTACCTGCCGGTAGGGTTTCGATCGCGTATCAACAGGCGCAGGGCCCGTGTTTCCGGTGGCCGAACCTTCAAGCTCGCCCCTAGTGTCGTGACCAACGACGTCGACACTCCGACGTCGGCTTTGGCAGCGTTGCGGAGGGGACCCAATGCAGTTCGACTTGACGACCTTAGACACCAGCACCTACGTCTTCGTGGGAACACTAATCCTTGGCCTGGTTCTGGCAGCATTCATCGCGGTAGCCGCCATGGCCACGCTTGCGTTGGTCGGAGCGGGGAGCCTCGCCTGGTACACCGTGAAGAACGTGCTGGGTGGGCTGGTCCACGGCATCAATTTTGCGTGGGACCAGTTGGTTCACCATGCCGGAAAAGTGGAACTGCCGGTGGAATTCCCCTCGCAAGCCGCCCCTAGCACAGGTACCTACCCGCGGGTAGCATTGAGGGACAGCTGAAGGGTTCTCCACCCGAGGCGGATCCTGGGCTCGAACCGGCATAGCCGGCCAGAGGAGTCTTCCCATGACCTCCGCCACTGACAACAAGAGCTCCGGCGTCACCGCGGAAGAAGCCCGCGCCGTCGCCGAGGCCGCCCGCGACACCGAATGGACCCGCCCAAGTTTTGCCAAGGGGCTGTATTTGGGCGATTTCGATCTTGGACTGATCCATCCCTGGCCCCAGGCTAGAGCCGAAGACGTCGAGCGCGGCGAAGAGTTCATGGCGAAGCTGGCGGAGTTCTGCGGCACGATGTCCGGCCGCGTCATCGAACGCGATGCCAAGATCCCGGACGAATACCTCGCCGGCCTCACGCGGCTCGGCGTTTTCGGCATGAAGATTCCGCGCGATTACGGCGGCTTGGGCTTGTCGCTGGTCTATTACGGCAGGGCGTTGGCGCTGTTGGGGTCGGTCCACCCGAGCCTTGGCGCGCTGCTTTCGGCCCACCAGTCCATCGGCGTCCCGGAGCCGGTCAAAGTCTTCGGCACGCCCGAACAAAAGCAGGAGTACCTGCCGCGTTGCGCTGCCGGCGCCATCACGGCATTCTTGCTGACAGAGCCCGACGTCGGCAGCGACCCCGCCCGGATGGGCTGCACGGCAGTGCCAAGCGACGACGGCGAGTCTTACCTTTTGGACGGCGTCAAACTTTGGACTACCAACGGCGTGATCGCCGAACTGGTAGTGGTCATGGCGGTTGTTCCAGCCCGCACCGCTCCCGACGGCACGGCACTCAAGGGCGGGATCACAGCGTTCGTGGTGGAAATGGACTCCCCCGGCATCACCGTGGAGAACCGCAACGCCTTCATGGGCCTTCGCGGTATCGAGAACGGCGTGACGCGGTTCCACCAAGTCCGCGTTCCGGCAGCCAACCGGCTGGGCCGCGAAGGCCAGGGGCTCAAGATCGCGCTCACCACGCTCAACACGGGCCGGCTCTCCATCCCCGGGCTGTGCGTGGCTGCGGGCAAGTGGTCGTTGAAGATCGCCCGCGAGTGGTCCAACGCCCGTACCCAATGGGGCCGGCCGGTCGGAAAACACGAGGCCGTCGGCAAGAAGATCGCGTTCATCGCCGCCACCACCTTTGCCCTTGAAGCTGTCTTTGAACTCTCTGCCGAGATGGCCGATGCCGGCCAGAAGGATGTGAGGATCGAGGCTGCGCTGGCCAAGCTTTGGTCCACTGAGCTGAGCTACACGGTGGCTGATGAGCTGGTGCAGATCCGGGGTGGTCGTGGATTTGAGACGGCGGATTCCTTGGAGGCCCGCGGGGAACGCGCGGTGGCCGCCGAGCAGTTGCTGAGGGACATGCGCATCAACCGGATCTTCGAAGGCTCGTCCGAGATCATGCGCCTGCTCATCGCCCGCGAAGCCGTCGACGCCCACCTTTCGGCCGCGGGCGAGCTCGCTTCGGCGGACGCAACCCTGCAGGAGAAGGCCCGTGCCGCCGTCGGCGCCTCAGGTTTCTACGCCAAATGGCTCCCAAAGCTGGTGGCCGGAGCCGGTATGGACCCCCGGTCCTACAGTGAGTTCGGACGCCTGGCCAAGCAATTGCGGTATGTGGAGCGGGCTTCGCGCCGGCTCGCCCGGCAGACGTTCTACGGGATGGGCCGCTGGCAGGCGAGGCTTGAGTACAAACAAGCGTTCCTTGGCAGGATCGTGGATATCGGGGCCGAGTTGTTTGCCATGGCAGCGTGCTGCTCACGGGCCGAGATGCTGCTGCAGACCGCACCGGAGCAAGGCGCAGCGGCGTACGAACTTGCCGAGGCCTACTGCGAGCAGGCCCGGATTCGCGTGGACGGATACTTCGATCAATTGTGGCGGAACACCGACGACGTCGATCATGAGTTGTCCTCGAACGTCCTCGCGGGCGACTATGCCTGGCTCGAGGCTGGGATCCTCGACCAATCAGAAGGAACGGGTCCATGGATCGCCGACGCCACCCCGGGCGCTTCGTTGAAAGAGAGCCTGCACCGGAAGTACCGCTGAGCCTCGCCGCTGATCGAGGCAGAGCTAGCCAACGTCGCCGTCGAGGTAGTACCAGCGCCGGTCGATCCGCAGGAAGCGGCTGTTTTCGCGCTGGACTCCACGTTCGCCGTCGGAACGGTAGTGCGCCGCGAACTCGACCGTCCCTTTCGCGTCCAAGGGACCGCCTCCGCGCGTCGCCAGGATGTCAAGCCGGCGCCATTCAATGTCCGGGTCCAAGTCCAGCGCGGCAGGCCTGGTGTCCGGGTGCCATGTGCGCAGAAGGTAATCGCTATCAAGGACCACAAAGGCCGAGTAGCGCGAACGCATGAGCTGTTCTGCCGTGGGCGCGTCGCCGTCTCCGCGGTGGAAACGTCCACAGCACTCGGTGTACTGCTCTCCGGACAAGCAAGGGCAAGCCCCGTGGCGGAGGCGGGCCGGATCGAGTGGCATTGATGCCCTATCTGGAAGAGAAGGTGAGAGCTAGGTAACAAATTTTGTCACAGCAGATAACAGCTTCGAAACAACCTCGGCGAGCCGCAGTATGGCGGATGATTCATTCGGATTTCGACCGTAGTCTAGAAGACATGCCCGCAGACCTTCGGTTGCGGCGCCCACCTCACAACTCTGGCTCGGGGAGGCTACGTGGAGGATCCAACAACACTTGGCCTCAATCTGACCTTTTTTGGAACGCTCGGGCTGGCTTTGCTGATGTTCCTTGGTTTGGGCTTCCTGATGGTTGTCACCTTGGTGCTGGCTGGCGTCGCGAAGCTGGTTTCGATCATCCTGCTCGCGATGGTGGGGATCTTCCCGAAACGCGATGCCGTACCGGTTGTGCACTTGCCCCCGCGGCCTCGGCGCACCCCCGTCATGCCGCTCGATTCTGAGGAATCGACGACGGCGGAAGAGGGCTCACTGGGCACGGTTCCGGCGGTTCCCAGGAAACCGGGTCTTGGAATCATGGGGACCGCCAGGTTGCTGTGGTCGGCGTCGTGGTCGACTGTCCGGAACCTCCCTTGGAAGTCGCTGGTGAACCCGCGGACCTGGCCTAAGCCCGCCCAGGTCAAAGCCGGAATCGCAGCGACAGCCACAACCCAGGCCAAGGAACATCCCTTTGTGGTTGCGGTAAAGCAGGATCCTCCGGTCCTGAACAGCCAGTGGGCTGCCGCCGTCGCCGAGGCTGACGCACGGGCCGCAGCACGCGACGCTGAACGAGACGCTGACCGGGCAACCGAGGCGTCAGCCGATGACGCGCCAGCTTCTGACGAACCCGCGGAAGGGAACGTCGACGAGTCGCCCGGGACTGCCGCTCCGGTCCGCGAACACCGGGGAGACTCCCACGGCGGCAAGCCTGTCCCTTCCGGCCGAGTGACGGCCTCTGCCGGAGCCCGCCCCCGGGCGTAGCGTCCGCAGTGCCCGGCTGCCGCGCCCACCCCGCAGTGCCCGGCTCACCCAACTAACTCGCACTTGTTGTCGTTTTGACGCGCGAAAACGACACCTACTGCGATCTAGTTGGGCCGCGCCCAACCTCAGGCGGCCAGTTGCCTGAACCCGGCCCCGTGGTAGATGAGGGGCTCGGCATCGTGGTTGATCTCCACGGACTTCACTTCGAGGACGACGATCGCGTGGTCACCCGCGGGGGTTTCGGAGACCACTTCGCATTCAAGCACCAGCGCCGCGCCGTCGATCAACACCGCACCGGCGTCGCTCGTTGAGGTCGCAAGGCCCGCGAATCGGTCCTGGGTCCGCGAGGAGAGCTGCAGGCACACGGCTTCCTGGCCTTGGGCCAAGATGGAAACACCCAGCCGCGGGGCGCGCCGGAGTTTGGGCCACGTGGTGGAGGAGTTCTGCACCGCAAACATGACCAGCGGTGGTTCGAGCGAGACTCCCACTGTGAAGCTCGATGCCACGAGGACTTCCGGCGCGAAGCCGACCATGGCACTGAATGCCGCCACGCCTGAGGGAAATTGCGCGAACGCCTGCTTGATCGAAGCGGCTCCATCCACCGTTACCTGGGTCATGGCGGGTTCCTTTCTCTGTAGTTTCGTGCCTGCCTTTCTACTAATTCACTGGACACCGATAACGGCAATATTTGTGTATTCGCGTGTCGATTCAAGTCAATTCATAATTCGTCACGCGCTGTTTTCATTACCCCGCAATACGAAAAGCGAAGAATTTGTACGTTTTTCGAGTGTCCCGACCGCGACATGTGTAGCGTCGTGTCAATCCATTGCACAGCCTTGATTCTTCACGGAGGAAGCCGGAGATGAGCCTCAGCGAGCTTCGAAGCCTGGGACGCACAGGCGCCCTGATCAGCCCCCTTACCCTGGGAACCCTTAACCTTGGGACGGGCTCGGCGCCCACCGGCGCCGAGGAAAGCATCCGCGTTGTCCATGCGGCCCTCGACGCCGGCATCACCAGCGTCGATACCGCAGACATCTATTCGCAAGGCGAGGCAGAGGCCATTGTGGGTCGTGCCCTCCATGGCAGGCGGGATGACGTTTTCCTTTCCACCAAGTTCCACGGACAAATGGGGCCGAATCCCGCGCACGCTGGGAATTCCCGGCGCTGGATCATGAAAGCGGTCGAAGGCAGCCTGCACCGTTTGCAGACGGACAGGATCGACCTTTACCAGGCGCACCGTCCGGACTACAACACCGACGTCCTGGAAACCATCACGGCCCTCAACGACCTCATCCGGCAGGGCAAGATCCTCTACTACGGAACGTCGGTGTTCACGCCGTCGCAGCTTGTGGAGGCACAGTGGATCGCCATCACGAACCACCTCATACCGCCAGTGGTGGATCAGGTCCCCTATTCCTTGCTGGTCCGCGCGAATGAGCGCGACGTCTTCGCGATCACGCAGCAGTACAACCTTGGCGTGCTCAGCTATGGACCGCTCGACGGCGGCTGGCTCTCCGGGAACTACCGCGTGGGAGTTCCCCAGCCCGCAAGCTCCCGCGCGTCGGCCGTTCCCGGACGCTTCGACGTCTCGGCACCTTTCAACAGGAACAAACTCCTGGCAGCCGATGCCTTGGCCCGCGTCGCCGAACTGCATGGACTCACCCTCATCCAGCTTGCAGTCGGCTTCGCCCTGAATCATCCGGCCGTCAGCAGCGTGGTTATCGGTCCACGAACGGAGGACCATCTGGTCGACTACCTCAAAGCAGCGGATGTTGTCCTCAACGAAGCCGTCCTGGACGCCATTGACGACATCGTCGCGCCCGGCACCAACTTCCTGGAGCGGGACGCAGGGACCGTCGTCCCGCACCTTGAATACGCGGAACTTCGACGCCGGTAATCGGCTTTGCGGACAACGGCCCAGGCCGCGCCGACTATACTCGTTCGCAATCATGACTAGCCTTCCGACCTCCGCCCAAACATCAAAAACCGGCAACGTGCGCATTGACGCCTGGCTCTGGGCCATCCGCGCTTACAAGACCCGTTCCGCAGCCACAACCGCTTGCAGGGCTGGACATGTGCGAATCAACGGGAACCCGGTCAAGGCCTCGCAGTCCGTGATTATCGGCGACACCATCCGAGTCCGGCAGCCAGGCTTCGAGCGCATCCTTGAGGTCCGCAGGCTCATTGCCAAAAGGGTGGGGGCCGAAGCAGCATCCCACTGCTTCACCGACCACACTCCGGAGCGCCCCGCCGCACCGGCCCTCGGCCTACCGCAGCGCGATCGCGGCGCAGGACGGCCCACCAAGAAGGACCGGCGCGATATGCAGAAGCTCAAGGGACAGTAGCCGAACCCGAAAGGCGCGGCGGGAAGCTCGCCGCGCGGCCCGTCGTCGGGCAGTTTTATCCCTCGGCTCTGCAGGAGCGTGAGCGACGCGTAAGGTGACGGCGTAAAGTGGCAAGGGACGCCGATTCTGGACGCCGCGCTGCCGAAGGAGAGAACGTGACCATTGACTGGGACGAAAAAAGGGCCTTGCTACAGGAGCCCAACATTGCTGCCGTGACGCAGCTGTGCGACGAACTGATGGCCAAAAGGCCCGGTTCTTCCGTGCCTTACATCGATCCGGTGCATGACGAAGATGAGTGCCGGATCGTCACCCTCCAGACCAGCCCGGGGCGGGCCCCCACCTCGGGCTTCGTATCGCACCTCAACGACGACGACGCCGCCCGACGTGCGCAGCTGATTTATGACTCCGCCGACTTGGACGTCCGCTACGTCATGCCGTGGAACTGCTACCCCTGGGTCCGCGACCCCGAACTGCCGCCGGCACTGAGCGCACAGGAGAAGACCGACGGGCTCCGCCCGTTCCGCCAGTTCCTCAAGATCAACAAGAGGGTCTCCGCCGTCGTCGCGCATGGCGCGGAGGCCGCAGCCTTCCTGGCGCTCTATGAGAAGACCTACCACTCGCCGCTCCGGCAGCACGGGATCAAGGTCTACAAGGCCAGCGCGCTCGGTGGACGGGCGTTTGCCCTGTCCGAGGCGAAGCAGCAGGAACTCCTGGCCAAGAACATCGAAACCTACAGGGACGCCATGCAGCGGGCAGGCATCCAGCACCTATAAGGCGGGGAAGCCCTCACGCCGCCGTGACGGCGCGAAGGACCTCCCGTGCCGTGTCTTCCCATCGCGGCAACCGCCCGCTGGCTGCCGCGGCTGCGTCCCACCACCCCTTCCGTAGGGCAGGGTCGCCAAGCCACATCCGAAGGAGTTTCTCCAACGATCCGATTCCCGCGGTGAGATCGATCGCTTCACCGGCACCGTGGGCGCCGAGCGCTTCGACGGCGCCGGTTCCTTTGCGGACCACTGCCGGTATGCCGTGAGCCAGGGACTCCTGGACCACCATGCCGAAGGACTCCGAGTGTGAGATCAACAGACTGAGATCAGCACCGAGCCACTGCTCCTCCAAGGCCGAGCCGGAAAGCTCACCAGTTACTTCCACCCGCTTCTCGAGTCCGTTCCGGAGGATGCGCTCTTGCACGGCCGCCGCGTACGAGGGGTCTGCTTTTGTGGAGCCCACAAGCGCAGCGGTCCACGCCAGGTCCTTGATCCGTTCCAGAGCATCGACAAAGAAGATCTGGTCCTTATTGGGGAGTAGGGCGCCCACCATAATGAAATGCGGTGCCGCCGCAGCCCCTCGTGGACTTGGGCGTGCTTTCGATGGGAGATCTACACCCGGAGTCGCCAGGTGCACGTTGCTCAGGCCCAATCGATTAGCTGCTTCGGCGGTACGGGAACCAGTGCAGAGAAGACCTGTCGCGGCGCGGAGCGCCCTCGTTTCCACTGGATCCTCCCCTGAAGGGGGCACGTGGAGTAACACCCAGACACGGCGCCCGGCAGAGGTCGCGGCCTCGATTCCCGTGGGCACGCCGGCGGCAATCAGGCCGTCGACAATGTAGATGGGCAGATCGCCTCCGGCAAGCGCACCGGCAAAGCGACTCCGGTCTCCGGCAGTTCCCGAAGGCCAGTCGCCGTCGAGCTTGCAGACCGAGACCTCTGCGCCCAGGGCGCGGAGGGCTTCAGCCAGCCTCGCGTTGTAGATACTTCCCCCGGAACGATGGCGCACATTTGCAGGCAAAATCATACGGATCCTGACCAAGGGCTGCTCCTCCATCTTGCCGCTCATTTGGCCTCACGGCTCAACGACGCAATCCATGGTGCTGACCATATAGCCCGGGCGGCTGGCGTGGAAGGCGGACTCCACGTCCAACGCTGAGCATCGGCGGTAGATTGTGGGCATGGGACAGACTTCTTCAGACCGTCGGGATGTGTTTGCTGATTGGCTCTTGGGTGTCGCGGAGTTCACCCACGCGCACTGGTTCTTCGGCAATCTCTACGAGGCCATCGTCAAAATCCCGGACCGGGTCGCGGCTTCGGAAGCGAGGCGCGAACTCCCTCGAACCCCCTTTGGAGCGGGAAGCCCCGGTCGCTACTACGCACCGATCGCGCCGCTCAGTGCCCCGGCCGCCGTCGCTGCCCTTATCGCCGGGTGGAAGCATTCCGACAGCAGGGCTTGGCTGATGGTGGGTGCCGCCAGCTCCGCTACGGGGGCGGCCGCTACGGCGTACCTGCTTCGGTCCGTCAACCCCAAGCTGTTCTTCAGCCCCCAGCCGCTCGACGAGTCGCGCCGCAGGCCCCTGTTGAAGCGGTGGTACAGGGTCCACGCCCTCAGGCTCACGGCCAGCGCAGTTGCCTTGGCCGCCATCCACCAAGCCCGGACGATCCGGCTCAGAAGCCACGGATAAGGCCCGCAGGTACCACTACGGCAATTGAGGGAAATGCTGGCGGTTCCTGATCCGCGATTCGCCGAACGCAACCGCCACTGTTCCAATTTCCCACGGTCCGCGGCCCCTGTGCATTGGCCTGCCCACAGCCACATGGGGTACCCAGCGAGGCGAGCGGAATCCAAGGGCGGGGGAGCTGAGGATGAAGTCGTCGATGTTGTCGACAAGCAGTTCATCCAGGAGTTCATGGAGGGCGTGCACGAGGGAGACCTGAAAGTCACGCACCGAGACGGGTACGTCTACTTCCAGTCCGCACACTCCGCCGCTGCCCAGGACGATCAGCCTTTCGGCACTGCCGGAAAAGGCGTCCAGCACCGGCAGACCCTCGAGCCACGCAACAGTCCTGAGCAGGGCTGACTCTGCGCTGGTGTTGCCTTTGGTCCAATCGGCCACGTCCCGGCAAAAGTCATCCAGGACGCCCAGGTGCAACAGCGTCATGTGCAATCCCCGCGGCCTACGCAGGGCAAACACGTAGCGCGCCAACTCCTCATAGTCTGAAGGCCCTGCCCCGATGCCGAGGACCGGCACCTCCACCGTGATGGGCGGTGCTGTTGGTGTCGTTGAATCCCATCCCCCGCGCGGACGGTTGGCCATGGATGCAATTATGCTCCGGCAGCAGTTCGTTCGCCTCACGAATGCCGCTTCGAAATCCTCCTACCGTCGCCAATCGGCTCGATGCCGGAGTAATTTTCGCCAGGGTAGTCATAACAATTAAGGCTGTGCCCGGATTTGCCCCTAGAAATCAACCCACTTGCCGCCATGAGCGCATCAGACAATTAAATCTGGGGCATCCAGCATTTAAGTCGAGGGCCCACCCGGCAAGCCGGCGAATCTTGACACCGCCCTGTGACCCGTGCCATATTCGTAGAGTGAACCTGTCAGACAGCCGGACAGCCGGACAGGCCGCCACTGGACAGCCAGCCGTCAGCCAGAAAGCTGCGGCTGGCCAGCGCACCGCCACAAGCGGCGCCGTCCCCCGGCCGGTCCAAGCGCCCAGGCCATCAATCCCCCGGCCCCTCGCCCGCTTCAGTGCTGCGGAAGCCGTGTTCAGCGCCATCCGTCAGGAGATCGAGGACGGAACCGTGGAAGTGGGGGCCAAACTCAGCTCTGAAGCCACGTTGGCCGCGCAGTACGGGGTGAGCCGCTCGGTCATCCGTGAGGCGCTCCGCTCCTGCACTGCGCTCGGGCTAACGGTCACCAAGACCGGTAAAGGCACGTTCGTCGTCGCGGACCGGGTGGCCAATGACCTCACACTCGGCCAGTACTCGGCACGCGACCTCAACGAGGCACGACCCCATATCGAAGTCCCGGCAGCCGGCCTGGCCGCGAAACGCCGCAGCCCGGAAGAACTTGAACACCTCAAGGAAATCGTCGGGTCAATGGCCGCCGAGACCGACCCTGAGACCTGGGTCAGCCTCGACGCCAGTTTCCATTCTGCCATCGCCCGCGCAAGCGGCAACAAGGTCTTCGAAAGCGTTGTCGCAGACATCCGCGAAGCCCTGGCCCACCAATCCGAAACCTTGAACATGGTGGCCGACCGCCAACATGTTTCAGACGATGAACACCTCCGCATCGTCGAAGCCATCGAATCCGGCGACGCCCCAGCCGCCGAAGCCGCCATGGCCGACCATCTCAGCGCTGTCAGCGTTGCGTTGGACACCATCCTCAGCAAATGATCCACCAACTGAAGGAAGTCATGCCCACCCCGCATGCAACGCGCACCGCTATGCCCGTAACCACCCCGGCGGCAACCATTCCAACAACCCCGCGCCACGTCCCGCTCGCGGAACAGACCCGCGACGGCCTGGTCGAGAGCATCCACTACGGCTCCCTTATCGCCGTCGGGCCGGACGGCGAAACACTCCTCGAAGCGGGCGAGCCCGACGCCGCGTTCTACCCGCGGTCCTCCCTCAAACCGCTGCAGGCGGTCGCCATGGTCCGTGCGGGACTCAAGCTTCCGGAGAACCTCCTCGCCCTCACCGCCGCGAGCCACTCCGGCGCTGCGATGCACCTCGACGGCGCCGCACGCATCCTCGAAATGCACGGCCTGGACAAGACCGCGCTGGAGAACAGCACCGACCTCCCCTACGGCACCGCCGAGCGCGAAGCATGGCTCCGCGCCGGCGGCAAGCCAACGCAACTCGCACAGAACTGTTCCGGCAAGCACGCGTCCATGGCCGCCACGTGCGTAATCAACGGCTGGCCTGTCCAGGGTTACCTGCACCCCGAACATCCCCTCCAGATGCTCGTGAAGGACACCATCACCGAGCTCACGGGCGAAGACGCCGCCGCCGTCAGCACGGACGGTTGCGGCACCCCGCTCTTTGCCCACAGCCTGCACGGCATGGCCCGGGCCTATGGCCGTATGGCGGCGGCGGACAGCACGGAACCAGAGGGTCAAGTAGCCCACGCCATGCGCGCTTTCCCCGAGATGGTGGCCGGCGAGGGTCGCGACGTCACAGCGATCATGCGTACCGTTCCCGGGCTGCTCGCCAAGGACGGCTTCGAAGGCCTCCAGCTCATCGGGCTGCGGAATGGCACCGGCGTCGCCATCAAGATCTCCGACGGCGGCGATCGCGCCCGCATGCCCGTCACCGTCCGCGTCCTTGAAGAACTAGGGCTCGACGGCGGCCAGCTCGCCACGCTCGCCAGCCCGCCCGTGTTGGGCGGCGGCCACCCTGTCGGCGTGCTGCGTGCCGCGAACTTCCTCGCATCCAACTGACTTCGCATCCAACTGACTTCGCATCCAACTGACGTAGCCAAACAAGCACAGAAGACCAAAGGACAGCAATGACATCTGCCGTGCACTCCACGACAATTCCAGGGTTCCGTTCGGAACACGATCTCCTCGGTGACCGCGACGTCCCTGCTGATGCCTACTGGGGCGTGCACACGCTGCGTGCCATCGAGAACTTCCCCATCACCGGCCACCCGTTGGCCAGCAACGCCAACCTCGTCAAGGGCCTCGCCGCAGTCAAGCTCGCCGCTGCCCGCACCAACCGCGAGCTCGGCCTCCTGGACGACGAACGCGCAGACGCGATCGGGCAGGCCTGCCAGGACATCTTGGACGGCAAGCTCCACGAGCAGTTCATGGTGGACGTCATCCAGGGCGGAGCCGGCACCAGCTCCAACATGAACGCCAACGAGGTCATTGCCAACCGGGCCCTTGAAATCCTTGGCCACCCCAAGGGCGACTACGCCAGGCTGCACCCAAACGACCACGTCAACTTGAGCCAGTCCACCAACGACGTCTACCCCACCGCCGTCAACCTGGCCACCATTTTCTCGGTCCAGGGCCTTCTGGAGGCTCTTCAGGAACTCCAGGTGGCGTTCGCGGAAAAGGGCCAGGAATTCCGTACGGTGGTCAAGATGGGCCGCACGCAGTTGCAGGACGCCGTCCCCATGACCCTCGGCCAGGAATTCGGCGGCTACGCCGTGACTGTGGGCGAGGACCGGGCGCGACTGGCCGAGTCCCAGCTGCTCATCCACGAGATCAACCTTGGCGCCACCGCCATCGGAACCGGCCTGAACGCCCCCGTTGGATACGCCGCAGCAGCATGCCGGCACCTGGCCGAGATCACCGGCCTGCCCTTGGTCACGTCTGTTGACCTCATCGAGGCCACCCAGGACGTGGGCGCGTTCGTCCACCTCTCGGGTGTGCTCAAGCGCGTCGCCGTCAAGCTTTCCAAGATTTGCAACGACCTCCGCTTGCTGTCCTCCGGACCGCGTGCGGGATTGGGCGAGATCAACCTCCCGGCTGTGCAGTCGGGATCGTCCATCATGCCAGGCAAGATCAATCCGGTGATCCCGGAAGTGGTCAGCCAAGTGGCCTATGAAGTCATCGGCAACGATGTCACTGTCACCATGGCAGCCGAAGCCGGACAGCTCCAGCTGAACGCCTTCGAGCCGATTATCGTCCACAGCCTCCACAAGAGCATCTCCCACCTGGAAGCCGCGTGCCGCACACTCACGTCGCGCTGCATCCGGGGCATCACCGCGAACACCGAACGCCTGCGCCTCACAGTAGAGCAGTCGATCGGACTCGTCACGGCCCTCAATCCGCACATCGGCTACGCCTCCGCCACTGCCATCGCCCAAGAAGCGCTGGCAAGCGGCAAGGGTGTCGCCGAGCTCGTTCTCGAACACGGATTGCTGACCTCGGCGCAGCTCGATGAGCTCCTCCGCCCCGAACGCCTGGCCAACCTCAGCAACTAGGCTGAGCCGAGCAGAACGTCCGACGACGGCGGCGCCCACCAGCCGCCGTCGGGCCTGCCCCCGGACAGACAGCCCGGACAGACAGGCCGGACGGCGAGATCCGGACCCCCAACAGGACACCCCCTAAGGATTCCCATGACCAATGCACCCATCACGGACCACACGGTCCCGCCACAGGCGCACTCCACTGAAAAGCTCCTCCACGCTGAGGACAAGGGCTATCACAAAAGCCTGAAGCCGCGTCAGATCCAGATGATCGCGATCGGCGGTGCCATCGGCACCGGCCTGTTCCTGGGTGCCGGCGGCCGCCTCAACGCTGCGGGCCCCTCCCTCGTCATCGCGTACGCGGTCTGCGGCTTCTTCGCGTTCCTGATCCTGCGCGCCCTCGGCGAACTCGTGCTGCACCGCCCGTCGTCGGGCTCCTTCGTCTCCTACGCCCGCGAGTTCTTCGGCGAGAAGGCTGCGTTCGTTTCCGGCTGGTTCTACTGGATCAACTGGGCCACCACCACCATCGTGGACACCACCGCCGCAGCCCTTTACATGAACTTCTTCGGCAAATATGTCCCTTGGATCGGAGTCGTCCCGCAGTGGGCCTGGGCACTGATCGCACTTCTCGTGGTGCTTTGCCTGAACCTGGTCTCGGTCAAGGTCTTCGGCGAAATGGAGTTCTACTTCGCCCTGATCAAGGTGGCTGCCCTGGCGGCGTTCCTGGTGATCGGCACGTACTTCGTCATCTTCGGCACGCCGGTACCGGGCCAGGAAGTGGGCTTTAGCCTCCTCAATGACCACGGCGGGATCTTCCCCACCGGCATGCTGCCCATGATCATGCTTATGCAGGGCGTGCTGTTCGCCTACGCCTCGATCGAGCTCGTGGGTACCGCCGCGGGCGAAACGGAGAACCCCGAGAAGATCATGCCCAAGGCCATCAACTCCGTGGTCTTCCGCATCGCCGTCTTCTACGTCGGTTCCGTCATCCTGCTGGCGCTGCTGCTGCCGTACACTTCCTACGTCAAGGGTGTCAGTCCGTTTGTGACCTTCTTCGGCCACATCGGCGTGCAGGGCGTGGACGTGATCATGAACCTCGTGGTCCTCACCGCTGCCCTGTCCTCCCTGAACGCCGGCCTGTACTCCACCGGCCGCATCCTGCGCTCCATGTCCGTGGCCGGGTCCGCTCCGAAGTTCGCGCAGCGCATGAACAAGGCCGGTGTCCCCTACGGCGGCATCGCCATCACGGCCGGCGTCTCCCTGCTCGGCGTCCCGCTGAACTACCTCGTACCGTCCGACGCCTTCGAGATCGTCCTGAACGTCGCTTCCGTGGGCATCATCGTCACGTGGGCCACGATCGTCCTGTGCCAGATGCAGCTCAAGCGCTGGGCGGACAAGGGCTGGCTGAAACGTCCGTCCTTCCGGATGTTCGGCGCCCCCTACACCGGTTACCTCTCGCTGCTGTTCCTCGTCGGCGTGCTGGTGATGGTGTTCATCGACTCCCCGCTCACCATGCTGGTCACGGCCATCGCCTGTGCGCTCATTGTGGTTGGTTGGTACATGTGCCGTAAGCAAATCCACGAGATCGCCGCAGCCCGGGACGGTTTCACCGGCAGCTCCCCCGTGATAGCCAACCTGCCGGTTGCCGGTTCAGAGGACAAGATCTAGCTCTTCCGTGCTGCCCAAGCACAAAGTGCCCGACGGCGGCACCTGAGGTTCCGTTCGCGCGGGACCCGGGTGCCGCCGTCGTGCGTTAGGTCCCCCGCTGACTCGCATTTGTTGTCGTTCTAGGCCCTCATAACGACAACAAATGCGAGTCAGTTGGGTGCCAAACATCGGATCATTCGCCGTTAGGATGTAGCCATGGCTGTCACAGATGAAGCGATCGGCAAGATCAAGGACATGCTGATCCGCGGCGAACTCAAGGCCGGGGACCGCCTCCCGCCGGAGAAGGAACTGAGTGAGCGGCTCGGCCTCTCCCGTAGTTCCCTGCGCGAAGCCGTCAAGGCCCTTGAGCTCATCCGGGTCCTGGACGTCCGGCGTGGGGACGGCACTTACGTCACCAGCCTTGACGCCAAGTTGCTCAACGAGGCCGTGGCGTTCGTCGTTGATCTGCATCAGGACCGTTCCATCCTGGAACTCTTTGAGGTCCGACGAATCCTGGAGCCCGCCACCGCATTCATCGCCACGGGCAAGATCACTCCCAACGCCCTCACGGCCCTGCGCGCCACGATGGACGGCATTGACGAGAACACCGACGTGGAAGAGCTCGTGGCCCACGACCTCGAATTCCACGGCATCATCACCCAGGCCGCCGGCAACGACTACCTCGCAGGCCTGCTCGAAGCCCTCTCCAGCAGCACCGTCCGGGCACGCATTTGGCGCGGCTTGACCCAGGAAAAAGCCGTGGCGCACACCCTCGCCGAACACAAGGCCATCGCGGAAGCGTTGGAACGCGGCGACGCCGAGCTGGTCCGGGCGCTCGTTACAGTCCACATCAGCGGCGTCGAGAGCTGGTTGCGCCAGGCGCTCTAGCTCGCGCCGGCGCCTCGCTCTTGAAGCCCATACGTCCGCACCGCCGTCGCTTCAAGGAAGTCCTGGCGCTCCGCTGAAGTGAGCTCCCCGGCGAGTCCCAGAAGCACTTCCAGGGTGCGTCCGTACGGTGCACCCAAGGTACTGACGGGCCAATCGCCCCCGATCATGAGCCGTCCAGGACCGAAAGCCTCCAGCGCCTCGTCCCACAGCGGACGCAAAGCCTCGGCCGTGTACGGGACGCCCGGCACAGACAGACCGGACACCTTCGCCACCGTGTTGGGCAGCTCAGCCAGGGCCCGGAAGTCCGCACGCCACGAGGCCATTGCGGAAGCATTGGCCAGCGGCGGCTTCCCGAGATGGTCCAGCACAATGGTCAGCTCGGGCAGGTCCCGGGCCAGCTGGACCGTACGCCCAAGGTGCCTCGGAAAGGCGTCCGGGACATCGAACACCAATCCATGGCTGGCAAGCCTGCTCAAGGAATCGCGGACTGCGGGCAACTCGAGGAAGTCGTCCCGAGGATCGTCGTGAACCAAGTGCCGCACGCCCCGGAAAGCGGGGTTCCCAAGGAACCGTTGCAGCTCTTTCTCCGCCGCTGCGGGCTTGTCGAGGGGAATCCAGCCCACGACGCCGAGTACCCAGGAGTTGCGGTCGGCGACAGCGAGCATGGACTCGGTATCCGCCACGGTGTCGTCAGCCTGGACGAGCACCACTCCCCCGACACCCGCCGCATCCAGGGTTTCCCAGGCCTCGGCCTCGCCGTAGCTGCGGAACAGTCCGCCGTGCTGCGGCCCGAGCCACGCATAGGAGTGCGGTCCGAGGTCCCACAGGTGCAGGTGGGAATCAATCACCCGGGCACACCTGCCAAAGCCGCCCACAGCTCTTCGGGCACGTCCTCATTCATCCGCGCGACGTTGGCGGTGATCTGTTCGGGACTGCTGGCCCCGACCGTCACGTTCACAACGGCCGGGTGTCGCAGGCTGAACTGGAGGGCCGCCGTCGGGAGCTCCACCCCGAAGTCCCGGCACACGCCGGCGAGCGCCCGTGCACGCTCCACCAGTGCGCGCGGGGCACGCGCATAGTTGTAGTGCGCGTCCTCCGGGACTTCTGGGCGCGCCAGCAGCCCGGAATTGAACACGCCCACGTTCACGACGCCGGTGCCGCGCGCCACGCAGCGGTCCAGGAAGGGAACGCCGGGCTGCTCAAGCAAGGTGTACCGGCCGGCGAGCATCACGAGGTCCAGATCCGCCGCTTCGACGCATTCGAGTGCGGCTTCTGCCGAGTTCGTCCCGACGCCGATCGCCTTCACCACGCCGTCCGCACGCAGCTTTTCCAAGGCCGGCAGCGCTTCGCCAATTCCCTTGGCGAGGTCGTGGACATCCGGATCGTGCAGGTAGGCGATGTCCACGTGGTCCAGGCCGAGGCGTTCGAGTGATTCCTCGATGCTCCGGCGGATGCCTGCTTCGGAAAAGTCCCACTGGCGTTTGCTCGTTGCCGGGACGTCGAAGCCTTCGTCGTCCATCGCGTTGGCTCCCGCCGCATTCGGTACCAGCAGCCGGCCCACTTTGGTGGACACGGTGAACTCGCTGCGCGGCTTCTCCCGCAGTGTCGCACCAAGCCTGCGCTCGGACAGGCCCAAGCCGTAGTGCGGGGCGGTGTCGAAGTAGCGGACCCCGGCATCCCAGGCCGCGTTGACAGCGGCGGCGGCCTGGGCGTCCGGCATGGCACGGTACAGGTTGCCGATGCCAGCGGCGCCGAAGCCGAGCTTACCCAATTGGTCATCCCACAGCGCGCCGCTCATGCCAGCTCCCATACCAACGGGATGCCCGAGTCATTGCCCGAATAGTCATCCTGGACGTCCAGAAGCTCCGCCATGCGGGCTTGCCACGGGACATTGGCCGGATGGTTCGCGAGCGCCCGGCGCATGGCTTCATAGTCCGCCACCTCAACCAGATGGAAGAGATCCTGGCCGCTCCGCCAGATCCGCCAATTGCCCACGCCGGCCTCGTTCAGGGCAGCGACAAGCTCGGCGGGGATCCCCGCATGGGCATCCGCATAGTCCTGCTCGGCACCCGGCTTGAGCCGGGTGTGCAGGGCAATGGTTTCCGGCACGCTACACCCCGAGCTTCAGGAAGAGTTCGACGACGGGCACCGCCACGTCCGGTCGCTGGACGGGCAGCTTCAGTGTCAGGGTACCTGCTGGCTGCCCTCCAGGCGTGGTGTTGATTGCTTCCCGGTCCGGTGCGATCTCCAGCATCGCGACTTCGGAGGCGTCGTTGAGCAGCTGGGCGTATTCCACCTTGCCGGCGAGTTCGGGAAGGTGGACGTATTCGAACGGCCACGCAAACAAGTGCACGTAGAGGCGGTCACCGCGGCGCGTGTACCGGGCATCGGCAGGCGGAGTCCAGGCCGCAGGGCCTGCCCCGTAGATGGACCGGGAGTGCAGTTTCATCCAGTCGCCGATGCCGCGGAGCGATTCCACAGCCCGGGGATCGAAATTTCCGCGGCCAGTGGGGCCGACGTTGAGGAGCAGGTTTCCGTCCTTGGACACTCCATCCACGAGCATGCGCACCAGCAAATCCACGGACTTGTAGTCCAGGTTGTCCCGGTCATAGCCCCAGCTGCCGTTCAGGGTCTGGCATGCCTCCCAAGGCACCTCGACGCCGTCCACCACCATTGGCCCGGAAGGCTGGTACTGCTCGGGCGTGGCGAAGTCGCCGGGAATGTCCAGGCGGTCGTTGACGATGATGCCCGGCTGAAGTTCCCGGACCATCTTCAAGAGTTCCACGGAACCCCACGCCTCGCGGCCTTTGCCGCCCCAAATGTCCTTGTGGTCCTCGCTGGTGTAGGAGAAGTCGAAGAAGAGGTAATCGATCTGGCCGTAATTGCTCAGCAGCTCGCGCACCTGGCCATGGAGGTATTCGCGGTAGCGGGCCATGTCGCGGTCCTCGTTGAGCTTTTCGGCCTCGGGGTTTTCCCGTTCGGGGTGGAACCCGTCGATGGTGAAATCCGGGTGGTGCCAGTCAATGAGTGAATGGTAGAAACCCACCTTCAGGCCGAATTCCCGCAGTGCCTCGACGTACTGGGCCACCAGGTCTTGCCCGGACGGCGTCTTGGTGGATTTGTAATCGGTGAGTGCCGAATCCCAGAGGCAGAAGCCCTCGTGGTGCTTGGTGGTCAGCACCACGTACTTCATGCCGGCATCCTTCGCGGCACAGGCCCATTCCCGCGGATCGTAGAGATCCGGGTTGAAGTGCTGGAAGTACTTCTCATATTCCCCGGCAGGAATGCGTTCGCGGTTCATGACCCACTCGTGGCGGGCTGGCAGGGCGTACAAGCCCCAGTGGACGAACATGCCGAACCGGGACTCCGTGAACCAAGGTGCTTGGGCGATCATTGGCGGTACTCCTTCAAAGTTGTTGCGGGTCTTTGGGTTGTTGTGCGTTGTGGTCCAAGTGGGGTTAGCGTCCGCCAAAGCCGCTCGTGACGATGCCTTTGACGAGGTGTTTCTGCAGGAGGATCAGCAGAAGAAGGGTGGGCGCCATGGAAATCACCGAGGCGGCCATGACCAGGTGCCACTGATTGCCCTGTTGGCCGAAGAACATCTGCAGCCCCAGCGGGATGGTGCCGAGGTTGTTGACGTCATTGATCACCACCAACGGCCACAGGAACGAGTTCCAGTAGCTGATGAAACTGAACACGGCCAGCACGGCCATCGTGGGCCTGGCAAGCGGAAGCATGACCAACAGGAAGGTCCTCAGGGTTCCCGCGCCGTCCACCCTAGCCGCATCGTCGAGTTCTTGGGGTACGCCAAGGAAGAACTGCCGGAGCAGGAATGCGCCGAATGCCGTGAATGCCCAGGGCACAATGAGTGCCTGGAAAGTGTTCACCCACCCCACCTTCTGCATCATGACGAACATCGGGACAATCAGGACCTCTTGGGGAATCATCAGCGTTGCTAGGAACACCATGAACACCAGGTTCCTTCCCCGCCAGCGCTGCCGGGAGAACGCGTAACCGGAGAAAGCCGAAACCACCAAGGTGAGTGCCGTTCCAGCGGCCGAAACCAACAGGCCGTTGCCCATGAAGCGCAGGAACGGCATGTAATTCAGGGCCTCCTGATAGTTCTGCCAGCGGAATTCCGAACCGAACAGTTTCGGCGGAACGCTGAAGATCTCAGCAGGGGGTTTGAACGATGTGGCAAACATGTAGATCAGCGGGGACAAGAAGAGAAGGGCGATAAGGCAAAGGATCACGTAGCCAATAGCGGGCCGGATTCTTGCGGTCCATCGTCTTCCGGGCACTCTGGAGCCAAGGGGACGGGCGGTGAGGGGGCGTATCCGGCTGGTCGTCTCAAGCATCGTAGTGGACCCACTTCTTTTGTCCGAGGAACTGGACTACCGTCACGCCCAGGATGATGACGAACAGGATCCAAGCGGCCGCGGATGCCAGGCCTAGCTGGTGGAACTGGAAGCCCTGGTTGTAGATGTACAGGACGATCGTCGAGGTGGACGAGCCGGGTCCTCCCTTGGTGAGGATGAACGGCTGGGCGAAGACCTGGAAGGAGGTAATGAGGGTCATCATCGTCCCGAAGAAGATGGACGGCGAAATGAGCTTGAGCTTGATCCGCCAGAAGATGGTCCACGCGTTGGCGCCATCGATTGCCGCCGCCTCGGTGAGGTTCTCAGGGACGGCGTCCAAGGCGGCCGAGAACACCAGCATGTTGTAGCCGAACCCCTGCCATACGCTCATGACGACAATGGCCATCATTGCCCAGTGTTCGTCTCCGAGGAAGTTTGGCGCTGAAACTCCCGTGGTGCTTTGGAGGGTGCCGTCGATGAATCCACCGGGTTGGTACAGCATCCGCCAGACGACGACGTTGGCCACCACGGGGGTGATCGAAGGAATGAAGAAGATGACCCGGAAGATGTGGCGGCCTTTGATGCGCGGAGTCAACCACGCGGCAAGGCCCAGGGAAACAACCAGGTTCAGGGGCACATAGAGCACCACAAACAGTACGGTGTTCGCAACAACCTGCCCGAAGATGGGATCGCTGAACAGCCGCTGGTAGTTGCCCAGGCCAAGGAAACTCGGGGTTCCCAGAAGCGGCCAGCGGAAGAGGCTGATGACGAGGGAAACAACGATCGGGAGCAGCGTGAAGATGGCGAGGCCGAGCCCATGCGGCAGGGCGAAGGCCGGTCCCCACATCGTCCTCCGGCCGAGCTGGGCATCAGGCTCTGCCTTCACCTTCGTTTTCGCCTTCCCGAGGGAGATGGTTGCCGCGACTTCCGAACGCGGCGACTTTGTGGGCTTGAGTAGTGTCATTTCTCATTCCTTTGCGAAGAGTGCGTGCCTGCCCGGCGGTTGGTCAGGAACTGCCGGGCAGGCACCACACTGATCATCGGGGCAGCTGGGCCGCAATGTCTTTCATGACATCGGCTGCGCTCTGCTGTCCGTTGATGGATTTGACGAGGTACTGATTGAAAAGCTGGCCCAGTTGGTCGCTGTTGGTGTTGCTTGGCATGGGCACTGCCGTGGCTTCGGCGCTCTTAAGGGTCTCCGCGACTCCCGGAATGCCGGCATTGTCAACCCACTTTGTCTGCTGGGCGGTGCGTGCGGCCAGTGCGCGCCCTGCTGCTGCCAGATCCCCCAGAACCTTGTCGCCGGTCATTTCCTTGAGGGCGGCAAATGCCTTGTCCGGAGTGGCGCATTGCTTGGAGATGCCCCAGCCTGAGCCGGCGCTGAAAGTCTTCCCGCCGCCCGGGCCGGCGGGAAGGGTGGTGACGCCGACTTTGAACTTGGCTTTGCCCTTGACGTCCAGCAGGGACCACGGGCCGTCAATACTCATGGCGGTATTGCCGGCCAGGAACTCATTGGCGCTGAACGCCGGATCGCCACCGGGCAGCTGCGGGGAGACCTTCTCTTTGTTTGTCAGGTCGGAGACCCACTGGAGTCCCTGGGCAAAGGTCGGATCGCTTGCGTCCATGGTGCCGTCTTCCTTGAGGACGCGCCCGCCGTTGTAGGCGAGGACCTGCGACTCAATCAGGAGGTCGGAGGTGTTGGGCGCGATGGCATGCTTGCCGCCGGCGGACAGCTTCTTCGCGGCGGCCACGAACTCATCGGCCGTCCAGCCTGCCTTGGGGACGGGCACGCCTGCGGCGTCGAACATGTCCTTGTTGTAGAACATCATCACCGGGCCCACGTCATAGGGCAGGGCGTACAGATTGTTGTCGGCGCTGAGCCCCTTGATCATGGAAGGGTCGAAGGCGCTCAGGTCCAGGTTGTTCTTCTTCACCAGGTCATCGAGCGGGAGCATGCCGTCTTTGAGCTGCGCTGTCCGCAGGCTCTGGACCGCCACCAGGCACGGGGCCGTATTCGAGCTGAGCTGGGTGCTCATCTTGGTGAAGTAGTCCTGGAAAGTAGAACCCTGCAGGGTGATCTTCACATCTCCCAGGGTATTGCTGACATCATCGGCAACCTTCTCCCAGTTCTTCTGGTCTTCCGTGCCGCCGACCCACATGGCCCAGGTCATGGCGGTCTTGCCGTCTGCGGTACTGCCGGAAGAGCTGCCCCCGCAGCCAGTGAGTCCAATCAGGCCTAGTGCCAAGGCACCAGCCACCAACGCTTCTTTGCGCATATCTTTCACCACGTGCTTTCAGTAGGGAACTGTGCTTTCGAGGAATTTCGAAGGTTATTGCCGGGGAGTCAAAGGATTGGATACCGCGGCCCACATCGGGCCGTCGGGAAAGCTGAAGTCGGCCAGTGTTCCGCCGACCATTTCACCGCCTGCCCCTGGTGCGGACGGAGGCCAGTAGCAGCCGTCGTGGACATCCACCGGGGTGACGAAGTGCTCGTGCAGGTGGTCGACGAATTCAATCATCCGACCATTCTTGTCGCCGGAAACTGCCACGAAATCGAACATCGACAAGTGCTGGACGGCCTCGCAGAGACCAACTCCGCCGGCATGCGGGCAGACACGGACGCCGAATTTCGCCGCAAGGAGGAGGATGGCGATGTTCTCGTTCACTCCCGCAACCCTCGCGGCGTCCAATTGCAAGACCTGCAGGGATCCGGCCTGCAGCATCTGCTTGAACATCACCCGGTTCTGGACATGCTCACCCGTAGCCACGGGAATCGGAGCCACGCCCCGGGCAATCGCGGCATGCCCGAGGACGTCATCGGGACTTGTGGGTTCCTCAATCCAGGCAATGTCATAGGGAGCCAAGTGCCCCATCCATTCAATGGCTTCCTGAACGTCCCAGCGTTGGTTCGCGTCCACAGCGATCTTGATATCCGGTCCCACTGCATCGCGGGCGGTGCGGACGCGCCTGATGTCGTCTTCCAGCGAGGCCCCCACCTTGAGCTTGATCTGCCCGAAACCGTCCGCAACGGCCTCCTTGGCCAGACGCACAAGTTTGTCGTCGCTGTAACCCAACCAGCCCGGCGTCGTGGTGTATGCGGGGTATCCCTCCGCAAGAAGCGCTGCCCTTCGGGCGGCGCGCCCCGGCTCCGCCATCCGTAATATTCCCAGCGCTTCTTCGTGAGTAAGCGCATCGCTGAGGTACCGGAAGTCCACGAGTGCCACGATCTCCTCCGGACTCATCCCGGAAAGCAGCTCCCAGAGAGGGAGCGCTGCCCGCTTGGCCTTGAGGTCCCAAAGCGCGTTGACGACGGCGCCGATCGCCATGTGCATCACGCCCTTTTCGGGGCCGAGCCAGCGGAGTTGGGAATCGTGGGCGAGGAGCTTCCATGTGCCGCCCATGTCGCCGAGCAGTTCCTCGACGTTGCGGCCCAGGATGTGGTGCCGAAGGGCCCCGATCGCCGCGGTCTCCACCTCGTTGCCGCGCCCGATGGTGAAAACGAAACCGTGGCCTTCATGACCGTCCCCGGCGTCGGTGCGGATCACCAGATATGCCGCCGAATAGTCCGGATCCGGATTCATGGCATCCGATCCGTCCAGTTCCTGGGAGGTGGGAAAGCGGATATCGAAGGTGTCCACCGCGGTGATGACGCTCATTGTGCTCCTTGCCTTACAGCAGCTCGTTTGCTGGGATGAGCGTAAACATCCGATGTCTGCATTGTCAATGGGTCACATTTCCGTATTATGGAGAGCAACAGCAGACTAGAGCTCGGATGTTAGAGCCAGAGCACGGAGGAATACATGAACATGAAATTCGCCCGGCTGGGCACTGCCGGAAATGAAAAGCCGGTTGTCATCGCCCAAGACGCCAACGGCACCGAAAAGTACTTCAGCCTTGACCCGCTGACGAAGGACATCAACGGAGAGTTCCTCGCCACGGACGGCATCGCACGCACCCGGGAAGCCCTTGCTGCGGGGAATCTGCCGGAGATTTCGGCCGAGGGGCTCCGGATCGGTGCGCCCATCGCCCGCCCCGGCTCGGTGGTCTGCATCGGCCTCAACTACACGGCCCACGCGGCCGAATCCGGAGCCACTCCGCCGGAATCGCCCGTGGTGTTCCTGAAGCCAAGCAACACGGTCAGTGGGCCGTTCGACGCCGCGCCCATCCCGCCGTCGTCGGAAAAGTACGACTGGGAGGTGGAACTCGGAATCGTCATCGGCCGCGAAGCGTCATACCTTTCCAGCACGGACGAGGCCGCGGACTGCATAGCGGGCTACGTCGTCGCCAACGACCTCTCCGAACGCTACTACCAACTGCCCGGAGCCGCGGGCCAGTGGACCAAAGGCAAGTCGCTTCCGCAGTCCACTCCCCTGGGCCCGTGGCTGGTTCCCGCGGATGAGCTCGACGCCGGCCACCTCGCGTTGCGCACCTGGGTCAATGGCGAGATCCGCCAATCCTCGGACACTTCGGACATGATCTTCGACGCCCTCACCGTGGTCCACCACCTCAGCCAATACATGGTCCTGGAGCCCGGCGACGTCATTCTCACTGGCACTCCGGAAGGCGTGGCGCTCTCCGGCCGCTTCCCGTACATCCAGCCCGGCGACGTGGTGGAGCTTGAGGTAGAAGGGCTCGGCCGCCAGCGCCAGGAGTTTTACCGGGCCCGCTCTGCCTCGCTTGCAGCAGTAGGCACGGACAAGGCCACGCGGTGAGCACCGAGTTCGAGGGACTCGTAGCGCTGGTCACCGGCGGTGCGTCGGGCATCGGCGCGGCTATCGCGGACCGGCTCGCCGCCGGCGGCGCGCAGGTTGCGGTACTCGACCTCAACCCGTCCGGGACCCCGCATTTCGGCGTCGAATGCAATGTGGCCGACGACGCCTCGGTGCGCGCCGCCGTCGACTCCGTTGCCCGGAAGTTCGGCCGCCTCGACGTCGTGGTCAACAACGCGGGGATCGGCGCCCAAGGGGACGTCTCGGCCAACGACGACGACGAATGGCACCGGGTGCTGGACATCAACGTGGTGGGCATCGCCCGCGTCAGCCGTGCGGCCCTGCCGTACTTGCGCGAATCACCGGCTGCGGCGATCGTCAACACGTGCTCCATCGCCGCGACGGCCGGCCTGCCGCAGCGGGCCTTGTATTCGGCGTCCAAGGGCGCCGTTTTGTCCCTGACGCTGGCCATGGCGGCCGACCATGTCCGCGAAGGGATCCGCGTTAATTGCGTCAACCCGGGCACGGTGGACACGCCGTGGGTGGGCAGACTGCTCGAATCCTCCGCCGATCCCGCCGCGGAACGCGCTGCGCTCAACGCCCGTCAGCCCCACGGCCGCCTCGTGGAAGCGTCCGAGGTGGCCGGCGCCGTCGCCTACCTCGCGAGCCCGCTGTCCGGCTCGACGTCGGGCACGTCCCTCGCGATCGACGGCGGCATGCAAGGCTTGCGGTTGCGCCCCGTGGGGTAGCAACGTAACGCAACGCCCGCGCAACCCCTCTCCACCACCGGTTCGCCTATGCTCAACACCAGGCAATCGATGGCGATCCACCAAGGAGCAGGGCATGAGCAATTGGCGTATCAGGGACTTCCACTCGTCGGACATGGACGGCATCCTGCACCTTTGGGAGTCGCTCAAAGCGGACAACGTGGAGCCGGTCTATGCGCTCTCCGAGGTCCTGGCCTCGTGCGAGAAGGACCACGCCGTGGTGGCGGTCCAGGGCGAGCAGGTGGTGGGTGCCGCCGTCGGACGTGCGGCCCATGACCAGGGCTGGATCGTTTTCCTGGCCACGCTGCCCGAGTTCCGCGGCCGCGGAATCGGCACCTCGCTGCTGGCCGCCGTCGAGAACCGGATGACCCCGCACGGCCTCAACAAGCTCTCGGCGCTCATGCCGGAGTCCGAGACCCGAGTGGAAGCCTTCCTGGGCCGCGGCTTCCTGCTCAAGCAAAACCTGCACTACTTCGAGCGGACCATCCCCGTGCAGCGCCAGGAGCTCGAGCCGCTGAGCCAGCTCGGCGGCCGCATCCTGGCCCGCGACCTGTGGGAAAACGTCGCCGGCATGCGCCGCGAAAAGGAACTGCTGGAACGCCGTCTGGTCCTTCCCCTGGCCGAGGCCGACCTCGCCGACGAGTACGGCGTGGTGCCGCCGCGCGCCGTCGTGCTCTTCGGTCCTCCCGGGACCGGCAAGACGACGTTCGCCAAGGCAATCGCGTCCCGGCTCGAGTGGCCGTTCGTGGAGGTGTTCCCCTCGCGGCTGGCCTCCGACCCCAAGGGCCTGGCCGGCGCGCTGCGCGAGACGTTCCTGGAAATCGCCGAACTGGAGCACGCCGTCGTGTTCATCGACGAGGTGGAGGAGATCGCGTCGCAGCGGTCCGGCGAGCCGCCGTCGCCGTTGCAGGGCGTCACCAACGAGCTCCTCAAGATCATCCCGGCCTTCCGCGAACAGCCCGGCCGCCTGCTGGTGTGCGCCACGAACTTCATCCGCGCCCTGGACACCGCCTTCCTGCGCCACGGCCGCTTCGACTATGTCATCCCCATCGGCCTGCCCGACGTCCACGCCCGCGAGGCCATGTGGCAGCGCTTCATCCCGGCCAGCGTGGTGGACTCGGTGGACGTGGCATTGCTCGTGTCGCGGACAGAAGGGTTCTCCCCCGCGGACATCGAGTACGCGGCACGCAGCGCCTCCCAGCGTGCTTTGGAAAAAGCCGTTTACACAGCCGGCGCTCCCGGAGCCTCCGGCGCTTCCGGGGGCGCCGCACCGGCGTCGAACGCTCGCAAGGGACCTGTCACGCAGGACTATCTCGACGCCATCGCCGATACCCGCACGACAGTCAGTGACGAAGTCCACCAAGGCTTCCTTGAGGACATCGACGTACTCGGCCGGGTTTAGAGCAACGCGGGGTCACTTACGGCCCATATTCGGGCCCGGAATGGGCGCTAAGTGACCCCGCGTTGCAGAAGGAGGAACCGTGAACCTGTTTCTGACAATCCTGAGCGGCGTCGCGTGGACGACGGTTTACATTTGCGCGATCCGGATCGGGTTTCGCGACAAGACGTACGCGATCCCGGCAGCGGCGCTGGGTCTGAACTTCGCGTGGGAGGTCATCTACTCGGTGCATTCGCTCAGCACGGGACTCTCCGTGCAGGGCGTCATCAACATTGCCTGGGCGTTGGCCGACGTCGTGATTGTGTACACCTTCCTTCGGTTTGGCCGGCGGGAACTCCCCGGGTTCGTCACGAGGCCGCTGTTCATCGGATGGGCGGTTCTGCTGGGCCTGGCATCCTTCGCAGTGCAGTGGCTGTTCATCGCCGAGTTCGATTGGGAACCCGCATCCCGCTACGCGGCTTTCCTGCAGAATCTCCTGATGTCCGGCCTGTTCATTGCCATGTTCGCGGCCCGGCGCGGCCTGCGAGGGCAATCCATGGTGATCGCCGTGGCGAAGTGGATCGGGACCCTCGCGCCCACCATCAGCTTCGGCATTCTCGAGAATTCACTGTTCATCCTGGGCATTGGCGTCCTGTGCAGCATCTTCGACCTGACGTACATTGGGCTGCTGTTGTGGGCCAAAAGGAACCCGGGGGCCCTCTCCCGGGACCGGGACTCGGGGGGCCTCCCGGCGGTATCCTGAACCATGTCCATGAATCCATTGCGCCATGCATTGTCGCGCATGGGCGGGCGCGATCCCCAGGAGCTGAATCGCACAGCCACGCCCCTGGAACTGTTCTTTGACTTGACGTTCGTTATCGCCTTTGGGGTTGCCGGTAGCCAGTTCGCGCACGAGCTGGCCGAGGCCCGTTTCGGCTCCGGGTTGATGGGCTTCACCTTCGCGATGTTCGCCGTCATGTGGGCCTGGATCAATTTCTCGTGGTTTGCCAGCGCCTACGACACTGACGACTGGGTTTTCCGGGTTGTCACCATGGTGCAGATGGTGGGTGTACTCATCCTTGCCATGGGCATCGAACCGATGTTCCAATCGCTCGACGAGGGCCACCGGGTGGACAACTCCACCATGGTGCTGGGTTACATCATCATGCGCTTGGCGTTGGTGTTCCAGTGGCTGCGTGCGGCGAAGCAGGATCCCGAGCGCCGACGAGCTTGCCTCACCTACGCGAAGTTCCTGGTGGTGGCGCAGATTGGCTGGGTGGTGGTGCTGATTGTCCACGCCGACATCCTGACGAATTTCCTCATGGCTGCCCCGCTCTTCCTGCTGGAAATGGCGACGCCGTACATCGCCGAGCGCAAAGCCAAGACGCCTTGGCACGCGCACCACATCGCGGAACGCTACGGGCTCCTGGCCATCATCGCCCTAGGCGAGTGCTTGATTGGAGCCATCGAAACCCTTAGGGCGATCGTGGCCCTGCACGGCTGGTCCGTTGATGCCGCTCTTGTGGGTCTCGGCGGTACCGGGCTGGCTTTTGGAATGTGGTGGATCTACTTCATCCTCCCGGCAGGCCACGCCCTGCATCACCAACGGCATCAGGCATTCGCCTTCGGATACGGCCACATGTTCATCTTTGGGTCGATCGCCGCCACGGGGGCAGGTCTGCATTTGGCCGCGTTCTTCATCGATCATGAGGCACAAATTAGTGCGACCGCCGTCGTGGCCAGCATCGCCGTCCCGGTGGCCCTGTTCGAGGCCTCCTTGACGTCCCTCTACAGCTACATGCTCGGCCTCGATCGGTCGATTATTGTGATGTCCGCGGCCGTGGCGGTGTTCCTCGCTGGCACCGTGGGGCTCGCAGCGCTCGGCGTCTCCGTTCCCCTCTGCATGATGGTGATTGTGGCGACGTTGGCTATCTCGATCGTGATCGATGAAAAGCGCGGGGCCGCGCGCCGGCAAGCAGCGCTGGAAAGGCTGAGGGCACACCCGGCCACCTAGGCGGGTTCGCGGGTCTGGGCACGGGACCGCAGTACCGGAACGCAGCGGACGGCCCACACCCACGAAGTCGCCGCGCGAGGTCGGTACAGTTCGCACCGCCACAATGCCGAAGTCGTTAGCAGCACGGTCAACGGCCGTGACCCAGACCGGGGATTGGCGAGGTTATCGGTCGCCGGGGCCGAAACTCATGTGTCCGGGTCCCCTGTTGTAGCGGTATCCGATCTCATAGCGGGAGTAAATGACACCCCTGGCGTACTCAAGTTTGATTTTCCCGGCGAACTCTTCCGCCTCGTCTTGAGATGCGAAGACGCCAAGCACGGCATTGAAGGATTCCTCTTCATCATGTTGGACTATCCACACCGCAGCCATGCTGACAGGGTACCCAAAACTTGAGCGCCTTGGCCTTCCTAGTAAGACTCGACGGTCTTCCGCGGACCATCTTTCGCACAGCAAATAGCAAGGCCATCAAAGGCAACTGAAAACCCAGGTGTGGGACTAACTAAGCCGTAAGCCCCAGGAGCTAAATAGCCACACGTCAACAGGCAGCCGCCTGGCGTCTGGGGCCCAGCACCGGACGGTGCCGGCCACCTAGGCGGATTCGTGGGTCTGGGCACGGGACCGCAGTACCGGAACGCAGCGGACGGACCGCACCCACGATTTCGCGACGAGCGACCGGGGCCAACCACGCCAGACCGGCACGAACGTACCGATTCGTGGCCACCAACCCTTGATTCGCCTCCCAGGGTGGCGGAAAATGGTGAAACCGGCACGAACGTACCGGACGTGCACAACTGCGCACGCGGGGCGCGGCAACCACGCAAGGAAGGGTGGACATGTCCCCTAAGGAATTCGCCCAGTCCCTCGGCGCCAAGGTCCGTGCCCGCCGCGCCTCCCTCAGCCTGAGCCAGTCCGACCTCGCAGACCTCGCAGGAGTCTCGGAACGATTCGTCCGCTTCGTGGAGCAGGGGAAGACCACTGTCCAATTGGAACCACTCCTCGCGGTCCTCGGCACGCTGGGCCTTGAACTCATGGTGCAACCCGCGAGCAGCCAGACTGCAAACAACCGGTCATGACATTCCACCGGATCGCCGACGTATACAAGCAGGGCATCCTGGCTGCGCGCATCGAGCGGCATGAAGGCGGCACCAAGTTCAGCTACCTGCCGCGGTACCTCGACTCAGGCGGTCCGGCCGTCGCCACTACGCTCCCGCTGACAAACGAAGCCGTGTTCACCCCAAGCGGCGCCGTCCCGCCCTACTTCACCGGACTCCTCCCGGAAGGCCGCCGCCTGAATTCCCTGCGCCGGGCGGTCAAGGCAAGCGCCGACGACGAGCTCGCGCTCCTCATGGGCGCTGGCGGGGACGCCGTGGGCGATGTCCAGACGGTCCCCCACGGTGAGCCACCCACGGAGGGAGGCTCCGCCGTCGTGCTCGATTCGAAGCTGCCGCTCGACTTCGATGCCCTGCTCGGCGATTCTGGCCTCATCGATCCCGTGGCGCTGGCGGGTGTGCAGGACAAGTTGTCGGCCGGGATGATTTCGCTCCCGGTGGCGCAAGCAGGCAAGCGCTTCATCCTCAAACTCAATGCTCCTGAGTTCCCGTTCGTGGTGGAAAACGAGTTCCTGATGTTCCGTTATGCGCGCAAGCTGCGGATCCCCGTGAGTAGCGTGCAGTTGGTGCACGACGTCGGCGGGCGGGCCGGGCTGCTCGTCGAGCGTTTCGATCGCCTCACCGGGGCCGACGGCGCTGCGGTGCGCCTCGCCGTCGAGGACGGGGCCCAAGTGCTGGGACTCTATCCGGCCGACAAGTACAGCGTGCCGTTCGGCGAAGTGTGCGCCGCTTTGGCGGCACACTGTTCCGCGCCCCTGCCGGCCTTGCGGAACCTGGCCATTCAGTTGGCTTTCGCTTGGCTCAGCGGCAACGGCGACCTTCATGCCAAGAACGTGTCCATAGTCCAGTCACAGTCAGGGGTTCAGTCACAGTCAGGGGTTCAGTCACCGCAGGGCGAGTACACCATCGCCCCGGTCTACGACATCCCCTCCACAGTGGTCTATGGGGACAAGACGCTCGCGCTGGGCATCGGCGGCAAGAAGAGCGGGATCTCCCGGAAGCACTTCCTTGCCTGGGCCGGGAAGCTTGGGCTCACAGAGCGCGCGGCGGAGGGAGTCTTGGGACTCGCGCTCAGGGCCTCGGGCCCGCTTATCGCGGAGCTCGACGCCGGCGCCTCACCTTTCGGACCGGCGCAGACAAGGGACTGGGTCAAGGAGCTCCGGCATCGGCGAAGGTTGATGGACGGGTAGCTCATTATTGTTCAGCCGTTAACAGGGACCCGATCCGGGCATAAGGTGAGGGCACCACACGATACCCGGGTGGGGCGCAGAATCAGCATTTCCATCGGCAGACAAACAAGGGAGACTCTCATGTTGCTTTGGATAGCCATCATTATCGCTGTTCTCTGGCTTCTCGGCTTGATCGGCAACATCGGTGGCGGGTTCATTCACCTGCTTTTGGTTGTTGCTGTGATCGTCCTGATCTTCCACTTCCTTCGTGGAAGATCCCGTACGTAAACACGATCCTAGGTTGACGGGCATGGCGACGCTAGGCTCGCTCTCAGAGGCGAGATGGGCTCGCCCCGAGCCAAGGGATTGAACGTATGGCACAGCAGGCCGGACACCAATCGACATCCACCACGGGCACTCTTCCGCATTCACGCTCCTACCTGAGACCAACGCGGTTGCTCTCTCAAAGCGAGCGGTCAAAGCTCCACCCATCGGTCCTGGCAGAGGCCGAGCGCCGGGCCGCAAGCATTCAGCTTCGAGTCGCGGATGCAATCACGGCCTTCGCCGGATCGATGAACTTCGTCTACCTGCACATATTGCTTTTCGCCGTCTGGATGCTCGTGTTCGAGCAGAGTCCGTGGCCGACGTTGACGCTGATCGTCTCGCTCGAAGCGATCTTCCTTTCGACCTTCGTCATGATCGGGCAGAACCGTCAAGCGGCCTTCCAGCAGGTGAAGGCAGATCATGACTACAACGCCCAAGAGCATCTGCTCGAGGAGAACACCGACCTGACGCGTGCGATTCACGAGCTCACCGCCCAGATCCACCAGCGGGTCCTCGCGGAAGTCACCGCATCCACAAGCCGGGAGGCGGCGGCCGCTGCCAACCCGAGGAGGGATGAACCGACGACGCCGTAGCCAGGGCAGACCTGCCAGACGAGTCGAACTGCTAGTCCGCCAACCGGTCCATCTCGGACAGCAGATCCGGGTTGATGCGCTGCAGGACCAGATGGGTTTCGCCCCGAGGCACCGCCTTGTAGAGCACTTCCCGGGCGTCAGCGTAGCGCGTGGTGGGTGCCTTGTCGGGCCATTTCTCGGCGAGCGCCCGCACCCGCTCCGGCACGGAGTTGTGGGCGTTGCAGGCGATCTTGACCAAGGTGGCGTCGTGGTCCTGCGCGATATGCAGAATAAAGACCTCATCGCCATCCGGGTCGTCGCTGAAGCGGCGCGTTACGCGTTCGATGATGCCCACGGCACGCTCGGAAACACCCATATCGAGCAGCGCCTGCTTGGTAATAGGGGTGTCCTTGGCGATGTCGTGCAGGTAGCCCGCGATCCGGATGTCGTCGTCGAAATCGGCGAGCGCATCCCCTACCGCCAGCACGTGCTCGCGATACGGCCGCTTCAGCTTGTCCTTCTGGCGGTTGTGCGCCACTTCGGCAAGGACCATGGCTGTTTCAACGGTGAATCTCGGTTCGGTCATGGCTTCATCCTACTGAGCCAGTTCGGTGACTGCCTTCCGCACGGCGGCGCTCAGCTCAAGGTTGCGGCATCCAGCTCCGCCCGGCTCGGCCTGTTGCGGCACGTACCCGAAAGCGAGTTCATACACAGGGTCAGCGAACCCCAAAGATGCGCTGGCGCCGTCGTGCCCGAACGCGCGGTAGCTGCCGTAAGGCGAGCGTGCATGCGATTTCATGAACACGGTCCCAAAGCAGCTGGTCTCGCCGAACACGCGGTCGATGCCGAAGACCTGCTCGGCCGTGACCGTCTGGATGGTCTCTTCGCTGAGGAGGGGCGCGACGGCGGGACGGTCGCCGTCGGGGGCAAGCCCGGTGAGTGCCGCAGCGTAGACGCGGGCCATGCCTTCGGCGCTGGCGACTCCCGCGGCGGAACTCAGGCCGGCGGCGCGGACCTCGCGGATGTTGGGCAGGTCAAGGATGTCCCCCACTGCCGAGTTTGCCGAAAGGCCGAAATGGCTGGCGGGATCGGTCCACGGCTGGGAAGGGTCCGCGGCCCAACGGAGGGTGGCATAGCGGGATTCCTCGGACTCAGGCAGTCCCAGGAAGAAGTGGGCGCCCGTGACCGAGCGGATGCGCTGTTCGTAGATTTCCTGGAGTGTGGACCCGGTGATCCGTCGGCAAAGCTCCTCCATGAAGACGCCGATGGTCAGGGCGTGGTAACCGAAGGCGGTCCCGGGCTTCCAGAGCGGCCGCATCTGCGCGAGTTTGGCGGCGGCTAACTCGGAGTTGTTGTATTCCGCCAGGGTAAGTCCCCCTTCGACTCCCAGAAGCCCGGCCTGGTGGGAGAGCAACTGGGCCACGGTAATCGTGGCCTTTCCTTCGGCGCCGAATTCCGGCCAGTACTTGACCACTTCGGCGTCGAGGTCCAGGAAGCCGTCCTGGACCAGCAGTGCGATGACCAGCCCGGATACTCCCTTGGAGCAGGAGAAAACACCGGTTACGGAATCCGGGCGGCGGTGCGGCCCGCCGCTGATGTCCAGTACCTTGACGCCGCGGTGGTAGGCCGCGAGTTGGGCTGAATATTCCGGGTCCTCGCTGAGGAAACGGCCAAAGAGTTCGGCGACTGGTTCGAATCCAAGGGCAATCGTCTGTGCATCCACCCGGACAGCCTAATCCCTTCCGCCCCCTAACCTCGCTACGCTCGGCCAGGGAACCCGGCAGAATGGGCCCACTTTCCGCCCCCTAACCTCGCTACGCTCGGCCAGGGAACCCGGCAGAATGGGCCCAGCCGCCGGTGTCCATGGTCACCACGATCTTGCCCTTGGCGCGTCCCTGCTCCAGCGCAGCGAAAGCGTCGCCGATCTTTTCGAGCGGATAGCTGCGGTCCACCACGGGTTGCAGTTTCCCTTCGGAAACCAGGCGCGACAGGAATTTCAGGTCCTCTCCGCTGGGGTGCATGAAAAGGTAGCGGTACCGGACCTTGGCTTCACGGGCGCGGCTCCGGATTCCGAGGCTGATTGCCCAGAACAGCGCGGTCATCCAGACCGGGGCGGCGAGGTCCTTTAGAGCCGTCTGCGGTTCGGGCATCCCCGCGATGCTGACCACTTTCGAGCCCGGCTTGAGGATCTTGAACGTTTGATTCAGCGTCTCCCCGCCGACGAGATCCAGCGCGGCGTCGAAGCCACTGAGTACTTCGGCCAGGTTTTCCTTCGTGTAGTCGACGACGGCGTCCGCCCCGAGCCGCCGCACCAACTCTTCTCCGCGCAGAGACGCAGTGGTGGTCACCTCGGCGCCAAAGTATTTGGCCAGCTGGATGGCGAGGGTTCCTACTCCGCCCGCGCCTCCGGAGATGAACAGCTTGGTCCCAGGCTTGACCTTGAGCTCGTCGCGCAGTGCCTGCAACGCGGTGAGGCCCGCCAAGGGAAGGCTCGCGGCCTCGGTGTAGTTGACCGACCTTGGCATGAGCGCCACGAGATCCTCGTGGACGGCGGCGTGCTCGGCAAAGGCGCCCAGCCGGGTCTTGTCCACACGGGCAAACACCCGGTCTCCCGTGGCAAAGCGGGTGACACCCGGGCCTACGGCTTCCACTATCCCGGCCAGTTCGCTTCCGGCCACCAAGGGTAGTCTTGGCCTGGTGATCACCCGGACTGCACCTTCACGCTGCTTGTAGTCCACAGGATTGAGCCCCGCGGCAAATACCTTGACCAGGACCTCGCCCGGGCCGGCAATCGGCCTGGGGACGTCCTGCAGCTCCATTGCGTCGGCGCCGCCGTAGCGGGTCAGCACATAGGCGAGCACTTAGGCCCCTTTCCGGAGGGTTGATTGCTGATTGCCGTTCCATATCCATGGCCCGCGTGGCAATCGGGCCGGATCAAATCTATCCAAGGCCTCGCCAAGCGGCCCTCCCGGCAACCCCAGCGATTCCAGGATCATGTCCCGCACCTCTCCCGCAGACAGCCCGACGGCGGCAAGGTCGCCGAGCGTCACTGCACCGTCGCGCTTGGCCAAGCGGGCGCCATCGCGATTCAGTACCAAGGGGACATGGGCGTATTCCGGAACGGGCACGCCCAACAAAGAGGCCAAATAGGCTTGGCGGGGTGTGGAGGACAGGAGGTCGTCTCCGCGGACCACTTGGTCCACGCCTTGCTCCGCATCATCCACCACCACGGCCAAATTGTAGGCAGTGACGCCGTCGTTCCGCCGGAGCACAAAGTCATCAACGACGCCCGTGAATGACCCGTGCAGCCCGTCCTGAACAGTCCACACATGCGTTTCGGAACGGAGCCGGATGGCGGCCGGGCGGGAGGCCCGGCGGATCTCAAGCTCCGCCGTCGAAAGGTTCCTGCACGTCCCCGGGTAGGCACCTTGAGGCGCGTGCGGGGCGGACGGCGCGTCCTGGATTTCGCGCCGCGTGCAGAAGCACTCATATGTCAGTCCGGCGTCGGTGAGCCGTTCGATCGCGGCGTTGTACAGCCCGGAACGGTTCGTCTGTCGTACGACGGCGCCATCCCACGTCACGCCGACAGCTTCCAAGTCGCGGAGCTGCACGGCTTCGGCGCCGGCCCGCGCACGGTCGAGGTCCTCCACGCGCAGCAGGAAGTCGCGGCCAGTGGAACGCGCGAAGAGCCACGCGAGCATGGCGGTACGCAGATTGCCCACGTGGAGCTCGCCGGAGGGGCTCGGAGCGAAGCGGCCAGCGGAAGTCATGGCACAAGACTATGCGCCGCCGGGCGTGCCTGCAGGATTCCGGCGAGGGTCCGGGCACTGGGACAATTGCCTACGTTTAATTTCCAAAGAGAGGACCAACGTTGAGCTCAGCTCGAATCAAGGCGACGGTTTCCTTGTGGAAGGCAGAAGAAGGCTGGGGGGAACTTATTCTTCCTGACGGGAAGAAATGCTTCGGGCATTTCTCGGTCATCCAGCAATCCGGCGGATACAGGTCCCTCAATGCGGGTGATCTGGTGGAGGTCGAGTGGATGTCCGCCTCCCAAGATGAGTACGACTATGTCGCGGTGTTGATTCAGCCCCTTTGAGAACACAACCCGGGCAGCACAAGAGCCCCTCAGCTACCGCAACGCGTTCGGTGGCTCAGGGGCTCTTATGGTGCCGGCCGCCCTTTATGACGACGCCGACGGGGTGCGGAAAGACGATGCTGTGAACAAGAGTCAATCAGCGGCTGCGTCCTTGCGGGACGGTGTTTCGGGTGGCCGGGTGGTGTGCCGGGGGATCCGTAGCCTGTGGGGTCCGGCGGTAGCCTTTCCCTTCGTTGCCACTATTTCAACAGGAACACTACAACTGGCGCAACGGACTCAACCGTCACTGGTCAATCTGACTAATTCCTCAACAGAAGACGAACAGGAGATGGTCACTTTGCCGAAGTTGGCTCGGCAGCGGCCCACGCGGCCAAGGCTCCGCGGAGAGCAGCACAAAGCTTGGTGGACACTTGGTCCTTGTCCAGGCCGACGGTGTTGAGCAGATCGAAAATTTCTCGGGGGTCAAAGAGGATATTCCAAAGGAACATGGCCTCATCCCCCAGGGGCCGGAGGCCGAGCTCCTCACAGGCCTCCCGGAGTGGCCGCTCCAAAGCCTCAGCCTGGATAGTCAGGTAGTAAGCGCCGGAGCGAAGACGGGCCAGGTACCCCTCGCCGGAACGGGTGTGGACCATGGAACCGCCATGCTTGATGACGAGTCCCACCCAGTGCCGGCTGACGCTCTCTAACAGCTCCACCCCGGACGTGGTCTGGGCAACACTGAAATCGCGCAGCTTCTCGCCAACACCAAAGCGGAACGCGGCCAGGACGTCCTCCACCGAGGCGAAATGTCGGTACGCCGTTGCGGGGGAGATCTCAGCTTCACGGGCGATGTCCGTCATGCTCACCGGGCCCTTGGCCTTGGCGAAGAGCTTCCCGGCGGCCCGCACCAGCTGGCGGCGGTTGCGTTGGGTGTCGCTGCGCATGGGCGCCCCCTTCCGTGTCAGATTCCAGCGTAGCGCCTGAACAGGTGGCGCTACGCTGGCCACGTCCGCGGCACTCACCGGAGCTCGGCCAGTCCGGCCGCCAGCCGCTCCACACCGGCGGTGATCGCCTGGGAGCTGGCCGCGTAGGACAGGCGCAGGTGGAACTCGCCGTTTCGGCCGAACTCGCTGCCGGGACGGACGGCCACGCCGTGATTGCGCAGGTGGGCCACCATTGCGGCCGCCGGCAGCTCGACGTCGTACTTGGGGAAAAGGTAGAAGGCCCCTTCCGGTGAGCTGACCGTGAGACCCGGAATCTGCTGGAGGCCGTTGGCCATGAGTTCCCTGCGCAGGGCATAGGAGGCGTGCATGCGTTCGATGTCCGGCCCACAGGTCTTCAGGGCGGTCAACGCGGCGTATTGCACGGCCTGGTTCATGGAGCCGTTGAAGGTGTTGTGGACCCGGGCTGCGGAGGCGATGACGTCGGACGGGCCCCAGAGGTAGCCGACGCGCCAGCCGGTCATGGCATAGCTCTTGGAGAAGGTCTGGCAGTAGATGGTCCGGCCGGACAGGGCTTCGATTTCCAGTGCAGAGGTGAAGGGCTCGGGCGTGTAGACGAGATCGCTGTAGGCCTCGTCGGAAAGGATCAGCGTGTCGGTTCCGGCGACCATGTCGGCGAGGGCTTCGAGCTCGCGGCGGGAATGAACGATGCCGGTCGGATTGGAGGGGTTGCAGAAGACGAACATCCTGGCGCCTTCAAGCGCTGTGGCCAGCGCCTCGAGGTCCCAGTGCAGGTCATCGGCCAGCGGCACCGGCACGGTGATGCCCCCGGCCATGCTCACGAGGTCCGCATAAAGGGAATAGGTCGGGTCCGGGATAACCACTTTGTCGCCCGGGTTGACGATGCCAAGGATCGCCGCGGACAGGCCGGCCGTGCCGCCCTGCGTGATGAGCACGTCGCCGGGGCTGGCCACTCCGCCGAGGAGCTGGCCGATACGGGCAGCCAGCTCCTCGCGAAGCACCAGCTCGCCAAGCAACGGCGAGTAGTGGGTGAAGCCGTCCTCAAGGGCGCGGGCGGCTGCTGCTCGAACCTGGGCCGGTGTGTCGAAGTCCGGCTCGCCCATGGCCAAGGAGACGAGGTCCCCTTTGGATTGGGGCTGCTGAACACGCAGCGATGTGCGCTGGATGCGCTGCACAGCTTCGGAGGGCTGAAAATCGGCGACGGCGGTGGCTGGCTCGAGTGACATGAGGGTCCTGATCTGGGTGGTGGCTGGTGTTGTTTTGAAGACGGGCGGATAGAGTCTGCGGCGTTTCATCGCTGGGGCAATTCGTCGGCGGGGGCTCCGGCCCAGCGGCTGATCTCGATGTCGCCCGAGGTGTCCCGCTGCATGGTGGGGGCGATGACGAGCTCTTGGACCACGGTGCGCTGTGGCAACGTGGCCACGAGGTGGATGGCGCGGGCCACGTCCTCGGGCTGGACCATCGCATCGCGCTCCTCGGCACGGGGCGGGCGGGCGCGGTTGTCCAGGATAGGCGTGGCGGTCTCACCGGGCAGGATGGTCACCGCGCGAAGTCCATCGTTGCGGAAGGTGTTGTGGAGATAGGTCATGAAGTTCCGGACCGCGGCCTTGGCCGCACCGTAGGCGGCGCCCCCGAGCAAGTTGGGGTTGACGGCTGCGAGCGAGGAGACGGTGATGATGGTTCCGGTCTTGCGGTCCAGCATGTCCGGGAGGACTGCCTGGCTGAGCAGGTAGACGGCGTTGAGGTTGACGTCGAGGACGTCATTCCACTCCTGCTGGCTGATCCAGCGGACGTTGAGGACCTTGCTGGCGCTGCCTGCGTTGTTGACGAGGATGTCCACCTGGCCGAGATTCCCGTGGATCCAGTCCAGCAGCGCGTCCACGTCGTCTTTGGAGGTGATGTCCGCGGCCCGGGCAACTGCGCGGCCGCCGTCGGCGACGATTTCCGCAGCGAGTTCCTGCAGGACGTCTTCACGCCGCCCTACCAGCACCACTGCGGCACCTTCGGCTGCCAGCAGGGCCGCCGTCGAGCGTCCCATCCCGGTCCCGGCCCCGGTGATGATCGCGAGCTTGCCGTCCAGAAGTCCCATGGTTTCAGTTCCTTGTGTTCTTAGTGTGAATCATTTGAGATACCTATCACATATGAGAAGAGTTTCTCATTTTAGAGAATGGTGGTCAAGTGTTTTCTTCGGCCTGTGGGTCACGCCGCAGCCGGACTCTGCGAAGGGGCCGCCGCGGAACTTGTGGAGACAGGGAGCCCGACGGCGGCGAAAAGGGCGTGCACGCGCCCTTCCAGATGCGCGAGGAGGCGCTGCTGTTCGCGATATTGTTCGACCGCTTGGACGTTGCTGATCCAGCGGAAGGTCATCTTCCGGCCGGGACTGGCCTGGCCCAGCATGGACAGGGAGGCCTTGGCGGCGACCGCCACGATCGGATAGCCCGCGGTGAGGGTCCGTGAGCGGCCCAGGATGATGAGCTCGTCGCCATGCGGGATTTCGAATGCACCGATCGGCACACCATGGGACACGATTTCCCCGAGCCCCTCGGGATGCACAACTGGTCCGTCCAGGCGCAGGCCCACGTGGTTGGATTTAGCGCCTACGGTGTAATTACTGGAGCTGAGCAGTTTCCGGATGCCGGGCGTCCGGTCCGTTTCAGGGCCTTCGACGACATCGATAGTCCACACGTCCGGGCTGAAGTCCGGCACTGGAACTGGAAGTTGGAACAGGGGCTGGGTCAGGAACGGGTGGGTGAATCCGCGGTACCGGCTGTGGAGAGTGAGGATCTGTCCCGGAGCAAGTTGTTGGGGGAAGCCCATACGTGATTCGGGCGCGGCGCTGCCCATGAAGCGGGCGGTTTCCAGTTCCCCGCTGAAGGCCAGGTAATTCCGCATGCCGCCACTGGCCTTGGCAATCACAACACGGGCTCCGGCCGGAATACAGAGCGGCTCCCACATGGCCACCGGATCGCCGTTCACCGTGACTTCGGCAGGAACCCCGGTCACGGCGCACATCACGTCATGCGTGGCCGTGAACGCAAAGCGTCCGCCCATGATTTCCAGGCACGTTGCCTTGCGGCTATTGCCGACCAGGATGTTGGCCGCGGCCGCGGAGTGCTGGTCCGCCGCACCTCCGCACGGGACGCCCATGAACTCGGAATTCTCGCGGCCCAGGTCCTGGAACGTGGACAGCCAGCCGGCCTCGCTCACTTTGATGCCGATCGCGCGTTCAGGGAAGGTCACTGTTGGCCCCTTCTGAGCCGGCCTTTGGGCTGGCGCCGGCGCTCAAACTAGCGCCGCCGTCCGAGGCCCGGAGGAACTGCCCCTCGAGCCGCGCCCATTCGCGCTCCGGAACGACTTCAAAACGCACCGAGTCCCCCGGCTTGTAGGAGGTAGCAGGATCTTCGCGGATGTCGCAGATGGTGAGCGGGGTCCGGCCGATCACCTTCCAGCCGCTCGGCCCCGGGAACGGCTGGATGATGGCATTGGTGCCGGCCACCATGACAGACCCGGGTTCCACGTTGGTCCGAGGCTCGACGCAGCGGCTGACCTGGCCCGGGAACTGCACGCCGCCCATCATGGGGGCCATGGCCGCGGCCAACAGGTTGATGGTCAGCACCGAGGACTGGAACTTCCGCAGCACCGCCTCAGGACTCAGGCCCAACTCCTCGGCCACGCCCGGAAGGTCCGGGGAGAATTCCTCGCTGGCCACCATCGGGATGACAAAAAGTGACTGCGAGGCGCTAGCGGCTCCGGGCTCCAGGGCGTTGCCGGCAACCGCAAGGCGGATGGTCTGGGCCAGTTGTTCGTGGGTCACCGCCAGGCAATCGAACTCGACCAGCAAGGACTCAACACCGGCCACGATGTCCAACACCCCGTACGGCCGCACCTCCAGCAGCACATCGCGGAGCCGGCTGCCCGCCGCCCGGCGGAAGTCGGCGTCGTCGTTCTTGACCCTGAGCATGAGGGCTGAGTCGCCGAACGGCTCGGCTTCCAATTCGGGCGGGTGGCGCAGCCGCTCCGCGGGTGCTGTGTGCGTGGTCATGAGTCCTGCTCGGTGGTACGGGTGATGGATCCGGGGGTTGCTCAGCTTCAGACCGTGGCGAGCCGGGCCTTTTCGGCGAGGACTTCCTGCAGCCCGGTGGCTTTGATCCCTGCCTTGTCGAGGGCCGAACGGAGGGCGGTGCCGTTCTGGAGGACCTGCGGGTGGTCGCCGTGGAGGAGGACGACGTCGGCATCGTGACCGAGCGGGACCACCTTGCCGGTGACGGCGCGGACAGTTCCTTCTGTCACCACCTGGACCACGCGGCGGCCGATTTCCTCGGGGTCGTGCAGGAGTGCGCCTTCGCTGTTGCGGGAGACGGGCATGCCGTCTTCACCGTAGCCGCGGTCCGCGAGGAAGACGTAGCCAACCTTAAGACCGCGCTTGCGGGATTCGTCGGCCAACAGGCCGTTCTGGCAGATCACGATATAGGCGGGATCGTAGGCCTTGATGGCGTCCGTGATGGCGCGGGCGTGCTTGGCGTCCGTCTGGGCGATGCTGCCCATGCGCCCGTGCGGGGCCACGTGGCTGATCTTGCCGCCGTGGATGCGGGCGAACGCGTCCAGGGCGCCGATCTGGTAGAGGACGTCGGTGCGGATTTCTTCTTCGCTGGCTTCGATGAGGCGGCGGCCGAAGCCCACCAAGTCCGGATATCCGGGGTGGGCCCCGAGTTCGATGCCGCGTTCCACGCAGGCCTTGACGGTGGCATCCATGACCCTCGGATCGCCGGCGTGGAAACCGCAGGCGATGTTGGAAGCGGTGACGAGGCCCAGGAGGGCGTCGTCGTCGCCGATCGTGTAGTTGCCGTAGCTTTCGCCGAGGTCTGCGACGACGGCTACTGAATTGATGCTCAAGGTGACTCCTGGTGGTTCTGTTCGGTACTAAGGGTTCGAGGGCTTAGCGCTCGACGGCGGCGGCTGCCGTTTCGGTGGCGGGCGGCCGCCGCCGTCGGGGTTCTGGTCTTGCTAGTGCGTCTGCAGCGGCTGACCCTTGGTTTCCTTCAGGAAGTAGACCGAGACGAGCGTGATGATGGCCGTGCCGATCGAGGCGTAGGCGGGAACCATGCTGTTGCCGGTGGCCTTGATGAGTTCGGTCATGACCAGCGGGGCACTGCCGCCGAAGATGATGGTGCTGATGCTGAAGCCGATGCTGTACGCGCTGTAGCGGACCGTGGTGGGGAACATTTCGGTCAGCACAGTGTGGACGACGGCGGCGTGGCCGGAGAACGCGATGGCCATCACGACCGTGGCAACGCAGGCCAGCGGCATGTTGCCGGTGGTGATCATGGCGAACATCGGGTACGAAACCACGGCCATAAGCACGGCGGAGAGGGCCAGCACGGGCTTGCGGCCGATACGGTCGGACAAGCGGGCCATCAGGGGGATCGCGATGATGATGGCCACCAGGCTGACGGCAGTCACGAGGAGAGCCTGGAGCATCGTGAAGTTGTTGGCGGCGCCCAGCTGGGTCTTCAGGTAGGTGGGCATGTAGGCGAACAGCAGGTAGTAGCCGGGGCCGTTCAGTGCCGGGAGGAAGATGGTCAGGACGATGGCCTTGAGGTGGCGCTTGGAGGTGAAGACGGTGCGCAGCGGGTTGCGTTCCACCTCGTTGCGCTCACGCAATGCCGCGAAGTGCGGGGTGTCTTCCATCTTGGAGCGGATGTAGAAGCCGACATAGCCCAGGGGCAGGGCGACGAGGAACGGGATGCGCCAGGCCCAGGCTCCCATGGTGGAATCCCCGAGGGTGGTGATGAGGGTGGCGGAGATGGCGCTGCCGAAGAGCAGGGCGCAGAAGGAACCGACCGCGATGAAGCTCATGGAGTAGTTGCGGTGCTTGTTGTGTGCGTATTCACCCACGAAGGCCATGGCGCCTGCCACTTCGCCGCCGGCGGAGAATCCCTGCAGTATCCGGAGCAGGATCAGCAATGCCGGAGCAGCCCAGAAGATCACAGAGTACGACGGGATCAAGCCAATACAGGCCGTGGCCCCGGAGATGAGGAGCAGGAGGACGGCGAGCAGGTTCTTGCGGCCCAGCCTGTCACCCAGGAAACCACAGATGACGCTGCCGAAGGGGCGGGCCAGGAAGCTCACCAGGAAACCGACGTTGGTCAGGAGCAAGGAGCCGACGTCCTTGGAACCCATGATGTTGATGGCCAGGTACGTGGTCAGCAGGCCGTAGATACCGTAGTCGTACCATTCCACGAAGGAACCCATGGTGCCGGCAAAGGTTGCCTTGCGCACCATCCTGCCGTCCGCGGTAACGACCTTGATTTGAGCGGTGTTCAGATCCACTGAGTCCGTCGATTGCTTTGTCATGGTGGGTGCTTTCAGTCTATGAGGGGGCTGGGGTGGGAGAAAGCGCTGCTAGCTGTATTCGCGGGTGATTTCCGCGGTCATCTCGGCCTCGTGCGCGGCCACGGCGATGACTCGTTCCAGGATTTCCGCGGCGCGGGCCTGGGGGACGATGACGACGCCGTCGTCATCGGCAGCGACGATGTCGCCTGCCGAGCAGACGATGCCGCCGATTGCTACGGGTTCGCCGATGACTCCCGGACCGTTCTTGAACGGACCGGCAGGGGTGACACCGCGGGCAAAGACGGGGAACTTGATTTCGGTGATGGTGGCACGGTCCCGGATGTAGCCGTCAATGACGGCTCCGGTGGCGCCCGCGGCTTCGAAGCGCTGAGACAGCTGCTCGCCCACCAAGGCACGGTGTTCGTGGCCGAAGCCGTTGATCACCACCACGTCACCGGGCTCGATGTACTTCAGCGCTTCGATGACGGCGGCGTTGTCTCCGGCGGCGCCCAGGACCGGGAGTGCCGAGCCGACGCAGCGGGCGCCTTCCCAGACCGGGCTGATTCCGCCGTCGACGATTCCGAGCCGCTCCATCGCGTCACCGATGTTTGCCACCGGGAACGCTTCGAACGCGCGGACCAGTTCGCGGGGCGGCCGGGTCCATGATGCGGTGCGGACGGTGAGTTCGAGTGTTGTTGCCATTTTCTTCGCCTTTGGTTTCTTCCCAGGAGCCGGCGCTTTGGGCGCCGATCGTCTTGAGACGTCAATCACATATGAGAAGAGTTTCGCGTTTTAAATTCATGCCGTCAAGGGTTTCCCGTTACGGGCATGTAAATGATTCGCAACCATGGCTCGCGGGCAACTCGGTTCCGCTGGCGGGCCGTTCGGCAGGCATTGTGCGGGAGAATAGGTTCGGTTGGACATTCTGACCAGTCAGATCTTCGGCGACTAGGCAGAAAGCGGCAGCGATGCAGGAATTGGATTCAACGGACAAGCGCATCCTGGCCGCGCTCGACGACGACCCTCGGGTGCCGATCATGGTTCTCGCCCAGCGCTTGGGCTTGGCGCGCGGGACGGTCCAGTCGCGCCTGGAGCGTATGTCGGCGTCGGGTGCTCTTCGTCCGAACAGCAGCCGGGTACTGCCCTCGGCGCTGGGCCGCGGTGTTGCGGCGGCGGTGAGTGCGGAGTTGGATCAGAGCCGACTGAACGAGGCGATCGCAGCCCTACGCGACATCCCCGAAGTACTCGAATGCCATGCGCCAGCCGGGGACACCGACCTCATCATCCGCGTGGTCGCCACAAGCCCGGACGATCTATACCGGGTGTCGGAAGAGATCAGGCTGTGCCCGGGAATCGTCCGCACGTCCACGAGTATGTTCCTGCGCGAGGTGATTCCGTACCGGACGACGGGGTTGCTTCGGGGGTGAAGGGTGAAGCGCGCGGGTGTTAAGGGCGCCCGGTGGTGGGGCGCCCAATAGCGGCGCGCACCCGGCCGGGCGCGTTGCCGTGCGGCAGGAACAGCGGACGTGTCTAGGCTGGTCGGCGCAGTTCCGGCCGGTGGCGCCTGTGGAACAAGTCGCCGAAAAAGTGCGCCGCCATGACGGGCGGGTCTCCGTTCAGGGGTGTTCCGGGCATTGGTGGGGCTTTTGAGCGGTAGGCATGACCGGTGGGGGTTCGGATTTCGAACAGGTGCCGCTCGCCGGGGCTTGTTGCTGCGCTGGTTTGTGCTGTCCAGCCGGGGAGTTCTTTGGTGTGGTTGCAGGCTTCACACAGGCCCGCCCCGTTGTCCAGGCTGGTGGTCCCGCCCTGGTGCCAGGGAACGACGTGGTCGTAATGCCGGATCGGCGCGTCACAGTACGGGGTGCGGCAGACATCGTCCCGGACCTGGATGAAACGCCGCAACCCGGGCGGGAACAACCGCGCCCTCGAGTCCGCGGCGAGGAGCTCCCCGGTCCCGGGAGCGGTATAGAGGCGCCGGAGCCAAACCTTGAAGTCCTGCTCCCCGGACTCGGGCTGTCCGGCTTGGGGCAGCCCTGCCTGGCCCGGGTCTTCGTCGCTGCCGGGGCTTGAGGCCAGGAGATTCCTTGCCCACGCCGCGGGCACGATCCCATACCCGGTGAGCCGGGCCGGCTCGGCATCGGCTTGAAAGAGGGTCCGGTCGGTCATGACGAGCTGGACCTCCACCCCGGAGATGCCTGAGGGTGTGCCGGTGGTGCGTTCGACGAGGGCGTCCGCCATGATCTGGCCCCGGGACCGGTCCTCCCCGGCCGAACGCAGCGTATCGGCGTGCCGGCTCAACGCCGCATGCACCGCCACGCCCTGCGCCACGGGAAGCAGCGCGGTCAGGTAGGTCATGGTGTCAGGTGCCGGGCGCAGGCTCACACACCGCTCCCCGGCCGCACGGGCAGCCCGCTGCGTCACCGTACGCGGGTCCCGCCGGTACGCCGCGGCTTTCGCCGCCGCAGTGATGGTCTTATCCCCGGCGCCGTCGAAGGCCCCGGTATCGGCGGCCAGCTCCCCGTCCACCGCACAGCGGTCTTCGGCGGACAGGCAGGCCGTTTCCTTCACCAACAACATCGCACGCCACTCGTTCAGCTGTCCCGCATCCAACGCCGCCAAGGTGCGGGGCATTTCCGTGACCAGGGCCCTCGCCAGGCCCACGAACCGCGACCCCCGGGCCGGGGACTCCCGCCGCGCCAAAGCCACCTGCGCCCCGACCCCGCGGCCCCGCTCGTCAGCCGGGACACCCAGATCAGCCTGAACCCGACGCTGCACGGTATCGAACGCCACAGTGATCCTCGCCTGCGCAGCAGCGGCCGCGGACTTCAAATCCTCCAAACCCCGCAACTGATCAATCAATTCGGCGCCCAATTCCGCGCTGCCGACCGGTTCAGCACCACAGGCCGGCTCCGTGCTGCCGGCAGGTTCCGTGTAGCCTGCGGTCGGCCGGATCGCGTTCACCGCCTCGATCAACCCCTGCACCCAGGCACCCGTGGTCCGGCCACCCAGGACGGCAGCATCCAGGCCAGCGCCGCCCGAAGGCGCGCCCATCCCGCTCCGCTGTGCTCCCCGGTTTCCGTCCATAAAACCAGCCTCACATGAGGCTCTGACAAAATAAGCCCAAAGAACCCCACCCACGAAACAAACCCCAGGACTTTTTCCACAGCCCCCAAGAATCGCTTTCCAGCTGGAAAAAGACCGCCGCGCAGGCTCACGCCGGCCCCGGCGCTGGCGCACGCCGCCCCGCACACCCGCGGCACCGGCCGCACCCAAGCCACCACCCCCCGCGCCCCGCCACCGGTCCCCACCCCAGCCGCCCCAGAACCGGCCTCAGATACCCACCGACGCTGGCTCGGCAACGAATCCAAAGCCCCGACCGTTTCCGTGATGGACCACGAACTCAGACCGGTGGCCCCGCGTTGGTCTTCAGGTTCTTCATCACCAACGTCGAGTTGAGGCGCTCGACGGCGGGAAGTGCCGAGAGTTGGTCGTCGTAGAAGCGCTGGTAGGCCGGGAGATCGGCGGCGATCACGCGGAGGAGGTAGTCCGGCGAGCCGAAGAGCCGCTGGGCCTCGACGATGTTCGGAATGGCTGCCACTCGGTCTTCGAACTCCGACATCGTGGCGCGGTCAGCCTGGCGCAGGGTCACAAAGACTATCGCCTCGAATCCCAAGCCAATCGCCGCCGGATCGATGTCCGCCCGGTACCCCCGAATCACGCCGGAAGCCTCAAGATCCCTCAGCCTTCGATGGCACGGAGCCACGGTCAATCCCACCTTTGCGGCGAGCGCGGTGGCAGTCATTCGGCCATCCTCTTTGAGGTGGCGCAAAATAGTTCTATCAATTCCATCAATCACGCAAATATCTTACCGAAACCCCGGCAAGCCTAGCTAAAAACGGGAACACTTATGGGCCGATTTTCCATAAAGTTCATGGTGTAACCGCCAGCCAGGAGCCACCATGAATCCCCAGCTTTTCCTCGCCTTCGTCATTGTCGCCGTGACCTTGGCGTGCACCCCGGGCGTCGATTGGGCGTATTCGATTGCCGCAGGCCTGCGGCAGCGAAGCTTCCTCCCCGCAGTGGCCGGCCTGTGCAGCGGCTACGTGCTCCACACGGCTCTCCTGGTGGCCGGACTCGCCGCCCTTTTGACGGGCGTTCCGGGGCTTCTTGGCTGGCTGACGATCGCGGGCGCAGCCTACTTGCTCTGGCTCGGCGTGAGCACCATGCGCTCGTGGCGCGGCGCAAGCTTCAGTGCGGATGACGCCGTCGGGCAGTCCCGAAACCAAGCGCGCACCTTCCTGAAAGGCATGGGCACGAGCGGCATCAACCCCAAGGGGCTGCTGTTCTTCCTCGCGCTGGTGCCGCAATTTGTGAGCCCGGAGGCGTCCCTTCCGGTGCCGGTGCAGTCAGGTGTACTGGGCCTCACGTTCGTCTTGTTCGCGGGCATCATTTACACAGCGGTGGCCCTGACCTCGAGAAGGCTGCTGCAGTCCCGGCCTTCCGCTGCACGCGTGGTGACCCTTGCGAGCGGCATCATCATGGTGGTGCTCGGGGCTGTTCTGTTGGTCGAACAGCTGCTTCCGCTCCTGCGGTGACTCGGCCGTCGGGTGAGATCGCTCTGGCGTTCCGCGGCGGGTCGCCCTATCGTCGGTTTCATGTCGAATGACTTTTCAGCGCTCGTAGAGTCCTTCAAGAAGGTCGGCGTCTCAAGGGCCTACGGTCCTCCCCTGCAGATCGGCGGCGAAGAACTGATCCCGGTGGCCCTGGTGTCCTTTGGATTCGGAGGAGGAGGCGCTGGAGCCAATGCTGCCGGCGGTGGCGGGGGCGGTCTCGTGCTCCCCGTCGGGGTCTATGGCCGCAACGCCAGCGGACGCGTGACATTCCAGCCGAACACCGTGGTTGTCCTGGCCATGCTGCTGCCACTTGTCGGCGCCGTGGGGGTCTCCATTCGGGGAGTCCTCCGCACGCTTCGGACTTAACCGCCCGGCTCCCCGAAATCCTTGTTCCACAGCCGGCGCACCTCGACATCCTTGCGAATCCCGTCGACGGCTTCCAGCTCAGTCCCCTCTTGTTTGCCACGCGGAACCCGCTTAACGACAAGCGGCCGCGGGTTGGGCCTCCGCCTGACCTCGAGCATCGATAGGGCCCGGTCCGTGAGGGCATCATTGCGCAAGGCGAGGCTGGTCTTCTTCCTCCGGAGTACCTCCACGAGTGCGGCCTGGGCTGCCTCCCGCTCCCCCAACGCCCTGAGCGACTGTGCCCGAATCAGCAACAGCGACGCAGAGAGGTCGTCGGTGTTGCGGAGCCCCTCGGTCCAGGCGACGACGTCGGCGTGCTGCTCGAGCGCTGCCGCCGCGGTGCAGCGGGCCAAGGCGGAGGGCAACGACGGCGGCAGGCTGGCCAGGATGTCCAGGGCTTCGGCCGTCTGGCCCGTTTCCCTGAAGCAATGCGAGAGGGCAAGGAACACTGATTCCTCGCTGAACAGGACGGGAACGTCAATCCGCTCCGCCACCTCAACCCGCGAGACCACCCTGCGAAGGTAACTTGCGGAGAACTGGCTCGCGGCGTCGTCGATCCGTATGGACAAGCCCCGCTGCAGCAGTTCCGACGCCCGAAGGTATCCACCGTGTTTGTACACAAGCAGCCCGGCAATCACGTAGCAGAGGCCAGCCCAGCCGGGGTAGGCGCGGGCCAGGGTGATGAGGCGGTCCGGTTCCGTGCTGGTGAAGACGGCGTCGTAGACCGATTTGGCGGTCTTGCCCGCCAGTCGTTTGAGCCTGGGAACGTCTCCGGCGACCCCGATCCGGCCAGCGGCCTTTCCTTTCAGGACGCCCGCAATCGCATCGCTCAAGCCCTCAGCCAGTCCAGTCACCGATGTGCGGACATGTCCATTCCGGAACGGCGTGATGTCCCTGGTGTCCCCGAAAATCGCTCCGCGGACTCCGGGAACCGATGGCTCACTCACGATTGCCCTGCCATCGCAGGACAAAGCGTCGCAGAATTGGGCATCACAGAACCATGCTAGCTGCGCTTGTCCCAGCTTCTCCCCTCTATTTCCGGGGTTTTCGGGAGTAAGATATCCTCGTCGGCAGGGTTCCGACTCCTTGCCGCGATACGGCCCTCCATTTGAAGGGCCGATGTAAATCGTGATCGGGAGGAGCTATGACTACTGCTTCACACCCCGCGCAGCACCACCACGTGATGGGGCTGACGCTGCACAACACAGCACTGGTTTTAGGCTGGGTTTTCCTGGCTGTTGGCGTCTTGGGATTTATCCCGGGCATCACCAGCAATTACGGCGCCATGACCTTCGCAGGACATGACTCGGGCGCCATGCTTCTTGGAATCTTCCAAGTATCCGTCCTGCACAATATTGTCCATTTGCTGTTCGGCGCAGCAGGCCTGTACTTCGCGAGGACTGGAAGGATGGCGCGCGGTTACCTCATCGGTGGCGGCGCAATCTACCTCGTCCTTTGGATCTACGGTCTCATCACCATGTCGAGCATGAGCGCTGACTTCGTGCCCATGAACGCCGCGGACGACTGGCTGCACCTGGTTCTCGGTGTTGTCATGGTTGCCCTTGGTGTGTGGCTTGGACGCGACGCAAGAGAGGAGTCGAAGGGCCGCGCCATGTAGCGCACCCTGACTCTGCAGGACTCTGCAGTTGCACGACGGCGGCCGTCCCTTTCGGGGCGGCCGTCGCCTTTGCGTCCTGGCCGCCCTGTCAAACCCTCCATCACATATGCTCGCCCAACAGCCGACGCTCGCTCACATATCGGGCCCAAAACGCCAACGCTCGCTCACATATGGCGTCCTTTCAGCCCAGTAGGCGGTGTTCGTAGGCGAAGGCCACGAGTTGAAGCCTGTTACGCAGCCCGAGCTTGCTGAGCACACTGCGCAGGTGGGATTTCACCGTGGCCTCGGAGACAAACAGGCTTTGCGCCATCTCGGCGTTCCCCAAGCCTTTGGCCGCCAGCAGGAACACATCCCGCTCGCGTGGCGACAGTTCGTCCATCACCGCGAGGTCCGGCCCTGCGACCGGCACTGTCCTGGCCGCGTGCTGGAAAAGCTCGTGGACCGAACCAGGCGCGATCACCGAATATCCGGAATACACCGTCCTGATCGCGGCCAGTAGGAATTCCGGTTCGGCGCTTTTGAGCAGGTATCCGCTGGCGCCCGCTTGCACGGCTTCAACCACGGCTTGGTCCCTGTTGAAGGTGGTCAGGGCAATGATCTTTGGCTTGTCCGCCCCGGCCGCATCGGCTTCCTCCGTGATGCGACGCGTGGCCTCGACTCCGTCCAGCACGGGCATCCGAAGGTCCATCAGCATGACGTCCGGCCGCTGTTTGGCCGCGAGCGCCACGGCTTGTTCGCCGTCGTCGGCCTCCCAGGCCATGTCCATGTCCGCTTGGCTCTGCACCAACATGCGGATGCCGGCGCGGAACAGGGGTTGGTCGTCCACTAAGGCAACCGTGATGGGTACCTCAGCCACGTCCGACGCTTTCCCGCTCAGGGCCCGACGACGGCGAGGCGCCCTCGAGCGCCAGCGCCGGCTCCTGCTCGAGCCCCTTGGCGGACGGACCGTCCTCCCGATCCGAGCTGCCTTCCGCTCCATCTTCGGGGAGGACGGGTGCCGGGCGCGAGCCGTACGGGATGAAGACCGTCACACGGAACTGCTCGCCGTCGGGCCCGGAACTAAGCCAGCCGCCGGCAAGGTGCGCACGCTCACGCATTCCGGGGATGCCGCGCCCCACGCGCTCGGCGGCACCGCCGTCGTCCGTCCCCCCAATCGAAACGGACGCCGGCAATTCTGAAGCAACGTGCATGGTCAGGCCTGGGCCGCTCCAGTCGAAGTGAAGGCGCACGGCCGTGCCGCGTCCGCCGTGCTTGAGGGCGTTCGTGAGGCATTCCTGCACAATCCGGAATACTGCGAGTTGCTGGCCCGCGCCAAGGTCCACCGGGGTTCCGGTTTCGCTCTGCTGGACCTTGAGGCTCCCCTGACGCATCCGCTCGACAAGAGGCCCGACGTCGGTGAGCCTGGGCTGCGGGGCCACCAGGCCGTCGTCGCGGACTCCCTCAATGACGCGCTGGGCGTCCACCAATGCGTGGCGGGCCGATACCGCGATGTTCTCCAAGGCGTCGAGCACTGCCTTGGGTTGGTCTTGGCTGAGATAGCGGGTGCCGTCGGCTTGCGCGGCGATCACTGCGAGCGAGTGTGCCAAGACGTCGTGGAGGTCACGGGCGATCCGCGTGCGCTCCTGCTCCACGACCAACTCGACCTCGGTCTCCTTGAGGTTTGCCTGGGCGAGGTTGCGGGCTAGGGAAAGGGTGCCGCGTTCTTCATAAAGGCGAAGGGCGATCCCGACGGCAGCACAGCCTGCGGCGATGAGAAGGAGGAAGGAGAAGAGTTGCCAACCGTAGTTGGCCAACGCGTACCTGTCGCCCATGAACAAAGGTCTAAACCATCCAACGCCGACCCCATATCGCCAGGAAAGCATGATGAACGTCATCACGCCCGCGAAAACGACGTTGCTCCCGGCCACAACAAATTGCAGACGACCTCTCGCAGTCCACATGGAGAACCCCAAGCCAACGAAGGACCCCAAATAGATGGGCCAATCTTCGGAATAAGGTTGCGGGATAAAGTACACCAACTGCCCCGTCAGCAGGACGGCCGTGAATCCCAGAGAGAGGACGGGCTGCCAGGCCGAGACAGCAATGGCGAATGTGGTCAGGACTAATATCGCGAACCTCGGCAGGATGAACGTCCATGTTTCGGACCAATGAGCAATCCACGGAGCCATGCTTCCCGCTTCCGCCACGCACCACAGCGCGAAGAAAATGACGGCCGCCACGGGGGCGCCCCATTGCCGTGCAACTTTCAGTGTCTGTTCCATGTCAGCCACCCTATCCACGGCCAAGGACACGGCGACGCCGATTCTGCCCTCCAGCGTCCGATCTCCACCCGGAAGCCAGCGGATTCATCCTTGGAGCCAACGCAAGATATGAGCGAGGGTTTGCCAAAAGGCCGCCAAAGGTGAGCGAGCGTCAGCCAAAAGGCCGCCAAAGGTGAGCGAGCGTCAGCCAAAAGGCCGCCAAAGGTGAGCGAGGGTTTGTCGAGGCAAACGCTCGCTCACATATCTCGACTTAATCCCCAACGCTCGCTCACGTATCTCGACTTAATCCCAAACCCTCGCTCACATATCCCGAACTTCGGAACAAAGAACGACGGCGACGCCCCCCAGCACGGGAGCGTCGCCGTCGTCGGCTATTCGGGTTGAGCGCGGACTATTCGGCTGCCGCGGCAACCGCCGCCGTGACCGCAGGAGCGACACGGGGATCCAGCGGGCTGGGCACGATGTAATCGGCGGAGAGCTCTTCCTCGGCCAACGCGGCGATGGCCCGGGCCGCGGCAATCTTCATGGCCGGGGTGATGCGGCGCGCACCGGCGTCCAAGGCCCCACGGAAGATCCCGGGGAAGGCCAGGACGTTGTTGATCTGGTTCGGAAAGTCGCTCCGGCCCGTAGCCACGACGGCGGCGTACTTGACGGCGACCTCGGGCAGGACTTCCGGGTCCGGGTTGGACAGGGCGAACACGATCGAATTCTCGTTCATGAGCTTCAAGTGTTCCTCGGCCAGCTTGGAAGAGGAAACGCCGATGAACACGTCTGCGCCCTGCAGTGCCTCGGCGGGTCCGCCGGAAAGGGCGCGGGGGTTGGTGCGCTGGGAGAAGCGGGCCTTGACGCTGCCTGAATCAGCCACCAGGTCGGCGCGCTCGGCGTTGATGATCCCCTTGGAATCCAGAAGGACAACGTCCTTGACGCCTGCTGTCAGCAGGATCTCGGAGACTGCGATGCCCGCGGCACCAGCACCGGAGACCACAACTTTCAGTCCCTCAAGTTCACGGCCGGTCACCTTGGCGGCGTTCGTCAAGGCTGCGAGAACCACGACGGCGGTGCCGTGCTGGTCATCGTGCATGACGGGGCAGTCAAGGGCTTCGATGAGACGCTCTTCGAGCTCGAAGCAGCGGGGCGCGGAGATGTCTTCGAGGTTCACGGCACCGAAGCTCGGACGCAGGCGGACCAGGGTCTCGATGATTTCGTCCACGTTGGTGGTGTTGAGGACCAAGGGGATGGAATCGAGGTCGCCGAACGCCTTGAAGAGCGCAGACTTTCCTTCCATGACCGGGAGGGAAGCGCTGGGTCCGATGTCGCCCAGGCCCAGGACCGCGGTGCCATCGCTGACGACCACCACGAGCCGCTCGGCCCAGGTGTGCGTGCGGGCAAGCTCCGGGTTGGCGTGGATTGCGCGGCTCACCTCGGCGACGCCGGGGGTGTAGGCAATGGAAAGGTCACGCTTGTTCAAAAGCGGCACGGTGCTGGAAACGGAGAGCTTGCCACCTTCGTGGGCGGCGAAGATTTCCTCTTCGCTCAGCGCCAGGGCAGTCAGGTTCTGTTCGGGGGTGATGGTTTCGACGGACACGTCGTTGTCTCCTCAGGCTAGCCGTGAACCCACGGCACAATTCGGGCAGGTATAGAGGTTTCGGTGCCGGACCAAGGGTGGCTGGTCCGTGCTGTGAAACTCCTGCGGATATGGGCTGCTAGCCGCTTGGGTCCTGTCTTCGTAGACAGGGGCTTGATAGGAAGACTAGAGACATCCAGTCATAAACTCATACTTTTGCTCGTAGTGGTCTAGACCAATTACGTTGATTCCCGGAAAAGCTACGCGTCCGCGATCAACTTGCAGGCGTTCTTGAGGTCCTTCTCGGCGTCGAAAAGTGAGAGCCGGCGGCAGTTGACGGACTGGACCAGACCACTGACGACGTGGAGCAGAATCCGGGCCCTCCCGGCGTCGCCGATCGCGGCCGCGACCATCTCGGCAGAGAGCACTTCGATATCGCGCAAGAGTACGGGGATGTCACCATCGCGAGTGTCCCACGTGCGGGACAGACAGTGTTCGACGGCGGGTTGCATGACCCGCATGTGGAAGATCTCCATCCCGAGTCCTGTGAGCTCCTGCTGGCTGCACCTCGAAGACGCAGGCTTGGCGTCATTGAGTTCCCGGAGCTGCTGACGGTAGACCGCGAGCATCAGATGGACCGTGGACGGAAAGTAGCGGTAGAGCGTCCCAAGCGGAACATGGGCTCTGGTGGATACGTCCGAAAGGCTCACGGTATCGAACTGCCGCTGGGCGAATCCCGCGGCAGTCTTCAGTATCCGGGCGTAGCGCAATAGCTGTCTCGGGGTGGTGGGAGCAGCCGCCATTTGGGGCAACCCCGCGGCCAGATCCAGCGAATACGGTTCCAAGGAGTTCGGTTCGGACATTTCCGGCGTTCTGTTGGTTTGGGCTTCGTTCTGGGAGATTGCGCGGCCCCCCAAAGACCGATCGCGTCCTGACAATGATACGGCAGCAAGTTGTCAGTTCCCTGAGAACGGATTCGCAGGGCTACGCCACGCCCTTGATCTTCACGACGAATACGGCGCCCAGCAAACCTATGACAGCCGCGGCCACATACAGCGAGACGTAGCCACCCCAGAGCACGACGAAAAAGGAGGCAATCGCCGGCGCGATCACTTGCGGCAAAGAGTTGGCGATGTTAATGACCCCGAGATCCCGTCCCCGGTCCAGCGCAGTGGGCAGCACTTGGGAGATCAAGGCGAAATCGACGGCGAGGTACGCGCCAAAGCCGACGCCGAGCACCGCGGCACCCGCGATGGCTCCCGTCCACGTGGGTTCGAACGCGAGAATCAGGGCAGCCAGCGAAATGACGACGGACGAGACAATGACGAGGGGTTTGCGTTTGCCCATGCGGTCGCTGATGGCACCGCCCACCACGCTGGTGATGATCACCATGACGGCATAGAGGCCTGTGAGGATGAGTACCCCGAACTCAGGCTTGATCCCCTGCGTTTCCTCGAGGTGCACGGCATCCTTGAGGAAAAAGAGCAAGTACAACGTGACCAGGTGGTTGCCGACATTGACCAGGAACCTCGTCAGCCAGGCCCACGCGAAGTCCGGGTATTTGACGGGCGAGATCCAAAAGCCTTTGACGAAAGCCCAGAGTTTGAACGGCGGCCTGGCCTCCGGAAGAAGAGGCACGTCGTCGTTCTTGAATAGATAGAGCACGACGCCGGCCAGCAGCGCGGCGGCGCACACAACGTAGCCAAAGGCAAAGTTCCCTGAAACCACCGACGCGATTACCGCGCCTGCAAGAATCCCCACCGTCTGGCCCATAGCTGCAAGGCCGCCGACCGCGCCGCGCTGCGGCACTGGTACTCGATCCGGAATGGCCGCTGTGATGGCCGCGTAGGCTCCGTTACATCCGGCCTGGACAAGGCACCACAGAATAGTCATGACCGCCACGTTGGGGGCGCCCGCCAGGGCCACCAAGGCTGCGGCGCCCAGGATGGCTCCAAAAAGCACCCACGGAACCCGTCGCCCAAGGCGGGACGTAGTGCGGTCGCTGAATGCTCCGAATATGGGGTTCGCCACGAGGGACACCGCAGCACCGCATCCCGAGACGAGCGCAAAGATGGCTTCCTTCTGGCTTTCGTCAAAGTGGATGGCCTGCTGCCCCAGCAAAACCTGGATAGGTCCGAAGAAGGCGGCGTTGATGCCCACATTGACGAGCACAACTCCGGTGACCCACAACGAGCGGACGCGATCCACGGGCTCGGCGAGCGCCGTCGTCGGGCCTTGTGTTGGCGCAGGATCGAGAGCAGGATCCGTCACCGGTCTTTCAGGCAGTGAACCGGGCAGATCGGACAGGCTCATGACGGTGCTCCCCTAGCGTCTGGACGTGTGAATTCAGCCTAGCGCCGCGGGAGCCTGCCCGACTGTTATGAAGACCCGTATGTGGACAACCGCCAAGTCACGGACGCGCCAGGGCAAGTCCGCACACGTTAGGGTAACTGCAACGGACACGGAGGATCAACGATGAACAGCCCAGCGAACCCCATCAACACCGCCGATCTCTACGACGATCGTGCCGAAGAAGTTGAGTCGATATCACTGCAGTTCCAGGACCTCGGCGGCGTCTCGCACTTCAACGGCCCGGTTCGCACCGTCAAGTGCTTTGAGGACAATGCACTCGTAAAGACCGTCCTGGCAACTCCTGGCGAAGGTGCAGTGCTGGTAGTGGACGGCTACGGCTCGCTGCGCACAGCCCTCATGGGGGACATGATCGCCGAGAGCGCCGTCGCGAACGGCTGGGCCGGCGTCGTGATCAATGGGGCCATCCGCGATCGCGTGGCGATCGCGAAGCTACCCTTGGGCGTCAAGGCCCTCGGAAGCAATCCCAAGAAAAGCTCCAAAGTGGGCCGTGGCGAAGTGGACATCCCCTTGGTGATTGACGGAGTGCACATCGAACCTGGCAACCTGATCTACTGCGATCCTGACGGGATTCTCGTGGAGCGCTGACATTTTTTCCCCAATCGGGTAAGACAGGGAATACAGGAGCGATTAGGATAGTTACTGAAAGCAACTATCCTGCTTAGTCCCCTTTTTCCCACCCTTGGAGAAGCAATGTCCAAAACCACGCCCGTACGGGCCGCCGGTGAGGTCCTGACACACCGTCAGACGCTCACCGTCATGGTGGGCCTTATGCTCGGCATGTTCCTGTCCTCCCTGGACCAGACCATCGTGTCTACGTCCATTTACACCATCGCCAACGACCTCGATGGCCTGTCACTGCAGGCGTGGGCCACCACGGCCTACCTCATCACCTCCACGGTGAGCACCCCGCTGTACGGCAAGCTCAGCGACATCTTCGGCCGCCGCCCGCTCTACCTGGCCGCGATCCTGATCTTCCTGGCCGGCTCCCTGTACGCCGGTTCCGTGCACTCCATGACCGAGCTCGCCATCGCCCGCGGCATCCAGGGTATGGGCGCCGGCGGTCTGCTGGCCCTCGCGCTGACCATCATCGGCGACATCGTTGCCCTCAAGGATCGCGCCAAGTACCAGGGCTACTTCATGTCCGTCTTTGGCGTTTCCTCGGTCCTCGGACCCGTGGTCGGCGGTGCCTTCGCAGGCTCGTCCAACATCCTTGGCTTCGACGGCTGGCGCTGGGTCTTCTTCATCAACCTGCCGATAGGCCTTGCCGCACTGGCCGTAGTGTTCCTCTACCTCCACCTGCCCGCGAAGCACGTCAAGCAGAAGATCGACTACTGGGGCGCAGGAGCCATCACGCTGGCAATCGTTCCGCTGCTGCTCGTTGCCGAACAAGGCCGCAGCTGGGGCTGGACCTCCCTCAACTCGTGGATCTGCTATGGCCTCGGCGTCATAGGCATCGTCACGTTCCTGCTGGTTGAGCGGCGTGCCGGCGACTACGCGCTGATTCCCCTGCGGCTCTTCAGGAACATCACCTTCGGTTTGTCCTCCCTGCTGAACTTCATCATCGGCATCGGCATGTTCGGGGCCATCGCCATGCTCCCGATGTACCTGCAGCTGGTCAAGGGCCTCACCCCCACCGAGGCGGGCCTCATGATGATCACCTTCACGGTGGGTATCCTCTTCGGTTCCATTACCGCGGGACGGACCATCTCGGCGTCGGGCGTTTTCCGGATCTTCCCGATCCTCGGCACGGGCATCCTGACCGCCGCAGCCATCGTCATGGGTCTGACCCTCGGCGTGGACACCGGGCTCTGGGTTCCCGGCCTGATCGCCGTATTCTTCGGCATGGGCCTGGGCTTCTGCATGCAGCCGCTCACGTTGGCCATGCAGGTCTCCGTGCCGCCGAAGGACATGGGCGTGGGCACGTCCACCGCGGCGTTCTTCCGCTCCATGGGCGGCGCCGTGGGAACCGCAGTGTTCATCTCGATGCTCTTCAGCCTGGCAGCCGACAAGATCGCCTCGGGCATGAAGGACGCCATTGGCAACGCGGACTACCTCAAGGTGCTCAAGGATCCTGCGGTTGCCGCGGATCCCGCCAACGCCAAGCTGTATGACTTCTTCAAGAACGGCGCCACGAACGATTCCCTGAACGACACCAGCTGGCTGCACCACGCCAACCCGGCGCTCACACGGCCCATCCTTGAAGGCTTCGCGCAGTCGATCGACACCGTGATGCTGACCGCCGCGGCGCTCACCGGCCTCGCGTTCCTGATCACCTTCGCTTTGCCGAACAAGAAACTGACGGATCCGAAGGCGGCAGCGAAGGAATCCGTTTCCGCGCACTAGGTCCCGTCTCTTCGACCGCGTCCCGGCAGGCAGTCTTTTGGACTGCCTGCCGTTGTCGTTTCCAGTGTTCGCGCTGTGGAGTGCCCGACGGCGGCGCTAAAGTTTGCGTGGCGTGACACGTCCGGCGTGGCTGGCCGCGTTTGCCTCTCGCGGCGCGCGTCACTGACTGGAAGTCACGCTGGCAGCGTGCCACACTGTGTAGCGCGAGTGCCCCGGCGTCCCCGTCGGAACCAGCTGCCAACGACGACCGCGCCGCACAATCGACTAATTTTCCTCAAGGGAGAGCCATGCCCAATTCCAGCTCCGACAGCCATTCCGGCGTCCCACGCAAGGTAATTGGCCTGGCCGTTGCCGGAGCTGTGGGCGGTTTCCTCTTCGGCTTCGACTCCTCCGTGGTCAACGGCGCCGTGGATGCGATGAAGGACGAATTCATGCTGAGCGAGGCCGTCACGGGCTTCGCTGTGGCGGTCGCGTTGCTCGGCTGCGCGGCAGGGGCGTATCTTGCCGGCAAGGTGGCGGACCGCTACGGCCGTATCCCCGCCATGAAGCTTGGTGCCGCCCTCTTCCTGGTCAGCTCCATCGGGACGGGCTTGGCTTTCAGCGTCTGGGATTTGGTTTTCTGGCGGCTGGTGGGCGGACTGGGCATCGGCCTCGCGTCTGTGATCGCGCCCGCCTACATCTCGGAAATCTCGCCGCGCCAGGTCCGTGGCCGGCTCGCTTCGCTGCAGCAGCTGGCGATCACCACGGGCATTTTCGCCGCCCTGCTGTCGGACGCCGTCCTGGCAACTTCCGCGGGAAGTGCCCACCACGATCTGTGGCTCGGAATTGAGGCCTGGCGCTGGATGTTCATCGCCTGTGCCGTGCCCGCCGCGATCTACGGCCTGATCGCCTTCCGGCTGCCGGAATCCCCGCACTTCCTCGTCCTCAACGGCAAGGAAGACACCGCACGCAAGATCTTCGACACCCTGATGCCCGGCGACGATACCGAACGCCACATCCGCGAAATCCGTGACTCCATCAAGCAGGACGAACTCTCCACCAAGAAGGGCTCGCTACGTGGCAAGGCCTTTGGCCTGCAGCCCGTGGTGTGGATCGGCATCATCCTGTCCGTGCTGCAGCAATTCGTCGGCATCAACGTGATCTTCTACTACTCCACCACCCTGTGGAAAGCAGTCGGCTTCCACGAGCAAGACTCCTTGGCCATCTCCGTGGCAACGTCCATCACCAACATCCTAGTCACCCTCGTAGCCATCGCCCTCGTGGACCGCATCGGTCGCCGGCCCATCCTGCTGACAGGGTCCATTGGCATGGCCGTCTCCCTGGGTGCCATGGCGCTGGCCTTTTCTTCCGCCAGTGGGACGGGTTCTTCGGTGTCCTTGACCGGCGCCTGGGGACCGGTGGCCCTGGTGGCCGCCAACGTGTTCGTGGTGAGCTTCGGCGCTTCGTGGGGACCGTTGGTGTGGGTGCTCCTGGGAGAGATCTTCCCCTCACGCATCCGCGCCCGCGCGCTCGGCCTGGCCGCGGCAGCCCAGTGGATCGCCAACTTCGCCATTACCTTGAGTTTCCCCATCATGGCGGCGGGTTCGCTGCCGCTGACTTACGGCATGTACGCGCTGTTCGCCGCGGCGTCGTTCTTCTTCGTCATGTTCAAGGTGCCCGAAACCAACGGCATGTCCCTCGAGCAGGCCGACACCTTGTTCGTCCCCAAGGGCTCCAAGCCCGCGGAGCTCGCGGTCATAGAACCCAAGTAACCAAGGCTGTCACGCACCCAAGTAACTCGCAGTTGTTGTCGTTTTGAAGCCTCATAACGACAACAACTGCGTGGGCCCACGCCGCCAGGGTTCCCTGGCCGAGCTTGCGAGGCGAGGGAGGCGGTGGGGAGCAGTTGGGCTCTCCTACACGAGGTGCGGTTCGTGCGACTTCAGGAAGCGGCGGCCGCCGGCGGCCACGAGGATCGCGAACGCGAGGGCAAGGGCCGCGGCGAAGAACGGGACCTGCGGGCCGAAGTGCTCGCCCAATTGTGCCGCGACAAACGGAGCCAGCGCGCCGCCCATCCAGCGCACAAAGTTGTAGCCGGCCGAAGCCACGGGACGCGGCGAATCAGAAACTTCCATCGCCAGTTCGGTATAGAGCGTGTTGTTGATGCCCAGTAGGGCGCCCGCCACAATGACAAGCACGACGACGGCAGTCACCGAGTGCCCCGCGGCCAGTCCCAGCCCGACGAGGTCCAGCAAGAGGGCCCCGAGGGTGCCGACCAGGACGTTGGTGGTGCCGAAGCGACGCTGCAGCACGGGTGCCACGAAGACCGAGAACACGGCCACCGCCACGCCCCAACCGAAGAACACAGCACCGATACCGTAGGCGTCCATGCCGAGGATGAAGGGTGTGAAGGCCAAGATCGTGAAGAAGCCGTAGTTGTAAAACAGGGCACTGGCCGCGGTGGTGCGAAGGCCCTTGTGGCCCAGGGCAAGGAGCGGGTCACGCAAACGGGCCTTCGTGGCCGGCGTCGGGGTCTTGGGCAGCAGGGCCAGCAAGGCGATAAAGGAAACGGCCATGAGGACCGCGGTGCCAAAGAACGGTGCGCGCCACTGCCAGCCGCCGAGAAGTGCGCCGAGCAATGGGCCGAGGGAAATACCCAGGCCAAGGGCGGCTTCGTAGAGAATGATCGCGGTTCCGGTTCCGCCGCTCGCGACGCCGACAATCACGGCAAGCGCGGTAGCCACGAACAGGGCGTTGCCAAGTCCCCAACCAGCGCGGAATCCGACCAGCTCACCTACGCTTCCGGACATGCCTGACAGCGAGGCGAACACGACAATCAGGGCCAGGCCGATCATGAGTGTCTTTTTGCCACCGATCCGCGAGGAAACGAAGCCGGTCACGAGCATCGCGACGGCGGTCACCAGGAAGTAGCTCGTGAAGAGCAACGACACTTGGCTCGGGCTGGCCTGGAGGTTCTTGGCAATGGCCGGCAGAATCGGGTCCACCAGGCCGATGCCCATGAAGGCGAAGACGGCGGCAATCGCCGTGGCCCACACAGCCTTGGGCTGCTTGAGGAACGAGGCCTTCTCGGCCTCGAGGGTTTCTTCCGCTGGCTGCAGTTGGTCTGCGAGCTGGCCTTTCATGGACTGCTCTCCTCGTTTTTGGGTTGTTCAGTTCTTGGCTTGTTCAGTTCTGGACTGAATGGTTGATCTTGTCGAACACCGGAAGGGCGGCTTCGACGGCGTCGCGTTCGGCCTGGCTCAGCGTTCCGAGAATCCCCGCGATGTATTCGTTGCGGCGACGGTCTGCGTTCTCGACGGCGGCACGCCCCGCCGCGGTCGCGGCGACTCGGACGGCGCGGGAGTCGTCCGGGTCTGCTTCGCGCTTGACGAGGCCTGCGCGCTCAAGCTTGATGATCTGCTCCGTGGCGCTGGGGACCTTGACGCCAAGGTTCCGGGCGATCCCTCCGACGCGGGCACCGCCGTCGAGCGCCATCTTGAGGACGCCAAGCTGGGCCGAGCTGAGTTGCTCCTCGGAATCGAGGCGACGCATCACATAGACGCTCTGCCGCAAGGCTTCCCGGAATGATTGGGCGAGGGCGAGGAGCGCGTCGTCAGCTTGATTGGTGTTCATATTTAGGTATCCTAACAGTTAGGCTACCTAAATATCAAGTGATGCGGGCCCCATTTTCCAGCCTGGGAGCCTGTCGCTACAGCGCCAGCTTCATTCCCTCGTGACTGGCCACGAAGCCAAGCCGCTCGTAGAAGCGGTGGGCGTCCTTGCGGGACTTGTCGCTGGTGAGCTGGACCAGGGTGCAGCCCCGGTTCCGCGCCTCTTCGATGGCCCATTGCATCATTGCCGCGCCGACTCCATGATCGCGGAGTTCAGCGGCGACGCGCACGGCCTCGATCTGGCAGCGCAGCGAGCCCTTCCGAGCCAAGCCCGGGATGAAACTCAGCTGGAAAGTTGCCACGCAGGCACCGTTCAAGTGGCCTACCACCAACAGTTGGGCTGGATCCTCGTTGATCTGCTGAAAAGCCTGCAGATAGGGGCCGACGTCGTCGGCATTTTCACGGGAACTGCCCAACTGATCCGCGGCGAGCAATCTCAGAATGGCGGGCAAGTCCTCCCAGTGGGCCCGGCGAAGCGTGAAGACCCCTTCGTCCAGAACCATGCTCAACAGCGGCTTCACTCCAGGATTTGCGTGACTCATAACACCAGCCTGACACACGCGGAGACTACTTGGCCGCATCGGTTCTGCGAGACTTCATGAATTCTGAGTGAAACGTTCAATCACAATTTCTTGGATGGTTCGAGTTACTTTGGACTAGCAGATTTGTTAGCCACGTCACCATTGCGGCGAATCACTCGAAGGATGCAGATATGTCTGACCAGACAACTACGGGGCACCGCACTGCCTCCAGCAAAGACAGCGAGCCGCATCTGGCGCGCTCACTGAGCAACCGCCACATCCAGTTGCTTGCCATCGGCGGCGCCATCGGCACAGGCCTGTTCATGGGCTCCGGAAAGACCATCTCCGTCGCCGGACCATCCGTGATCTTTGTGTACATGATCATCGGCTTCATGTTGTTCTTCGTCATGCGCGCCATGGGCCAGCTCCTGCTGTCCAACCTGAACTACAAGTCCTTCAGCGACTTCGCCGGCGACCTCCTTGGTCCCTGGGCAGGCTTCTTCACCGGTTGGACCTATTGGTTCTGCTGGGTCGTAACGGGCGTGGCCGATGTCATCGCCATCGCGGGCTACGCCAATGAGCTCTGGCCGGGGGTGCCGCTCTGGATTCCGGGCCTCGCGACCATCGCCATCCTGCTGTTGCTCAACCTCCCCACAGTGAAGGCCTTCGGCGAGACCGAGTTCTGGTTCGCCCTCATCAAGATCGTTGCCATCGCCGCTTTGATCATCGTGGGTATCGTGATGATCTCCACCGGCTTCAAGTCCGACGCCGGAGCCGCCAGCTTCACCAATCTCTGGAGCCATGGCGGATTCTTCCCCAAGGAATTCATGGGGTTCGTTGCCGGCTTCCAGATCGCGGTCTTCGCCTTCGTGGGCATCGAACTGGTGGGCACGGCTGCGGCCGAGACCAAGAACCCGGAGCACAACCTGCCCCGCGCCATCAACGCCATCCCGGTCCGCGTCATGCTGTTCTACGTCGGAGCCCTCATCATCCTGATGTCCGTCATCCCGTGGACCGAGTTCAAAGCCGGCCACAGCCCGTTCATCGCCATGTTCTCCCTGGCCGGCCTTGGCATCGCGGCCACCGTGGTGAACCTCGTGGTCCTGACCTCCGCCATGTCCTCGGCCAACTCCGGTATCTACTCGACCTCGCGCATGGTGTTTGGCCTGGCGAACGACGGCGATGCCCCCAAGTTGTTCGGCCGCCTTTCCAGCCGCAAGGTTCCGCAGAACGCCCTGTTCCTGTCCTGCGTGCTGCTCCTTGGCGGCGTCGCACTGCTCTATGCGGGCAAGGACATCGGAGCAGCCTTCGACATGGTCACCACCGTGTCCGCCGTCTGCTTCATGTTCGTCTGGTCCATCATCCTGGCCAGCTACCTCGTCTTCCGGAAGCGCCGGCCCCACCTGCACGAAGCATCGACGTTCAAGATGCCCGGCGGGATCGTGATGGTGTGGGTGGTCTTCGCCTTCTTCGGCTTCCTGGTCTGGGCGCTGACGACGCAGCCGGACACCCTCACGGCCCTGCTCGTAACGCCCATCTGGTTCGCCGTCCTCGCCGTGGCCTACGCCCTGGTCCGTAAGTCGCCGCTGCACCAGGCCCGCGTGGCCGAGTGGAAAGCCATGGCCGAAACCGAAACGGCCGCCGTCGTCGTCGGGACTTCAGCCCGCTAAGACGCTCGCTCACATATAGCGGCAATTCCTAAGACGCTCGCTCACATATAGGGGCAAAAACCGAAACCCTTCTTCACATCATGTGAAGAAGGGTTTCGTTCATGACCGCCTACCCTCGGGGACGCTGTCCGGCGCGGCCTTCTTGCTGCTGGCCTCACGGATAAGTAGCTGAATGAGGCTCGGCTTCTGCGAAAAAGTTGCAACTGCGACGTTCTTGCGCACGAACTCGTCCGAAGTGAGTTGCCTCAGCATGGAGTCCGCAAGGTCGGCCCGCGACGTGAAAGTACCATCTATGTAGTCAACGGCCATCTTGTATTCGGTGACGGAATCGGTCTCGAAAAGGCCGGAAGGCCGCATGATTGTCCAATCCAGGCCGCTGGCGGCGACGGCCGACTCCATTCGCCGCATGTCCTCGTACAGGGTCTTCCCCAGCAGCTTGGTAACGAGGGGCTGCAGCACTTTCTCGAAGAGGAACCCGCCATGCGGGCCAGCCGTAGTGTCCGTGGCGCTGGAGCTCACGCAAACCAGCCGGCGGACGCGGTGGCTGCCCATTGCCCGGATGATGTTGCCGGTGCCCACTGAATAGACCGTGATCGGCTGGCGGCTGTATGGAACACCGAGGGTTGAGAGAACAGCATCCTTTGCTTCGACGACGGCGCTCACGTCCTCGAAGTTGTAAACATCGGCGCCGACCACGCTTAGGCCGGGTGCGGATAGCGGGAATTCGTGCGGCCTGCGCGTAACAGCGGTGACGACGTGTCCGGCGTCGAGCGCTTGCGCGGTGAGAATCCTTCCGGTGGGGCCGTTTGCCCCGAATACTGCGATCTTCATGTGATGCGGCCTCCGGTACTCTTGTCCTAGGAAAACCATACAATACAGAAACGATATCATATGAGTTTCATATCAAATCAAGAAGCCGCAACTCCGCGCCTTCGGCGGCGTGCTGTTGCTCAGCTCAAAGCCGAGCTTCGCGGCGTGCGCGTCCAACTGTCCGTGCTCAATCACCAGATCGGCACCCAAGCCGAGCTGAAGGACGTTGACCTTGATTGCCTTGATCTGATCTCGAGCCGCGGGCCGCTCAGCCCGAGCATGTTGGCCAAACACACGGGCCTGCACCCGGCCACCATGACAGGCATCCTCGACCGGCTTGAACGCGGAGGCTGGATTGCGCGGGACCGCGATCCCTCGGACCGGCGCGCCGTGGTAATCCGGGTTCTTCCCGACAGAAACGCCGAGATGTTCCGCCTCTACTCGGGAATGAACAGCCTCATGGACACCATCTGTGCAGACTACGACGACGCTGGAATCGCCGTCATTACCGACTTCCTTCGGCGCGTCCAGGCCGCCGGACGAACGGCCTCGGAAGAACTCAGCAACTAGTTGACGCTCGCTTACCTTTACAGCCCAAAACGCTCACCCTCCTGCATATCAAGTGAAGGAGGGTGAGCGAGCGTTCGGGAAGAAGCCCGCATATCTGAGCGAGCGTTGCCGAGTCTACGACTCGGACTTGCGGTCTTCGATCAGCTTCCGCACCTGAGGGAACAACGGGTGCGACGGCGGCAGGTCCGTGATGCGCTCAACCGCCTCGGCGGCGTCCATCTCGGCGAGCATCCGGGCGAGCTCCACGGCTTCGTCATCTGCTCCGTCGTCGAAACGCAGGGCAGCGGACATCGCGTCGAGCAAGGCAACAGGAGTAACTCCGCGCTCGGCAAGTTCCGCAGCCGGGCCGATGAACCGTTCGTGCCGGCCCAACTTACGGAGCGGAGCACGGCCCACCCGGCTCACGGTGTCCGGCAGGTACGGATTGGTGAAGCGGGACAGGATCTTCTGCACGTACGCCTCCTGCTCAGCCTCGACGAAGCCGTGTTTGGCCACGAGAAGCTGCTTGGTTTCCTCCAACACGGCCCGCACTCGAGCGGCCACGGAGGCGTCGGCCATCGCATCGGAGATCTTCTCCAAGCCGGCGCCATAGCCGAAGTACGCTGCCGAGGCGTGGCCCGTGTTGACCGTGAACAGTTTCCGTTCGATATAGGGACCGAGCTCGTCCACGAAGGTCGCGCCCGGGATCACCGGCGCCGCACCCGCAAACGGAGTGCGGTCGATGACCCACTCGTAAAAGGTCTCCACAGTGACGTCCAGGCCTTGGCCCGGCGCCTGGTTGGGGACGATCCGGTCCACCGCGGTATTCGCAAACACAGCAACGGAGGAAAGGTCACCCGCCGCGCCGTCCCAAGCGGCTTCCACTTCGGAATGCAGGAGGTCCGTGGCATTGATCGCGTTCTCGCAGGCCATGACCTGGAGCGGAGCCAACGACTTACTATGGGACCGCGCGGCCGCCCCCTTGGCAATCACGGGTGCCACGAACTTGAGGATGTGCGGCCCCACCGCCGTGGTGACGAGGTCCGCCGTCGCGATTTCCGCGACGACGGCAACCTCTTCGGTGCCCGAATTCAGGGCCCGGAAACCGGACACGGTCTTGACCGCCGCGTTTTCGCCAACCTCGTGGACCTCGTAGGAGGACGCTGAGGCGAGCTGGCTGATCAAGGCATCCGCGACATCGGCGAATACCACCTCATATCCAGCCTCGTGCAGCAGCAAGCCGACGAATCCTCGTCCGATGTTCCCTGCCCCGAAATGGACTGCCTTCACTATGCGTTGACCTTTCCGAACAGATCCAGCACTTCCTGCACCGACGTGGCCTGCTCAAGCTGGGCCACTTGCGCCTTGTCCGTGAAGATCTTGGCGATGGAGGACAGGATGTGGAGGTGCTCGTTGTTGATGCCGGCGACGCCGACGACGAACTTGACCTGCTTGCCGCCCCAGTCGATGCCCTCGGGGTAGCGGATAATCGACACACCGGAGTGCAGGATGTGGTTCTTGGCAGCGTTGGTGCCGTGCGGGATGGCCAGGAAGCTGCCCATGTAGGTAGACACGGATTCCTCGCGCTCATGCATGGCGTGAATGTAGCCCATGTCTACGGAGCCGCGGTCCAGTAGGAGCTTGCCTGCCTCGTCTATGGCCCCGTCACGGTCTGTCGCGGTTCCGTTGAGGATCACGCTTTCGGGGAGCAGGACATCCTTGCCCCCGACGGTGGTGGCCGCCTGGGCGGCCTCGGCACCAGCAGCCGGTTCGGCAACCGTCGTCGAGCCCTCAGCGCCGGATCCGGCGTTGCTGCTCTTGACCAGTTCCACAATCTCCTCGTACCGGGGACTGTTCATGAAGTTGTCCACGGAGACGTGCACGGCACTGGAGGTGACCGGCCGGGCGCGTTCTGTCAGGTCCTGGTGTGTGACCACGACGTCGTAGGTGTCGCTGAGGTTGGCAATGGCCGCATTGGTGACCTTGACGTCCGGGAAACCGGCTGCCTTGATCTTGTTGCGCAGCACCGAGGCACCCATCGCGCTGGAACCCATGCCGGCGTCGCACGCGAACACGATGTTCTGGATAGGACGGGTCAAGACGGCGGTACCGCCACCGGCGCCCAAGAGGGCGGAGGAAACGGAACTCTTCTTGCCCTTGAGCTCTTCCATCTTGGACGTTGCCTGGCCCAAGTCAGTCTCGTCGCTGTGATGCGTGGTGCGGAGAATCAACGAGGAGACGAGGAACGATACCGTTGCCGCCAAGATGACCGACAAAATGACGCCCACGTAGCTGTCTCGGGAGGTCTGGGCAATGACTGCGAAAATGGATCCCGGGGCTGCCGGAGCCACGAGGCCGGAGTTGGTGACTGAAAGCGTCGCAATGCCTGTCATGCCTCCGGCGATAGCTCCGAGGATCAGCAGCGGGCGCATCAGGACGTACGGGAAGTAGATCTCATGGATTCCGCCAAGGAACTGGATGATCAAAGCGCCGGGCGCCGAGGCCTTCGCCACTCCGCGTCCAAAGAAAATATAGGCGAGGAGAATTCCGGCTCCCGGGCCAGGGTTGGCCTCAAGCAGGAACAGGATGGACTTGCCCTGGTCGAGCGACTGCTGGATCCCCAAAGGCGTCAGCACCCCGTGGTTAATGGCGTTGTTGAGGAACAGTACCTTGGCGGGTTCGATGAAGATGCTCGTCAGCGGCAGAAGTCCGTTGTGCACCAGGAACTGGACGAAATTACCCGCCGCCGTGCTGAAGGCCTGAACCACAGGCGAGATTCCGAAAAAGCCAAACATGGCCAAAAGAGCGCCCCAAATACCTGCGGAGAAGTTGTTCACCAGCATCTCGAAGCCCGGACGGATCTTGCCATCCCAGATGGAGTCGATCTTCTTCATCGTCCACCCGCCGAGAGGGCCCATGATCATCGCACCGATAAACATCGGAATACCGGCGCCGACGATCACGCCCATAGTGCCGATGGCCCCAACAACGCCGCCGCGCACTCCGTGTACAGCTTTGCCGCCCGTATACGCGATGAGCAACGGCAGCAGATAGGTAATCATGGGGCCGACAAGTCCCACGTTCGGTGTACCAGCGGCGCTGTTGCCGAATCCACCGAGTTCGGGGACAGGCAGCCAGCCAGTCTTGATGAACAGGGCGGTAATGATGCCCCATGCAATAAAGGCCCCGATGTTGGGCATGATCATGCCGGAGAGGAAAGTTCCGAACTTTTGGACACCAACGCGCAGGCTGGTGCGCGGTTTCGCAACGGACGCTGTTGCCATCTGTGAATTCCTAACGGGAGTCCCGCATCAGTGCGGGATCAGTCGATATGTATCGAAGGAGGACAGCTCTAGGAGCTGCTGGAGATTCGGTGAAGCCATTCAAGGAAAAGCTTCAGTTCCGAACTGGATAGCTGGTCTGAATGCGAGGCTTGGAGTGCCGCATTCAGCGCGATTGCCGCAACAACAACGGACGACTTGCCGGAGTCGTCTGCTGCGGCGCCACGGGCTGTTTCCGTGGACACGGCGAAAATCATGGAATCCCGGGTCATGGTGGAGAGCTCGAGGCTCCGGTCTTCCAAAGGCTCTGCAATGAGCATGAGCGTGACGCCAACGTTGGCCGCCAGGATGCTCCTGGCCGCCTCACGCGGAGGTACATTGATCTGCCCGGCAATGGCCGCCTTGCTCAGCATCTCCTCCAGGAGCGACTCGGCATCAGCCACGATGGCCGGCCTGCTTTCCGGACGGATGTTGCCGAACATCACCAGGTAAAGGTGCGGTTGGGTAAGCCCGAACTCGACGTGGTTGTCCCACATCCGTCGGACGTCCTCCAGGGGTTCCCCAGAGGGTGCGAAGTCCCGCTCTCCCGCCACGTACTCCTCGAAGCCGGCTGCAACGACGGCGTCGAACAGCCCCTCCTTGTCGCCGAAGTGGTGGTAAAGCGTGGGCGCCGTGACGCCGGCAAGTTTGGTGATTTGGCGCGTAGAGACCGGCGACCCGTCCGAATTCGCCAGCAACTCGGCAGCTGCACGGAGCAGCCGAGTTTTGGGCGGAAGCTGGTCATCGAAACTCATAGCCGCTACCCTAGCACCTATAGCAACGCTATATGAAGTGAGTCACAGGAGATTTTTTCGGACCCCGAGGCGCCGCAGCCGGTGGGTCCGATCCGAGAGCAGGAACAGAGGATTTCAGTGCAGAATTTCCAAGGAGTAGGCGTCAGCCCTGGCCGCGTCATTGGCACTATCCGTCAGATGCCCAAACCGGTCAGCGAGCCGCCGTCGGGCGAGCAGCTAGCCGCTTCCACCACTGCGGAAGACGCCGTCGTCGGACTGAAAGCGGCGGCCCAATCGGTCCACGACGAACTCAAAGCACGCGCGGACAAAGCCAGCGGAGACGGTAAGGCCGTGCTGGAAGCCACCGCGCTGATGGCCAAGGACACCATGCTCCTGAAGTCGGCCACCAAGCTCATCAACAACAACGGGAGCTCCGCCGAACGGGCCATCTGGGAAGCCGGCGCCTCCGTGTCCGAAATGCTCCACAACCTGGGCGGATACATGGCCGAGCGCGCCACCGACGTCCTGGACGTACGCGCCCGGATCGTCGCTGAACTCCGCGGAGTCCCCGCCCCGGGGATCCCGGCGTCGGACACTCCGTTCATCCTGGTGGCCGAAGACCTCGCTCCCGCCGACACCGCAACGCTGGACCCCGCGATCGTGACAGCACTGGTCACCTCGGGCGGCGGACCGCAGTCCCATACGGCGATCATCGCGCGCTCGCTCGGCTTGCCCGCCGTCGTCGCGGCCCGCGGAGTGGACGAAATTCCTGACGGCGCCGAAGTCTTTGTGGATGGCGCTGCAGGCTCACTCTCCCTCGAGCCCTCCGAAGAGCAGCGCGCGGCCGCCCTCGCATGGGTCGAAAATAGCGCCACTCTGGCGGTTTTTGATGGAAAGGGCACGACGGCGGACGGTCACTTGGTGCCTCTCCTCGCCAACGTCGGCGGCGCCAAAGACGCTGCCGCGGCCGCTGCGCTGGGCGCCCAGGGCGTGGGCCTTTTCCGCACCGAATTTTGTTTCCTGGAACGCGACACCGAACCGACTGTGCTGGAACAGGCCGCCGCGTACAGGGGCGTATTCGACGCCTTCCCGGGCAAGAAAGTGGTGCTCCGGACCCTCGACGCCGGCGCCGACAAGCCCCTCCCCTTCCTCACGGACGCCACCGAACCCAACCCGGCACTCGGTGTGCGCGGCTACCGCACCGACTTCACCACGCCCGGCGTTTTGGAACGCCAGCTCGAGGCCATCGCCATAGCGGCCGACGAATCAGAAGCTGAAGTGTGGGTCATGGCGCCCATGATCTCGACGCCAGCCGAGGCAGCCCGTTTCGCCTCGCTGTGTGGCGCCGCGGGAATCAAGACACCGGGCGTGATGGTGGAAGTTCCCTCGGCGGCATTGACCTCTGCGTCCGTCCTGCGCCACGTGGCCTTCGCGTCGCTCGGCACCAACGACCTCACGCAGTACGCCATGGCCGCCGACCGGCAACTCGGCCCCCTCGCCGAACTCAACACCCCATGGCAGCCTGCCGTTCTGCGCCTCGTCCAGCTGACGGTGGCGGGCTCGGCGGAAGAGGGCAACGGCAAACCCGTTGGCGTCTGCGGTGAAGCGGCCGCGGACCCGGCCCTCGCCGTCGTGCTCGTTGGGCTGGGCGTGTCCACACTGTCCATGACCGCCCGCTCGCTGGCTGCCGTCGGAACCGTGCTCAAGACGGTGACGTTGGAACAGGCGCAAGAGCTGGCTCGGCTGGCCCTCAGCGCACCCGACGCGCTCGATGCAAAGGCCTGGGTCCGCGCCAAACTGCCGATCCTCGAGGAACTCGGGCTCTAAGCCCAGCTGTACCGCCCTACCTGAATACAAGGAGAAACCATGCCCGAACGCACCGCCACCATCGCCAGCCGCTCCGGACTGCACGCCCGTCCAGCGGCGATCTTCGCTGAAGCCGCTTCCGAGCAGCCTGTGGAGGTCACCATCGCGATGCCCGGAGCCCCTGCCGACGACGCGCTCGACGCCGCCAGCATCCTTTCGCTCATGACGCTTGGTGCGGCAAAGGGCGACGTCGTGGTGCTTCGCGCGGAGGGCGACGGCGCCGACGCTGCCCTGGATTCCCTGGTGACGCTGCTGGAAACGGACCTCGACGCGGAGTAGGCGCCCCCGGGTTCCACCCACCCGACGCTCGCTCACATATGACGCCCTCCCGCCCGACGCTCGCTCACATATGACGCCCTCCCGCCCGACGCTCGCTCACATATGGTGGCTTCCCGCCAGACGCTCGCTCACATATGGTGGCTTCCCGCCAGCGAAAGGGGCTGGAAATGCGCAAGCCAAATGCCGCCGTCGCCTTTTATGCGCTCAGCATTGTGCTGTTTCCGTTCGCGCTACTCGGCTATGCGATCTGGGTGGGGAAGCTTCTGGCCGCGAGGCCTTCAGGGGTGTCGACCAGCGCGCAGGCTCCGCTCTCCGCCAGGTGGGCGATGCACAATTTCGGCGTGCGCGAAGACCAAGCCGCGAACCGGCTGTTGCCCCTGCTGCCCGGCGTTCCTTGGCTGGGCATGCGGCTGGCATTCTGGCCGACGGTCTTCGCGCACCGCGTCACCGGCTTCGTCCCGAAGACCTTCCGGTACCCCTTCGAAGGTGATATACCTCCACAAGCGGAGGCGTCGGCCAGGGTCACGTTCTTCGACAAGGCGGTGGAGCGCGCCCTTCCCGGGATCGACCAGTTGGTCATCCTTGGCGCCGGCTTCGACACCCGCCCGTACCGCCTCCCGCGGGACACGCGCGTCAACTCCTTCGAGGTAGATGCCCCGAAAACGCAGGCGGTCAAGCGCGACATACTGGACAAGGCAGGAATCGACGTGCGCAAGGTCGCGTTCGTGCCCGCGGACTTCGAGAAGGATGATTGGCTCGCCGAACTCGTGGACGCCGGTTTCGACCTCGGGCGCCCGGCGCTTTTCCTCTGGGAAGGCGTCACGATGTACCTCGACCGGGAAGCGATCGAGGACACGCTGCGCAAGGTCGCGAGTTGCGCCAAGGGCAGCATGCTCGCGTTCGACTACTTCACAACCGAGACCCTTGAGTCGAGTACGCCGTACTGGCGATTCGGGAGGGCGGCGGCCAAAGCAGCGGGCGAACCGTTGAAGTTCGGCGTGGACAGGACACCGCCGTCGCGGGAGCGCCTCACCGAACTTCTCCGATCCGGCGGGTTGGCGCTCCTCGAACAGCGTGGGCTTGGCCGCGAAACCAAGAAGAAGCGGGCGTGGGGCGGCTTCGCGATCGCCGTGGTGGAGTGACCTGCATGGCCCCAGCGTCCGCACTGATCTGAGCGAGCGTTATGTCGATTGGGCTCATATCTGAGCGAGCGTCCGGAATTTTGGCCACATAGGTGAGCGAGCGTTTCTGGGGGTGCGGCCGGGGGCTGGGGGACCCCGCTTAGGCGAAGGCGGAGATACCTGTAATCGAGCGTCCGATAATCAACGCTTGCACGGTCTCTGTGCCTTCATAGGTATGGATGCCCTCTATGTCGGCGAAGTGCCGGGCCACGCGGTTGGCCAACAAGATCCCGTTGCCACCGAGCAGGTCGCGCGCGTTGGAGGCGATACTGCGGGCAGTGCGGGTGCACGTGAACTTCGCGAGGGCCGCCTGCGCGGGAGTCAGCACGCCCTCTTCGTCCAGCTTGGCCATCTGCATGACCATGAGCTGCATGGTGGCGAGCTCGGAATGCATGCGGGCAAGACGCTCCTGCACAATCTGCGAAGCGGCCAGCGGGCGGCCGAACTGCCGGCGTTGGGCAGCGTACTGCACCGCGGTTTCGTAGCAGGCGGTGGCATGCCCGACGGCGGACCAGGCCACTCCGAGCCGGGTCGCCAAGAGCACCCGGGCCGTGTCCTTGAAACTCCGGGCACCCGGGAGCACGTTTTCCACCGGGACGAAGACATTCTCAAGGCGGATGTGTGCCTGCCAGATGGCCCGGAGTGACAGCTTGCCTTCAATGGTCGTAGCTGAGTATCCGGGGGAATCCTGCGGGACAAGGTATCCGTGAACTTGCCCGTCGTCGCCACGAGCCCAGACCACGGTCAGGCCGCCGATCGAGCCGTTGCCGATCCATTTCTTTTCACCGTTGAGCACGTAACCGCCTTCGACGGCCGTCGCAGTCGTCTCGAGTCCCACCGAGTCGGAGCCGTGCGCCGGCTCGGTCAAGGCGAAGGCGCCGTATTCCTCGGCTCGGGAAAGCGCGGGAAGCCAGCGGGTCTGCTGCTCGAGAGAACCGCATTCGGCCACGGACCGCAGAGCCAAGCCGCCCTGGACCGCAACCACCGTGCCGATGGAACCGTCGCCGCGGCTCAGTTCCATGGTGACCAATCCGGCGGCGGTTTTGCTCATGGCCGGGAACCCGTCGACGTTGATTCCGTCGCGCAGCAGGTCAAGTTCACCCAGGCGCTTCACCAGGTGCAGCGGATACTCCGCGCGTTCCCAGTACCCCGCGATGACCGGGAGCACCTCGTCCTGGACAAAGGTCCGCGCACGGTCCCAATAGGCACGGTCTTCGCCGCTGATGTCCTTGAAAACGGAGGCAGGGTCCGGGTCCAGGGATTCATTCAGAACGTACTCGGGCTCCATGGTGCCCGCCGGGAAACCAGCGCCCGCCGGGAAAACGGCATCCAGTTCTTCGGAGGTGCTATCGGACATCGTCGTCATGGGGGGATCCTCGCTCTGGGGTTCGATCTGCGACTCCCAGCATGCGCTGACACTGAGTTCCATGTCAAGGAACTCGGTGTCAGAGAGAGATTCTGCTGGATCATTCCGCCCCCGCTCACGGGCAGGCCGCGAAAACACGGGGTTGTTTTGAGTGGACACCCGAATGATCCAGCAGAATCCGACGCCGGGGCCGACAAGAGCTAGGCCAAGGCGTCGCGGACTGCCTGAAGGATCTGTTCCGTACCCGCTGTCGGATCCAGGACAGCAACCACGACGGCGGGACGGGCGCTTTCCGCGGATGGCCCACCGGCGGCCTCACCACTCGCCTCGCCGGCGGAAACCCTGACGAAGGTGTCGGCCAAAGTACCCAATTCACGTCCGAGCCGGGCGGCCAGCTCTTGGGCTTCGGCTTCCCGCGCCTCGCGCTCGGCACGCTCGCCGCGCTCGGCACGTTCGCCGCGCTCGATGCGTTCGCTAGCAGCAATAGCCCGCAGCCATTGGCGCAGCACGCTATTGTGCACCGCAACTACCGATGCAGCAAAGGCCACAGCCGTGACCTCCCGGCTTTCGCCCTCCGGCAGCGCAGAAAGGAGATGATTCCGAAAAGCCCGCTGATAGCGATGTGTCATGACCAGTTCACGATCACGAAGGGCTGGCACTTGATGCAGGAGTTCGTAGCGGGCCAGAGAGGTTTTCCGATTGCCCACATGGTGCCCAAAGACCAAGAGCGCAGCGTCCACGACGGCACGTAACGGATCCGCTGTCGTTCCCGAAAGCGACTCCTGGACTCGCGCCAGAATACGGTCGTGATCGGCGAAAACGATGTCCTCTTTGGAACCGAATTTGCGGAAAAACGTGCTCCGGCTGATTCCTGCGGCATCGGCAAGGTCGTCCACGGAGGTCGCGTCGTAGCCTTGCCGCACCAGTAGCTCGATTGCCGCAGCCACGGCGGGGCCTGGATCCGGATTGGCAGGGTAGTTGACCATAGGCGTGAATCTAACACGAGGGCGTCACCGCACTGCCTTGAGCGCGGCTAGGCTTCTGCCATGGCATTGATAGCTCCCCGCGTGACGCCTGGCTTGCCCGCGGACGACGCCCGGAACCTGGCGCGCTCACTCCAGGACAGCAACGACATCACCGTCTTTGTGGACGGCACGGTCCACCGACTGCCAGCTGAGGCGAGGGACGCCGTCGTCGATCTGCTTGGCAGGCTGGGCCGAGGCGAAGCGGTGACCGTGAGCAGTGTCGAGGAAATGCTCACGACGTCGCGGGCGGCCGAACTCGCGGGAATCTCGCACACCTACCTGCGGAACATGACCGACCGTGGCGAAATCCCGGTCGAATACCGCGGAACGCACCGCCGCATCAGGCTCGCGGACATCATGGCGTGGCTGGAAACCCAGAAGAAAACGGCCGTGGGCAACGAGGAAACCACCGGCGAGTAGCGGCAAGCTAGGCGAGGGCCGCCTTGAGCGCCGCGTGGACCCAATCCCGGTAGCGCTCCAGGCCCCAAGCGAAATCCAGCACAAGTGACCGATAGGTGTCCGGGTGGCCCACGGACCAGATCACTGCGGCGGCTTGCTCGTCACTCATGCCGGAGGTCAGTGCCCCGCGCCGCCTGAGCGCCGCAGCAGCCTCCGCATAGTTCCGTAACCGGAGTTCGGCCCGGTCCCGCTCCACTTTTGCCGCTTCAGCGTCGACTGCGGAGGCCTGCCTCATGACGTTGAACAATTGGCTGCTTCGGGGATGCACTTCGGCGAACCAGTCGGCCAACAGCGCCAGGACCGCGCCGGCGTCGGCGGCTGCGGCAGTCCGCTCGCGCATCGTCTCCGGGACGGTGCGGGGAGCATCCGGACCCGCGGCCGTCGCGTCAACCACGGCCGAGAGCAGCGCAGCCTTGTTGCCCACGGAGTTGTAGATGGTCTGTATTGCCACGCCTGCTTGCTCGGCAACAGCCCCGATGGTGGTGGCCACGTACCCCCTGCTCAGAAACAACTGCCGGGCGGCCTCCACCACGGCAGCCCTGGTTGCGACAGCTTGAGCTAACCGCCTGTCATTGTGCCGGATTTCCACGGAAAAAGAATAGCATTCCAGTGACTGGAATGCTATTCTAATGACCTCGAGCACCTCAGGAGGCTTCGCGATGGACAGCAATGAGGCAGTGAACACGGTAATCGTGGGCGCCGGGCAAGCAGGGCTCGCCACCGGATTCCACCTGAAGAAGCACCGGCAAGACTTCCTCATCCTGGACTCGCAGGACCGCGTTGGCGACGTGTGGCGGAACCGATGGGATTCTTTGCGGCTCTACACCCCGGCGCAGCACGATTCCCTTCCCGGCATGCCATTTCCCGGCGCCCGAGGGAGCTTTCCCGGCAAAGACGCGATGGCCGAATACCTTGAGGAATACGCCAGGAACTGGGAACTCCCGGTACGCCATGGGGCCCGGGTCACCGGCATCGAGCGGGAGGACGGACGGTACCGGGTGCAGTCGGGCTCCGGGTCGGTCCTGGCCAAGAATGTTGTTGTTGCCACGGGCCCGAACGCACAGCCAAGGATCCCGGCTTTCGCAGAGGAGCTAGATCCCGGCATCCACCAACTGCACGGAGCCGAATACACCAACCCGGACTCGGTTCCGCCTGGGGATGTCCTGGTGGTTGGCTCGGGCACCTCCGGCGTCGAAATCGCCCTGGAGCTCGCACCGACCCACCGCACTTACATTGCCGGAACCCCTCCGTTCCACATTCCGGGCCCCGTGACGCGATACGCCGGCGGGCTGTGGTGGCTCTTCATCCACAAGGTGCTGAACAGGTCCACCCCTATCGGCCGCAAAGTCGCGGTCGGGTTCACCAAGCACGGCGCGCCGTTGATCCGGACCTCAATGCGGGAGCTCGACGCCGCGGGAGTCACCCGCCTGCCACGCGTGACGGGCACGCGCGAGGGACAACCCCTGACTGAAGGAGGCCACGCGATCCCGGTGTCCACGGTGATCTGGGCTACCGGTTACCAACCGGACTTTGGCTGGATCCGAGGACTTCCCGCGGACGAGGACGGCTGGCCGCTTACCTGCCGGGGCGCAGTGGAACAACAGCCGGGACTGTTCTTCGTGGGCATGCCCTTCCAATACGGACTGACCTCGGGCCTCGTGGGCGGGGTCGGCCGCGACGCCGAACACGTCGCCGGACTCATCGCCGGGCGGGCTGGAGCGCCGCAGGACTAGGCTTGCGAAATTAGATCCGCACGCGAAACTCCCGGCAAACCGGTCACCCCGCCCGTTATTCAAATGTGACTTTGCATGCCGGCTGTTGTACCGTCGAGGGGCGACCCAATCCCCAACTGGGCCGCTTCCGGGTTGACGCTGAGCTCTGCCGCAACCCGGATTCCGCCAGACCCGCGGCAGAGACGGGGGACCCAGAGTCTCCGGGCCTACTTTTCCACAGGCCCTCGGGGTGAAGCCGCCACGCGCGGCCGGACGGCCTCGTCCGAACCCGACAGCTAACCTCGAAGGCGTTGAGAGGCAATCACCATGTCCCCAACCATGGATCAGCCTCGTCGTGCCCAAGTGGCGCGCGAGCGCATCAAACCAACCGGACGTCGTCGGGCCAAAGACAGCGGACCGTTCATCGCTGCACCGGCTTCTGAACCTTTGAGTTCGACGGCGGCACCCACCCCCGCGGCAACCCCGACGACGGCGGCGCCCACCACGCGCGCGGCCGCCCGGGCGGCCGAACGGAAGCAGGCCTCCCAAGCCAGCGAAACCGCGGCCATTCCGACGGTGACTGCTGCAACAGTGGTTGCTGAGACGGCCGAACCAGCCACCGCGGCCATTCCGACGGTGACTCCCGCCAAACCCGAGAAGGCAGCCACAACGGCACTTCCGGCGGCACCCCGTGCCAGCGTCGGTCCGGCGTCCTTTGCCGGTTCGTCGTTCAGCCGTGAACCACACGCCGTCCTCAAGAAGGCCGCCACCATCCGGACGATGAGTAACCGAATGGCAGTGGTGACAGGTGCCTTGGGCATCTTGTTGGCGGCGGCTTCCGTCAGCCAGGCTCTTGAGTTGCCCTTCTTTGGCCAGGAAACACAGACCCAGGACGCTACCAGCGCGGATAGTCAAAGCTCGACACAATCCGGCGCTCCTTCCACGACGGCAAGCACTTCCCCGAGCCCTGCGGCATCACCTTCGGCAGCTACCCCAAGCGCCAAGGCCGGGCAGACCGCCGCGGACCCGGCGCAACATTCGCCGCAAGGACCCGCCCCGGTCGGGTCGTCGAGTGCCTCGGCACCATCGATCTCCGTTCAGCTTCCGGCCGCAATCCCGTCAGCGCTGCCCCCAACTCTCGGCCCGGTGCCTGTTCCTTCCATTCCGGTTCCGGCCCAGCCCGCGCCGGCTCCCAGCCCGGTTCCGACCGGGCCAGCGACGTCCACGCCGCCTCCGACGCCGGATCCGACGGACCCAGCGTCTCCGACGCCTGCACCCACAGGTTCTTGGCGGCCACGGACCCCGGCCAGTCCTACTCCCTCACCGCAGCCCACCCAATCAGGCGTGGATCTTGGGTCGATTTTGGACGCAGCAACCAAGGCCCTGCAGTGAGGATGGGACAGCATCGAACATTTGCCGTCGAGTGGCACGGGCGGTGCTGCCGGAACACCCGGACGCAGATGATTCAGCACCGCCCGGACCGCTGGGGCTGCAGCCTTCAGCTGAGGCAGTTCAAGCGGTAATCCGGGGCAGCCTCGAATACCAGCAAGACTTCAAATCCGCGGGCGGCCAGCCCAGCGACGCGCTTTGAGCGTTGCATGGAGTTCGAGCCGGGTCGCGCCATTCAGTGGATCTGCACCGATGAGCTGGCGGACCCTGGCCAGCCGGTTGTAGATGCTGCTGCGGTGCAAGTGGAGCTTCGCGGCCACGTCCTGCACGGAGCCGTCGCTGTCGTAGAGCAGTTCGAGCACGGGCAGCAGCTCGCCGTTGCGGTCCGCGTCCTCGATCTCTTGGAAATGCGCCGAGCCCGAATCGTCCCAGCCACCGGGAGCCTGTAGCCGTTCGAACAACTGGTAGATTCCGGCCGCACTGCTGTCCACGAGCTCGCCGAGCGGAGGATCGACGGCGGCAGCCTGGGCCGCGAGCTTCGATTGCCGGTACGCCCGAGCCAGTTGGCGGATGACTGAAAACGGTTCGCTGATGCCCAGGATGACGCGGTCCACCTTCCGGCCGGCCCGCTTGGCGAGCTCCAATTGGTAGTGGACCAGGACCTGGGCATGCTCTGCCCGTCCGCCGGTTTCGCGGAACAACAGGACCGAGTGCGTCTCGGTGCCGGCGCTGAAAAGCACGGAGTCGACGCCGATAGTAGCCTGCAGAGCGGCGGAACGGTGCGTCAGGGTCGCCGCGATCGGGTCTGAGACGCTGCCACTGTCCTCGGCGTCGAGCACGGTAACCAGCTGCCACGGTCCCCGGCCTTGGATCTCCTTCCATCCCGCCACGGCCGCCACCGCATTGGACTCTCCCTGGCACGCAGCCAGGAATTCCTGCTCACGGCGGCGCCGGAACTCCGACTCGGCCGTATTGGAATCGAGCAGCAACCCCGCGAGGAGGTCCAGCTCGTCCCGGACGCCCGGCAACTCGGCGAGTATCGCCGTCGCGGTCTGCTCGTCAAGGTCCTGCTGGACCCAGAGGTACCCCACGCGGAATCCGCGCACCAGCAGCGGAACGCAGACGCGTCCCACCATCCCGAGTTCCTCATTGGCGGGCACGACGACGGGACGCACCGCGGTAGCGATGCCGTGCGAGAGCTGCCACGCACTGACGTCCACCGGGACCCGCTTGCTCAGGAGGAAATTCACGCGCACACGGTCGGCGTGGGACTGGTTGGAACTGTAGGCGAGCAGCACGCCGTCGAGGTCTTCCAGGGAGAGGCCGCGGCCCAACTTGAGTGCGACGTCCTCGACGATCTTCTCCACGTCCTGCTGCATGGAGGAAACACTACTTTGCCCAACGAACATCAGGCGACACCTGCCGCTCTCAACTTCGACAAATGTCGAGTTGCGAGCGGCAAAAACCCCGAAATTCCGGCGAACTCCGCGACGGCGGCGATCACCTTTCCTGTCGCCTGGCTCACAGCGGATCTATTCTGGAATCACAGTCCCCCGCAGAGAAAAAGGCCGTTGAAGCCTTTCGAACATGGAGCCCAAAATGATCATCGGTGTCCCCAAAGAGATCAAGAACAACGAATTCCGCGTTGCCATCACGGCCGCGGGCGTTCACGAGTTCCGCACCCACGGCCACAGCGTGCTGGTGGAACGGGGCGCAGGCCTGGGCTCCGGTATCACGGACGAGGAATACGCGGTTGCCGGCGCCGAGATCGTGGCCGAAGCCGACGACGTCTGGGCACGCGCCGACATGGTCATGAAGGTCAAGGAACCCATCAAGGCCGAGTACCACCGCTTCCGCAAGGGCCTGATCCTCTTCACCTACCTGCACCTGGCCGCCGAGCCCGAGCTGACCCAGGAACTCATCAACTCCGGCGTCACGGCAATCGCCTACGAAACCGTCCAGGACGGCCGCACCCTGCCCCTGTTGGCACCGATGTCCGAGGTCGCCGGCCGCCTGTCGGTCGTCGTCGGCGCTTCCTCCCTCATGGCTCCGGCCGGTGGCAAGGGCGTGCTGCTGGGCGGCGTCCCGGGTGTCCGTCCGGCCAAGGTTGTTGTCCTCGGCGCCGGTGTTGCCGGTACCAACGCCGCCACCATGGCCCTTGGGCTCGGCGCCGATGTCACCATCATGGACATCAACATCAACCGCCTCCGCGAGCTGGACGCCCTCTACCAGGGCCGCCTGAAGACGGTCGCTTCCAACGCGTACGAGATCGAGAAGTCAGTGGTCGACGCCGACCTCGTCATCGGTTCCGTGCTGATCCCGGGCGCCAAGGCTCCCAAGCTGGTAACCAACGAGCTTGTCTCCCGCATGAAGCCCGGCTCCGTGCTGGTGGACATCGCCGTGGACCAGGGCGGCTGCTTCGAGGACACCCACCCCACCACGCACCAGGAACCCACGTACAAGGTCCACAACACGATCTTCTACTGCGTCGCCAACATGCCCGGCGCCGTTCCGAACACCTCCACCTACGCACTGACCAACGTCACCCTGCGCTACGCGGTGTCACTGGCCAACCTGGGCGTCAAGGCCGCGTTCGACCGCGACCCCGCCCTGGCAGCCGGCCTCAACATCGCAGCAGGCAAGGTCACGCACCGCTCGGTTTCCGAGGCGCACAACCTGCCCCTCGTGGCCGACTGGCACAACCTGGTTTCGGCTTAGTTTCTTTATTGATCGACTGCTGAGCAACTGTCGTTTTGAACGCTCAGAACGACAGTTACGGAGCAATGGCTCACCCTTAACGATCGCGACGGCGGGGTGCGGCTTCCATGGGAAGCGGCACCCCGCCGTCGTGGTCCCCGCCGACGCTCGCTCACTTATGTCGGTGTTTTTCGGAACGCTCGCTCACTTATGTCGGTGTTTTCCGGAACGCTCCCTCATCGTCAAGCTGGTTGTGAGTCATTCATTACCTGTTGATTGAAGGAGCCGGCGATGGCCGTTGATAA
>NZ_JAMXIC010000021.1 GCF_027587375.1 Arthrobacter sp. B2a2-09
CCTTGTTATCAACGGCCATCGCCGGCTCCTTCAATCAACAGGTAATGAATGACTCACAACCAGCTTGACGATGAGGGAGCGTCCGGCCAAACACCCACATAAGTGAGCGAGCGTCCGGCCAAACACCCACATAAGTGAGCGAGCGTCGGTGGCGAGCGCCGCGGCGCCGAAACAATGGCGCATTTCCGCATTGCCGACCGGACCAGGTGTTTGTGCTCAGTTCTGCCGGTCCGCCGGGCCTGTCGCCGCGGTGGACGCCGTGGTACGTTCAGCGTGATCAGGATGCTTAAGAGAGTCCTCATCCCTTCCGGCTCCTGGCGCAACTTCTGAAAGCGGAGGCATAAGATGACAACCTTGGTGATCTTCCATGAGGTCGACGACGTTGAGCACTGGCTCAGCTCACCGAAACGGGAAGAAATCTTCGGACCCATGGGCATAACGGTTCGAACGTTCTCTGACCCGGCAAAAACCAACCGCGTCGGACTGATCGTCGAAGTCCCGGACATGGAAACGTTCCAGCGGATGATGGAGTCCGAAGTTGCGGCTGAAGCGATGAAATTCGACGGCGTACGCCCGGAAACAATCCTGACGCTCGTCGAGTCCTAATTACCGCTTAGTCGCCAGTACCGCCTAGTCGCCGAAACCCCGGTACATGATCCATTGCGGACCGGCGGAACCACCCAGGTACCTGCCCGTCTCGGCAAAGCCCGCGTTTGCGTACGCAGCCTTTGCGGCGGGATTGCGTTCGTTAACGGAGAGCACGACGCCGGCCTGCCCACCACCCAGCCTCGCTGTCAGCTTCTGCGCTTCCCGCGCAGCAGCGGCAGCCGACAGGGAGCCCAGGCCCATCCCCTGGCGCGTCTGGTCGATCAGGAACCCACGCAAGAGCCAAGCGGAATCGTCGTCGGGCCATCCAGCCAAGGTCGCGGCACCAGCCTGCAAGGTGAAGACTCCGACGGCGGCACCGGCGGCTTCGATCACGTACGGCAGGCGGCTTTCGTCTTCGAGGCCCATGAGCATCATCTTGAACGGGTCTCCGACGAAGTCTTCCTGCCCCGCGGCCAATTCCATAGCCGCGACGTCGCCGAGCTTGATGGCGCGGGCATCGTCGTCGAGGTCCTTCAAGGGAATGAGCCACACGGTTTCCAGCATCCTTCGAGCTTAGCCGTCTCCGCACTCCGCGGGGCGGCACGAGCTGGAGCTCATTGGCCGTAGAAGTCCTTCTCAAACACGGCCCGGGTCCGCCGGCTCAGGCGCAGGTAGTCTTCTTCGAACACCGCGGCTTGCCCGGGAGCGTAACCACACCACCTGGCAACGGCCTCCAAATCCCGTCGGGAGGCAGGCAGGAGATCGGAGGCACGCCCGGTGCAGATCACATTCGCCGAGCGGATACGGCTCGCGAGCCGCCAGGCTTCGCGAAGCAACACGATGTCACCCTTGTCGATCAGGCCCAACGACTCAATCGCGTCGAGGGCACGCAGGGTGGAAGTGGTCCGGAGTTGCGGATGCCGTCCTGCGTGTTGGAGCTGCAGCAGTTGCACCAGCCATTCGACGTCGCTGAGTCCGCCCCTGCCGAGCTTCACGTGCCTGGCCGGATCGGCGCCTCTCGGGAGCCGTTCTGACTCAACACGTGCCTTGACGCGTCGGATCTCCCGCACATCTGTCTCGTCGAGCGATTCCGGGTAGCGGATCGGGTTGATGAGCCAGAGGAATTCCGCGGCCAATTCGTCGTTGCCGGCCATTGGTTGTGCCCGCAACAGCGCCTGGGCTTCCCAGATGAGGGACCACCGCCGGTAATACTCCGCGTATGACTCGAGGGAACGGACCATGGCTCCGTTCTTCCCCTCGGGGCGAAGATCGGCGTCAACGGTGAGGACCCGTTCCGCCAGGATGGCCGGTTTGAGGGGTTGGGTCAGCAAAGTGGAAATGTGCCCCACGATGGCAAGGGCTTGTTGCTGGGCTTCGGATTCAGTCGCGCCAGGAAGGGAACGATGGACGTACATGACGTCGGCGTCCGAGCCGTAGCCAATCTCGCGTCCGCCTTGCCTGCCCATGGCAACCACCAGCACCTGTGTTTTGAGGGGCCCATCGGAAGCCACGATGGCCTCGGCGACGTGAAGGGCGCCCAGAACCGCAGCCCGGTCGGCATCGGCCAATGCCGTGCCCACTGCGTCCTGTTCCAGGAGGCCGGAACTGTCCGCGATGGCGATCCGGAGGATTTCCCGGCGCCTGATGAGCCGGATGAGCCGCATCGCGTTCTCCGGATCGGCATGGCGTGACATCTTGGACTGGATTTCCTGCCACTGGGCCTCGAAGCCAATCGGCATGAGTTCCTTGTCGGCACCAAGCCACGCAACGGATTCCGGGGAAACCTCCAGGAGATCGGCGATCAACCGCGAGTTGGAGAGCACATGGCACAGCCGCTCGGCTGCAGCTTGGGAGTCCCGGAGCATCCCGAGATACCAATGGGTGGTTCCGAGGGCTTCGCTGACGCGGCGGAAGGCGAGCAGTCCGGCGTCGGGATCTACACCTTCGGCGAGCCAGCCGAGAAGGATGGGAAGCAGTTGCCGCTGCAAGGCGGCGCGGCGGCTGACCCCCGCAGTGAGGGCCTCGATGTGGCGCATGGCGCCTTGCGGGTCACGGTAACCGAGTGCTGCAAGCCGGCCTTGGGCGGCTTCAGGAGTGAGCCGGGCGTCTTCGGTGCTCAACTTCGCTGCCGTGTTGAGCAGCGGCCGGTAGAAGATCCGATCGTGTAGTTCGCGAACGGAGCGTTTGGTCTTCTGCCAGGTTTCGATCAGGGCGTCCGGATGCGGCCTGCCCGTGGAAAAGGGCCCCAAGACGGCCTTCGCGAGGAAACGCAAGGATTCCTGGCTCGTAGGCATGAGGTGGGTTCGACGCATCTGGAACAACTGGATGCGGTGCTCAAGAACCCGCAGATAGCGGTAGGCGGCATCGAAGGCAGCGGCGTCCACCCGGCCAATGTAGCCGCCCGCGGACAGCGCGGAAATTGCCGACGTCGTATCCCGGCAACGGAGCGTTTCATCAGACTTTCCGTGGACGAGTTGCAGGAGCTGCACCGTGAACTCGACATCGCGCAGCCCGCCCGGACCCAGTTTGATCTGGCGCTGTTCTTCCGCCGGAGCAATGTTGTTCGTCACCCTGCGGCGCATCGCCTGCACCGATTCCACGAAGCCTTCCCGGCCGGCCGAAGCCCACACGAGCGGCTGGACGGCTTGCTCGTAGCGCGAGCCCAGATCCTTGTCCCCTGCGATGGTCCGGGCCTTGAGGAGTGCCTGGAACTCCCAGCTTTCAGCCCACTTCGCATAGTAGCTCAAGTGCGAGGGCAGCGTCCTGACGAGGGGACCGGATTTCCCCTCCGGCCGCAGGTTCGCGTCGACCTCCCACAGCCCGGGTTCGGATCCCGTGGACGAAATGGCACGGGAGATGCCGGCAGCCAGGGCTGTACCGATGGTCGCAGCTTCTGCGTCCTCCAGGTCCGGCGCCTCGATCACGTAGATGACGTCGACGTCGGAAATGTAGTTGAGCTCCCGGGCACCGCATTTGCCCATGCCGATGACCGCCAGCCCGACGCCGGCAATATCGGCGGTGTCGAAAGTCGCCGCGGCTTCTGCCCTGGCAACCGCCAGGGCAGCTTCTATCGCCGCACCGGCGAGGTCGGCCAGTTCGGCGCCGACGGCGGGCATGAAGTCCTGCGGACTGGCGGCGCAAAGGTCCTTGATGGCCAGTTCGGTCAGTCCACGCCGGTACGCCGTCCGGAGGGCGGTGTATGCTCTGGCGCCCGTCATTGCGGCGACGGGCCGAGGAGAGTTGGGGTCTGCCTTCACCGAGCGGAGCAGCTTCATCCGCAGCTCGCCGGCGTCGGCAGACAAGGGTTCCGGGCTGACGCGGACATCGAAGACGTCCAGGTGTTCCGGATGCCTGATCAGGAACTCCCCCAAGGCCTCGGATGCCCCCAGCAAGCGGTACAGCGGCTCACTGCGATCCGGGTGCTCCCCCGCGAGCTGCCTGAGAGAGGGATGCTTCTCAATCAAACGGACGAGCGACTGGAGCGCGGTGTCCGGGTTCGCGCTCAGGTGCAGGCCGGCAAAGATCGTGTCCTGGTCGATGCCGTCGAGTTCACGCGCGGCAAGGAACCGTTCACCCTTCTCAAGATCGCTGAAACCGGCCGAGATGAGCCGGCGGGCCAGGCTCACACTCACAGCCTAGAGAATGCCGAGGTTGCGCTTGAGCTCGTAAGGCGTGACCTGGAGCCGGTAGTCCTGCCATTCCGCACGCTTGTTGCGCAGGAAGTGGTCAAAGACCTGTTCGCCGAGGATGTCCGCTACGAGTTCCGAATCCTCCATGGCGCGGATGGCATCGTGGAGGCTGGCCGGCAGCGGAGTGTGACCCATCGCCTTGCGCTCGGCCGAGGTCAGCGACCAAACGTCATCTTCCGCCGCTGCCGGAAGTTCGTAGCCTTCCTCGATCCCCTTGAGCCCGGCCCCGAGCAACACGGCGTAGGCCAGGTAAGGGTTGGTGGCGGAGTCAATCCCGCGATATTCGATCCGTGCGGACTGGCCCTTGCCCGGCTTGTAGAGCGGCACGCGAACCAGGGCCGAGCGGTTGTTGTGGCCCCAACTCAGGTAGCTCGGCGCTTCGCCGCCGCCCCAGAGACGCTTGTAGGAATTCACGAACTGGTTGGTGACGGCGGTGAATTCCGGAGCGTGGCGCAGGATACCGGCAATGAACTGGCGTGCCGTCTTGGACAGCTGGAATTCGGCGCCGGCTTCGTAGAAGGCATTCGTGTCACCCTCGAACAGCGAGAAGTGCGTGTGCATCCCTGAACCCGGGTGGTCGGTGAACGGCTTGGGCATGAACGTGGCGTACGTGCCCTGCTGCAGGGCCACTTCCTTGATGACCGTGCGGAAGGTCATGATGTTGTCCGCCGTCTGGAGGGCGTCCGCGTAGCGGAGATCGATCTCGTTCTGGCCGGGTCCGCCCTCGTGGTGGCTGAACTCGACGGAGATGCCCACGGATTCAAGCATGGTGACGGCCGTGCGGCGGAAGTCCTGTGCCACGCCACCGGGCACGTGGTCGAAGTAGCCGCCCTCGTCAACGGGAACAGGAACGCCGTTGGCGTCGAGATCCTGGGACTTGAGGAGGTAGAACTCGATCTCGGGATGCGTGTAGCAAGTGAAGCCCATGTCCGCGGCCTTGGCGAGGGTGCGCTTGAGCACGTTCCGGGGGTCGGCGGCCGACGGCTCGCCGTCGGGGGTCAGGATGTCGCAGAACATCCTCGAGGTCTGCTCGGTTTCACCGCGCCACGGCAGGATCTGGAACGTGGAGGGGTCGGGCTGGGCCAGCATGTCGGACTCGAACACCCTGGCGAGGCCCTCGATAGCCGAGCCGTCGAAACCCAGGCCTTCTTCGAAGGCGCCTTCCACTTCCGCCGGTGCAAGTGCCACCGATTTCAGCGAACCGACGACGTCGGTAAACCACAAGCGTACGAAGCGCACGTCACGCTCTTCGATAGTTCGCAGAACGAACTCTTGCTGGCGGTCCATGAGGCCTCATTTCCGGGTCAACGTCCATGCCGCGGGTTCGGGGTTCGAAGCCGACGACAACTCAGCATTCACTCTACTAAGCATTGGCCCGGAATGGCTGCACGCCCAGTTCGCGTAACACAGCGTTTACAAATGTGAGGCTCCTCATGCACCGGTGGCTAGGACGGCTGGTACCGCATACGCTCTATTCATGGCCCCAAGCAACAGTTCCGATTCCAGCATGCCCGTCGAACTTCCCGCGCCCTACGGAACCGGACCTGCCGCTGCAGGTTCCGGGGCCTCAGCGGATGCTTCAACGCCGAAGCCCGCCGCCAGGATCCGCACCCACCACCTTCAACAGGCCAAGGCCAAGGGTGAGCGCTTTGCGATGTTGACTGCCTACGAGCAATACACGGCTGAGATTTTCGACCAGGCCGGCATCGAGGTCCTGCTGATCGGCGATTCGGCCTCCAACAACGTCTTCGGGAACGAAACCAGCCTCCCAGTGACCGTCGACGAACTCCTCCCCTTGTGCCGTGCCGTGGCCCGATCCGCCAAACGTGCCTTGGTAGTGGCCGATCTTCCCTTTGGCAGCTATGAAGTGTCGCCGGAGCAGGCTGTGGCAACAGGCGTTCGCTTCCTGAAAGAAGGCCTGGCACACGGCGTCAAGATCGAAGGCGGAGCGTTCTATGCGGGAACTGTGCGGGCCATGGTCCAGGCAGGCATTCCCGTCATGGCGCACATCGGCTTCACGCCCCAGAGCGAACACTCGCTGGGCGGCTACCGTGTCCAGGGCCGGGGCGATGACGCCGCCCGCCTGGTCGAAGACGCAATCGCCCTCGCAAATGCCGGAGCGTTCTGCGTGCTCATGGAGATGGTTCCTGCGGAAACCGCAGCCGCCGTCGACGCCGCTATTGAGGTGCCCACTATCGGAATCGGCGCCGGCAACGCGACCACGGGACAGGTCCTGGTGTGGCAGGACATGGCCGGACTGCGCGGCGGCAAGATGGCCAAGTTCGTCAAGCAATATGCGGATCTGCGCACCACACTGAGCGAAGCAGCGAGGGCGTACGCCGACGACGTCAGGTCCGGCCAGTTCCCTGGCCCGGAACACTCGTTCTAGGAGAACGCAGAGTCAGTCCTCGTCGTCCTTGTCCCAGGCTTCGTTGCGGGCCTTGACCTTTTCGAGGGCGTGCTCGGCTTCCTCGCGGGTCTTGTAGGGACCGATCAGCTGGGTCCAGTCGGACAACGCGTCCTCTTCGATTTGGTGTGTCTGAACGTTGTACCAGAACTCCGCCACGGTCTCTCCTTTGCGAATCCCGCCGTAACCTCGGCGGGGCCGGTTGCCCTTCGTGCGGGGCGATATGTAGCTACTTAGTTACTTGCGTCTCGTGCGTCCCTTATATGATCAATCTATGCCTTCTCCCGCTCTGACCGCACCCATCGGCACGCTCACCCGTGGAACCGTCAGCCCACAGCTACCTGTACCGGCGTCAATCCGGCGCCCGGAGTATGTTGGCAAGCCAGGACCGGCGAAGTTCACCGGTTCAGAAGTCAAATCGGCGGAAACCATCGAGAAGATCCGCGTCGCCAGCAAAATTGCGGCCCAGGCTATCGTCGAGGTCGGCAAGCACATCGAGCCGGGCGTCACTACGGACCAGTTGGACCGGATTGGCCACGAGTTCGTCCTGGACCACCACGCCTACCCGTCAACGCTTGGCTACCGAGGCTTCCCCAAGTCCCTGTGCTCCTCGCTCAACGAGGTCATCTGCCACGGCATTCCGGACAGCACTGTGGTGCAAGACGGCGACATCCTGAACATCGACATCACGGCCTACATCAACGGCGTCCATGGTGACACCAACTACACCTTCTTGGTGGGAGACGTAGACGAAGAATCGCGGCTGCTCGTCGAACGTACCCAGGAGTCGCTCAACCGGGCCATCAAGGCGGTAGCGCCGGGCCGCGAAATCAATGTCATCGGCCGGGCCATCCAGTCCTACGCGAAACGCTTCAGCTACGGCGTGGTCCGCGACTTCACCGGCCACGGCGTCGGCGAGGCCTTCCACACGGGCCTGATCATCCCCCATTACGACGCCGCGCCGGCTTACAACACCGTGATCGAAGCCGGCATGGTCTTCACGATTGAACCCATGCTGACCCTCGGAACGATCGAGTGGGACATGTGGCCCGATGATTGGACCGTAATCACCCGCGACCACAAGCGGACCGCCCAATTTGAACACACCCTGTTGGTCACCGAGACCGGCGCCGAAATCCTGACTCTTCCTTAAGCTTTCCGGAAGGTCACCTGCAGCCGTTCGTGCTGCGACATGCCCACCCCTCCTGCCATGAACGGAAACGCATTGACCAAGAAGGATGAGAAGACCCACAAGAACGGCCCGCTGATCGGCATTGACGTCGGTGGCACCGGCATCAAGGGCGGCATCGTCGATCTCAAGAAGGGCAAACTGCTCGGGGAACGTCTCCGGATTCCCACGCCGCAGCCCGCCACCCCCGAAGCTGTCGCCGAAGTGATCGCGCAGATCGTCGACGAATTGTCGGCCCGCGAGGACGCCCCGGCCAAGGGTTCGCCCGTGGGAGTCACCTTCCCCGGAATCATCCAGCACGGCGTGGTCCGTTCTGCCGCCAACGTGGACAAGTCCTGGCTCGACACCGACATTGATTCGCTGCTCACCAAGCGCCTGGACCGTCCCGTCGAGGTCATCAACGACGCCGACGCAGCCGGCCTCGCTGAAGCCCGCTACGGCGCAGGCGAAGGCGTCGACGGCACGGTACTCGTCATCACACTCGGCACAGGCATCGGCTCGGCCTTCATCTTCAACGGGCACCTGGTGCCCAACGCCGAGCTCGGCCACCTCGAGGTGGACGGCCACGACGCCGAAACGAAGGCATCCGCCGTCGCACGTGAACGCGACGGCTTGAGCTGGGAAGAATACAGCGTGCTGCTGCAGCGCTATCTTTCCCACGTCGAGTTCCTGTTCTCGCCCGAGCTCTTCATCATCGGTGGCGGTATTTCGAAGCGTTCGGATGAGTACTTCCCGCACCTGGATCTGCGGACGCGCATCGTCACGGCGGAACTGAAGAACGACGCCGGAATCGTGGGGGCCGCGCTGGACGTCGCCCTCCACCACAAACTGGCCAAGTAGAGGTGGTGCCGGTGGTGGCTGCGGCTTCCCCTCCGCTACCACCACCGGAGCTAGATTGGGCTCTTCTCCGAGCTCTTGCCCTTGGCGACCTTCGCTGCATTCTCCGCCGCTGCGGTCTCGGCCTCATGGCGGAGTAGCGAAATGGCCGATTCGAAGTCCTCAAGCGATTCGAAGGCCTGGTAAACGCTGGCAAAACGCAGGTAGGCGACCTCGTCCAGTTTCTGGAGTGGTCCAAGGATGGCCAAGCCGACCTCGTGGGCGTCGATTTCCGCCGCGCCGGAGGATCGGATATTTTCCTCGACTTCCTGGGCCAGCATTGCGAGGTCGTCCTCAGTCACGGGACGGCCTTGGCAGGCCTTGCGAACGCCGTTGATGATCTTGATCCGGCTGAAGGGTTCTCCCACGCCTGAACGTTTGATGACGGAAAGGCTGGTGGTCTCCACGGTGGTGAAACGGCGTCCGCATTCGGGGCACTGGCGCCGACGGCGGATGGCTGAGCCGTCGTCGGCCATTCGACTGTCCACTACGCGTGAGTCGGGGTTTCGGCAGAACGGACAATACACGCTGGGCCTCCCCTGTTCGGTTCCGGCCCGCTGTCCGCGCGGCGTCCGCCGGGGACGCAAAAGGTGCCGGAAGTTTGACTTCCGGCACCAGTTTACGGCTACATGAGCCCTAATGACAAGACTGTAATTACTATATGTAGTGGTTGTTACCCATACATGTAGTGGTTTAGGCTCCCGCGAAACGAATCTTGACAGCATCGCCGTGGCCGGGAAGGTCTTCGGCATCGGCGAGGCTCACGATGTGTCTGCTGACCTGTTCCAAGGCAGCCTTGTTGTAGTTGATCACTTGGACTGCGCGCAGGAATGTTGTCACGTTCAGGCCGGAAGAGAAGGCTGCGGTGCCGCTCGTGGGCAAGACATGGTTGGAGCCTGCACAGTAGTCTCCGAGACTGACAGGGCTGTAGTCCCCCACGAAGATCGCGCCCGCGTTACGGATCCTTGCGGCGACCGCGGCTGCGTCCGCCGTCATGATTTCCAGGTGCTCGGCCGCGTACGCATCGCAGACTGCGATGCCCTGCTCAAGATCGTCTACCAGCACCACGCCTGACTGCGGGCCCGACAATGCAGTGCTGACCCGTTCGCCGTGCTTCGTGGTTCCTGCCTGCACCGCGAGTTCCCGCTGCACAGCGGAGGCGAGTTCCTCGGAATCGGTGATCAGGACAGACGCCGCTTTGGGGTCGTGCTCGGCCTGGCTGATGAGGTCCGCGGCCACGAGCTCCGGGCGGGCCGAAGCATCAGCCAAGATGGCGATCTCGGTGGTGCCGGCCTCGGAGTCGATCCCCACGACGCCTTTCACAAGCCGCTTGGCGGTGGCCACGAAAATGTTTCCGGGGCCAGTCACAACGTCCACGGGCTCGATGGGCTGATCATCGCCAGCCCCCGGGATGCCGTAGGCAAAGGAAACAATCGCCTGGGCACCCCCGATGGCATAGACCTCGCCAATACCCAGCAATGCGGCCGCGGCCAGGATGGTGGGGTGGGGCAAGCCTCCGAAGTCCTTCTGGGGCGGCGAAGCCAATGCGATCGACGCGACCCCGGCAGCCAGCGCCGGAACAACGTTCATGATCACCGAGGACGGGTAGACGGCCAGGCCGCCGGGAACATACAGTCCCACGCGGCCCACCGGCACCCAGTTCTGGCTGACGACGGCGCCGTCCCCCAGTTCCACATCGACGTTCGCGGGCCGCTGGCCGTCCGCGAAGCGCCGGGCACGGCTGATGGATTCCTCCAGGGCCGCACGGACTGACGGGTCCAGGTTTTCAAGGGCGTCAGCGAGGGCGGCGGCCGGCACACGAGGGTGGGACTGTTCCACGCCGTCGAACGCCAGCGCGAACTCACCAAGCGCTTCGAAGCCGCGGGAGCGGACGGCGGCAATGATGTCCAGGACTTTTTGCTCGGCGTCCGCCATGGTCTGATGCTTCGCCCTGGGCACCACGGCTCGCAGTTCGGCCAAGGTCAGGGACCGTCCGCGCAAGTCAATGCGTCGGAAGTCCAGGGACTGGGCGGCTGTGTCGGCAGAGTTCTCCGGAGAAGTGGTCACCAGATCATTTTACGGGGCGAGCGGCTGTGCCTCCGGCTGCTTCCCCATCAAGCCGAACAGAGTCAGGAGGAATGTCACGAGGGCGGTCGTTCCCGGCCACAGCAGGAGTGCCGTCGCCGCCCGCAAAGAGAAGCCTTCACTTCCGTTTGAGGCTGGACCCCACCACTGCGCGGCCAGCAGGCCCACCTGCCATGCCACCAAGGCCCCTACCGCGCCACCTAGAACGGCCAAGAACGTGCGGATGCCCTGCCCCGGCTTCCGGACCTTGCTGTCGAGCAGAACGGCAGTGAAGCAGCCGGAAAGCAGCAGGAGCCCGGCCAAGACCAAGTCCCTCGGAAGCCGCCCCGCAGAGGCAGTGGGATCGGCGAGGGCAGGATTTCCGGAGATCAGGTTAAGGCCGCCCGGAGCCAACAGCCACCATGCCAGGCCCAGCCCAATGCCCGAGGCTGCGGGCACGGCGAGCCATAGCCACCATTTGCGGTCTCGCGTGCCCGTGTCCGTCTCCGGGCCTGTGTCCCTCGCGGGACCGGATTCGAGAAGGTTCGATGTTGGCTTGGTCATGACACAAACATTAACAAACGTTTCTGGACGCTCAACAAGCAAGCGACCCGCGGAGCGGCGGAATACGCTGAATACACCAGCGTTATTACCAATAGGTCATGCAGGAGATCGAGCAAAGTGGCTTCGGACAATTCGGCTTTTGAAGGAACATTCAAGCAAATGTTCCGCCGGCATGCCGCCGGGGTGGCCATCATCACTGCCGACCTCAACGGCAAGCCTTTCGGGTTCACCGCGACGTCCGTGGCTTCGCTGTCTGCCGAGCCACCACGCTTCACGTTCAACATGTCCCGCAGTTCCAGTTCCTGGCCGGCGGTGGCGAATTCGACGTATATCGGCCTGCACATGCTCGGCCTCGAGAACCAAGCCCTCGCAGACCGCTTCGCCCGCACCCAGGAACGGTTTGAGGGCGATCACTGGGAACCGGGGCCTTTCGACGTCCCCATCCTCAAGAACGTGGCCGGCTGGTTAATCGGCAAGATCCAGATGCGCCTGTCATTCGAAAACAACGCGATCGTGGTGGTGGAGGTTGTCGACGGGCTGGTCGGTGAGGATGACACTCCCCTTCTGTACCACTCGGGCTCCTACGGCCAGCCGGTTCCGCTCGACTACGAGATCTAGTTAAAGGCAGGAGATCTAGTTCAGCTGTCCAGGCAGGTCGGGCCAAGAAGTACCTTGAGGTCACCGAAGAGTGACGGGGTGGGATTCACGCGCAAGTGCACAGGCAGGCCCATGACCTCGACCTTGGAGTCACCCTGCAAGTGGAGCCTGACCTCGGAGTTTCCCCGGTGGGTGTTCAGGACATCGCGAAGATCAGTGACGACGGCCTCGGTTGCCTTGTAGGTGGGCATCGTGATGACGAGGGGGCCGTTGGTGCTTTCGCTCAAGTCCGGAACCGAGAGCTCCATGCAGTTCAAGGTGACCGCGCCGTCGTCGCGCCGCTGCAAGCGGCCCTTGACCACCACGATCAGGTCCTCCGCGAGCACCGAAGCGATGGGGCCGTAGACCTGGCCGAAGAACATGACCTCGATGGAAGCTCCCAGGTCTTCGATCTCCGCCCGTGCGTATGCGTTGCCGCTTGCTTTGGCGATCCTGCGGCTGAGCGAAGTGATCATGCCCGCAATGGTGACGATGGCGCCGTCGTGCGGTCCGTCTTCTCCGAGGATCGAGGTGATCGACTGCTCGGCGTGCTGGCTCAAGACGCCCTCAAGCCCTTGCAGGGGGTGGTCCGAGACGTAGAGTCCGAGCATGTCCCGCTCGAAGGCGAGCTTGTCCTTCTTCTCCCATTCCGGAAGGTCCGGGATCTCCGTGCTCAGGGAGGCCTGCGGCTCCTGGTCCTCGAATCCGGCGAAGAGATCGAACTGGCCGATCGCCTCATTGCGCTTGAGCGTGATGACGGAGTCGATCGCTTCTTCGTGGACCATGGCCAACGCACGGCGGTGATGGCCGAGGGAGTCGAATGCGCCGGCCTTGATGAGGGACTCGATGGTGCGCTTGTTGCAGACGACCGCCGGAACCTTCATGAGGAAGTCCTTGAAGGAGGTGTAGGCGCCCTCGCTCGCACGGGCCGCCACCATGGCTTCCACCACGTTGACGCCGACGTTGCGGATGGCCCCCATTCCGAAGCGGATGTCCGTTCCCACAGGGGTGAAGTTGAGGCTTGACTCGTTGACGTCCGGCGGCAGGACCGTAATGCCCATGCGCCGGCATTCATTGAGGTAGATGGCCGATTTGTCCTTGTCGTCGCCCACGGAAGTGAGCAGGGCGGCCATGTATTCGGGAGCGTAGTGGGCCTTTAGGTACGCAGTCCAGTAGGAGATGACCCCGTAGGCGGCGGAGTGCGCCTTGTTGAAGGCGTAGTCGGAGAACGGGAGCAGGATGTCCCACAGGGTCTTGACGGCAGCCATGGAGTAGCCGTTGTCCTGCATGCCCTGGGAGAAGCCGGCGAACTGCTTGTCCAGTTCCGATTTCTTCTTCTTGCCCATGGCACGGCGCAGGATATCGGCTTGACCCAGCGAGTAGCCGGCGAGCTTCTGGGCCACGGCCATGACCTGCTCCTGATACACGATCAGGCCAAAGGTCCCGCCCAGGATGTCCTGCAGCGGCTCCGCGAGCTCCGGGTGGATGGGAATGACCTCTTGGATCTTGTTCTTGCGGAGCGCGTAGTCCGTGTGCGCGTTGGCGCCCATCGGGCCCGGCCGGTACAGCGCCAACACGGCGGAGATGTCTTCGAAGTTGTCAGGCTTCATGAGCTTGAGCAGCGACCGCATGGGCCCGCCGTCGAGCTGGAACACGCCCAAAGTGTCGCCGCGCGCCAGCAGATCGTACGACGCCGCGTCGTCCAAGGCCAGGTTCTCGAGATCGAGATCGACGTCTCGGTTCATCTTGATGTTTTCCAGGGCGTCGGAAATGATCGTCAGGTTCCTCAGGCCGAGGAAGTCCATCTTGATCAACCCGAGGCCTTCGGACGTCGGGTAATCGAACTGCGTGATCACCTGGCCGTCCTGGATGCGGCGCATCACAGGAATGACGTCGATGATGGGGTCCGAAGACATGATGACGCCGGCGGCATGCACGCCCCACTGCCGCTTCAGTCCTTCGATGCCCAGCGCGGTCTCGAAGACCTTGGCGGCCTCTGGGTCCGTGCTGATCAGCTGGCGGAAGTCTCCGGCCTCGCCATAGCGCTTGGCCTCGGGGTTCTGGATGTCCGCCAGCGGGATGTCCTTGGCCATCACGGCCGGCGGCAGGGCCTTGGTGAGCTGCTCACCCATGCTGAACGGGTTGCCGAGCACTCGGGAGGAGTCCTTGAGCGCCTGCTTGGTCTTGATGGTGCCGTAGGTGACAATCATCGCCACGCGCTCGTCGCCGTACTTCCGGGTGACGTAGTCGATGACCTCGGAGCGGCGACGATCATCGAAGTCGACGTCGAAGTCGGGCATGGACACACGGTCCGGGTTGAGGAAACGCTCGAAAATCAGTCCATGTTCCAGCGGGTCGAGGTCGGTGATGCGCATGGCATACGCCACCATGGAGCCCGCACCGGAACCACGGCCCGGGCCAACCCGGATCCCGTTGTTCTTGGCCCAGTTGATGAAGTCGGCCACCACCAGGAAGTAGCCCGGGAACCCCATCGACGTGATGACCTCAAGCTCATAGTCGGCTTGCTTGCGCACCTTGTCCGGGACGCCCTGGGGGTAGCGGTAATCGAGTCCCGTGGCCACTTCCTTGACCAGCCACGAGGTCTCATCCTCGCCGGGAGGGCAGGGGAACCGGGGCATGTAGTTGGCACCCGTATTGAAGGACACTTCGCAGCGCTCTGCGATCAGCAAAGTGTTGTCGCATGCTTCAGGATGGTCGCGGAACAGCTCGCGCATCTCCTGCGGCGACTTCAAGTAGTAGCCGCTGCCGGAGAAAGCGAATCGGGAGCCGCCGTTGTCATAGGTGGGTTCGAGCAGGGTGGAGCCCGACTGGATCGCCAACAGGGCCTCATGGGCCTTCGCGTCATGCTCATGCGTGTAGTGGAGGTCATTGGTGGCCACGAGCGGAAGCTTCAGCTCCTTGGCCAAACGCAGCAGATCGCCAGTGACCCGCCGCTCGATGTCCAGGCCATGGTCCATGAGTTCGCAGAAGTAGTTTTCCGCACCGAAGATGTCGCGGAACTCAGAAGCCGCAGCCAGCGCCTCCCGGTATTGCCCCAGCCGAAGACGGGTCTGAACTTCGCCGGATGGGCAGCCGGTGGTAGCGATCAGGCCTTCGGAATACGTGTTCAGCAATTCCCGGTCCAGGCGGGGCCATTTGCCGAACACCGAGTCGAGGGAAGCAATCGAGGATGCCCGGAACAGATTGCGCATGCCCACGTTGTTGTAGCTCAGCAACGTCATATGGGTGTAGGAACCACCACCGGAGACGTCATCCTTGCGCTGGCTCTCCTCGCCCCAACGGACGCGTTCCTTGTCGCCGCGTGCCGTGCCCGGCGTGACATAGGCTTCGACGCCAATAATCGGCTTGATGCCTTTGTCCGTGGCCTTCTTCCAGAAATCGAAGGCACCGAACAGGTATCCGTGGTCCGTGGTGGCCAGCGCAGGCATGCCCAGCCGCTCGGTCTCATCGAACAACTCAGTGAGACGGGCCGCACCATCCAGCATGGAGTATTCGGTGTGGGTGTGCAGATGGACGAACGAGTCATTGCTGGAAGTCACCACGACAGTCTACCGGCAGGGCTCGCGCAGTTGGTGTGGATCGCTTGAAGCGTGAATCCCGCTACGCGTTGCCGCTTTCAAGAAGTTCAAGCGCGTACTGCAGGTCCGCCGGGTACTGGCTGGTGACTTCCACCCATTCGCCGGTCCTGGGGTGGCTGAAGCCAAGCCGCCGCGCGTGCAGCCATTGCCGGGTAAGCCCCAGGTTGGCAGCCAACCGCGGGTCCGCTCCGTAGGTCAGATCGCCCGCGCAGGGATGCCTGAGGGCCGAGAAATGGACCCGGATCTGGTGTGTCCTGCCTGTCTCAAGGTGGATTTCCACGAGGGTCGCCTTGCCATAGGCCTCGAGGACTTCGTAGTGCGTCACCGAGGGACGGCCGTCCTCGATCACCGCAAAGCGCCAATCATGCCCGGGATGGCGCCCGATGGGCGCGTCTATGGTGCCCTCCAGTGGATCCGGGAGGCCTTGGACCACTGCGTGGTACACCTTGTCCACCGTGCGTTCCTTGAAGGCCCGCTTGAGCACCGTGTAAGCGTGTTCGCTCTTTGCCACAATCATGACGCCCGACGTTCCGACGTCGAGGCGGTGGACGATGCCGGCACGCTCAGGCGCGCCGGAAGTGGAGATCCGGTATCCCGCACCTGCGAGGCCACCAACCACGGTAGGGCCTACCCAACCCGGCGACGGGTGCGCCGCCACCCCAACGGGCTTGTCGATGACAACAAAGTCGTCATCGTCCAACAGGATATTCAGGCCTTCCACGACTTCCTCCACGACTTCCAAGGGATCCCGGCGTTCGGGAACGGTGACTTCCAGCACGGACCCGGCGACGAGCTTCGCCGATTTGCCCACCGTGCCTGCGGAGACGGTGACGTTGCCCTCGGCGATCAGCAAAGCGGCCGCGGAGCGGGAGATATCCATCAGTTTCGCCAAGCCTGCGTCGGCCCTGGACCCGCCCAGTTCTTCGGGCACCACGAATTGCTCAGACATCGCCTGGATCCTCGTCCTCCGGTGTGCCGGCCTTGGCCTGCGCGGAACCGGCGGAGTGCTGGCGGGAACCGTCCAAGCCGATCCCCCGCAAGGTCAGCAGGCAAATGATCACGACGCCGGAAACAACCGCCGAGTCTGCGATATTGAAAATAGCGAAGTTGGGCAACTGGATGAAGTCCACCACATGGCCCATGGCAAAGGAAGGCTCGCGGAAAAGGCGGTCCGTGAGGTTTCCGAGTGCGCCACCCAGCAGCAAGCCGAGGGCTAGCGACCACCAGGCCGAGCCCAATCGACGCACCTGGAACAGAATCACCACTGAAACGGCCGCCATGACGATGGTGAAGACCCATGTGACGTTTTCACCGATGGAGAACGCAGCGCCGGAGTTCCGGATGTAGTACCAATGCAGGAGCGGAGGAAGGACGGGGATCCGCTCGCCTTCCACCATGGTGCTGGTGACCCAGAGTTTGGTCAATTGATCGAAGGCGTACGCGAACACAGCGAAGCCCGCAAAGACCCAAAGCAGTGCGGGACGCCACACGTGGACCTTGGTGCGGACGGGCTCCGGGCTGCCGTTGCTTTGTGCTGTGCCGTCAGTTTGTTCGTCGCTCATAGTACTTTCATTCGGTAACCGTGGCTTCTGGCGCCTTAACAGGCGAAAGCCGGTGGCCGAGGAATCCCCAGCCACCGGCTTTCAGAATACTTGCTAGACCTCTGCGGCGGCTTCGCCGACCTCAGGAGCCGCAACTGAGCCGCGGGCGTCCAGGTCACGCAGCTGGCCTTCGATGTAGGCCTTCAGGCGGGAGCGGTAGTCGCGCTCGAAGCCGCGGAGCTGCTCCACCTTGCGTTCGAGAACGCTGCGCTGCTGCTCGAGGGCACCGAGGATCTTGCGGGACTTGTCCTGCGCGTCATTGACAAGGCTGGAGGCTTCGATCTGTGCCTCGGCAATGATCTTTTCCTTCTGCTGCTCACCATCAGACACGTGCTTGTCGTGCATTTGCTGCGCCATGGCCAGCAGGCCGGCTGCGGACTCGGCGGAAGGAGAGCCCACCGACGGCGCGGAGGCGGCAGGAGCAGCGGTAACGGCCGGCTCCTTCTTCTTCTCAGCCTCGGCGGCTGCCTTCGCTTCGGCTTCTGCCTTGGCCTGTGCGTCCTTGTCGGCCTTCGCCGGTGCGGGCACCTTCTCGACCACGGGTGTGGATGCTGCGCTGGCAGGAACCGGGTTTCCGCCTTCGCCGAGCTTCTTGCGCAGCTCGTCGTTCTCCTGGTTCAAACGCCTCAGCTCGACGACGATTTCGTCGAGAAAGTCGTCGACCTCGTCCTGGTCGTAGCCTTCGCGGAACTTGGTCGGCTGAAAGCGCTTGTTGACAACGTCTTCTGGCGTCAAAGCCATCTGGTCACCTCGTTGGTCTAGTTAGTCAGTAGGCCTTCCGGCCGTTCAAAACTACGGTACCTAAATATCATCTGATTCCCCCAATTCAACACCATCGTGTTGGGTCGAAGGATTGCAGCCCACGGGCCGAAGAAAACAGATCGACGGCAAATGGCCTGCGGAAAAGCTACGCCAGCGTGTAGACGAATCCCATCGCGATGCTGACGACAATAAACACGATCAGAAATGCCAGGTCAAGGGACACCCCACCAAGCTGCAGGGGTGGAATCAGCCGGCGAATCCGTCTCAAGGGCGGATCAGTCACAGAATAGACCACGTGCGCGGCCACCAGGGCAGCGCCACGTGGGCGCCACTGGCGCGCGAACATCTGCACCAGATCATAAACGAGCCTGATGATGAGGGTGACCAGGAACAGCAGCAATGCAATGTACAAAAGGCCGAAAACTATGCCCACGGGTTAGCTCAGATCTCCTAGTTCGCCACTTATCTCGGTCAGTCCCTCTATTGCAACACAGATGCCAGGCAGATCGCTCTGCCTGGCATCGGTGTTGACGGTGCTAGCTCTGGTTGAAGAACGTTGCTTGTGCTTCGCTGACCTTCTTGTCGTCGCCAAGGACTTCGACGTACGACGGCGACAACAGGAAAACCTTGCTGGTGACGCGCTCTATGCTGCCATGGAGGCCGAAGACCAAACCGGCGGAAAAATCGACGAGGCGCTTGGCATCTCCCTCGCCCATGTCCGTGACGTTCATGATCACGGGGATGCCGTCCCGGAAACTCTCGCCGATGATCTTGGCGTCGTTGTAGGAACGGGGATGGACGGTGGTGATCTGCCTCAATCCGGAGGCGTCTTCGCGGCTAGATGCCGCACGCTTGATAGGTGTCACGGGTGCGCGGTATTCCTCTTCGGCGACAGGGGGGACTTCACGAACTACTTCACGTACAGGTGCAGGGGCGCGGCGCTCTTCACGATTGTGGTCGACAGACCTGTCCTCGTCCGTGTGCTGCACGTGCTGCTCAGACTCGTAGTGTTCATCGCCATCGGCGAGCCCAAGATAAACCATTGTCTTGCGCAGTGCGCCAGCCATGCTGGACTCCTATCGTGTCTGCAGTAGGCGGGCCGCCCATGACTTGACATAGCTGAAATCCCGGCCCGTCGCTTCCAATACTTTGACGCTACCCCACCCGCGGACGCGAACCGAGAATATCCGAGCCAATTCGCAGGTGTGTCGCACCAAATTGAACGGCAGCTTCGAGGTCCTGGCTCATACCCGCTGATATCCCCGCAGCGTCCGGATGCAGTCCGCGCAGATCCTTTGAAATGGCGGCGAGTTTCTCGAACGATTCCTCCGGGGGCGCTCCGAGCGGCGCGACGGCCATTACGCCGGCCAGGCGCAGCCCGGAGGCGGTAGCGATGGATTCGGCGAGGCGCTCGACGTCGGACGGAGCGGCGCCGCCGCGGTGGGCGCCGGCGTCGTCCTCAAGACTGACCTGGATGTAGCAGTCAAGGTCCGGCCTGCCGGACTCGGACTGTTGCCGCGCAACAGCCTTGGCCAAGGACTCGGCGAGTTGCGGACGGTCGATCGATTGCACGGAAAACGCGTACTTCGCCACGGACTTGGCCTTGTTGCTTTGCAGTTGACCGATGAAGTGCCAACGCACCGGAAGCCCGGCGAGCTCGGCAGACTTCGCGGCCGCTTCCTGGTCGCGGTTTTCACCGACGTCCGTCACGCCAAGTGCCGCCAGCCGAGCGACATCCGCCGCGGGATGGAACTTGCTGACGACTATCAGTTGCGGCTCTTCGCTTCGCCCGGCCGCCACGGTTGCCGCCGAAATCCGCTGGCGGACCGCGGCGAGCCGTTCGCGCAGTTCGGCGGTTCGCGGATCGGCCGCGGCGCTTCCCGCTGTTGGAAAAGTCTCACTCATGCGTCCACACCAAACCCGCAAAGCGGCCTGTTTGCTGATTGCGCCTGTACGAGTAGAGCCGAGCGGTCTCCCGCGTGCACTCCCCCGAATACTCCACCGTGACGTCGAGTGCTTTCAGCTGGGCGCGCACACCGGCGGGCAAATCCAGTGCGGGCGTACCCCATGAGGTTGTGGACCAGGTTTCCGGGACGGCGGCAGCTACGTCCGTCCGCAACTGTTCAGGAACTTCGTAGCATTCACCGCAGATGGAAGGGCCAACCCATGCGCTGATGGTCGAGGCACCGCGGTTTCGCATTTCGTCGACCGCGGCCGAAACGATGTCCGCTGCAACCCCAGGCCGGCCGGCATGGACCACCGCAAGGACCGGGTCCATTTCGTTTTGCATTTCGCCCAACAACACGATGGGGACACAGTCGGCCACCATGACCGCAAGCGGCTGTCCCCTGGACACCATGGCATCGGCCGTTGGTCCGTCACCGTGCGCGGCGATGAACTCGACGGCTTTTCCGTGGACCTGGTCCATGTATTGGAAATGCCGTTCGCCGAGCCCCGCCGCTGTTTCCAGCCGGGCCCGGCGCGCCAAGACATCGTCAGGATTGTCCGCCACGTGCAGTGCAAGGTTGCCCGCATCGTCATCGGAGAAGGCGACCGAGATTCCCGGTCGCACTTCTTTTCGCCACCAAAACACTACTGGCTAACTCTCCTGGGGTGGGTTTGAACTGACCGGCTACTTCAGGAAGTCCGGAACATCGAGGTCGTCGGTGCGGCTTCCCGAAAGGTCCGGTTCGACGACGGCCGGAAGGTCGACGTCGAAGCCGGAGTCAGCCGGCAAAGCCGACGGACGCTGCTGGCCCCAGTTGCTCAAGCCGGAAGCGCCGACGCCAGCGGAAACGTGCTGCGGCGCGGAATAGGCCGGGGCAGCTGAGGGCGCTGCGGGACGGTCCGGGGCTGCGGGGGCCTGGTGCTGACCAGGCTGCTGGGAAGCAGACTGGTTCATCGACGGTGATGTGGCCTTGACGTCGTCAAAACCAGCGGCGATGACCGTGACACGCGCTTCGTCACCCAGGGCGTCGTCAATGACGGCACCGAAGATGATGTTGGCCTCGGGGTGGGCCACTTCCTGCACGAGCCGGGCGGCTTCGTTGATTTCGAACAGCCCCAGGTCCGAGCCGCCCTGGATGGAGAGCAGGACACCGTGGGCACCATCGATCGACGCTTCCAGCAGCGGCGAAGCAATGGCAAGCTCAGCGGCCTTGACAGCGCGGTCCTCCCCGCGTGCCGAGCCGATGCCCATCAGTGCGGAGCCCGCACCCTGCATGACCGACTTGACGTCGGCGAAGTCAAGGTTGATCAGGCCAGGGGTGGTAATGAGGTCCGTGATGCCCTGGACACCGGACAGGAGGACTTGGTCAGCGGAACGGAAAGCGTCCAGGACGGAGACGTTACGGTCGCTGATGGAGAGGAGACGGTCGTTGGGGATGACGATGAGGGTATCGACTTCGTCGCGCAGGGCGTCGATGCCCGCCTCGGCCGAACCGGCGCGCCGGCGGCCTTCGAAGGTGAAGGGCCGCGTGACGACGCCGATGGTCAGGGCACCGAGCGAGCGTGCGATCCGGGCCACGACGGGGGCGCCGCCGGTTCCGGTGCCGCCGCCTTCGCCTGCGGTGACGAAGACCATGTCTGCTCCGCGGATAACCTCTTCGATCTCATCGGCGTGATCCTCGGCGGCCTGGCGTCCGACGTCGGGGTTTGCGCCGGCTCCCAGACCGCGTGTGAGCTCGCGTCCGACGTCAAGCTTGACGTCCGCGTCGCTCATGAGGAGAGCCTGGGCATCAGTGTTGATGGCGATGAACTCGACGCCGCGAAGGCCGACTTCGATCATTCGGTTAACTGCATTCACGCCACCGCCGCCGATGCCGACGACCTTGATGACGGCCAAGTAATTCTGCGGTGCTGCCACGTTTCGTGCCCCTTGCTTGTGTCCTATAGCGAAACAGATCGAGTCCAACTTGAATCCTTGGACCTTAACCCTCTAGTTGAAGGTTATAGTTATGTCAAGTAACTCTTAAGTGACGGTATGGGCTATGAATCCGACATTCAATGACCGCCTCCGCGTGTCGTGTGAAAGTCCGAAAAATAGCCCCGTACGTCACCGAAGTTACTTCCTGAAATGGTCTATTTGGTAAACGGGTGCCTCGGTGCGCTGACATCGTAGACGTTCACCGGAACTTTTGGATTTGCCGGGGCCTTAAGCAACGCCTCTAGGACGCGCGCCTTCAGCTCCTTCTCGTCCGCATTCCCCCACACAACAATCTTGCCGTCCGTGAGCTTGAGCTCGACCGCGTCCGGCGAGGTGGCCGACGCGCTGGCCATCTTCGCCAGAACATCCGCCGGCAGCGTCGCAAGGACGGCCGTGATCGCCTTGAAGAGATTCTGGTTGGTCCCTTGCCCATCGATGAGGGGCAAAGGAACCGATGCGGGATCGGCGGTTGATCCAAGCTGGACACCATCGACGTCAACCAGTGAATAGTTGTCACCGCTCTTGACCAGCGCCACGGGTACCCGCTCCACAATGTGGACCAAAAGTTCCGACGGCGGGCGGGCTTCGGTACTGACGGAACGCACCTGGACGAGGGGTTTGAGCAGCGCGGCAATTTCGGCGTCGTTGATTTGTGGAAGGGGTTTCCCCTTCACCGGTTCGAGGGCCTTCTGGACGCTCCCCGCTTGGAGTAACTTGGTGCCATCGACCGTCACTGTGCGCACAGCGAACACCGGCGAGTAGATCGCCGCAACGATAATTCCAGCGACCAGGGCGACGACGATGGCCAACACCGTGAGCACCGTCCGCCGCCGCTTGCGTCCTTTGGGCTCCGGGAAGGCCAGCACATTGCTGTCCTTGCCGCTAACGGCTTCCGAAGGGCCCTCGACGGGATCGTCGAGGCCGCGTTCGGCACTGACGACTCCCGGCCGGGTGCCCGCCCGCGGCTTGAAAGTGGGCTTCCTGGTATCAGCCACCCAACAGCTCCACGATCCGGGGCCCATAGGCCGTCACATCGCCGGCTCCGACGGTCAGGACGATGTCGCCCTCGCCGGCCGCAGAGAGAACCGCGTCCAGGGCTTCCTGCCCGCCGGCCACGAGCCTGCCGCTCTTGAGGCGTCCCGTGATCAAGGTGCTCGTCACCCCGGGAATGGGATCCTCGCGGGCAGGGTAGATGTCCAGCACGAGGGCGGTATCCGCTTCGCCAAGCGCCTCGGCAAACTCTTCCGCGAATTCCCGGGTGCGCGAAAATAGGTGCGGCTGGAAGAGCACATGCACCTTGTTACCGCCCGCCACGGAACGGGCCGCGGACAAGGCGGCCCGGACCTCCGTGGGGTGGTGGGCGTAGTCGTCATAGACACGCACCCCCCTCCCCTGCCCCTTGAACTCGAATCGCCGCGATGCTCCAGTGAAATGGCCGAGGGCAGCCGCGGCAGCCCGGGGCGCCACGCCGAGCTCGACTGCGACGCCGAACGCGGCGGCCGCATTCAAGGCGTTATGCCGCCCTGGTACTTGGAGGTCAAGCCGGTACCTCTGTCCGTCGATAGACACCCAGACATCGCCAGGTCCCCCATCGTGCAGGCGGATATCGGCGCCCTCTGCGGTTCCGTAGTTCAGCACCCGGGTATTGCCCGCTGCGCGGGTCCGTTCCGCGAGGGCCCGGGCGCCGTCGTCGTCCGCGCACGCAAGAAGCACACCGTTGGCGGGCAGGAGTGCCGCGAAACTGTCGAAGGAGGCATAGACAGCCTCCGGCGTGCCGTAATAGTCCAGGTGGTCGGCCTCGACGTTGGTGACGACGGCGATGAGGGGCCGGTAGTTCAGGAAAGAACCGTCTGATTCATCGGCTTCGGCAACGAAGATATCCGAGGTGCCGTGCGCTGCGTTGACACCGAGGGCGGGTACGTTGGCGCCGATGGCGAACGACGGATCCAGGCCCGCTTCCTTGAGCAACACAGCCACCATAGAGGTGGTGGTGGACTTCCCGTGGGTGCCGGCCACTGTCACCACACGGTCTGTGCCCATGGTTGCCGCGAGGGCCTCTGAGCGGTGGAGCACCGGAAGTCCGGCCGCACGGGCCGCTTCCAGCTCCGGATTGTCAGCCCTGATGGCCGAACCCGCGACGACGGTCTGCGCGTCACGAAGATTTTCTGCGGCGTAGCCAACTGCGATCCGTGCCCCGGCGGACTGGAGGTCCTGCATGACGGGCAGGTCTTTGGCGTCCGAACCGCTCACCGGAACGCCCCGGGCCACCATGATGCGTGCGACGGCGGACATGCCCACACCGCCGATGCCGATGAAGTGGACCCGGCCGAGGGAACCGATGTGTGCGAGGGGCTGGGTCATTCGGTTACCGCTTCCAAGACGAGATCAGCCATCCGCTGATCAGCATTTCTGATGCCAAGTCCCTTTGCCTTGCTGGCCATGTCCTCAAGGCGGGCTTGATCCGTGAGCAGAGGAATCAACTCGGCTTTGAGCCATTCCGTGGTCAATGCCCGGTCGTCGACCAAAAGCGCTGCCCCGGCCTTGACCAAGGCGGAGGCATTCATCGCCTGCTCGCCGTTTCCGATGGGCAGCGGAACGAATACCGCAGGGAGCCCGACGGCGGCCACCTCACTGACCGTTGCAGCCCCTGAGCGGGCAAGGAGAACGTCTGCTGCCGCGTAGACATTTTCCATGCCATCCACGTATTCCACCTGGTGATAGCCGTCGGCAGCCAGGGGGGCGCCGTCGTCGTTCGTTACTGCCTTGCCGCGGCCGGTGATGTGCAGTGTCTGGATACCGGCTTCGGCCAAAGCGGCGACAGCACCGGCAATGGTGCGGTTGATGCTCTGGGCGCCGGAAGAACCGCCCGTGACGATGAGTGCGGGTTGTCCAGCGTCCAGGCCCAGGGACTGCCTGGCATCCGCGCGCCAAGCCGCACGGTCCAATCCGGCGATGGCTTTGCGCATGGGCATCCCGACGTGGCGGGCGTGCCGTAGCCGGGTCTCGGGGAAGGCCACCCCCACACGCTTGGTGAACATGGCTCCTACGCGGTTGGCAAGCCCGGCGCGGGTGTTTGCCTCGTGGATGACGATGGGGATCCTACGACGCCAAGCCGCGAGGTACATCGGAGTGCAGACATAGCCGCCGACGCCGAGGAGGACGTCGGCCTGCGCGTCGTCCAGGATGCGTCCGGCCTGTTTGACGGCAGCCGCGAGCCTGCCGGGCAGTTTGAGCAGGTCCGCGGAAGGCTTCCGGGGAAATGGAACCCGATCGATGGTGGCCAACTCGTAGCCGGCAGCCGGAACGAGACGCGTCTCCATGCCATTGGGAGTGCCGACGGCAAGGATCCTGGCATCTGGCCTCAGCGACTTGATGGCATCGGCAATGGCGAGCAACGGGCTGATGTGTCCGGCGGTCCCGCCGCCGGCGAGGACCACGGAGAGGGGCTTGGGCTGGGAATTCATGGAGTGCTATGTACGCTTTCGTGCAGTTTTCGCAAGTCGCCAGCGCGGCTTGGAACGGCTGGCAGGAGCCATTTGGGCGCGGGCCAAAGACAACACTACGCCCACGCCGCATAGCGACATCACCAACGCTGAACCGCCATAGGAAATGAAAGGCAGCGGAACGCCGATAACGGGCAGCAGACCGGCCACCATGGCCATGTTGATCGCGGCCTGTCCAAGCATCCACGCCATGATCGAGCCGCCGAGCACGCGGGCGAACAAGTCTTCCTGATGGCTGACAACCCGGTAGATGGCAACGGCGAGCAGTGCAAAAAGCACCAAGACCACGATGGTCCCCACGAGGCCGAGTTCCTCCCCGATGACGGCGAAGATGAAGTCGTTGTGGGCTTCTGGAATCCACTGGTATTTTTGCCGGCTCTGGCCAAGTCCAACGCCAAACCAACCTCCCGAGGCAAGCGCGCTGAGCCCCTGTTCGCTCTGGAAGCCGATGTCGCTTGCCCCTGCGCAGCTCTGCCCCATCCACGAGGTGATCCGGCACATCCGGTTTCCACTGGTGAATGCCAGAATCAGCGCGGCAGCGGCAGCAACACCACCCGCCCCGGCGAAGAGCTTCAGATTGACACCGCCGAAAAACAACCCTGCAGCCATGATGAGCATGACCACCAACGAGGTGCCAAGGTCGTGCCCCAGGACGATCAAAGTAATGATGACGCCGGATACCGGGACGATGGGGATCAGGGCGTGCGTCCATTTGTCGAGGAGTTTGGCCTTGACGGAAAGCACCGTGGCCATCCAGAGCACCAGGGCGAACTTGGCGTACTCCGAAGGCTGGAAGGTGAAGCCGCCGATCTCGATCCAGTTCTGGTTGCCCAACACACGCTTGCCGATGACCAGGACAAGGACCAACAAGGCACCGGCAAGGATTATCGAGGGCCACGCGAATCTCTTGAGCCAAAGGACGTTGACTCGTGAAAGCACCAGCATCGCGACGATGCCGATACCGGCGAACATGCCTTGCTTGGTGGCGATGGAGTACGGGGATTCGCCGGCCGCAATCGCTTCGACGCTGGACGCGGACAGGACCATGATGATCCCGATAGCCGTGAGTGCGAGCGAGGCGCCAAGGATCAGGTAGTAGGTTGACCCGCCCCTCGATTTACCGCTTCCCTCGAGGGTTGTCCAAAACCCGGTAATCCCCGAGCGAATGCGGGCCGGCAGCGAGGCTCGGGCAACGCCTGCCGCGCGTCCAGCGGGATCTGCCTTGCCGGCCGGGGTCCGTCCGGGCCCGCTGCGCGTGGGCGTGCTGACCATTGTTACTCCTCGGTGGTCTGTGCCTGGCCTTCCACAAGCTCGCGCACTGCCCGGATGAAAGCATCGCCACGGTGAGCGTAGGAAGAGAACTGGTCCATGGAGGCAGCCGCCGGGGCCATCAGCACGGTATCGCCGGGCTCGGCGATACTTGCTGCCGACTCGACAGCATGGGCCATGACGGTGTCGCCGAAGATCGGAGACGGTTCCGCGGCGGCACCAGCTGAATCGGCGGACTGCACCATTTCAGTGTCGCCCTTGGGCTGCCCGATTACGGGCACATCCGCTGCGTGTCGCTTGAGGGAGGCTTCCAGGTCCGCGGTGTCGGAGCCGATCAGCACTACCGCCTTGAGCCGGTGCGCGTTGCTTTTGACCAAGTCGTCATAGTTGACGCCTTTGGACAAGCCGCCTGCAATCCAGACGACCTTTTCGAACGCCGACAGGGCTGCAGAAGCAGCGTGCGGATTGGTCGCCTTGGAGTCGTTGACCCAGAGCACGCCGTTCTGCTTGGCCACAGGCTGGATGCGGTGGTCTCCCGGGAGATAGTTCCTGAGTCCCTCACGCACCGCAGCCGATTCGACGCCGTAGGCGCGCACCAATGCGGCAGCAGCCAGCGCGTTGGCAACCATGTGTCGCGGAGCAGGAGTGCCCAGATCCGCCAGGGAGGCAAGTTCCTCTGCCGAACTCTTGCGTTCTTCGATGAACGCGCGGTCCACGAGCAACCCCTCGACGACGCCGAGCATGCTGACAGCCGGGGTCAAGGTGGTGAAACCGACTGCCCGGCAACCCTCGACCACGTCGGCGTTTTCCACCATGCGCTCGGTCTCGATCTGCTCAGCGTTGTAGATACACGCCTTCTGGGTGTTCTCGAAGATCTTTGCTTTGTCCGCGAGGTAGGACTCGTAAGAGCCGTGCCAGTCGACGTGGTCCTCGGCGACGTTGAGGCAGACGCTGGCCACTGGGGAGAGGGATTCGATCCAGTGCAACTGGAAGCTGGAAAGTTCAACCGCGAAAGTGTCGTACTCCACAGGATCACGGAGTGCGTCCAGGATGGGAGTGCCTACATTCCCCACAGCGATTGCTTTGAGCCCCGCTGCCTGCAGCATGGCTTCGGTCATGCCCACCGTGGTGGTTTTGCCGTTGGTACCCGTGATCGTGAGCCAGTCCGCCGTCTTGCGGCCCTTGCGTTCGCGCACCCGCCAAGCGAGTTCGACGTCGCCCCACACCGGTACGTGGGCCCGTTTGGCAGCTGCCAGAAGGGACTGGTCCGGCCGCCAGCCCGGCGACGTCACGACGAGTTCGGCCTTCTCACCGTCCACACGGGGCAGTGTTTTGACGGCGTCTTGGCCGAGGAGGACGTCGGCTGCGCCCACGATCTTCAAGGTGTCCGCCTGGGCGAGGGCTTTGGCACTGGTGGCAGCGTCAACAACCACCACGCGTGCGCCGAGTTCGATCAAGGTATCGGCGGCCGCGAAACCGGAGACGCCGATGCCCGTCACGACGACGCGCAGGCCCTTCCAATCGGAATCCCAACTGACGAGGTTCCCGAGCCGGTCATTGGCCGAAGGCTTGGTTTGAGGACTTGAGCTCACAGCAGCACCACCCATTCAGCATAGAAAATCCCAAGGCCTGCGGCCACGAACAGGCCGCAGAGAATCCAGAATCGGACAACCACCGTGATCTCGGCCCAGCCCTTGAGTTCGAAATGATGCTGAAGGGGGGCCATCTTGAAGACTCGCTTACCCTTGGTGACCTTGAAGTAGCCCACCTGGATGATGACCGACAGCGTGATGAGGACGAAGAGCCCGCCGATGATGCCCAAAAGAAGTTCGGTGCGGGAGAGGATCGCAAAGCCGGCCACCGCACCGCCGATAGCCAGGGAACCGGTGTCACCCATGAAGATCTTCGCCGGAGACGTGTTCCACCAGAGGAATCCCACCAGCGCAGCACTGCAAATTGCCGCCAACAGCGCCAGATCGAGCGGGTCGCGGACCGAATAGCAGCCGCTGCCCGCCTCGCGGGGTGAACCGCAAGCCTGGTTGTTCTGCCAGATGCCCATGAGTGTGTAAGCCCCGAAGACCATGATGGAGGCACCAGCGGCAAGGCCGTCCAGTCCGTCCGTGAGGTTGACGCCGTTGGTTGCCGCGGTGACGATCAGGTTCGACCAGATGACAAAGAGGATGGCACCAAGGACGGTGCCCCCAAAGGCCAGGTTCAGCCAGGGAATGTCCCGTACAAGGGAAATATGCGTGGAGGCCGGGGTGATCCCCTCCGCGTCAGGGAAGTTCAGGACCAGCACTGCGAAGACAATGCCCACGAACGCTTGAAGGATCAGCTTGGCTTTGGCATTGAGTCCGAGGCTGCGTTGCTTGGAAATCTTGATGAAATCGTCGAGGAAACCCACGAATCCCATGCCGACCATAAGGAACAGCAAGAGCAGGCCCGAAGCTGAGGGGCCCGGTGATCGTGGGTTCATCATCCACATGATCAGGTGGGTCAACCCGTAGCTGATGAGCACGGCGGCCACCACGACGGTACCGCCCATGGTGGGAGTGCCACGCTTGGTGTGGTGGGAAGTGGGTCCGTCGTCGCGGATGAACTGGCCGTATCCCTTGGTGACGAGGAACCGGATGAAGAGTGGCGTTCCGATCAAAGCCACCAAGAGGGCGACGCCCGCGCCGATCAACAGTGCAATCACAGCAGCTCGTTCCCTTCATTGGCGGCAGTTGTAGCCGCGGTGTTCGCACTCGTCCCGGCCTGTGGGGGTAATGCTATCCGATCCCCCAAATACCTCAGGCCGACCCCGTTTGAGGACTTGAAAAGCACCAGGTCGCCTGGTTCGAGCTCAGCCTGCAGCAGTTCGTAGGCCTCGTCGGCCGTTTCGGTGAAACTGCATTCGTCGCCCCAGGAGCCTTCCTGGATCGCGGAAATGTACAGCGACCGGGCTTCGCGGCCAACCACTACGAGCCGGGAAATGTTCAAGCGAACCACTTGCGTCCCCACAGCGGTGTGTTCGCGGATGGAATCTTCGCCAAGTTCCAGCATCGCGCCCAGCACCGCCCAGGTGCGGCGTCCCTGGCCGAGGTCGGCGAGGGTGCGCAGGGCTGCGCGCATGGATTCCGGATTCGCATTGTACGCGTCGTTGATGATGGTGACGCCGTCTGCCCGCTCAGTGCGTTCCATTCGCCATCGGCTGGCCGGCGACTGCTCGCTCAGCGAGTCGGCAATCCCGGCCGCAGGGAGTCCTGCGGCGAACGCCGCGGCCGCGGCGGCAAGCAGGTTGGTGATGTGGTGCGCACCGATGAGCTTGCTGTGGACGGGATGGGGGACCCCGCCGTCGGGCAGGAGGAGCTCGAATTCCGGGTGGCCGTCTTCGTCGATATCGGCGTTCCTGGCTTCGACTGCGGAGCCGGAAACGCCGGTGGCCGTGGTTCCGAGCACTTTGGCGTGGGTGCGGGAGACCATCGCTGCGACCCGCGTGTCGTCGAGGTTGATGACGGCGGTTCCGTCCTGCCCCAGCGCCTCGACGAGTTCGCCCTTGGCCTTGGCTATGTTCTCCACGCCGCCGAACTCGCCGGCGTGGGCGGTGCCGACGCAAAGAACGACGCCGATGTCCGGTTGGACCATCTCGGCGAGATACTTGATGTGGCCAACGCCGGTGGCGCCCATTTCGATCACGAGATAACGGGTGCCTGCATCGGCTCCGAACACGGTGAGCGGCACGCCGACTTCACCGTTGTACGAACCCTGCGGGGCCACTGTGGCCCCGGCCCGGGAAAGAATGCCAGCGAGCAAGTCCTTGGTGGTGGTCTTGCCCGCCGAGCCTGTGATGCCGATAACAGTAAAGGCCTGCCCCTGCGCCGCACGGGCGGCGCGGATGCGGCGCACGGACTCTGCAGCCAGCGCACCCATGGCGAGCACGGCGTCATCGACGACGACGGCGGGGTAAGGCCGGCCGTCGTCGTCGGAAACGTCGCGCTCTGTCAGCGCCAGGACGGCCCCGCGCTCAAAAGCGACGCCCACGTAATCATGGCCGTCGGCGTTCTCTCCTGGCTTGGCCACGTACAACGATCCAGCAGCCACCTCACGGGAATCGGTAACGACGGACGCCGGGACAATGCCCGGGTCCGCTGCCAATCGGCCGTTGGTGATATCGGCGATCTCCGCCGCAGTAAGTGCAATCATCTCGGTCTAGGACTCTATCCGCTCGTCCGTGGAAACTTTGAATCCCCTGGCTGTCAAGGCCGCCCGCAGTTCCACCCGGTCATCGAGGGCAAGGTTGACACCCTTCACTTCCTGCCAGACCTCGTGTCCTCGGCCGGCGATCAGAATGGTGTCCCGCTCAGTGGCCAGTTCCACGGCTTGGCGGATGGCGACGTCCCGGGGGTACGCTTCCACGATCTCGCAGTCGAGGTCCTCTGACTCGCGCGCGGCACGGGCACCGGCGATGACTTCCCAGCGGATCGTCGCAGCGTCTTCGTCATGGGGATCGTCGTCGCTGATAATCACGACGTCGGCGAGCCGGGCGGCTATGGCGCCCATGGTCGGCCGCTTGCCCTGGTCGCGCTGGCCAGTGGCGCCGAAAACGACAATCACGCGGGATCCAGATGCTTGGGAGCGTACAGCCTTCAGGGCCCTCGCTAGTGCGTCCGGGTTGTGCGCGAAATCAACAACGGATGCCGGGGCATCCGAGATCAGCTGCATCCGGCCCGGTACGGAAACGGTGAAGGGATCGTGCCTGTCCAGCGCCGCCTGCAGTGCCAGCGGGTCGATGCCGGAGTCGAGCACCATAATGGTAGCCAGCGCCGCGTTGGCGACGTTGAAGTCCCCCGGCAATCCTGTGTGGACGCGCAGGACTGTTCCATCGCGGTGGCGCAATTCAAAGTCCGTTCCAAGCCCGCGTTGCGCTGATGCCTCCACCGTCCAGTCAGCGACGCTCCCCTGCGTGGCCGACAGCGTGGTCACGGGAATTCCCGCCTCGTCGGCCAGCAAGCGCCCCCACGGGTCGTCCACGGTCACTACAGCCCGCCGTGCGCGCGCGCTGGTGAAGAGCTCCGCCTTGGTCCGGAAGTACTCGTCCATGTTTCCGTGGAGATCGAGGTGATCCTGTGTCAGGTTGGTGAAGCCGGCAACGTCGAACATCACCGAGTCGACCCTGTGGAACGACAGGGCGTGGGAGGAGACCTCCATGGACGCCGCGTCGAGCCCACGTTCGCGCATGAGGGCGAGCAAGGCATGGACATCCGTAGACTCCGGCGTGGTCAACAGGCTCGGGATGGCCTCGCCACCCGCAAGAATTTCGATCGTCCCGATCAGGCCGGGATTCATGCCCAGTGCGCGGAGGAGGGAGTTGATGAAATACGTCGTGGTCGTTTTGCCGTTCGTCCCGGTTACACCGAAAAGTGTGGGTGAAACCCCATCGACGGGTTGGCTTCGATAAATGAGGGCAGCGAGCGTGCCGACGGCGGCACGGGGAATGCCAACGATCAGCACGGGCACAGCAAGGTCCCCAAACGCCAATTGGCGGGCGCCCGCTTCATCGCTCAAGACGGCCACAGCACCGGCCGCCACCGCCTGGGTGACAAAGTCGGCCCCGTGGCGGGTGGCTCCGGGCAGCGCCAGATACAAGTCTCCCGGCTCGACGGTGCGCGAGTTGAGGGACACACCCGTCACCGACGTGCCGCCGGTGTCCGGGGGCAGCGCGATTCCGAGGGAGGCCGCGATGACCTCAAGGGGAACAGGCGCCACGACGGCTGGACGGAAGCCGGGTTTGTCCGTAGCCGGCGGGGTCCCTGTAGGGATCGATACGGCATCATTCTGCTCTGACAAGGGGGTCTCCGTTGGTACTCGTAAAACTGGCCGCGCGAGAACCGTAGGACTCCCGGAAACGGCATGGGTGGATCGTTATGTGGCCGGACAGATGCCCAACAAGCTTACTTGGCGAAACTGACTTACTTCCCGCACTGTTCCTCTTCGCAGTACTGGCCCTGTTTGCAGTACTGGCCCTATTTGCCGTACTGGGGGAAGCGCGCCGGAGTGCCGGTGGACGGCGGGACGTTGTAGGTGCGCAGGACCTGGCCCATGACTGAGCGGAAAATCGGCCCCTGGGTGATGCCGTAAATGTTCCCTTTAGGACGCTGGACAACTACCTCGACGATGAACTGTGGATTCTCCATAGGAGCCATTCCGATAATGGAGGCGGTGTACCCATCGAAGCCGGGCAAACCATCTTCACGAGGCGCCTCGGAGGTTCCTGTCTTGGCACCCACCCGGTATCCGTCGATGCCGGCGTCTTTCACTTCACCCATGGTGACGTTGCTCTCAAGGATGTCCCGGACCTGTTGGGCCGTTTCCTTGGTGACCACCTGGCGGGGATCCTTGGCAGGCACCTTGTTCTCGACCCCGTCGGCTCCGACGTAGCCGTCGATCAGCCGCGGTTGAAGCATCACACCGCCGTTGGCCACGCTTTGGTAGGCCCGGACGGTCTGGAGGGTGGACTGAGAGACGCCCTGTCCGAAAAGTACGGTGTACTGCTGGCGGTCATCCCATTGATCGGGCTTGGCCAGGATGCCGGTGGTTTCGGCGGGAAGACCAATGTCCGGCGCTTCGCCGATGCCGAATCGCTGGAGGTAGTCGTACCGCTGTTGCTTGCTCAGGCGGCTCCCGATCATCACGGTACCTGTGTTCATCGAATAGCCGAGGATACCGGCGAGCGTCCTCTGTTCGGTGCCGTGCGTGAACGCATCGGTGAACGTCTGGCCGTCAATGGTCACGGCCGGTGGAATGGTGACAGTGTCCAGCGGACTGGACTTTCCTTCATTGATCGCGGCCGATGCCGTGATCATTTTCTCCACCGAGCCGGGCTCGTAGGCGGCCGTCACCGACCGCACGCCGCGGTCCGCGGCCGCCACCTTGCCGGGATCGTTGGGGTCCGGGGCGTTCGTGTCCGCCATCGCGATGATGTTCCCCGTCTTGATGTCCTCGACGACGACCGATCCCCACTCGGCATTGAGCTGGTTGACCTGGGTCTGGATGGCTTGCTGCGCAAAGTACTGGATGTCCGTGTTCAGGGTCAGCTTGACGTCCTGGCCGTTCACGGCAGGTGTCAGCAGGTCCGTTGCCACGGGGATGCGAAGGCCATCGGCGCCGATCTCAAAGACGCGCTTGCCATCTTTGCCGCGAAGTAGATCGTCCTGGGTCTGCTCAAGGCCGGCCTGGCCCGTGGTGCCGTCCTTGAGGAAGCCAATGACGCCACCGGCGACACTGCCGTTGGGATAGACCCGCTTGCTGACGCCTTCCGACACCACACCAGGGATGTGCAGTTGGGATATCCGGTCTTCGACGTCTGGCTTCACTTCCTTGGCCACGATGTTGTACTTCTTCACCCCGGTCACGGCCTGCGTGACCTGCCCGACGTCCATCCCCAGGGCGCTGGAAAGCTCTGCTATCCCCTGGGACCTGGAGATCGTGTCTATGGCCTGGGTCTGGGAGTTGAAACGAGGAAATTGATCAGTGTTTGTATTGACCGTTTGGTCCACCACAATGTTGTAGCGGATCACGCTGCTGGCCAGCACGGTGCCGTTGGCGTCAAGGATCTTGCCCCGTTCGGCTGGCAGGATGGTGGTTGTCAGCCTGTTGTTGTAACCCGCCTCGGCCAGGCCTCCGACGTCCAGTCCTTGGACCAGGAACAATTTGCCCCCAACCACCAGCAACAGGGTCAGCATGATTCCGAGGCCAATGCGCAGGCGCTTCTTCGCCGCCGGCGTTCTCTTGTTCTTCGATTTGCCGGTGTTCTGGACCACGTCGATTCCTTGCTGCTTGCCTTGCTGTTTACCCTGAAATCAGGTCGGCTGGACGCTACTGCCCGGGTACCTTCTGCTGTGGAGCGGGGACCGAACCACCGTGGAGATCCACAACCGGCGGCTTGGGTGCCGCAGGAACCGCGGGCGCCTGCGGTTTAGCCGGTGTGGAGTCGGCGGTCCCGTTGGCTTTGCGGCTGTCCAGCGAATCATTCTTGGCGGGTGCAGGAGGTACGACGCTGGACTGGCCCGCAACCGCAGGAGCAGCGATAACGGCACCGGGATTCTGTCCCTTGGTTGCCGGCGTGGCTTTTCCTGTGACCGTCAGGTTGTCCAGATCGATCTGGCCCGTGGCAGTGGAAGCTACCATTCCCAATTCTGCGGCCTTGGCGGCCAGATTCTGGGGAGCTTGGTAGTTCTGGACCTGCTGTGTCAGATCCTGGTTCTGCTTGTTCAGGGACGCATCGTCGTTCCTGAGCTTCACAAGGTCGTATTGGGCCGTGGAAACGGAGATGTTGAGCACCAGGACAGTCAACAAGGCGGCCGCGAGCACGCCGAAGCAAAAAACGACGAACGGAGTCCGCCGTCGTCCGGGAACACTCTGCACGAGCGAGAGCGGCGTCCGCGCCTTGCGGGTCGCGTCGCGCTCCGGTCCCCGGGCAGGCAGTGCACGCGCGGTGTTGCCCACCGTGGTCGGCAGGATCTTCGCGGCAGCGGTGCTCATGCTGTTCTCCTCGCTTTGATGCGTTCCACGGCCCGCAGGCGGGCAGATGCCGCACGCGGGTTTTCGGCGATTTCTTCTGGTGTCGGCACTTCCGTGCCCTTGGTCAAGGTCTTGAATTCCGGCTTGTGTTCCTCCAGCTCCACCGGGAAGCCGAGCGGGGCCGATGACTTGGACCGGGACTGGAAGACGGACTTGACGATCTTGTCTTCGAGTGAGTGGTACGACATCACCACTACCCGTCCCCCCATTGCCGAGGCTGAGAGAGCGGCAGGAACTGCTCGCTCCAGGACGTCGAGTTCCTCGTTGACTTCAATCCTCAAGGCTTGGAAAGTCCGCTTTGCCGGATGCCCGCCGGACTTTGCAGCCGCCGCAGGAACAACGCCGCGGATCTGCTCGACGAGTTCGCCGGTGGTGGCGAATGGCTTGGTGGCCCTCGCCGTGACGATGCGGTTTGCGATCCTGCCGGCAAACTTCTCTTCGCCCCACTTGCGGATAATCCGGACCAGGTCTTCTTCGGAATAGTTGTTGACTACGTCAGCGGCAGTCTGGCCGCGGCTGGTGTCCATCCGCATGTCCAGTGGCGCGTCATAGGAGTAGGCAAAGCCGCGCTCCCGCTCGTCCAGTTGGAGGGAAGACACGCCGAGATCCATGAGGATCCCGTGCACCTCGGGGATACCAAGGTCCGCAAGGACATCTTCGATCTCGTCATAGACAGCGTGTACCAGGTCAGTGCGGGCCGAGAATGGCTGCAGGCGCTCTCCAGCGAGGGCGAGGGCCTCTTCGTCACGGTCTATCCCTACAAGGTGCAGATCGGGGAACCGTTGCAGCATTGCTTCGGAGTGGCCACCCATTCCCAACGTGGCATCGATGGCGACGGGTGTTTCGCCACGGCTGCGGGCCGCCTCAAAACCTGGGGCCAACAAATTGATGCACCGGTCCCTCAGGACCGGTACATGTCGCTCCGCGGTTGGTTTTGGCGCGTCTTGCTCCTCCATGCGGCCTCCTCAGAGCTGAATTGTTCGTCTGTCAGTCGGGCGGGTCGCTTCTTGAGCCGGATCCCCATCCGCGCCTATCGCAGCGTCTGCCTGGCTCCGGGGAAGGTGAGCCAGGAAAACAATGCGATGGGCGGCTGGAGATCCCGTCCAAGAAGCCTTGCTGCTTCCTGTCCCGGTTTCTACATGAACCCGGGAAGGTTGTCGTCGTCGGTCTCCGAGAAGGCGGCTTCCTTCTCGGCCAGGTATTCGTCCCAAGCCTGGGCATCCCAGATCTCCGCACGGGTTCCGGCGCCGATGACCGCCAATTCCCGCTCAAGACCTGCGTAGCTCCGGAGCGCGGGCGGAATCGTCACGCGCCCCTGCTTGTCAGGTACCTCGTCAGAGGCTCCGGACAGGAAAACCCGGATGTAGTCACGTGACTGCTTGGAGGAGATGGGGGCCTCCCGCATGGATTCGTGAATACGTTCGAATTCCCGCTGGCTGAAGACGTAGATGCAACGCTCCTGGCCCCTTGTGAGCACCAAGCCGTCAGCAAGTTCCTCGCGGAACTTGGCGGGAAGGATGATCCGGCCCTTTTCGTCCAGACGGGGAGAATGCGTGCCAAGAAACACTGGCCCACCGCCCCCATCCGTAAAGGTGCCCGTACCTGCCCCACGCCGCCACTACCCTCTTACTCGCTCCACTTTACTCCACAAGCCCCCACAGTCAACGCAATCCGGCGTGTTTCGGCCCCACTTTCGAATGCGGGAGCCTGAAAACATGAGGATTTCAGGGGTGGTTGAGAGTGGAGGAGACTTTGCGGCGGCGCTCCAGGGAAGCGCACGACGGCGGCCCCGAGTCGCGCCTGCAGGTCCGGGAGGCGCTGCGAACTCGGCGTTAAATGCGAAAAGACCCGATATTCGGGTCTTTTCGCAATCAGGCCAGAGCCTGGTGGTGCAATGTGGAGGACTCGGCATCCGTGGAAGACAAGCCCCTGAATGGAGCGCTCAGCTACTCCTCGCCGCGGCGGCGCTCGTCCCAGCGTTCCTCGAGGTTGCTCATGAATGAGTTCTTTGCCTTACCCGGCTTCGCACTCTTCGACTTGCCGCCGACTGCCCTTCGCAGGGTGGCGAAGTAAACGCCGGCGCCCATGACGATGAAGCCCAGCACGCCAAGGAAGATGTTCTGCAAGGACACACCTACCAACAACAAGAGAATCCCGGCGATAGTGCCTAGAACGCCAATAACGATGTGCCTGGTCGACCATGATCGAATGGGGTCAGAGCCCATTGAATTGGCAAACTTTGGATCGTCCTCATGCAGTTGCTTCTCGAGTTGCTCGAGGAGCTTCTGTTCGTGCTCCGATAGGGGCATCGCGACCTCCTTTAGTCGGCCAGCGCCTGGATACGCCGCGGCCGTTGCCTCTGTTCCCTTGAACGGACGAACCCAAAAAAGGGTTCCCGAAGACCGGGTCTTGTGAACACGGTCTCACGGAACAGACGCAACATGACAATTTATCCAGACGGTCTAAATCTGTGTATCTCTAGGATAGTTTGTTGGCCGCTGTTCTGAAAGACACGCCGGAGGCCCGCGAAGGCTCTTCGCCACCTAGTGAGGGCCCGGTCCTTCAGGCTCCGCATGCGGTTCCAGAAGCGTTGCCGGAAGGACAGTCTTGCTGCCGAATCGCTCGGTGACACGGTCAAGCGCCTGCTCAGCCGCCCGCCAGTTGTCGTCCCTGCGATCCAGGCTTAACTGCAGCGAGGCATGTTCGGCCGGTTCGAGCTGCTCGGCCCGGACTCCCACAAGGCGCACGCTCATGGGCCGCTCCCCCAAGGACGCCAGCAACTGGCTCGCCACCTGATAGATCAGCTGGGCGCTGTCCACCGGCGTATGCATTGTCTTGCTACGGCTGATTGTCGAAAAATCCGCGTAGCGCAACTTCAGCGCTATGGTCCGGGCCAGCATTCCGGCTGTCCGCAACCGTGAAGCGGTTCGGTGGGAGAGCCTCAGCAACTCGCGGTGCAGGAGTGCGTCATCCGGGGTGTCAACAGCGAACGTTTCCTCGGAGCCGATGCTCTTTTCGAGGCGGGTAGGCGTGACCGGCCGCGGATCCAAACCCATCGACAATCGGTGGACATGCTCTCCCGAAGCTCCAAGGACCTTTTTCAAGGAAGCAAGCGGCGTGGCTGCAACATCAGCCACGGTACGGATCCCCAGCCTGGCGAGGACATCGGCGGTCTTGGCCCCGACTCCCCACAAGGCGTTCACGGGCAGGCTGTGCAAATAGGCTACGGTCTGGCCCGCCTCAATCAGCAGCAGTCCGTCGGGTTTGCAGCGCGTAGATGCGATCTTGGCAACGAACTTGTTGGCGGCTATCCCCACGGACGCAGTGATTCCCAGCTCGGACGCAACGCGGCGCCGGATCAAATGGCCGATCTGGACAGGCGGACCAAGCCTCCTGATCGCGCCGCCGACGTCCAGGAAAGCTTCGTCGACGCTCAAGGGCTCCACGAGGTCCGTTATTGATTCAAATATTCCCATCAGCTGCCGGGACACCTCGTAGTAGAGGCTGTGGCGGGGCTCGATGATGACGGCGTTGGGGCACATCCGCATGGCGTTGGCCATGGGCATTGCAGACTTCACGCCCAGCGCGCGCGCTTCGTAGGAGGCGGACAGCACAACTGAGCGATCCACCGGGAAGCCCACAATGACGGGCTTTCCCTTGAGTTCAGGACGAGTGCGCAGTTCCACCGAGACAAAGAAGGCATCCATGTCCACGTGGAGGATGCTGGTGCGCCGCAGTTCCCGCAGAGCAGCAGGATCCGGGGCGGATTCTTGTCCGGGGCCCCGCCCGTTGTTCTCTGCTTGTGGTCTCACAAGGAAATCCTATGCCGCGGCACTGGTTACTGGAGGCCGCATCCGGCGTCCTAAACTGGAGGCAGCATCCGGCGTCGTCCCCAGGAGGAAATCCCTGTGAAGCTCTTTGGAAAGCCTCAACCCGTCAGCCTGGCCCTGTTGGCCACGGGCGTCGCGTTGACCATCTCGGCTTGCGGGTCGTCCCCTGCAAGCACGGCATCCCAAGGGGCGGCGCCAACATCGTCCGGGGCGGTCACTGCCTCGGCAAGTCCGGCGCCGGCTACCACTTCCACGGCAGCCGCAGGAGCTTCCGCTGCCGTCGGCGCCCTGGTCCCGGGATTCCCCCAGCAACTGATTCCACTGATGCCCCAGGCAGCAGTCGAATCCAGCAGTTTCGATAAGAACTCCTCCCCGGCCTCGGTGGCCCTGGTGGGCACCATTACGTCCCCGGCGGACGCAGTAGTGGCCTTTTATACCTCTGCGCTGACGGTGCAGGGCTTTAAGGAAGTTCCCGGAAACACTGTGGGAAGTATCAAATCAAAGGACTTCCTCCGTGGCGACAATGAAACGGTGAATATCTCGGTGGTGGAAACCACAGGCAAATCCACGTTCACCATCGGTGCCAACGTGGCCGCCGGGTCAATCAAGTGACCACGGAGAGCCTCGGTTCGGAACAGAGCCGTTTTGTGGCCGACGTCGCCGCCAAACTTAACGGCTTCCTTGGGGTGCAACAAGAAACCATGGCCACCATCTCCCCCGACGTCGCTCCCCTCATGGGCTCAATCACGAGCCTTGTGACAGGTGGCAAACGGCTCCGGGCCCTGATGTGCTACTGGGGGTGGCGAGGTGCCGGGGGTGAGTCCGCGCATCCGGACATCATCACTGCTGGCTGCGCTTTGGAACTTTTTCAGGCTGCGGCCCTGATTCACGATGACATCATCGACCGCTCTGATACACGGCGCGGCGGTCCAAGCGTCCACAAGCGGTTCAGCCAACTCCATGAGGGCCAAGGCTGGGCCCTCGACAGCGAACGGTTCGGGCATGCGGCCGCCATTCTGACCGGAGACCTGTGCCTGTCCTTCAGCGAAGAGGCGTTCACGGAGATTGGCGGCAGGGCAGCCTCCGGAACGCCTGCGCGGCGGATCTTCAACCTGATGCGCGCCGAGGTCATGGCCGGCCAATACCTGGACATCCTGGAGGAAGTTGCAGGCCCGGTGCGGGACCGCGCAGGTGCCGTCCACCGCGCCCAGTCCATCATCCGTTTCAAATCGGCAAAGTACTCAACGGAACACCCCTTGGCTCTTGGTGGGGCCTTGGCCGGTGCCAGTGAAGAGCTCCTGCGAGGCTATTCCGCCTTCGCGTTGCCGCTTGGTGAGGCATTCCAGTTACGCGACGACGTCCTGGGGGTATTCGGAGACCCCGGGACTACGGGAAAGCCCGCGGGGGATGACCTCCGCGAAGGCAAGCGGACCGTGCTGGTGGGCTTCGCCATCAACCAGGCCGGGGCTACTGATTCGAGCTACATCGATACCATGCTCGGAAGGCAGGACCTTGGCGAGGCCGAGGTTGCCGAAATCAGGCGGATCATCGTGGATTGCGGCGCGCTCGAAGCCACGGAATCAATGATCGAAGAGCTCAGCAACGAGGCTTTCGAAGCCTTGGAACGCCTCCCCCTGGCTGAACTCCCGCTTACCGCACTGAGGCAGTTGGCCGAAGCCGCCGTCAGCCGGGCTGCGTGAACCCTTGCGTAAATCCAGGTTAAGGACAGTCTAAATACCTGCCTTAAATACAGTGGTGGCGATCAGCAAGCTGATCGCCACCACTGTATTTAAGGCAGGAGTCCCTTACCAGGCAAGTGATTGAGCCCTGCGTCGGATTTCAGTCTTGCGCCCTTCACGCAGCGCGTCGACAGGGCGGCCACGCAGTGACTCATCCGGAGTGAAAAGCCACGCAATGAGCTCCTCATCCGTGTACCCGGCATCGCCAAGCACTGCGATGGTGCCCTTCAGGCTATCCACCACATGACCGTCCTGGATAAAAAGGGCAGGAATCGAACGGATGTTGCGTTCGCCCACTCTCACAGCCACCACTGCACGCTCATCCAGAAGACCGTGGACCTTGGTGATTGAAACGTTCAGCAGCTCTGCCACATCGGGCAGCGGCAGCCAATCGGAAACGAGGCTTTCTACATTACTCACGGATCAAGATTGCCACGCCCGCGCGCTTTGCGCCTAGCCAGACGGACGGTGGGAGCGGAATTTGTGTCCTCGAATTGCCCAAGAATCGAATGCGCCGGGATTTCTTGTGCGGAATCGAAAAATGTGAGAGATTCACATTGATCACATTTGCATCACTACTCACTTTAGTAACACTGGCAACAGCGGCATTCCCAACATCCGCTGCTGAGATGAGGATTGCTCCCATGACGACGCCCCGCTCGCCCAAGAAGACAACGAGCATGCCCATAATTGCGGCCACCACAGCGGCACTGCCCGCCGTCATGCTCTCTTCATTGGCGCTCGCCCCAGCGGCAACCGCGCTTCCAGCGGTACAAACCCAGAAGATTCCTGCGTCGCTGGCTGCGGCCATGCAAGCGCAGGCCTCGGCTGTGTCTGCAAACGTCATTCCCGCGTCTGCGGTTGCCGCCACCATCCCGGCTGCCATGCAGCCCATGGCACCGGCGACTCCGGCCACGTACACCATCGTCCGGGGCGATACCATCAGCGGCATCGCGGCCCGCTACGGGTTGAACACCAACACCGTCCTGCAGCTCAACGGGCTCTCGGCCAACACCATCATCTACCCGGGACAACAGATCAAGCTGTCCGGTTCCGGGACTGCTCCAAGTGCGCCGGCACCCGCGCCGAGCCCGGCCCCCAGCCCGTCGTCGTCGTCGGCTGCCAGCTACACAGTCAAGTCCGGGGATACCCTGAGCGGCATTGCGGCCCGCCACGGCGTGGCGCTGTCAGACGTCTTCACGTGGAACGGCCTCAACGGCGGGTCCATCATCTACCCGGGACAGAAGATCAAGGTCGGCCCGGGAACGAACGCACCAGCTCCTTCAGCACCGGCCCCGGCGCCTGCTCCCGCGCCGGCGGCACCAGCACTTGCCAACACCGGCTCGTACACCATCAAGTCGGGTGACACTTTGGGCGGCATCGCGTCCCGCATTGGCGTCTCCCTGTCATCGCTGCTCTCAGCCAACAAGCTGTCCATGAGCACCATCATTTATCCGGGGCAGAAGCTCGCCATCCCGGGCGCTTCTGCGGCCCCAGCCCCGGCTCCCGTCAGCACCCCCTTGGTTCCGAGCACGTTCCTGGGCTACACCTACCCGGATGCGGTGGTCAGTTCAGCCAATGCGAACAAGGCCCTGCTCAATGCTTCCCCGGTTCCCAGCACCGCCCAGATGAAGGCTATCGTCGCCGATACCGCCCGTCGGATGGGCGTGGACCCTTCGTTGGCCATGGCATTCGCCTACCAGGAATCCGGTTTCAACCAGCGTGCGGTCTCTCCTGCCAACGCCATCGGCACGATGCAGGTGATTCCGTCCTCCGGAGAATGGGCTTCGCAACTGGTGGGACGCAAGCTCAACATCCTGGATCCGTATGACAACGTGACCGCCGGAATCGCCATCATCCGGACCCTCGTGAATACCAGCAAGGATTTGAACACGGCCATCGCAGGCTACTACCAGGGCCAGTACTCGGTGAGCAAGCACGGCATGTACGACGACACCAAGGCCTACGTCGCCTCGATCCTGGCCCTGAAGAAGAACTTCAGCTAAGTCACGTCGCATAACACGGGCCCGGATCGCATGTCGATTCGGGCCCGTGTTTTTGCTCAACTAGGATCGTAGGGTGCAGGAACAAGTTTCGGACCATCTCCTCGGATCCCTCGTGGACGGGCGCTACCTGGTGCGATCGCGCCTTGCGAGCGGCGGAATGTCAACCGTCTATCTCGCCACCGACAAGCGGCTCGACCGCGACGTGGCGCTCAAAGTGCTGCATCCGCTCTTGGCCAATGACCAAAATTTCCTCGACCGCTTGCAGCGTGAGGCCCGGGCCGCGGCCAGCCTTTCCCACCCGCACGTCGTGGGGGTCCTCGACCACGGACAGGACGGCCACATTGCGTACATCGTCATGGAGTACATCAAAGGCCACACTCTGCGCGACGTCCTCAACGAGAAGGCAGCCCTTCCACCCCGGCTGGCCTTTGCACTGATCGACCCCGTCATCGAAGGGCTCGCGGCCGCCCATGCTGCAGGGCTGATTCACCGCGACGTGAAACCGGAGAATGTCCTGATCGCCGACGACGGCCGCATCAAGGTGGGCGATTTCGGCCTGGCCCGGGCGGTCACTGCGACGACCAGCACCGGCGCCCTGATCGGCACGGTGGCATATTTGGCTCCCGAACTGGTCCTCGGCAAACCCGCCGATGCCCGGAGCGACATCTACTCTGCCGGCATCATGCTTTACGAGATGCTTACCGGCGAGCAACCCTATGCGGGCGACGTTCCCATCCAGGTTGCCTACCAGCACGTCAACGCGGCGGTCGCTCCGCCGTCGCTCGCTGTGCCCGGACTTGCTACGGACGTGGACGAACTCGTCCAGTGGTGCACCGCGAAGGAACCCGAAGAGCGTCCAGTGGACGGTTCTGCGCTCCTGTCGGAACTGCGGCATATCCGGACGACCTTGAGCGACGCGCAACTGGACATCAACCCGCCGGCAGCCAAGGCGGCAAGGCCCGAAGGGCAACAAGAAGCGGCCGGGGCAACCGCGGTGGTCGCCCCTTTCCATGCTGAACGCACTGAGCCCCTGGAACGGATCGGCCGCCCGACGGAGATCATCTCAAGCCAGCGCAATCCAACCACGGTGCTTCCGCCGTCGGGGTTCTCCCCCGGTGCCGCGTCTTTCGACGTCCAGGTGCCACAGGACCGGGCGCCCCAAGCACCGGCCGGAGCCCCGGCGAGCAAGCGCGACATCAAGAGGATGGCGCGCCAGGAAGAGAAGGACCGCGCCCGGGCCGCGGCCACGCCGTCGCGCTCCTTGCGGGAAGGCAATCCGCGCCGCCGGGCGGTGATCTGGACGATTGTCGTGATTGTCCTGGCGATCCTTGCCACTGCGGCAGGCTGGTTCTTCGGCATGGGGCCCGGCTCGCCCGGAACCATTCCCGACACCAAGAACAAAACGGTTGCGGAGGCACAGCAGCTGCTGAGAACCGCAGGCTTCCAATCCGAGCCAAAGGACGTGTTCGACGACGACGTCACGGCCGGGTTGGCAGTTGGTTCCGAGCCCTCGTCTGGCCAGGTGGTCCGGAAGTTCCAAGCGGTCTCGCTCTTCGTCTCGAAGGGTCCGCAGTTGTTTCCGCTCGCTGCGATGCCGGGCTTGACACTCGACCAGGCAAAGAATGCCCTTGGCGTGGCCGGGATGACGCTCGGCAAAGTCACCGAGCAGTATGACGACAAAGTGCCCTCAGGCTCGGTCATCTCCCAGTCCCCGGCCCAGGACACCGCAGTCCGCCACGGCACCCCGGTGGCACTGGTGGTTTCCAAGGGACCCCAGCCCCTCCCGGTACCCGATGTCCGCGGCATGACTCAGCAAGCAGCCGTCCAAGCGATCAGCGACGCCGGATTGACCGCGAAAATTGCGCCGGAACCCGTCAACGACAAAAAGGTCCCCGCAGGAGCCGTGGTCAGCCAGACCCCTGCCAACGGCACCTTAGTCCGCGGCGACGCGGTGACGTTGACCCTGTCCAAAGGGCCGAAAATGGTGCACGTCCCCAACTTCATCGGCAAGCAGGCGGACGCCGCCCGCAAAGCCTTGGAGTCGCTCGGATTCGACGTCAAGATCAACAACATCCTGGGTGGCTTCTTCGGCACCGTCCGTGACCAGAACCCCGTGGACAGCGATGCGCCGGAGGGCTCCGTCGTCACCTTGACCGTCGTGTAGGACGCCCCCATACAGGAAAGGCGATCCGGAACATTCCGGATCGCCTTTCCTGTATCGGGCCTGCTCGCAGGAGCTGGACTACCGCTTTGTGAGGGCTCCAGCCACGAGGAATGCCATCTCGAGGGACTGCATGTGGTTCAGGCGCGGATCGCACACCGACTCGTAGCGGTCCAGGAAGGCGTCCTGGTCAATGGGATCGGCGCCGCCAAGGCATTCCGCGACGTCGTCGCCGGTCATCTCCATGTGCAAGCCACCGGGTACCGTGCCCAGGGCGTGGTGGACCTCGAAGAAACCGCGGACTTCGTCCACGACGTCGTCGAAGTTGCGGGTCTTGTACCCGTTGGGCGAGGTGACCGTGTTCCCGTGCATCGGGTCGGTGACCCAGAGAACCTGCGCGCCGGAGGCCGTAACCTTCTCGACGACGGCGGGCAGCTTCTCGCGGATGTTCTTGGAACCCATCCGGGTGATGAAGGTGAGGCGGCCAGGCTCGCGGTTCGGGTCCAGCTTGTCAATAAGGCGCAACGCGTCGTCTCCCGAGGTCCCGGGACCGAGCTTGACGCCGATCGGATTGCGCACGCGGGACAGGAAGTCCACATGCGCATGATCGAGCTCACGCGTGCGCTCACCGATCCAGAGGAAGTGCCCGGATGTGTCGTAGGGAAGTCCCGTGCGGGAGTCGATGCGCGTCAGGGCGCGCTCGTAGTCCAGCAGCAGTGCCTCGTGACTGGCGAAGAACTCCACGCGCTTGAGGGCTTCGAAATCGGCACCGCAGGATGCCATGAACTTGATGGCACGGTCGATGTCCCTCGCCAAGGACTCGTAGCGGGCATGGGCGGGGTTTTCGGTGAAGCCCTTGTTCCAGAGGTGCACCAGGCGAAGATCGGCGAAGCCGCCCTGCGTGAAGGCGCGGATGAGGTTCAGCGTGGAAGCCGAGGTGTGGTAGGCCTTCAACATGCGGCTGGCATCGTGGGCGCGGGACTCCGGCGTGAAGTCGTAGCCGTTGACGATGTCGCCGCGGTAGGCAGGCAAGGTCACGCCGTCGCGGGTTTCCTCGTTCGACGACCGTGGCTTGGCGAACTGGCCGGCCATGCGGCCCATCTTGATGACGGGCATCGCCGCACCATAGGTGAGGACAACGGCCATCTGCAGGATGGTGCGGACCCGGGCGCTGATCTTGTCAGCGGTGGCGTCTCCGAATGTCTCGGCGCAGTCGCCGCCTTGAAGCAGGAATGCCTTGCCCTGGGCCGCAGCGGCCAAACGCTCGCGCAAGATGTCGACTTCGCCCGCGAAGACCAGCGGCGGAAGCACAGAGAGTTCTTTGACGGAGGCATCGAAGACGCCTCTGTCGGTCCAGGTGGGTTGCTGCGAGATAGGCATCTGACGCCAATCGTCCAAGCCGGGATAGTTTGCCGCGCCACTTTGCGCGGTGCTGGTCAGGGGGCTGCCCAGGGAACTAGTCAGGGTGCCGGTCACGGACGGTGCGGGGTTCGCGGATAGCTCAGTCACTCTCCAAGACTAGTTGCCTTGCGCGCTGTTCGGGGCACGGCTTCCGTAACCCTTATTCGCTGGTCGTCACACTTTCCGGGTGACTGTGCCGCCGCCGTCGTCCGACCCTGGCCCCGGAAGCTGCCCGGCCAGCCGCTGCTTGACGACGGCGGCGTATTCGTCCACGTATTCCTGCCCGGAGAGCCGCATGAGTTCGTACATGATTTCATCGGTCACGGCGCGTTGAACGGAGCGGTCTTCCTCTTGGCCGTAGTACCGGCTGAAGTCCAACGGTTGCCCGAAAATGATCCCGATCCGGCGGATGTTGGGCAAACGCTTGCCGATGGGTTGGACTTTCTCGGTGCCGATCATCGCTACGGGAACAACGGGCACCCGGGTTTGGAGGGCAAGTTTGGCGACTCCCACTTTGCCTCGGTATAGCTTGGCATCGGGACTGCGGGTGCCCTCCGGGTAGATGCCCAGCAGGCCGCCGTCGGCCAGGACGTCCCTGCCGGCCTGCAAGGACAACTCGGACGCAGCCCCGCCCGAACGGTCCATCGGCAACTGGTTGGTGAGCCGGAAGAACATGGCCGTGAGCCTGCCCTTGAGCCCCGTGCCCGTGAAGTACTCGGACTTGGCCAGGAAACTGACGCGCCGGGGCACCATCACCGGCATGAAGATCGAGTCTGAAAAGGACAAATGATTGGATGCGAGTATCGCGGCGCCATCGTGGGGAACATTGTCGAGGCCCTTGACCCAAGGGCGGAACAGCAATCTGAGAAGCGGACCCAGAAAGATCCGTTTCATGACCCAATAGAACACTTTGGTTCCTCTCAGGGGCGGCGTCTGCACGGCCTCCGGACGGTCCCGGCCGGCACTCAGAAGCCACCCTACTCCAGTGAGAAATGTCCCGAACAGTGACACGATGGACTCATCACGGAAAGCAGTGCCGCCAACAGAGTAGCCTCGGAGTCATCATGAACACTCTCATCGATCCCTCGCCGTACGCCAGCGACTTCACCGGTAGTGGACCCAGCATCGGCGTCGTGATGAGCCACGGCTTCACGGGCAGCCCGCATAGCATGCGCCCTTGGGCAGAGTATCTTGCGGCGGAAGGCTACGCCGTCCGACTCCCCCTGCTTCCAGGCCATGGGACCACGTGGCAGGACATGGCCACCCGGCACTGGCAGGAGTGGCACCATGCGGTGGATGCCGCGTATCTCGAGCTTCAGGCCGAGTGCGAATTCGTCTTCGCCGCCGGCTTGTCGATGGGAGGGACGCTGGCTCTGCGGATCGCGGCTACGCGCCCCGTGGCTGGTACCGTCGTCGTCAATCCGGGACTGGTGATCGATGACCCCCGCGCCGCCGTGGTTGGCATCCTCAAGCACGTCATGAAATCCACCCCGGCCATTGCCAACGACATCCTCAAACCCGGCATGGACGAGGGAGCGTACCCCAGGACACCGGTCGCCGCCGCCCATGAGTTGAAAAAGATGTACAAGGACACCGTCACCCTGCTCCCCCGGATTTCCGCGCCGGTGCGCATCTTCCGTTCCTCCGTGGACCACGTGGTTTCGGATCGAAGCATCAAGCAGTTGACGGAGCGGGTCACGGCTTCGATGGAGTTCAGCACCTTGGAGAACAGCTACCACGTGGCCACGCTGGACAACGATGCCCTGGAGATTTTCCGGGGCTCGGCCGAGTTCATCAAGAAAACGATGGCCGGATTGACAAGCAGTTCCGCCCCCGCCAGCCAGTCCGGCACCGAGCTCCGGGATTCACCCCATGAATAGGCCAGGCCCTGATTCCCCCGACCAGAGCGCCAACAAAGACGACGACGCCGTCTGGCTCGATTTGGTGGCCCGGCTTGAGTCGATGCCTTCCTCGGCGCTGGACGAAGCGCCGGCAGCGGAGGAGCCCACCAACGATACCGGAACAGAGCCTGGCCAAGTTCCAGGCCGCTCATCGTCCCGTTCCTTCCAAGACTTCGATCCTCTTGGGTTGTCCAAAAGGGGCGCTGCCGAAGAACCCGTGAGCGGGGAGGGCGGCGCTACCGGTCCGCGTGACTACGACGTCGAGGACGAGAACGGGTTCGTGCCGGAGGAACCGCCGAGCCTGGCCGGTACCGAACCGCTGACCATGCTCGCCTGGCTCGGAGCGGTGGGCGGCCCGCTCGCCCTGCTCTTCACCGCGATGTTCTGGCGCTCGGCGCCGCTCCTGGCCGTGATGGGCATTCTGGCGACATTTCTCGCCTCAGTGGTGTACCTCATCATGAAGCTGCCCCAGGAAAAAGACGAGAACGACGACGGCGCCCGCGTCTAGCCGCGCGCCCTGCCGCTGACCCGGGAGAGATCGGCAGCACCGATCATCCCTGCTCGCGGTCCTAGTGCGGCAAGCTTGATGGCGGCAGCGGGACGGAAACCGCGGCCAGTGAGGTTCCGGGTGAATGCTGTCCGCGCCGGGCCCACAAGAAGCTCACCGGCGTCGCACAGCCCACCGCCGATGACGAACGTCCCTGGGTCGAGCGCGGCCGCCAGGTTCGCAAGGCCGAGCCCCAGCCAGTGCCCCACTTCTTCCAGGAGCTCCCTCGAAGCGGAGTCCCCGGCTTTTGCCCGCTCCGTCACCGTAACGCCCGTGATGTTCTCGGCAGAGCCTCCGGCGGCCTTGAGCAATTCGTAGGCAACCGGTGAATTCCGAAGGGCCAGTTCCCGGGCTTCCCTGCCGAGCGCGTTACCGGAAGCATATTGCTCCCAGCAGCCCCTGTTACCGCATTCGCAGCGATGCCCGCCGGGCACCACGATCTGGTGGCCGAACTCCCCTGCTACGCCGAAACGCCCACGCTCCACCCGTCCATCCATGACCATGGCACCACCGATGCCCGTGCCGAGCGTAATGCAGACGAGGCGACTCTCCCCTTGTCCTGCGCCGAAGCGCCATTCAGCCCAGGCAGCGGCGTCGGCGTCGTTGGTGACGAGTACCGGGCGCCTCAGCAGGCTCTGCAGGTTTTCGCGCAGCGGCTCGTTACGCCAGGCGAGATGCGGGCTGAACAGCACCGTGCCGCCGTCGAGATCCATCCAACCGGCGGCGCCGATCCCCACAGATGCAATCCGGTGGCTTTTGCCCAACTCCTGGACAAGCTCGACGATCACTTGCTCTACTGCCCTGGCGTCATTGCCCGGGGTGGAGCGGCGCGCTTCCTCGACCACACGGCCCGAGGAATCCACAACTCCCGCTGCCACCTTCGTGCCGCCGATGTCGATTCCGATCGCCAGCCCCCTGCGGCCCAAATGGGAACGGCGCGCGGCCCACGGGACCGATTCCCAACGCAGGCCGCCGTGCGTGGAGCCGGGGCGCCGGCCGGTTGAGGTCGAGCCGGACCAGGAAATCTTCCGAACTCTTGCCGGGATCTGGTCGTTGGATGAATTCAGGGGCATGTCGCCATCCTATTCCGAGTGCCGCATATGTACTTACATGCAGGCTGTACCGACGGAGCGCTCGCCCGCCCGCGTTGGCGGAATCCCACGCTTCACGTAAAGTTACTCATCAGTAACTTGAGTAAGGTGAATTGCGACACACCCATTACTTGGCCGTATAGAGTTAGAGCAGCCCCGCAATGGTCTGTTGATATCGAAGGAGCTATCGTGCGTGAATTCAGTGTTCCGCCCCTGGTGAATGTTGCCCCCGAAACCAACATCACGGACCTCGTGGTTCGTCAGGCCGCCAAGCCATCCAACCCGGCACTGTTTGCCAAGCTCAACAGCGCCGGCCAATGGCAGGACATCCGGGCAACGGACTTCCTCAAGGACGTATCGGCCCTGGCTAAAGGCCTGATCGCCAACGGCGTCAGTGTGGGCGACCGCGTGGGGATCATGTCCAGGACCCGTTACGAATGGTCCCTCGTGGACTTCGCTGTCTGGTTCGCAGGCGGCATTTCCGTGCCGATCTATGAAACGTCATCGCCGTCGCAAGTGGCCTGGAACCTCGGTGACTCCGGCGCAGTCGCGGCATTCGCCGAGTCAGCACACCACGAAGACGTCATCCGGCAGGCCGTCACGGCTGAAGGCCTCAGCTCAGTCGCCCATGTCTGGCAGCTTGAAGGCGGCGGCCTTGACGCCCTTCGCAGCGCCGGCAGCAGTGTCAGCGACGAGGAACTTGAGACGCGCCGCAGCAGCGCTGTGCTTGTCGACGTCGCCACGATCATCTACACCTCCGGCACCACGGGGCGCCCCAAGGGATGCGAACTCACACACGGCAACTTCGTGGAACTCTCGGAGAACGCCTTGGCTTCCCTCGGCGATGTCGTCAACGAGGACGCCAAGACCATCATGTTCCTCCCGTTGGCCCACGTCTTTGCCCGTTTCATCTCGGTCCTCGCCGTCGCCGCTGGCGCCCAAGTGGCACACACGCCGGATATCAAGAACCTGTTGGCGGACCTGCAGAGCTTCCAGCCGTCCTTCATCCTGGCTGTGCCGCGTGTCTTCGAGAAGGTCTTCAACTCGGCCCTCACGAAGGCAGAGGACGGTGGCAAGGGTGCCATCTTCCACAAGGCAGTGGACACGGCGATCGCCTACTCCAAGGCGCAGCAGTCGGGATCCGTCGGGTTGGTACTGAGGCTCAAGCACGCCGTCTTCGACCGTTTGGTGTACGGGAAGCTTCGCGCTGCCATGGGCGGCCACGTCAGCCACGCCGTCTCCGGTGGCGGCCCCCTCGGCGAACGGCTAGGCCATTTCTTCCACGGTATCGGCTTGCAGATCCTGGAAGGATACGGCCTGACAGAGACCACGGCACCCATTTCGGTCAACACCCCGTCCCTGATCAAGATCGGCACGGTGGGGGCCCCGCTCCCCGGCAATGCGGTCAGGATCGCCGACGACGGCGAAATCCTCGCCAAGGGCGTCTGCGTCATGAGGGGCTACTTCAAGCGGGACGACCTCGCCGCGGAGACCTTCGTGGACGGGTGGTTCCGGACAGGTGACATCGGCGAACTCGACGAACACGGTTTCCTTAAGATCACCGGCCGCAAGAAGGAAATCATCGTCACAGCCAGCGGCAAGAACGTTGTTCCTGCCCTGCTGGAGGACCAAATCCGTGCAGACGCCCTGGTGTCCCAAGTCCTTGTCATCGGCGACAACCGGCCCTTTATCGGCGCGCTGGTCACCCTCGACGAGGAAGCCCTGCCCGGCTGGCTCGAGCGCCACGGCCTTCCCTCGTCCACGACGACGACGGCTGCCGCGGACAACGCCCTCGTCCGGGCAGCCGTCCAGGAACTGATCAGCCACGCCAACCAGTCCGTCTCCCATGCGGAAGCGATCAAGTCGTTCCGGATTGTGCCGTCCGACTTCACCGAGGCTTCCGGCCACCTCACGCCGTCGTTGAAGGTCAAGCGCGCCCAGGTCATGAAGGATTTCGACGCCGTGATCGAGGAAATGTACTCGGCGCCCAAGGCTTCCTGACGCGCCGCACCCCGACGCATCGGTCAAAGCAAAAAAGGAAGGTCCCGGGCTCACAGCCCGGGACCTTCCTTGATGCGTGCTCCGCGGAGGAGCGGGCCGCTATTCGACCACGATCAATAGATCGCCGCCCTGGACCTGCTCCACGTTGTTGATGGCGAGGCGCGAGACCGTGCCGGCTACCGGCGTCGTGATGGATGCTTCCATCTTCATCGCCTCGATGGTGGCGACGGTGTCGCCGGCCTTGACGGCGTCGCCTGCTTTGACGGTCAGGGTCACGGCGCCGGCGAACGGCGCTGCCACCTGGCCGGGCTGGGACGCATCCGCCTTCTCTGCGGCCTTCACGTTGCTCACGACCGACTTGTCACGAACCACCACGGGACGGGACTGGCCGTTGAGCTTGCACATGACTGTGCGCATGCCCTTTTCGTCGGGCTCCGAGACTGCTTCCAAGGAGGCGATCAGGCGCACGCCCTTTTCGAGCTCCATGACGTGTTCGGCACCGAGCTGGAGACCATACAGGTAGTCGCGGGTATCGAGCACCGACAGGTTGCCGTAGGTGTCCACGCTCTTGAGGTAGTCCTTGGTGGGGCCCTCGAACAGCAGCCGGTTCAGGGTCCTCTGGCGGGACTTGGAATCGCCCTTGAGCGCAGCACTGTCTTCGGCGCTCAGTTCGACGTCGCGGACCTTGATGCTGCGGCCCTGGAGCGCCTTGGTGCGGAACGGCTCCGGCCATCCTCCGGGAGGATCTCCCAATTCGCCCGATAGGAAGCCGATGACGGAGTCCGGGATGTCGTAGTTCTGCGGGTTCTCGTTGAAGTCCGCCGGATCTGCATGGATTCCCACGAGGTGCAGCGCGAGATCGCCCACCACCTTGGACGAGGGCGTCACCTTGACCAAGCGGCCCAGGATACGGTCCGCGGCCGTGTACATGTCCTCAATGGCCTCGAAACGCTCGCCGAGGCCCAGCGCGATGGCCTGCTGGCGCAGGTTGGACAGCTGGCCGCCCGGGATTTCGTGCTGGTAGACCCGGCCTGTGGGACCGGGAAGCCCGGACTCGAACGGCGCATAGACCCGGCGGACCGCTTCCCAGTAGGGCTCCAGGGAGCTGACGCTGGCCAGGCTGAGTCCGGTGTCGCGCGGAGTATGTGCCAAGGCGGCCACAAGGGCCGACGCCGACGGCTGGCTCGTCGTACCGGCCAGGGACGCAGACGCGACGTCGACGGCGTCCACGCCGGCGTCCACGGCTGCCAACAGGGTGGCCAGCTGGCCGCCTGCGGTGTCGTGCGTGTGCAGGTGGACCGGAAGGTCGAAGCGTTCACGCAAGGCGGTGACAAGCTTGGCTGCGGCCGCCGGGCGAAGCAGGCCGGCCATGTCCTTGATGGCGAGGATGTGCGCACCGGCGTCGACGATCTTCTGGGCGAGGTCCAGGTAGTAGTCGAGGGTGTACAGGTTCTCGTTCGGGTCGAGGAGATCGCCGGTGTAGCAGAGTGCCACCTCGGCTACCGCGGTGCCAGTGGCCCGCACTGCGCGGATGGCCGGAGCCATCTGGTTGACGTCGTTGAGGGCGTCGAAGATGCGGAAGATATCGATGCCCGTTGCAGCAGCCTCGTTGACGAACGCCTCGGTGACTTCCTCCGGGTAGGGCGTGTACCCGACCGTGTTACGTCCACGGAGCAGCATCTGCAGGCAGACGTTGGGCAAGGCCTTGCGCAGGGCGGCCAGCCGGTCCCAAGGATCCTCACCGAGGAAGCGCAGTGCGACGTCGTAGGTGGCACCGCCCCAGGCTTCGACCGACAGCAGTTCCGGCAGCAGCGCGGAAACCGCAGGGCCCGCAGCGACGAGGTCGCGGGTACGGACACGGGTGGCAAGGAGCGACTGGTGGGCATCGCGGAAGGTGGTGTCCGTGACGGCCACAGCCTGCTGCTCGCGCAGCGCCTTCGCAAAACCTTCGGGTCCCAACTCCTGCAGCTTCTGGCGCGAGCCGGCCGGTGCAACGATCCCAGCAACCGATGGGAGCTTGGCTGCGGGGTCCGTGTGGACTTTGAGTTCGCCGTTGGGCTTGTTGACCGTCACATCGGCCAACCAGGTCAGCAGCTTGGTGCCGCGGTCCGCGGAGACGTGGGACTTCAGCAGTTCAGGGCGCTTGTCGATGAAGTCGGTCGCCACGTTGCCCGCAATGAAGTCCGGATCGGCAAGGACGGCCTGGAGGAAGGGGATGTTGGTGGACACGCCACGGATCCGGAACTCGGCCAAACCGCGCCGGGCGCGGGCCACGGCAGCCGGGTAGTCGCGTCCGCGGCAGGTCAGCTTGACCAGCATGGAGTCAAAGTGGGGGCTGATCTCGGCACCCGAGTAGACCGTGCCGCCGTCGAGACGGACACCCGCGCCACCTGCGGAACGGTAGCCGGTGATCTTTCCGACGTCGGGCCGGAAGCCGTTGGCGGGATCTTCCGTGGTGATGCGGCACTGCAGTGCGGCACCCTTGATGGATACCGACTCCTGGCTCAAGCCGAGGTCCGCAAGGGTCTCGCCCGATGCGATGCGCATCTGCGCCTGGACGAGATCTACGTCCGTGATTTCCTCAGTGACCGTGTGCTCAACCTGGATGCGCGGGTTCATCTCGATGAACACGTGCTGGCCGGCTCGTTCGCCCTCGGTGTCCACCAGGAACTCGACCGTTCCGGCGTTGACGTAGTTCAGGGCCTTCGCAAAAGCCACGGCATCCCGGTAGAGGGCCTGGCGAATGGACTCGTCCAGGTTGGGGGCCGGTGCGATTTCCACGACTTTCTGGTGGCGGCGCTGCAGGGAGCAGTCGCGCTCGAAGAGGTGCATGACGTTGCCCTCGGCATCGGCCAGGATCTGGACCTCGATGTGACGAGGACGCAGCACTGCCTGCTCCAGGAACATGGTGGGATCGCCGAACGCGGCGTCCGCCTCGCGCATGGCCGACTGGAGGGCTTCCGGAAGGTCCTCGCGGGTCTCTACCCGGCGCATGCCGCGGCCACCGCCGCCAGCTACAGCCTTGGCGAAGATCGGGAATCCGACCTCGTCGGCTGCGGCGATGAGCTCGTCGATGTCGCGGGACGGCGCGCTGGACTTCAAGACCGGTACGCCGGCCTTGCGGGCGGCTTCGAGTGCGGCGACCTTGTTACCGGCGAGCTCCAGCACCTCCGCCGGAGGGCCGATAAACGTGATGCCTGCCTCTTGGGCCGCCCGGGCGAGGTCCGGGTTCTCGGACAGGAATCCGTAGCCCGGGTAGATCGCGTCTGCACCCGATTCTTTGGCGACGCGGACGATTTCGGCTACGTCCAGGTAAGCGCGGACCGGATGACCTTCCTGGCCGATCAGGTAGGCCTCATCGGCCTTCTGCCGGTGGATCGAGTTGCGATCCTCATACGGGAAGACCGCTACGGTCTTGGCGCCCAGTTCATAGCTAGCGCGGAAGGCCCTGATCGCGATTTCGCCGCGATTAGCCACCAGAATCTTGGAAAACATGCTTCTCCTGCATCATTGCGGGTGTAACGGTCGGTGGTCACAGTGTGTAAGACCTCCATACCCAAACACAAATCTTTGTGGTGACAGTCACACAGGGATTCGTCACGAGCAGTGTACCTTCGCGCACGATGCAGTTTCACGTGCTAAAAGGCGATCGAGTAACAAGCGGCCCAAGCCGTTCCGGGCTGATAAGGCAGGAATCGGCGTCCACTCAACATATGATGTTGAAGGGCAGCGGCAGGGCCCCGGTTCCGGCAAGGCCGGAACACAAGCACCGCGACACGGCAACCGGCGTTAGGTTTTGGGTTTTCAAGTGCAAGTAGTCAGCATCAGCAGCCTCAAAGGCGGCGTGGGCAAGACATCCGTAACCACTGGGCTAGCCTCGGCCGCACTGGCCGCAGGCATCCCCACCCTTGTTGTGGACTTGGATCCCCATGCCGACGCCACCACGGCCCTTGGCGTCCAGGCCGGCGACCAGCTCGACATTGGCCGTATGCTCAAGAACCCCCGCAAGGCCAGGCTCTTGGAGAACGTGGTCAGCAGCGGCTGGGTTGACCACGCGCGCGGCAATGGCGGAGGGACGGCCCTTGATGTCGCCGTCGGATCCGCCTACACCGGAATCTACGATCGGCCGGATCTCGGGCGGCGCGATCTCCGTCGCCTGGCTACGGTCCTTGCCCCGGCCGAAAAGTACGAGCTGGTGCTCGTCGACTGTCCGCCATCCCTCAACGGCCTCACCCGTATGGCGTGGAGCGCGAGTGACCGCGTGGTCCTTGTCGCCGAACCGGGACTCTTCTCGGTAGCCGGCACGGAGCGCACCATGCGCGCCATCCAACTGTTCCGCCAGGAGTTCGCTCCCCAGCTGGCTCCTGCAGGGATTGTTGCCAACCGGGTCCGGCCCGCCTCGTCCGAGCACACGTTCCGCCTCGCGGAGATGGAATCGATGTTCGGCGATCTCTTGCTGGCACCGCATATTCCGGAGCAGGCGAACTGGCAGCAAATCCAGGGTGCCGCCCACGCCGTACATCACTGGCCTGGCGACTCCGCCAAGAACACCGCCAAGCTGTTTGACTCTCTTCTGGAGAACATGCTGTCCTCAAACAACGGCACGCGGGAACGCCGCAAGCGCTGACGAAGGCTGGGGAATCTGCGAGGCAGAAGCTACTCCCCTTCGAGAATAGCGATGAAGCCGCCTTCCTGTTGGAAGGCGGCTTCATTGGTCTTCAGTAACCGCTCGCGGCGATCCCGACGGCGGTTCAGCCTGTGCGGCGCGCGGAGCGGCGCTTACTGAGTTCGTCGTCCGGAAAGGACTGTTCTGCAGCGTGCTCGCTTGGGAGCGCAGCAAGGCTGCCCTCGACTTCGCGCCACACGCGGCCTACTGCGATGCCGAATACGCCTTGGCCACCTTGCACCAGGTCAATGACTTCGTCCGCGGAAGTACATTCATAGACACTCGCGCCATCGCTCATGAGCGTGATTTGCGCCAGGTCTTCCACTCCGCGTTCACGCAAATGTTCAACGGCCGTGCGGATCTGCTGGAGGGACACACCTGTGTCCAGGAGGCGCTTGACGACTTTGAGGACCAGGATGTCCCGGAAGCCGTAGAGCCGCTGCGATCCGGAACCAGCGGCGCCGCGCACAGCGGGTTCAACAAGTCCTGTACGTGCCCAGTAGTCCAGCTGGCGGTAGGTAATCCCTGCCGCCTTGCACGCCGTGGGACCACGGTAGCCGGCATCTTCATCCAGGACCGGAAGGTCCTCGGTGAAAAGCAGACCCTGGGCACCGCTTGCGGGTACAGCAATGCCTGTCGAGGCCTGCTTTAGCTCGCCTGCTTCGCCTTTGGGACTCACGTGACCCTCCTTGTCAGAAGTTCCCTTGGGGATGGTGCATGCGGGGATCAACACGAAAAGGGAAAATGCACTCGTGTAATTTCAACGCGTCCGCACCTTTCAGTGTGACTTGCGCGAGTCCTGTATGCAACGGGAACTTGATATCTTCGACGTTAGGCGTGCAGGGGCCTCAGGTCAAAGACGTCCGGACGATTTTCAAATCGTGTCGAAACTTTCACCCTCAACTTTAACCTTAGGCTGCCTTCAGCCTTCGAAATCCTCCGGCTCCACGTCATCCAGGAACTCCCGGAAGCGGCGCAATTCCCGTTCTTCGTCAACTTCGGGACCCGGCTCGGTATCTTCGCCTTCGTCGTGTTCGGTGATCCGGACACCGGCTTCATCCATGACGGCGTCGGCGCACCAGATGCGGCATTTCGCCCGCAACGCAAGCGCCAGCGCGTCGGAAGCGCGGGAACTCACCACCGTGCCGTCGTCGAACTGGAGCTGACCGTAGAAGATGTTGTCCTCGACCGCCACAATGTTCACACTGATGATCGTGTGGCCAAGTGCCTCAACGACGTCGATCATCAGATCGTGGGTCATGGGCCGGGGCGGTACCACACCTTGTTGGGCCAGGGCGATGGCACTGGCTTCGGGCGTGCCGATCCAGATGGGAACGTGGCGTTCCCCGTGCATCTCACGCAGGAGGACCAGAGGCTGGTTTGAAGGCAGTTCAATCCGCACTCCAACGATCTCGACCTCAATCATCATGCGTCCATACGGGAGATACGGTCCTGCACCAAGGCTCGATGCAGGCTGAGGCAGAGTTCGCTGATTTCCCTGGCGGCTTCCGCAGCCCGGGATTGCGATGCCGCATCCTTGCGGGACGTCAGAGGAGCGACAACCCGCTCCACCAAGCCGAATTCGCGCTCGGCTGCCGCTTGGAACGGACGGAGGTGCCGCGGCTCAAGTCCGTGGCCTTCAAGTTGGACGCACGCACGCGCCACTTGCAGGGCGTGCTCGTCGAATTTGCCGTTGACGTGGCTGATGAGCCCGAAACTGAGGAGGGACTGCAATAGCGGGACGCTGGCCCCGGATTCCGTCCGCAACTGTTCCTCACTCAAGGCGCGTGCGCGGCCCTGCAGCTCAGCTGCAAGCTCGTCCGAGACAATCCGAGGGGAAACCGACACCCCCGGTGGGAGGTTATCGGGACGCTCGCCTCGGTCAATCGCGTCAAGGTAGTCCTTGATGACTTTGAGGGGCAGGTACTGGTCACGCTGGAGGGCCAGCACGAAGCGCAGACGCTCGACGTCGCTTTCGGCGTATTGCCGATACCCGGCAGGCGTGCGCTTCGGGTTGATCAGTCCCTTTTCCTCGAGAAAACGGATCTTGGACGCCGTCATGGTGGGAAAGTCGTCGCTGAGTTGAGCGAGAACCTCTCCGATGTTGAGGACCTGCGGTCCTCGCCGTTCCGGCTGGGGCATTGCCACAGGCGTACCCGGAATCAGTCTTGGCCTGCTGCGCGGGCAGGGCTCAGGTAGTAGGTGAGGCGGAACTTCCCGATCTGGACCTCGCTGCCGTTCTTGAGCAGCACGTTGTCCACCCGGTCTTGGTTGACGTAGGTGCCGTTGAGACTTCCGGTGTCCACCACTTCAAAGCCCTCGCGGGTGCGTACGAATTCCACATGCTTGCGCGAAACCGTCACATCATCCAGGAAGATGTCCGCATCCGGGTGGCGGCCGGCAGTGGTGGTGTCCGAGTCCAGAAGGAACCGTGCACCCGCATTGGGGCCGGTGTGAGCAATCAGCAAGGCCGAGCCAGGAGGCAATGCCTGGACAGCAGCGCGTTCCTCGGCTGCCAGAGGCGGGCGGTCATCCGGCTCGTGGTGCCGCACGGGCGTGAGCTGGATTGAGGTGGTCTCCGAGGTTGGCTGTTCTACAGCACCGTGCTCGTCCCGGGCGTGGTTCCGCTTGCCGCCAACCATGGAAATCCTCCTCATCCGCCGGCAGTTGTCATCAACCGCCGGTTACGCATCTGCCCGGTTCCACCAGGCCAAACAGGTCGCTGGCCCGCCGCCGCCGCTCCCCTGTTCCAGGGAGAACCGACTTGGCGGGCCAGATACCATTTAGCCTACCTGTTGTTCGTACTCTGACGCACTGAGAAGGCTTTCGATGGCGTCAGCCTCCGAAAGCTTTACTTCGAACAGCCAGCCGTCACCGTAGGGATCCGAGTTGATCAGGGCAGAGTCGGTGTCGAGAGACTCGTTGCGGGAGACAATTTCGCCGCTGACGGGGGCGTAGATGTCACTCACGCTCTTCGTGGACTCGACTTCACCCACGACGTCGTTGCCCTTCACCGTGGTGCCGGGCTCGGGCAGCTGGGCGTAGACGACATCGCCGAGTGCATCCTGGGCGAAGTCCGTGATGCCGACGCGCACGACGCCGTCTGCATTCGGGGCACTGACCCATTCGTGTTCGGCGGTGTAGGAAAGATCGGCAGGAATGTTGCTCATGAGTCGCCTTTCATCGGGACATTTCGGACCACGACGGCAGCCCGGTCATCCGGCCACCGCTGAAAGTATAAGCACATCCACGCCCCCTCCCCACAGGTGTCTGGAATGATTGGAACCAGACTCGAGCCGCATAGTCCTGCAACGCCGCCGAAGGAGCGCGATCATGCCGGAACTGCCCGAAATCACTGCCTTGACAGAATTTCTGGACGAACGGCTATCCGGGGCGCAGCTCACGCAGTTCCTCCTGCCATCGGCGTTCGCCCTGAAAGTAGCGGATGTTCCCCATGAATCGCTGATCGGGCGGACAGTCGGATCCGTCTGCCGGCGGGGAAAATTTCTCATTTTCGAGATCGCTCCTGCTCTTGAGGAACGTGCGGAAGGCGACACCGAAGGGCCGCTCTACTTAATCGTGAACTTCGCAAAGTCCGGCTGGCTGCTGTTCACCGAGCACCAGCCTGGCGCCGAGGCTAACGCGGCGGGCGGCTACTTCGCCGCGCAACTGGGCTTTTCGAACAATAGCCACAATTACGGTGTCACCCTCACGGACACCGGCACGTGGAAGGGACTGGCCATCTTCATCGTTCGCGAGCCTGTGGAGGTCCATGGGATTGCCGAGCTGGGCCCGGAGCCCCTTGACGTTAGCTTCGGCCTGGATGAGTTCCGCAGGCTTTTCACGAAGAGGCAGCAGATCAAAGGTGTGTTGAAGAATCAAAAGCTCGTGGCGGGTATTGGCAACGCCTACAGCGACGAAATCCTGCACGCGGCGAAGCTGTCTCCCGTCGCCCATGCCTCTTCACTTGAGCCGGATGCGGTGGAGCGCCTTTTCAGGGCAATGAAGGACATTCTCAGTGGAGCCATCAAGGAGTTCTCGGGCAAGAAGCCTGACGAGCTCAAACCCTCCAAGAAAGCCTCCATGCGCGTGCACGGCAGGACCGGCGAGCCTTGTCCGGTCTGCGGGGACACCGTGCGGGAGGTTACCTTCGTGGGGACTTCGCTGCAGTACTGCCCCACGTGCCAGACCAACGGCGCGATCCTTGCCAAACGGGGCCACGACGAAGACTCCTGATTCGCCGATAGCCCGCCACATTCCGGCGGCGGGCTTTCCTGCGTGTCGCTCAGGCGACCGGAGACGCCTCCGGTTCGCGTACGACGTCGGGGGCTGCTTCCGGGGCGATAGCAGACTGCGCCGCTCCCCCAGGCCGGGCCGCTGCCGCGGCGGCGATCATGACGAGCAGGGCCGCTGCAGTGATGGCAGCCCCGGCCCAGATCGGCGAGGTGTAGCCCAAGCCCATCGTGATGGTGACGCCGCCCAGCCAGGCGCCGAGGGCGTTGCCCACGTTGAAGGCGCCGATATTCGCGCCGGAGGCGAGGGTGGGCGCGGTGGCGGCAAAATGCATGACGCGCATCTGCAGGCCCGGCACCGTGGCGAAGCCGAAGCCGCCCATGAGTGCCAGCGAGAACAGGGTGGCCACCGGGCTCGCGGCGGTCAGGGCGAAGAACACGAGCACCAGCACCAGGCCCGCGAGGATCACCACGAGGGTTTTATCGATTGATTTGTCGGCCGCTTTGCCGCCGGCAATGTTGCCGACGAACAATCCGGCGCCAAATAGGACCAGGAGCCAAGGGACGGCGTGGGGATCGAATCCGGAGACGTCGGTCAGGGTGAAGGCGATGTACGTGAAGGCACCGAACATGCCGCCGAAGCCGAGGATGGTGACGATGATGGAGAGCCACACCTGGCCGGACTTGAAAGCGCCAAGCTCGCTGCGGAGGCTGCTGGCGTCGGCCCCTTCCTTGGTGCGCTTGGCGCGAGGGACCATGAGGGCAATGCCGATGAGGGCGACCACGCCGATAATGGTGATGGCCCAGAACGTGGACCGCCAGCCGAGGTTCTGGCCAAGGAAGGTACCGAAGGGAACACCCAGCACGTTGGCGGCGGTGAGACCCGTGAACATGATGGCAATGGCTCCGGCCTTCTTGTGGGCCGGGACAAGGCCGGCTGCGACCACTGAGCCGATACCGAAGAAGGCTCCGTGACAGAGGGCGGCGACAATGCGCCCGATCAGCATGGCCGGGTAGCTGTCCGCGATGGCGGAGAGGAAGTTGCCCGCGATGAACAGGACGAGGAGCCCGATCAGCACGGGCTTCCGGGGCAAGAGTGTGACCGCCGCCGTGACCAGGAGGGCACCGACAACGACGCTCAGCGCATAGCCGGTGATGAACCAGCCGGCGGCGGCTTCGCTGACTCCGAAATCGGTGGCAATCTCGGGCAAGAGGCCCATGATGACGAATTCGGTCAAGCCAATGCCGAATCCGCCGAGGGCAAGGGCGATCAACCCTGCAGGCATGTTGTGCTCCTTTGTGGGGATGGATTCCCGTCAGACTGGAAGTGCGCCGACGAGAACCGTAGAATATTAGTTGCAGACGCTGCATACATAGTTGCACACGCCATGTAATTGCGCAAGCAACTACTTTGCGTGCGTCTGGTTTCTTCATCAATCGGCAGGAGTTACGGGAGACATGGGCATCAAGGACGACGCCGTTGAGGTGCGCGCGCAGGGGTGGCGGACTCTCGCTGCCTTGCACGGCAACATCGAGGCGGCACTGGAGAAGGCACTGCAGTCGGCCGCGGATCTTTCGGTGGTCGAGTACACCGTCCTGGACGCATTGAGCCGCCAGGACGGCTGGCACATGCGGATGCAGCAGCTCGCCAGGGCAACAGCCCTTTCCAGCAGCGCCACCACGCGCTTGGTGAACCGGCTCGAAGACCGCGCGCTATTGACCAGGATCCTGTGCGCTGACGACCGCCGCGGCATCTACACGGAGCTTACCGATGCCGGCCAGAAGCTCTTGCTGGCGGCCCGGCCGGTGCACGACGAAACGCTCGCGGAGTCGCTGGCGGCCGCAGAGTCGGTGCCGGAGCTTGAGCCGCTGGTCAAGGCGTTGGGGGCGTTGCAGGGGGTCTGAGGGCGTTGCTTCGTGGGGCGCGGCGCTTCGCGTGCCTCGTGGGGGGCGCGTGGGCGCGTTTAGACCTTTTTGACGACGCTTGACTTGAGCTGCATGGGGCCGAAGCCGTCAACCTTGCAGTCGATGTCGTGGTCCCCCACGCCGTTCACGAGGCGGATGTTGCGGACCTTCGTACCGACCTTAATGGCCGTGGCGCTCCCCTTGACCTTGAGGTCCTTGATCACGGTCACGGTGTCCCCGTCTGCGAGCACATTGCCGACGGCATCCTTGATCTCCGTTGACCCGGCTTCTGCTTCATCAGACACCGTGGGCGACCATTCGTGCGCGCATTCGGGGCAAACCAGCAAAGCGCCCATCTCGTAGGTGTATTCGCTGGCGCATTCGGGGCAAGGGGGAAGTGTTTCGCTCACCGTCCAATGATAGTTGGGGTCGGTCCAACACGGAGACGGCGGCCTGGGCACACGTAGACGCTCGGCAAGAACCCCGAGATCTCGCGGAATTGAACACGTAGATGGGAACTGCAGACCACTTAATTCTTGGATTTGACCACTTAGACGGCAAATGTCGGCCATATATTGCCCATGCCCGAGAAATCGAAAGTTGGTGCATGAACCGTGCAGTTGCCTACATGGGGCCTCGTCCTAGGCTGGCTGGTCGTGAGCATATATCTTCGCACGCTGAAGTTCTTCGTACTGATGACAGTTTGTGCCGTGCCTGGGTTAGTCGCGCGTGCTGCGTCGACGCTTTTTGCTGAACCCTTGCATTTGACGGCAAGTCAACAGGACGGGTTGAACGTCTTCTCTTCTATCTGGATCTACCTGACGCTGATCTTTTTCGTAGGTATTCGGCGAATGACCGGGACAAGGTGAGGCTGCCGGCTCGGACACCGTCCGATTCTGCTGGATCATTCTCCTTGCCGAAGTTTCAGGTTCCGTGATTCCGCGGATCCGGAATCTATCCATTCGAATGATTGAGCAGAATCCGACATCCGAGCGCACACGATCCCATCGGAGCAGCAAATTCCAACGACTACCGGCTGCAACACCAACGCTTAAACGCGAAAGTCCCGGGTAGCAGGCCAACTCTCCTCGGGCTACTTGTTCAGTGCCTTGACTAGGTCGATCACATGCGAAAAGGCAGAGACCGACACCCCGTCCTCTTTTTCCGTGTTGACGTCAGTGACGTAGCTCTTTCCGAACGCCCTATCAACGAGTTCCAGCCTGGCCGCATCTACCGATGCCTGATCTTCTACATTCGCTAGGAACGGGCCCATGGTCCGCAGTTCGAGGGCCATGCGTTTGCTTGCCGTTGAGCCGCTGATGAATCGCGCCCCCAGTCGTATCAATACGGTTGCCCCAGAAGCCGCGATGATGCCGATCGAAAGCCTCGCCGCCAACTGCTGCCATTGCTTCTCAGGCGAACCCGTTTGGTCAACAAGAATCCACAGCAATGGCAGGGTGGCTAGGATCAGAACCATGGCCCCGGCGCCATACAATCCGAGCCCCCAGCGCTTTGAGTTGGTGGCCTCATTCTCGAAATCGCTAGCCAATTTGCCGGCAGCGGCTGCACTGGTGATGTTGGCAAACTCTGTTTCTTGCTTTTTCAGGGATTCGAGCATCTTGGAGACCTCGTTGCGAGCCCTTCCAAAGTGCCCCTTGTGTTCTGCAACAATGTCGGTCCAGTCCTCTTGCCGGTCCTCGATCCATTTCGTGAAATTGAGAGTGTTCTTCTCCTTTAGTTGGTCTATGGATTCAAGACCCGACTGAATGACAGAGTCCATCCTCGCCTTTTCTGCGTCCACGGATGCCTCGACTACGGAAGCCCGGTTCCCGACGACTTCAAAATGGGCATCCGCTTCGGTCTTGCGGCTGTCGACATGCCTATTCATGGCTTCAATCGCCCCCGCGAGACCAGCGAACTCGGCTTGCATCTGCTCGATCTGCCTGCGCTGAGCCTGAATGAGGTCTTCATACAACGTCTCCATCCGAATGGCCTGTGCCCCGTTCAGGAGCGGCTGAGGCCACGTACCAGCAGCCATCAGTGCGTTCTCCGCGCAGGTCCGGGCAGTTTCGGAGTAGTGCGCGTAGCCTTGCACACCAGGGTGAGCCCTGAGTTGTTCAACCGATGCGCTGATCTGTTGATGAACGGGCACAAGCATCAGGTCGTTGACAAACGGACTCATGACAGATGCTGTGCTTCGAAACGATCGAAGATGGTCTGCTATGAACTGAATCCTGTTCAGGATGGTGACCTCATCTCCCTGGAGAGTGGGGGATATCCTTTCGATCTGGGCCTTCAGTTCGTCACAGACGGTCCAGATTGGAAAGTTTTCGAATTCGCTTTTGAGCATGGCGTTTCTCCGGTTTCACTGATTCTTCGCTCACCTTATTGCCAGCGGTGATCCAATGATGCGGAGACCCGCGGGCGCCGCCGTTCGGGTCTAAACCAATTACCGCTTGGAATGACCTCTGACGCGCATACGCCCCGTACCTATGTGCCACCCTCGTGGCCCCCGCGCAACTTTTGTCTGCCTGCGGTGGCAGACTCTGGCTTGTGGAGGAAGAGAAGTTCTGGCAGCTGCCACGTTCGCCTGCTCCTACGCCTGTAGTGGTGCCTGTGGATCCTGCGGCCTTGGAAGGTGCGACGAGGGCTAAAGAGCCGCTGCCTGTGTTCGTGATGCTGGATTATGAGAACGGCCAAAGCCATGAGGTGCCGGCCTTCTCGTACGGGTGGACTAGGGTACACGTGCTGGTGTCGGTGCCCTGGCCGATGGAGTACTACGAGGGCCGCAAAGAGGTCTGGGTGGAAGCATCCAGGGTGGGGCGCCGGACAATCGACCCCAGGGTGCGTTGACCAGTCGGGCTTGGCGCTTGCCGCCCCTAGTATCATCTAATGGACGCACAGAGGCGGAAGCTGTTCCGGCGCATATTCTTCGACCTGAAATCAATCTGGCTCCACGGGCCACAACCAACTTCCCTGCAAATAGGCGAGGTCAATCCCGAGGAATTCAACACTTGGTCGTCGATTGCGCTTGCCTGGGGCTGGACGGCTAGAGTGGCCCGCTCAAGTGAAGCGGCTATTCGCTTGTCAGACGACGGATTCGACGAGGAGGCAGTCCCACTGCTCCGTTCCGCCACGGAGCATGCGATGTGGTTGTGGTGGATCAGTAAGGACGGCGGCAAAGTGGTGGAAACCCTTCAACGGAAGCAAGCCGCGAGCCTTCAAACCCTAATGAAAGCCCAAGAGATCGGCTGGACGCTGGACCCTCCAACTCTGGCCACTATTGAAGAAATCATCGCGCAGGCTTCGGAGCGACACAAAGAACTCGACAACTTTGGCCGCCTCTCGCATCTCGCGAAGAGATACCCGGAAGATCTCGGAAACCTGTATCAGGGCTGGCTAATCGAAACGCAGGTTTCGCATCCCACCATCCAGAGCAGCAGCGGATACTTTGAGGCAATTCCTGATAGCCATCCCGACGGACCCGGCTTCAGGCTGACGCACAGGTCCAGCTCCCAGCAGAACAACACTGCTGCCAAGTCGGTTATCGCGTTCCATGTTGCGCTGACCGCATTCTCTGCGGTGGCAGGGTTGGATGATTATTACTCGCCCAAGCTGAAAAGGATTGATGATCGGGTCGGCCAGTTATGACTAACATCCTCTCTTCGAATCGGGGCCGGTAGAGTTGGCGCACAATCAGGTCTCAGACGGAGGAAACATGGGTGCAAATCTGCTGTTCAAGTGTCCTATCAAGGGTTGCGAGCACGAAGAGGGCTTCCGTCTGGGGATGGGGCAGGAAGACGATCCCACGGCCCACGCTGCATGCCTTCAGAAACTTCGGGAGGAGCATCTCACTCACGTCGTCCGGGTTGCTGAGTAGGAGAGACCCGCGATAAATGACAAGGCACCTGGCAAATTTCACATTGGCGATGCATTCTCCGTGGACCTGATCAACGAGGCAGACTGCCCATCCGCGGGTACCAGAATCGGCTTTCCAGCCGCCTGCATCCTCGATACCGGGCACGACGGCCAGCAATGTCGCAGTCGGCTTCGAGGGAGCCGTCGTCGAGGTGTGGGACTAACTCGGTCTTTCGGGCCGCACCTTCACTGCTACGCTCGCCCGTGTGGATAGAGACTACCTTCCTGCGGAAATCAAAAGGGCTGTCAGGCAACGCTGCGGATTCGGCTGCGTCCTGTGCGGGTCTCCCGTGTTCGACTACGAGCACATCGAAGGATACGGGAAAACCGGACATGATCCGGACAAGATGACTCTGCTGTGCCCGATGCACCACCGGGAGAAGACAGCGAAACGCCTTCCAGTCGCACGAGTGCGCAAGGCCAACAACAACCCCTTCAATAAAGCTCGCAACTTGGGCTCGCGGCATCCGTTGTATTTTGACGGAAGCTCGCTCACAGTGGCTCTGGGTACCCTAAAGGTTGAATGGGCGGACTATGCGCCCAAGGCTTCGGCGATTGAGGTGGATGGCGAGCCCGTCATCCACGTGGCGTTCGTCGACGGTTCGATTTCCCTTGACCTCCTTGTGCGTGACGCCGACAACCGTCCCCTCCTGGTGGTTCGTGATGGCGAGCTTAGGCACGCCGTTTCCACATGGGACGTCGCATTCGAGGGGAGGACTCTTATCGTGAGGCGTGCTCTCGGGGACGTCGTGCTTCGGATTAGGCTGATGCCTCCTGATCGGATTGTTATCGAACGCGCAGAGATTTGGTGTCGCGGCGTCCTGATCCGGATTGGAAAAGCTTGTCAGCAGGGCGGTGGCATCGAGGTCGCAAACAGTGGGTTTGCCCTTCACAACGGAACTGTTAAAGGCAATCGACTGCTGCTTGCTGTCGGGGACTATCTGGGTTATGAAGGCCAGCTACTGACAAACGCTATACCGCAGAGGTGGTTAGGCGGCGTGCCAGCCAAGCCGGGAACCTTTTCTAAAAAGGGTGGAGGGCAAAGGGTGAATTACACGAACCCCGAATTCCTTGATGATTGCCTTGCCTTTGCAAGGAACGGCTTCTTGGCCGATGCGCTGTGGGGTGTGACCCGTTAAGGCAGAGAAGCTGTACAGGCATGCGTCCCCCGTGCCGGGACGCATAGCCAGCACGCGATGGCCCTCCACAGTCTGTCTCTAGAGGGCCATCTTTTGGTTCAGTTCTCCGCCACACACCGTCATATGGGAGCCCGCACAGGTCGGAGCCTTCCTGGATGTCGCCTCTGAGCACCGGCTCGGCGCCCTGTTCGAACTCGCCATGTTTACCGGCATGCGCCGAGGCGAACTGCTAGGCCTACGGTGGACAGACATCGACCTGCCCAAACGAGTCATCACAGTTCGGAACAAGAGGGTTCAAACTGCTGGCAGGATCCTGGACCAGGGCACGAAGACTGGACACGGGTGAGCGATACGTTGACCTAGACGATCGTTGGACCGGGGCGCTGATCGGCTGGCAGATCCAACAGGCCGCGAAACGGAAAATCGGTCAGGAGGCCTATGAGGCGTCCGGGTATGTGTTCACCATGGAAGACGGACGCCCGCTGAAACCGCGGTACGCGACCAAACTCTTTGAGAGCCTCCGCGTATAGGCGGGCCTGCCGAAGCTGACGTTCCACGGCCAACGCCACGAATACGCCTCACTGATGGTCGCCGCTGAGGTAGACATCGCCGTCGTGTCCAAGCGGCTGGGTCACAGCTAGATCAGCATCACGTCAGATATCTACGGACACCTGATCGGTTCCGCATCACGCAATGCAGCCGAGAATGCCGCTGCATTGGTACCGGCGAAAAAGCCGCTGCACCCACTGCACTCAAAAGCCCCAATTTCGACTTGAGGGCAAAGGAAAACCGCCCCACCACCGAGATACTTCCCAGTGATAGAGCGGTTTTCATTGGTCGGGCTGACAGGATTTGAACCTGCGACCCCTTGACCCCCAGTCAAGTGCGCTACCAAGCTGCGCTACAGCCCGTCAGTCCTGCCGTTCTCCGCCTAGATTTTCACCTAAGCAGTCCGGCCGAACCACCTCAAAAAGCTTACACGATGTTCGAGGTTCTCAATGACACCTTGGCGGGTGTCATCTGTGATGCGCGTCTCAATTAGCGCTTCTTGCCGCGCTTTTCACGGACGCGCATGTTGACCTCGATCGGCGTGCCGTCAAATCCAAAGGTTTCGCGCAGGCGGCGAGTGATGAATCGGCGGTATCCGGGGTCCAGGAAGCCCGTGGTGAACAGCACGAACTTCGGCGGACGGCTGGATGCCTGGGTGCCGAACAGAATGCGGGGCTGCTTGCCGCCGCGGACCGGGTGCGGGTGGGCAGCCACGAGCTCGCCCAGGAACGCGTTGAGGCGTCCCGTGGGGATGCGCTTGTCCCAGCTCTCCAAGGCGAGGTCCAGCGCGGGCACCAGACGGTCCTTGTGCCAGCCGGTCTTGGCGGAGATGTTGACGCGCGGAGCCCATTCAACGTGTGCCAGGTCCTGCTCGATTTCACGCTCAAGGTAACGGCGACGTTCGTCGTCGAGCAGGTCCCACTTGTTGAACGCGAGGACCAGCGCGCGGCCGGACTCAATGGCGAGCTGCAGGATGCGGACGTCCTGTTCGCTGAGCACCTCGTCCACGGCCAGGAGCACGACGGCGACCTCCGCCTTTTCGAGCGCGGCCTGCGTACGCAGGGAAGCGTAGAAGTCTGCGCCCTGTGCCATGTGCTGGCGGCGTCGAATGCCTGCGGTGTCCACGAAGCGCCAGGTGCGGTCGCCGAGTTCGATGAACTCGTCGACGGGGTCGCGGGTAGTCCCGGCGAGGGTATCAACGACGACGCGTTCGGAGCCGGCCAGCTTGTTCAGCAAGGAAGACTTGCCGACGTTCGGACGGCCGATGAGGGCGATGCGGCGAGGTCCGCCCGAACGCTCAACGCCTTCCACCGTGGAAAACTCCGGCAAGGTGTCCATGACGTGGTCCAGGAGGTCGGCAACGCCGCGGCCATGGAGGGCGGACACCGGGTACGGCTCGCCGAAGCCAAGGCCCCAAAGCGCAGCCGAGTCGGCTTCCTGCGCAAAGTCATCGACCTTGTTGGCCACCATGATGACCGGCTTCTTGGACTTGCGCAGCATCTTCATGACGCCCTCGTCCGTGGCAGTAGCACCGACGGCGGAGTCCACCACGAAGAGCACGGCGTCAGCAAGCTCCACGGCCATCTCGGCCTGCTCGGCGACCCGGGCGTGAATGCCCCTGGCGTCATGCTCCCAGCCACCGGTGTCCACCAGCGTGAAGTTGCGGCCGTTCCAGTGTGCCGAGTACATGACACGGTCACGGGTAACGCCCGGGGTGTCCTCGACAACGGCCTCGCGGCGCCCGAGGATGCGGTTCACCAGCGTGGACTTGCCGACGTTGGGGCGGCCAATGATGGCCAGGACCGGGTCAAGCTTGAGGGGACCGTCTTCGCCTTCGTCGTCGTACAGCCCGCTCAGCAGGGCGGCGTCGTCCTCGTCGAGGTCATAGTCTTCCAGGCCTGCCCGGAGGGAGGCTGCGCGGAGTTCGGCTTCGTCGTCGTCCAGGGCGGCGAGGTTTTCAGCCACCTGGTCGGTGCCGGTGGGCGTGTATTCGTCGTCGCCGGCTCCGATGTTGCCGGATTTGTGAGTCGTATCGCTCATTGCACTTTCCTTAGTGGTGATCTGCCGGCGTCCCGGCTACTTCTTCTTGGCGGTGCTGCATTGGCTGTGGGCCGGTGCATTAGTCTCCCGGAAGGGACTGACCGGTGGTCTTGACGGCATCCTGGACGTGTCCAGCCAGCGCAGCGCGGATCTCCGCGGCCGCCCTGTCCATTGAAACACGCCCCGACTCGCCATTTCTGCGGGTCACATTGAAGGGGGCTCCGAAACTGACCTGCAGCCGGCGGCGCAGTCTCGGAATGGAATCACGGTGTTCGTCTCCGATCCGCGTTCCAAGGATGGCCACGGGAATCACCGTGGCCCCGGACATCAGCGCGAGCCATGCGACGCCGTTGCCGATGCTGCCGGCGGCGCCGCTCCCCCGCGTCCCTTCAGGGAGAATTCCCACGCAACGGCCGGCGTCGAGCACTTGTTTTCCGAGCTGAAGCGCAGCGCGGCCACCGGAGCGGTCGATGGAGATCTGCCCCGAGGCACGAAGCACCCTTCCCAGGAAACCCTTGAACATCTCCTTCTTGACCAGGATGTGCATGGGTCGTGGAGCCGCGCCAAACATCACCGGCCCGTCCAGGAAGCTGAGGTGGTTACCCGCGAAAATGACCGGTCCGGACTTGGGAACGTTGGAGCGCCCGGTGATCGCGGTCCGGTACAGGACATGATCCAACAGCCAGCCGACAGGCCTGCTCCAGATCATGGTCCAGCGCGCCGGGAGTCGGGTTTCAGTCACCGTAGATGACCTTGCCCACAATACTCAGTGCCGTTTCGACCGTTTCTTCGAAGTCCAGGTCCGAGGAATCCAGGGTCACGACGCCGTCGGCCGCTTGGGTGAAATTCACCACAGTGGAGTCCTTGGCATCGCGGTGGATCACTTGGGCGGCGAGCTGCTCTTGGCTCTGCGTTCCGCCCAATTGGAGGCCGCGGCGCCGCAGCCGGGCTTCCTCGCTGGCGGTCAGCAGCATACGGACCTCCGCGTTGGGCGCGACGACGGTGGTGATGTCCCGTCCCTCCACCACCATGCGGCGGTGGTGCTGTTCGATCAGCTGGCGCTGGCGACGAATCAATTCGTTGCGGGCACCCAGGGTGGTTGCCACCGCGCTGACGGACGAGGAGATCCTGGGCTCACGGATTTCCTCCGAGATGTCTACTCCGGCAACACTGACGTATTCGGCGTTGGCGCTGGTGCTAAGTTCCAGCGGCAGGTCCTTTGAGGCTTGTTCGACGGCGGCACCGTCGGCGAGGTCGATGCCGGTCTTGAGGCAGTACCAGGTCAAAGCACGGTACATCGCACCCGTGTCGAGATAGGCGAGCTTCAAGCGCCGGGCAACTTCCTTGCTGACGCTGGACTTGCCGGATCCGGACGGGCCGTCGATGGCGACAACGAGCGGCTTGCCCGGACGTACTACGGTCTCCGGGCCGAAAAGGTCACGTGTCATTACTGGAGTACCCGCCATCCACGGTCGGTCAAGGCTTCAACAAGGAGGTCATGCTTGTTGGGCATGACGGAAAGTTCCACCATGCCAACGTTCTGCCCGGACGAGTGATCCAGGCGGAGGTCTTCGACGTTGACGCCGATCTCACCGATCTCCGTCAACAGCCTGGCGATCTGCCCGGGCCGGTCGTCTACCAGAACTGTAAGCCATGAATATGCCTGCGGGGGTCCGCCATGCTTTCCCGGGATCCTGGCCTGCCCGGCATTGCCCTCGCTGATGAGCTGGGCAAGGTCCAGCCGGGCACCGGGGGCCGTGGGATCCTCCAAGGTACCGATCAAACGGTTGAGGTCTTCACGGACACCGTGAAGGATATCCACCATCCTGGCCGCATTGTTGCCAAGGATCTGCACCCAAAGGGTGGGATCGCTGGCGGCAATCCTCGTGGTGTCCCGCAGCCCGTTGCCGGCCAGGGACAGCGCATGAAGCGGTGTCCCCTGCAAACGGCTGGCGAGAAGCGAAGACATCACCTGGGGCAAGTGCGATACCAAGGCAACGGCTTCATCGTGTTCCTCCGCCGTGAACTGGGAGACTATTGCCCCCAGGTCGCCGGCAAGGGAACGTGCAGTCTGAAGCGCATCGGCGTTGGTCTCGTCGGACGGGCAAAGCACCCAAGGCATGGAGGTGAAGAGCTCGCCGCGGGCAGCGACGGGCCCCGATTTCTCGCGCCCCGCCATCGGGTGCGTCCCGACGTAGCGGGACATGTCCACTCCACGGCCCCGGAGATCGGCCTGGATTGCCAGCTTGACGCTGGCAATGTCCACCACAATGGCCTCCGGGTATTCACCGAGGGCACGCTCGACGACGTCGGCCGTCACATCCGGTGGCGCCGCGACGACAACCAGCTGGGGTGGGTTCTCAAGCTCGGACAGAGGCCTGCCCGCACCGATATCCACGGCCACAGCCTGGTTGGTTGGCGACGGGTCCGAAAGGAACACGGAGACACCCCGGCCACGCAGGCCGAGACCGATGCTGGCTCCGAGCAGGCCGGTGCCGAAAACGACCACCGGGCCGTCAAGATGGCCCCGGCCGTGCGAGTGGAATGCCGACATGCCTTACAGTCCTACGGAGGCCAGGAGGTGTCCGACTTCCTGCTTGCCGAGGTTGCGGATGCTGCCCTGGCGCTGGTCGCCCAGGCCGATGGGACCGATCTTCACACGTACGAGACGCAGCACAGGGAACCCCACGGCTTCGAACAAACGGCGAACAATACGGTTCTTGCCGGAGTGCAGCACAACCTCGATCAGCACGTGGCCCGGAGTGGAATCCACCAGCTTGAAGGAGTCGACGGAGGCGATGCCGTCTTCGAGCTCGATGCCTTCCTTCAGCTTCGCGCCGACGCCCTGCGGGAACGGACCACGAACCTGTACCAGGTACGTCTTGGGCACCTCATAGGAGGGGTGCGTCAAGCGGTTGGCAAGTTCGCCGTCGTTGGTCAGCAGCAGCAGGCCCTCGGTGGCGACGTCAAGACGGCCGACGTGGAAGAGACGCTCGCCCTTGTTCTTGGCGGACTTGAGGAAGTCGCTGATGCAGGGACGGCCTTCGGGATCTTCCATGGTGGAGACGACACCCTTGGGCTTGTTGAACACCATGTAGAGCATGGTGTCATCGAGCTGGATGCGAATGCCGTCGACATGGATCACGGCGGTCGCGGGGTCCACGCGCATGCCAAGCTCGGTGGTGAGCTGGCCGTTGACCTCGACGCGGCCTTCCTCGATCATTTCCTCGCAGACGCGGCGGGAAGCCACGCCGGCCTGGGCCATGACCTTCTGCAGGCGCACGCCATCGGCGTCGTGCTGCTCGGACTGGGCCACCTCGCCGCGGCGGCCGCGGGGCTTGCGGATCGGGCCAAGGTTCTGGCCGAAGCGCTCACTGCCGAAGGCACGGGAAGCGTACTGTTTCTTGTTGCTGGTCTTGGGCTTCAATGCGCCTGGCGTACCGGGAGCCTTGCCGAAGCCGGGCTTGTTGGAGCCTGGCTTGCGGGGGGCCTTTGCCGGCCTGGCACCTTGGCGGGTGGCGTCTTCACGACGCTCGTAGCCTCCGGCCGAGGTGGGGTTGTCCGGATCGAAGGGGCGCTCTTCACGCGGACGAGTGGGCTTGAAGGGGCGTTCTCCGCCCGGGGAGAAGCTGCGCTTGCTGCCTCCGGAGGCGCCGCCGGCACGGCTTGCGCCACCCTTGCCGGCACCAAAGCCGCTGCCTCCTGCGCGGCCGGCACTGCTGCGGCCGGCGCCGCTGCGGCCTGAGTCTTGCGACTCGTTGCGTCCGGAACCGTTTCGTCCCGAACTATTACGTGGTGAACCCTGGCGTCCCGCCTGTGTCATGACCCGTCCTTTTGTTATGGTGGCCGGCTTGTTCTTTCTCAACATTAGCCAGCCGGACAGAGGATATCTGCCCTGTGTGAAATCTGCCCGCTACTAGCCGGGCGTTCGTAGATCCTTGCAATATTGAGTTGTTATGCCTTGCCTGCGGCCGCGGGTTTCCCGCGACTACATGCGTTCGGCGTCGAAGAACTCCTCGATGCCCTCCAGCCCCGGAAGGTGGGGGGACAATTGAGGCAGTTCCGCCACCGAGCCAATGCCCATGCGCTCGAGGAAGTACGAGGTGGTCCGGTAAAGGATGGCCCCCGATTCAGGATCGGTACCTGAGTCCTCGATCAGCCCGCGTTGGACAAGGGTCCTGACGACTGAATCGACATTGACGCCGCGGATGGCCGACACCCTCGCCCTGGAAACCGGCTGCCGGTACGCGATGACCGCCATGGTTTCAAGGGCTGCCTGCGTCAGCCGCGCGGTCTGGCCTTCGAGAACGAACCTGCCCACGACGTCGGCAAAATCCGCGCGCGAATAGATCCGCCACCCTCCGGCAACGTTCCGCAACTCAAAACCCCGGGGTGCAGCGCTGGCACTTGCATCAGTGTGCAAGTCATCAGCGTCCCTGCCCGGGGCTTTAACAGTATAGCCGCTATACTCCTGCCGCAGTCCCTCCAGCAAATCCTCGACGACGGCGACCGTCACGTGGAGCCCGGCGGCGAGCTCTTCCGCGGTGGCCGGTTCGTCGATCACCATCAGGACGGCTTCCAGGGCCGCGCGGACGCCACCCGGTAGGGCTTCAAGCCCAGCGAGGCCGTCCCCGCCTGTTTCCTGCTCGCTCACAGCGGCTCCTCCCCTTCGTTGATCTGGTCGTACTCGTCGCTCAAATTGTCGCTGCTCCAGCCTTCGGGGCGCCCGGTCCAGCGGACGGTCAGTTCGGCGAGCGGACCCGACTGCTCAAACGCCACCACACGGTCGCGGAACAGCTCCAGAAGTGCCAGGAACCGGACCACGACAACAAGCGTGGACTCGGCGTCGGCAATCAGTGCCCTGAAGGATTGTGGCTGGCCGCGCTGCAGGCGGTACCCGATAATCTCGGCTTGTTCCCTGACGCTGACGGGTGTTCCGTGAAGGTGGTCGAGCCCGACTTCCTCGGGCGTGTTGTCCTTCGGCGCCAGGGTTTTGGCCGCCAGCGCGGCGAATTGCTCAGGCGTATGGCGCCAAATCAGCTCCGGCAACATTGCCGCGAAATGCCCTTCCAGGGCAACCTGCCGCGGGAAACGCCTGGCTTCGGACTCCAAGGTACCGGACATGATCGCGGCCACCTGTTTGAAAGCCTTGTACTGCAGGAGCCGGGCGAAGAGAAGATCCCGGGCTTCCAGCAAGGCAATGTCCTCGGCATCTTCGACTTCGCCCGCGGGCAGGAGCCTCGCGGCTTTGAGGTCCAGGAGCGTCGCGGCGATGACCAGGAATTCGCTGGCTTCGTCGAGCGCCCAGTCCTCCCCCAGTTCCTGCAAGCGCCGGATGTACTTGATGAACTCATCCGTGACGGTGGCCAGCGCAACTTCAGTGATGTCCAGTTTGTGCTTGGAGATCAGGCCGAGCAGGAGATCGAAGGGGCCGGTGAAGTTCGCCAGCCTGACCTCAAAGCCGGCCTTTCGTCCAACGGGAGCGGCTTCAGGAGTGAGTGGCTCTGCCACGCGGGCTAGGGTGCGCCGCCGCGCGAAATCAGTTCCTTGGCCAAGCGGCGGTAGGCGTCGGCACCGATGTGGTTTCCGGCATAGCTGGTGATGGGCTCTGCTGCAACCGTGGCATCGGCGAACTTGATGGAACGCTTAATGACGGTTTCGAAGACCTTGTCCCCGAACGCCTCCACGAGCCTCGAAATGACTTCGCGGCTGTGCAGCGTGCGGGCGTCGTACATCGTCGCGAGCACGCCGTCCACCTGCAGGCGCGGGTTCAGCCGGTCCTGGACCTTTTCGATCGTCTCGACGAGCAGTGCCACCGCGCGGAGGGCGAAGAATTCGCAGATCAGCGGGATGATGACGCCGTGCGCAGCCGTCAGGGCATTGACCGTCAGGAGGCCCAGGGACGGCTGGCAGTCGATGAGCACGACGTCGTAGTCGTCCTCGACGCTCTTGAGCGCGCGGTCCAGCACTTGCTCGCGGGCTACCTCGTTGACCAGCTGGACCTCAGCGGCGGAAAGGTCGATGTTTGCTGGAAGGAGGTCGATGCCTTCGACGCCGGTCTGCTGGATGGCGTCGCGGATGTCCACTTTGCGGTCCATCAGGACGTTGTAGACAGTGAGATCGAGTTCGTGCGGGTTCGCGCCCAGGCCAGCGGAAAGAGCACCCTGCGGATCGAAGTCAACGAGCAGGACGCGCCGGCCGAATTCTGCGAGCGCAGCAGCGAGGTTGATGGTTGACGTGGTCTTGCCCACGCCACCCTTCTGGTTGACCATGGCGATTACCCGGGCCGGGCCATGGGAGGCCAGTGGTGCGGGCTCAGGGAAGTCGCGGTACGGGCGGCCAGTGGGCCCCATGACGGCGTCTTCCAGATCGAAATCCGTGCCCTCCAGCGTAGTTGCTCCCCGTTCGCTGCTCACGTATTTATCCACTCTCTCCACGACGGTCATTTCCTGCGGCTGTCTCCAGCACCAGCACTGCTCCCCACCTAGGCTACAGCGCCCGACACGGCATTTTGCGGAACTTGACATTGCCCGCAATTTGAGCCTTTACCTTCTAGCTGAGGTAGAAGGTTGAGACTTCGTGCCAATAAAACGAAAGCAAGGCAGGTCCCGATTACCGGTTCCTGCCTTGCCTGCGCGGATGATTCTAAACAGTGTTCTGGACTAAACGGCCACGGCCTCTTTCACCTCGGGTTCAGCGTGGTGGCTGATCATGGTCAGCTCGTCGAACGGCTTTGAGCCGGACAGGACGTTAGTGACCTGGTTGCGGTCGATTTCCTTGACCCAGGTACCGATCAACACGGTGGCGACGGCGTTGCCCGTGAAGTTGGTGAGGGCACGGGCTTCCGACATGAAGCGGTCGATCCCGACGATCATGCCGACGCCGCCGAGCAGTTCGGGCCGGTGTGCCTGCAGGCCTGCTGCGAGGGTGGCCAGGCCGGCACCGGAAACGCCGGCTGCTCCCTTGGACGCAATGATCATGAAGACCAGCAGCGATACCTGCGCACCGAGGTCCAGCGGAATACCCATGGCATTGGCGACGAACAGCGAGGCCATGGTCAGGTAGATGGCAGTTCCATCCAGGTTGAAGGAGTAACCGGTAGGCACGGTGACACCAACAACGGGCTTGGAAACACCGAGGTGCTCCATCTTGGCGATGAGCCTGGGCAGGGCGGCCTCGGAGGATGAGGTGGAGAAGATGAGCAGGTACTCGCGGGCCAGGTACTTCATCAGCTGGAAGATGCTGACGCCGGCAACAACCCGCAGCAAGGTGCCGAGCACCACCACGATGAACAGCGCGCAAGTGATGTAGAAGGCGACCATCAGGGTGACCATGCCGAAGATGGCCTTCACACCGGTGGCACCGACCACTGCGGCGATCGCGCCGAAGGCGCCGACGGGTGCCAGCCACATGATCATGATGAGGATGCGGAAGACGAGTGCCTGCCCGTGCTGGATGGCCTTGAGCACCGGCTGGCCCTGCGAGCCCATGCGCTGCAACGCGAAGCCCACCAAGATGGCGGCCAGGAGAGTCGGCAAGACGGGAATGTCTCCGGGGATGATGCCCAGCAGGAAATCGGCAGTGCTGTTCGAGGCGGTGGGGGTGTTGGGGTTGTACGGGATCAGCTTCAGGCCCTCGCCGGGGTGGATGAGGTTGCCTACTACCAAACCGATGGCGAGCGCGAAGGTGGACATCACCAGGAAGTAGATGAGTGCGAGGCCGCCAACCTTGCCAACGGTGGCTGCCTTGGCGATCGATCCGATGCCCAGGACGATGGTGCAGAAGATGACCGGGGCGATCATCATCTTGATGAGCTTGATGAAGCCGTCACCCAGTGGCTTGAGGGATTTGCCGACTTCAGGAAAAAGCAGGCCGACGACGGCGCCCAGCACAACTGCGGCGATCACGGCGATGTAGAGGTAATGCGACTTGTCCAGCCCCTTGCGCCCGGCCTTCGCGGGTGCAATCTCTCCTCTTTGAGAGGTCATGGCTTTGCTCCTTATAGATACTCTGGAAAGCGCCGTGGTTCCTGCAAAATGTCCCTGCGTCGCTCTGCTGTGATATCCATCATTGGGCGCCGCGTGACATGTATCACGGTTGCGTTCATATTGGTCACAGGATTGCCCGCGGAAAGGAGCACGTGATCCGACGCTGGAGCATTGCCCGAAGACTCTTTGTGGCGAATCTGCTGTCCGTCCTGGCGCTCACCGCCATCGTGGGCACGGCGGCCTTCCTTGATGCCAGGGACCGGGCCTACAACGACGCCGGCCAGCGCATGCAGGCGGTGGCCGCCGCGATCGCAGCAAATCCCCTAGTGCTTCAGGCAGCCGGCACGCCTAATCCATCCTCCAGCCTGCAGCCATACGCCCAGGTGGTGACGGCCAATGCCCACGCCGATTTCATCACCATCATGGCGCCGGACCGGACTCGCTGGACACATCCGAATCCCGACGAAATCGGCAAACCCTACATCGGCACCATCGATCCTGCCCTCCACGGACAAACCTTCACCGAAGTCACAGCAGGCACTCTCGGCCCATCGGTGCGCACGATCGTTCCGGTGAAGGATTCATCCGGAACAGTCCGGGCCCTGGTCGCCGCGGGTGTCACGGTGCGGACGGTGGACGTCGCGGTGTCAGCGCGGCTCACGGCGATCATCGGTGTTTCCTTGGCCATGCTCGCTGGAGGTTCACTGGCCTCCTGGCTGCTTGGCCGATATCTGCGTTCGGTCACCCGGGGCTGGGGACCCGAGCAATTGGCGCAGTTGTTCGCGTATTACGAGTCCGTCCTGCATTCGGTCCGCGAAGGCGTGGTGCTGATCGACACCGGTGGCAGGGTGGTCATGTACAACGACCAGGCCGCGGAGCTGCTGGGACTGGAACGGTCCGACGTCGATCCCGCCGCAGGAGCCGCACCGCGCCTTTCGGATCTGCCCCTGGAGCCCAGCCTCCACGGGCTCTTCGAGTCCGGCCGGACGGCGCACGACGAAATCCACCTCACAGGATCCCGGATCCTGGTGGTGAACCAGGCGCCCGCCGTAGGCCCGCCGGGGATGAGGGGCCGGCAGCGACCTGCCGTGTTCGGGACCGTAGCCACGCTCCGGGACAGGACGGAAATCGAGTCCTTGGGCAGCGAACTCGAAACCATGAAGACCCTGTCCGACGCCTTGAGGGCCCAAACCCATGAGCACGCCAACCGGCTGCACACCATCGTGTCCCTCATGGAGCTCGGGCGTACCACCGACGCCTTGGAATTTGCCACCAAGGACCTCGAACTGAGTCAACAGCTGACCGACCACCTCGTGGCATCGGTGGACGAGCCTGTCCTGAGTGCGCTCATCATGGGGAAGTCGGCCGAAGCGCACGAACGCGGAGCGGAGCTAACGGTCACGGTGTCCGGCGGGGACGGCCTCCATGGCTTGGCCGTCCAGGACCTGGTGACGATTTTGGGAAACCTTCTGGACAACGCCCTCGACGCCGCCGCCGCCGCTCCCCCGCCGCGGAAAGTGGAACTGGGCATCGAATCCGGATCGGAAGGAACCACCTTCACGGTGGTCGATTCCGGCCACGGCATCGATCCCGGCATTGTGGATGACGTCTGGCAGTACGGATACAGCACCAAGGCAGCCGGGATCGGACAGGCCGGGCAGCCCGGGGCTCCTTCCCGTGGCGTGGGCCTGGCCCTGGTGCGGCAAGCGGTGCAGCGGCTTGGCGGTACGCTGTCCATCAGCGAATCCACGAGCGACTTGGGCGGTGCGTTCTTCCGCGTGGCGCTCCCCGCGCCGGACTCCAGGAAAGAAGCCGAATGAGCGAAATCCGCGTTCTCGTTGTCGAGGACGAACCCATCGCCGCCGATGCCCATGGCGTCTACGTCGGCCGAATCGACGGCTTCACCGTCGCGGGTACGGCCCCGGACGGACAATCGGCCCTGCGGCTACTCAACGAATTCGCCGTTGCCGGGCAGCCAGTGGACCTCGTCCTGCTGGACATGAACCTGCCGGATCTTCACGGGCTGGACGTTGCCCGCCGAATGCGCGCTTCGGGACTCCTTGCGGACATCATCGCCATCACCGCCGTCAGGGAAGTGAACATTGTCCGGAGCGCAGTCTCGATCGGCGTGGTGCAGTACCTCATCAAGCCGTTCACGTTCGCAACGTTCGCGGACAAACTCGCCAGCTACCGCACCTTCCGTGAGCAACTTGCCGCCCCGGCGTCGGGCGCCCGGGCGAGTGGAGCCTCGCAAAGCGATGTGGACCAGGCGTTTGCGAGTCTCCGCGCACCCACCGAAGTCCCGCTGCCCAAGGGCCTTTCCGCCCATAGCCTGGAGTCCGTCAAAGACCTCCTGGCGGGCCTTGGCCGGGCCGTGTCCGCAAGCGAGGCAACCGTGGCCCTTGGGATGTCCCGGGTCACCGTGCGCCGCTATCTCGAGTACCTGGCCGACGCCGGGATGGTCACCAGGAATGCGCGATACGGCACCCCCGGACGGCCGGAGAACGAGTATCGCTGGAATCGGAGTTAGCCCACCACCCAAGGCGATGTATACACAAATCGGGTATCGGCTCAATTTTGTTGGCAAAAGCTAGGCCGAATTGAGGTTTATGTATACACTGAGGGCATCCACTCAATGAAGGAGGGTCCATGCGTGCCAGCGAGAAAGCCTATGCGGTCCTGCGCGAGGACATCATTGAGTGGCGCCTGGCGCCCGGCACGGTCCTCGCGGAAGTGGAACAGTCCGAGCGTCTGGGGGTGTCCCGCACACCCGTCCGGGAGGCGCTGGGCCGGCTCAGCGCGGAAGGGCTGACGACGGCGGCGGGCGGCCGCGGCGTCGTCGTCACCGATATCTCCCTGGAGGACATCGACGAACTCTTCGAACTGCGCGAAACCCTGGAAGGCAAAGCCGCTGCCCTCGCCGCGGAACGTGGTGAACGCCCCGTGTTCGAGCGGCTCCACGCCGAGCTCCTCCGCGCTCCGGAGATGCTCAACGACAGCGACCCCGCACGGCACGACTACTACGCCCTCGTCGGCCGGCTGGATGAGGCGATCGACGCGGCCATCTGCAATTCCTACCTCGCCCAGGCCATGCGCAGCCTGCGCGTCCACCTGGTGCGGGTCCGCCGCCTCGCGGCCGACGACGCGTCCCGGCTCAACGCGGCCGCGGCCGAGCACGCCGCGATCGCCGAAGCCATCGCTCTAGGCGATCCCAGGCTCGCCGAAGCCGCCACCACCGTCCATCTGCACCGCAGCCTGTCCCACCTCAAAGCCACCCACACCCCTCACACATAAGGAGCACCATGGTGAAGAACAACCACGTCCGCGTCTACAAGAGCGAAGAAAACCTTCCCCGCGAGGAGCAGCTGGCTCACAAGATCGCCACGGTCGCCGCCGACCCCGTCGAGGTGACTCCCGAGGTCACCGACATGATCATCAACCGGATCATCGACAATGCCTCCGTTGCTGTCGCGTCCTTGAACCGTGCCCCGATCATCGCCGCCCGGGCGCAGGCCCTGACGCACGCGCCGACTACCAACGGCAAGGGTTCGTCTGTGTTCGGGATCAGCGACAAGGTCTCCCCCGAGTGGGCCGCCTGGGCCAACGGCGTCGCCGTCCGTGAACTGGACTACCACGACACGTTCCTGGCCGCGGACTACTCCCACCCGGGCGATAACATCCCGCCGATCCTCGCCGTGGCCCAGCACACCGGCGCGTCCGGGGCGGACCTGATCCGCGGCATCGCCACCGGCTACGAAATCCAGGTGAACCTGGTCAAGGCCATCTGCCTGCACAAGCACAAGATCGACCACGTCGCCCACCTCGGCCCCTCCGCCGCCGCCGGCATCGGCACCCTCCTGGGCCTGGACGTCGAGACCATCTTCCAGTCCGTCGGCCAGGCCCTGCACACCACCACCGCCACACGGCAGTCCCGCAAGGGCGAAATCTCCACCTGGAAAGCCCACGCCCCCGCGTTCGCCGGCAAGATGGCCGTCGAGGCCGTGGACCGCTCCATGCGCGGCCAGACCTCCCCCGTGCCGATCTACGAAGGCGAAGACGGCGTCATCGCCTGGATGCTCGACGGCCCGGACGCCTCCTACGAAGTCCCCCTCCCGGAGGCCGGGGAGCCCAAGCGCGCCATCCTTGACACCTACACCAAGGAACACTCCGCCGAATACCAGGCCCAGGCCTGGATCGACCTCGCCCGCAAACTCCACAAAGAGCACCCCGAGGCCACCGACCCGGCCAACGTGGCCTCCGTGCTGATCAAGACCAGCCACCACACCCACTACGTGATCGGCTCCGGCGCCAACGACCCCCAGAAATACTCGCCCACCGCTTCGCGCGAGACCTTGGACCACTCCATCCCGTACATCTTCACGGTCGCCCTGCAGGACGGCGCCTGGCACCACGTCGACTCCTACAGCCCGGAGCGCGCCGGCCGGGCCGACACCGTGGAACTCTGGCACAAGGTCACCACGGTCGAGGACCCCGAATGGACCCGCCGCTACCACTCCCTGGACATCGCGGAAAAGGCCTTCGGCGGCACTGTTGTCATCACCCTCACGGATGGAACGGTGATCACCGAGTCGATCGCCGTCGCCGACGCCCACCCCCTCGGTGCCCGGCCGTTCGCCCGCGAACAGTACGTGAACAAGTTCCGCACCCTCGCCGCCGGGCTCGTCGAGGACGCCGAGATCGAAAGGTTCCTCGCCGCCGTCGAACGCCTCCCGGAACTAGGCCCGGGCGAGCTGGACCAACTGAACATCACCGCCGCCCCCGGCGTCATCGACCTCGCCGCCGCACCGAAGGGACTGTTCTAGATGCTCTATTCCAAGACCACCCCGGAACAGAAGCGCCTCGCCCTGCGCGAGATGCTCGCTTCCGGGACCATCCAGCAGTTTCCCGGCGCGTTCAACCCGCTCTCGGCACGGCTGATCGAAGAGAAGGGCTTCCCCGGCGTCTACATCTCCGGCGCCGTCCTCGCCAACGACCTCGGACTGCCCGACATCGGACTCACCACCCTCACCGAGGTCGCCACCCGGGCAGGCCAGATCGCCCGCATGACCGAGCTCCCGTGCCTGGTGGACGCCGACACCGGCTTCGGCGAGCCGATGAACGTCGCACGCACCATCCAGGAACTCGAAAACGCCGGGCTGGCCGGTTGCCACATCGAAGACCAGTTCAACCCGAAACGCTGCGGGCACCTGGACGGCAAGAACGTGGTCGACGTCGACACCGCCGCCAAGCGCATCCGCGCGGCAGCGGACGCCCGCAGGGATCCGAACTTCCTCATCATGGCCCGGACCGACATCCGCGCCGTCGACGGCATCGAGGCAGCCCAGGAACGTGCCCGGGCACTCGTCGAAGCCGGCGCCGACGCGATCTTCCCGGAAGCCATGAAGGACCTGTCCGAGTTCCAAGCCATCCGTGATGCAGTGGAAGTGCCGATCCTGGCCAACATGACCGAGTTCGGTAAAAGCGATCTATTCACAGTGGAACAGCTCGCCGGCGTCGGCGTGAACATGGTGATCTACCCGGTCACCCTGCTCCGCATTGCCATGGGGGCTGCAGAGCGTACGCTGGAAACGATCAAGGCCACAGGAACGCAGGAGGCGCAGGTGGAGAGCATGCTCACCCGTGCGCGGCTCTATGACCTCGTGGACTACGAGGCTTACAACCACTTCGACACGAGCGTTTTCAACTTCCAGATTCCTGGGCTCAGCCGGTAACTGGATCAACCAAGGGATGCAGGCGCTCCGGCTACTCCGGAGTGCTTGCCGATGAACGAAGGAGGACAGCATGGTAGCTGTTGAGATCAAGAAGGGCCTGGCCGGCGTCGTGGTTGACTACACCGCGATCTCCAAGGTGAACCCGGACACCAACTCGCTGCTGTACCGCGGCTATCCCGTGCAGGAACTCGCCGCCAAGTGCAGCTTCGAAGAAGTTGCCTTCCTGCTGTGGAAGGGTGAATTGCCGTCCCCCGAGGAACTTGCGAAGTTCTCGGCCCGCGAGCGCTCCGGCCGCGCCCTTGACCCGGTGGTGAAGCAAGTCATCGATGCGCTGCCGACCACCGCCCACCCCATGGATGTGTGCCGAACGGCTACGTCCGTGCTGGGGGCCCGGCATGTGCTGGCTGAAGATTCCAGTCCCGAGGCCAACATGGCCAAGGCCGTGGACCTGTTCGCCGCCATGCCAGCCGTGGTCGCCTACGACCAGCGACGTCGGCGCGCAGGGGGACGACCCATCGAGCCAGTGGAACCGCGGGACGACCTTGGGTACTCCGCCAACTTCCTGTGGATGACCTTCGGCGAAGACCCGGTGGAAGAGGTTGTCAAGGCGTTCAACGTCTCGATGATCCTCTACGCCGAGCACTCCTTCAACGCGTCCACCTTCACGGCCCGCGTTGTCACCTCCACCCTCTCGGACCTGCACTCCGCGGTCACCGCGGCGATCGGCGCCCTCAAGGGCCCGCTGCACGGCGGCGCCAACGAGGCCGTCATGCACACCTTCGAGGAAATCGGCATCCGCACCGAAGAATCACTCGAGGACGCCGCCGCACGAGCGAAGACCTGGATGGAACACGCCCTGGCGCAAAAGAAAAAGGTCATGGGATTCGGTCACCGCGTCTACAAACACGGCGACTCCAGGGTGCCCACCATGAAAGCCGCACTGGACAAGATGATCGCCCACTACGGCCGGCCCGAAATCCTGGGACTCTACAACGGCCTCGAACAGGCCATGGACGAAGCCAAGGCCATCAAGCCCAACCTCGACTACCCCGCCGGACCCACCTACCACCTCATGGGCTTCGACACCCCGACCTTCACCCCGCTGTTCGTCGCCAGCCGCATCACCGGCTGGACCGCGCACGTCATGGAGCAGCTCGGAGCGAACTCCTTGATCCGTCCGCTCAGCGAATACAACGGCGTGGACGAACGGCACTTGCCGTAATTTTCGGAACGTCCGACGTCGGGCCGGTCACCTCTCAGAGGTGACCGGCCCGACGTCGTAAGCTCGGCCAGGGAACCCTGCTCGCATGGGCCCAGAGGTGCCCGACATCGTATCTCAGGCTATTGAGTGAGCTGAAGGCTGGTGATCATTTCCTTCAATTTCGTGTACTCGGGTGTGCCCATGTAGGCCTTGGCTTCTGCGACAGAGTCAAAAATCAGGCCCCTCGTGTCGCCTAGACTGATCTGCAGCTTCGTCGCGAAGCTCAGCATTGCCTTTGGCGCGTATATGACGGTATAGGCCATACACGTTTCCTTTCCAGCTGTGTTTGCGTCCTCCTGGTTGAGGCCGATAGCCCCCACCACTTTCCCTCCGGCCTCCGTTCCATCCAACACGCGGTAGACGAATTCGGGTGCCCCGAAACTGCCAGGCCGCCGGTTTGGAATTGCGACGGGTTCCGAGTCAAGGGTGTACATCGACACCGGCTTGGGTCCGCAAGCACCGCCCAAACCACCTTGGCCATATTCGATTCCTGCCACTCTGACGCGATCTTCGTTGAACACATCAAGGTGGAGGGTATCCGCAGCCGCTCCATTTGAGGCGTTTTCCGTGACTGTCCACCCGGTAGGGATACTGAATGAGATTCCGGTAGTTGGGCTCGTGTAGCGCTCCCCAACAGGCGACGGGAGTGCCGTTGTTTGAGATGGGATCGGTGCCGGTGTTCCAGACGCTGAAGGGGTCACGGAAGGAGCCGGGGTCACGTGCCCGGAATTAGCCGGAACAGCAGCCCCGCTCAAAGCGCCGAGATTCGACACCACCAGCACGCCTGCGGTCACGGCAGCCGCAGCGATGGTCAGCAACCCGGCGATGCGCACGGCCCGCTGTCGCCTGGCATCGGCCAATGACCGGACATTGGGCGGCATCTTGTCAACGGCCTCGGAACGGTCCGTGACAACTTGCCGCAGTACCGTCTCGGCGTCGGGGACCGCAGCTGGATCTGTTTTCAACGGATCGGTTGCGGAGATCAAATTCTTGATGGCATCCATCTCATGCCCCCATCTTCTGTGAAGCGGTTTCGGCCCGGACCGGAATGGCTTTGCGGAATGCCTCGCGGGCACGGTGCAGACGCACCTTTGCAGCCGATTCGCTACATTGCAGCACCCCGGCGATTTCTGCGATCGAGAGTTCATCCCAATACGCGAGCTGCAGGACGTCACGGTCCTTTTTCCTCAAAGCAGCCATGGCATGTTCCACAACTTCGTTGCTTTCGGCAGCTGCGCCGGTGGCACTGGCGGATTCCCTAAGCCGAAGATGCAATGCCTGCTGACGTTCGTGGCTGCGGTAGGCGTTCCCCAGCAGATTCCGAGCTACAACGAACAACCATGCGGGTTCAGTCGCCCCTGCTTCATCCCATTTTTGCCATGCCACTCGAAACACGTCTGCCGCGAGCTCCTGCGCTAATTCCGCATCTGCCACGCGCCGCCGAACAAAGCCGAAAACGCGTGGGTAGCAGTCTTTGTGAAGCGCAATAAACGCCAGCTCCCGTTCCGAAAGCATGGTCCCCCCTTGAAGTTTTGAGCCTGTGATTACCGGCTACGAGGGTAATTTCCAAGAAACCGGACAAAGTTACAGTTCCAACCAAACTTTCTTGAAAATTCCTTGCAGTTAGCGCGATGCTCCCGAATCCAGCCACCCGGCCGTGTGAACTTCGGCGACGCTTTCGTTGTCATCAGCGAGCACAACTTCAACTGCGATGCGTTGGCCGGAAATCATGGCGGGCAGCCAGTGTTCGGCGTCGGCCCACATCTGCTCGACAGGGAGCCCCGCCACCCGGTACCACTGCGGCGCTATTTCATCGCTTTCGGCGGGCTCGCCGATCCATCGCTCGGTCAGATACACAGTGGTGAACATGTTCCACTCCGCTTTGGCGGGGAAGACGAAATCCACCGTCCCGGCGGGAATGAGATGCTCTTCTTCCACATGGACGAAGATTTCCTCTTGCACTTCCCGGCATACGGCTTCGGCCGCTGTCTCCCCGGGCTCCACATGCCCGCCGACGCCCACAATCTTCCCTGTGCCGAAGCCGGTCTTCTTCCGGCCCAGGAGCACCTCCTGGCCGGCGTCGCCGTCGCGGAGCAGGAAGCACAGGGTGACGTGGGCTGCAGTCATTGACCAAGCCTAACTCTGCGGGTCTCCGGAAATGTGTCCTTGCTACAGTTGGCCCATGAGCGTGGATGGGGGTGAAGGTCCCACGACGGCAACCCCTTCGGATGCCCCGGCGAGCGGGGCGAGTGCCCAGGCAGCGGACGCCTCCGATGCCTGGTTGCCGGGCTGGCTGGTCCGGCATCCGCTCTACGCCGGGTGGGTATGGACCGGATTCTGGGCGTTGTTGATCGTCCTCGATGAATTCCTGGACCTGGCCGGCTGGAGCTGGTACCTATTAGTCGGCATGGCTGCGCTTCCGACGCTTCTGTCCACACTCGCGGTGCTGAACGCCACTCCCCGCAGGCATTTGAAACCGCAAAACGAATCAGTGCTGGGCCACTTCTTCGTGCGGTTCCTTGCCTTGGTGACCGCATTCCTCGTGTGGGGCGTTTCCGTGGTCATGAGCGCCTCGATCTCCACCACCGTCCAGGCCGCAGTCGGAAATTCCGAGCGCGAAGTCACGTCCTTGGGCTTCAACTTGCTCGTGGCAGCTGTCCCGCTTGTCATTTCCGTGCTGTGGATGGCTTTCATTGTCCGCTGCGCCTGGTTCCTGCGCCGTTTGCGTGGCTGGAGCCAAAGTCCCGCCAGCTCACGGGTGCCGAAGAAATTCCTGCGCTCCCGGCCGAGGCTGAGGCGGGTGGTTGTCGGTCTGGCGCACCCGGGCCTCCTGCTCGTGGCCGGCCTCGGCATGTCTGTTCTCGCGCTGTTCTTGAACGCTGTGGAGCTGACCTTCAGGGTCTTGTCGTAACCGTCTTGGCGTAATCGGCACCGGACCGCGTGCAGTCTTCAACCTCCAGTGCAAGGTGTCAGCCGAGCGCCCGCGGATGCGCAGCCGCATACACCTCGCGCAAGGTGTCGGCAGTGACCAAGGTGTACACCTGTGTGGTGGTCACCGAGGCGTGGCCCAGGAGCTCCTGCACAACGCGGACATCAGCACCGCCCTCGAGCAGATGCGTGGCGAAAGAATGCCGGAGGGTGTGCGGGGAAACGTCCTTGGTGATGTTGGCTTTCTCCGCCGCAGTCTTAAGAATGGTCCAGGCACTCTGCCGGCTGATCCGGCCTCCGCGGGCATTCAGGAACAGTGCAGGAGTGCCTTTTCCCTTGGCGGCCAATGCAGGCCTTCCGCGAACCACATAGGACCCGACGGCGCGGGCACCGTAGGACCCCAGTGGCACCAAGCGCTCCTTGGAGCCTTTTCCGAAGAGCCGTACGATCGCGGGGCCATCGGCTTCCGCTTCGAGGGAGACATCGTCGACGTCAAGCCCCACGGCTTCGCTGATGCGGGCACCCGTGGAGTAGAGGAACTCCAAAAGGGCCCGGTCCCTCAACCCGGTGGCGGTATCGGCACCGGCGGCCTCAAGGATCCGGGTCACTTCGCCGACGCTAATGGCCTTCGGCAGACGCTTGCCGGGCATTGGCGGGTGGACATCGCTCGCGGGGTCCGCCGTCGTCGTCCCCTCCAGGGCCCAAAACTTGTGGAGCCCCCGGACGGCAACCACGGTGCGTGCCGCAGAGCGGACGCCGAGTGCGGCGCCACCATCGGAGCCTTCGGTCAGTGCCTGGACGAAGGCAGTGACGTCGTGCCGGGAGATGTTGCCCGGGTTGTCGACGCCGGACGCGGCCAGGAAGTTCGAATAGCGTGACAGGTCCCGGCGGTAAGCGGACAGAGTGTTACTTGCGAGTCCCCGTTCCACGCCGAGGTGTTGCAGGTAGTCCGTGACGGCCCGGTCAATGGCCGTCTGGACCCTCGGCTCCGCGAGCTGGGGCACGGTCAGCGCTGGCTCGGGTGGGCGGGCCAGGGAGCATCGGCCGGGCGCAGGTTCCTGAAGCCGTCGGCGCGTGCGGCGGCGGCCGCGAGGATCCCGACGACGGCGGACGGGTTGTGCAGGCGTCCTTCGAGCACCGCTGAAACAGCTTCGTCGAGCGTGACCCACACCAGCTCGATTTCGGCTTCTTCATCTGTGCGGACGTGCCGTTCCGCCTCGGGAACGTCTCCCAATCCGCGCGCCAGATAGATTCGAATCGCCTCGCTCGAGGATCCAGGTGAATTGAAGAAGTCCACGAGGACATTCCACGTGGCCGCCGTAAGATCGGCCTCTTCAGCGAGCTCCCGGGCGGCGCCGACCACGAAGTCTTCGCCGGCCACATCAAGAAGCCCGGCAGGAATCTCCCACAGATCCATGCCCACGGGGTGGCGATATTGCTTGAGCAACAGGATTTCGCCGTCGACATTCATCGGCAGCACAGCAACAGCGCCAGGATGGTCGATGTAGTCGCGGACCAAAGTACCGGTGTCTTCGCCCAGCTCGAAGGCGTCACTGACGACGTCCCAAATGCGGCCTTCGTAGACCTTGCTGGACGACAAAAGACGGCGCGGGCTCGGCATATCCGAAACCTTCCGAAAAGTGCTGGGGGTTTCAGAAATACCGGGCATCGCGCCGTCCTTCGTTTGTGTGAGCGATTACTTCGCAGCTACCTTGCGGGCTGACTTTGCTAGCGAATCCACGCCTGACTGACGCTCCAGCGCAGCCTTCACGAGGCCGGCAAACAGCGGGTGGGGGCGCGTGGGGCGGGAGCTGAGCTCGGGGTGGGCCTGTGTTGCCACGTAGTACGGGTGTACTTCGCGCGGAAGTTCCACGAACTCAACCAGCTTGCCATCGGGAGACGTTCCGGAGAACACCAGTCCCTCGGCTGCGATCTGCTCGCGGTACTTGTTGTTGACCTCGTAGCGGTGGCGGTGACGCTCGCTGACGGTCGTTGCACCATAGGTCTCTGCAACCACGGAGCCTTCATCCAACTTGGCTTCGTAAAGGCCGAGGCGCATCGTGCCGCCAAGATCGCCCTTGCCGTCCACGATGTCCAACTGTTCTTCCATGGTGGCGATGACCGGGTACTTGGAGTCCGGCTCGAACTCGCTGGAGGACGCCCCCTCGAGGCCGACCACATTGCGGGCGTATTCAATGACCATGCACTGAAGGCCGAGGCAAAGGCCCAGCACCGGAAGCTTTGTCTCGCGGGCGAACTTAAGCGCGCCGAGCTTGCCCTCCAGGCCACGGATACCGAAGCCGCCGGGAACACAAATGGCGTCGACGCCGGCCAAGGACTTGGTGGCGCCTTCGAGGGTTTCGCATTCGTCGGACGGGACCCAGCGGATCTTGACCTTGGTTTCGTTCGCGAAACCACCGGCACGCAAGGCCTCGGTCACGGACAGGTAAGCGTCCGGGAGGTCGATGTACTTGCCCACGAGGGCAACTTCAACCTGGTGTTTGGGGTTGTGGACAGCTTCGAGGAGCTTGTCCCAGCTGGTCCAGTCGACGTCCTTGAACGGGAGATCCAAGGCGCGGACGACGTAGGAGTCAAGGCCCTGGGAGTGCAGCGTCTTGGGGATGTCGTAGATGCTGGGAGCGTCGGCGGCGTTGACCACTGCGTCAATATCGACGTCGCACATGCGGCCGATCTTTTCGCGCATGGCGTCAGGCACTTCGCGGTCCGAGCGGATCACGATCGCTTCCGGCTGGATGCCAAGGGAGCGCAAGGCGGCAACGGAGTGCTGCGTTGGCTTGGTCTTCAGTTCCTGCGACGGGCCGATGTACGGCACCAACGAGACGTGCAGGAAAAAGACGTTGTTGCGGCCGATGTCCTGGCGGACCTGGCGCGCGGACTCGAGGAAAGGCTGGGACTCGATGTCGCCAACGGTGCCGCCGATTTCGGTGATGATGACATCCGGAGCGTTCTTGCCTTCAGCGGGGAGGCGCATGCGGCGCTTAATCTCATCCGTGATGTGCGGGATGACCTGGACGGTGTCGCCGAGGTACTCGCCACGCCGTTCCTTGGCGATGACCGTCGAGTAGATCTGGCCGGTCGTGACGTTGGCCGAACCCTCGAGGTTTTCATCGAGGAAGCGCTCGTAGTGTCCGATGTCGAGGTCGGTTTCGGCGCCGTCGTCAGTGACGAAGACTTCGCCGTGTTGGAAGGGGTTCATCGTGCCCGGATCCACGTTCAGATAGGGATCGAGCTTCTGCATAGTTACAGACAAACCGCGTGCCCGCAGCAGGTGGCCGAGGCTCGAAGCCGTCAGTCCCTTACCGAGCGAGGACGCCACACCGCCAGTGACAAAGATGTGTTTGGTCGTCTTGGACGAGCCCGGGAACCGGGAATTTACACGGGAATTTGATCGCTGCACCACGGAATTCGAGCCTATCATCAATTGAGCCTCCAGAGGGTCCGCTAGCCGTTTTCCCAAATGCTCAATAGTCTCCCGCCGTGAGGCAAGGATCAAGGGTAATGTCCACCCGAACCGGTAAAAACAGGTCAGCTGCTCGAGAATCCACAGCTTGGCATCAGGTAGCGCAGGAGCGGGCTCCCGGCCCAGCGTAGGCGCACATGTGACCGATGTCCCAGACCGCAGCCGCGTGGCTACGCCTGCTGGGGTAGAAGTTTGGCGTCGTCCAGCAATTCCTGGGCATGCGCACGCGCAGACTCCGAGTCTTCCTGGCCTGCCAGCATCCTGGCAAGCTCCTTAACGCGTTCTTCGTCATCGAGGAGCTGGACGTCGCTGGATGTGAAGCCAGTGGCCGTCTTGCCGTCGCTTCCCCTGACCGAGGTCTTGGTGACGCGGATGTGCTGATCGGCGAAGGCAGCCACCTGCGGCAGGTGGGTTACCACCAGCACCTGGACGTGGCGGGCCAGCATGGCAAGCCGGCGTCCGATCTCGACGGCCGCACGCCCACCTACTCCGGCATCCACTTCGTCAAAGACGAAGGTCGGCACGGGATCGACGGCGGCGAGGACCACTTCGATGGCAAGCATGACGCGGGACAGCTCACCACCGGACGCCCCCTTGCCGAGGGGGCGGGCAGGGGCACCTGAGTGCGGTTGCAGGAGGAAGGAGATGTCGTCGACGCCGTCCGGCCCCAACCGCCCTTGGCTGTCCACCTCGATCACCAGGGTCGCGTCGGCCATCGCAAGGGCGGTGAGTTCCGCGCTTACCCGCGCGGAGAGCTCTTTGGCTGCCTTTGATCGCAACTTCGAGATGCGCGTGGCCTGCTTTCGCAGCGTGGACTCCGCCGCAGTCACTTCGGTGTCAAGGGCTTCGATCCGGCTCGAATCATCCTGCAGTTCGTCCAGCCGGGTCCTCGAAGCTGCTGCCCATTCCAAGACCTCGTCGATGCTCGGAGCGTACTTGCGAATCAGTTTGGCCAGGCCAGCCCGCCGCTCCTCGATCTCCGAAAGTCGTTCGGGTCCCTCCGAGTCCAGGGATGCTTGGTAGCTGGACAGCTCCCCTGCGATGTCGTTGATGAGGAAGCCGATCTCGGCGAGCCGTGTGGCGGCTCCCGCCAACGCTTCGTCATGTTCGGAAACCTGGTCCAGCGCCCGTTTGGCCGAGTCGATGAGCGTCGTGGCATCGGCTGTTTCGCCGAATTCCTCCGAGATCAGTGCTTCATGTGCTGCCGCGGCCGCGATGCGGAGCTCTTCCACGTTCGCCAGCTTCACTGCCTCGGCCTTGAGGGACTCATCCTCGCCCGGCTGGGGATCGACGTCGTCGATTTCCTGGAGTGCGACCGCGAGCGATTCCGCCTCGCGCAGCCTTTCCCGGGCCTCGCCGCGGAGGGTATCGAGTTCCGCCTGGCTGGACTTCCAATGGCCATAAAGTTCCTGGTACTCAGTAAGCGCTGTGGCGAGCTCGGCACCGGCGAAGCGGTCCAGTGCGTGCCGCTGCGCCACGGCACCTTTGAGCCGCATCTGGTCCGACTGGCCATGCACTACCACCAGGCTCTCGCCAAGTTCTGCCAGCACGCCCACAGGCGCCGACCGTCCGCCCACGAAGGCACGGCTGCGGCCGTCTGCGCCCACGGTGCGGGCCAGCACGAGCTGAGTGCCGCCGTCGCACTCTTCCGCGTCACCGCCGGCCTCCACGGCCCGTTCCACGGCGGCATGCGCCGGATCAAGGAAGAGCCGAGCCTCCGCAGAGGCCGACTTGGCACCGGAGCGTACCGCACCGGCGTCGGACCGTGCTCCCAGAAGGAGGCCGACGGCGGTGACCACCATGGTCTTGCCGGCGCCGGTTTCGCCCGTGACGACGCTCAGGCCTGGCCCCAACGGCAACGTGGCGTCGGTGATGACGCCGAGATCACGGATCCGGAGTTCCTCGATCATGGTCTACATCTCCTTTGTGGGGTCGGCCGCTCTGCCTGTCCGCACGTCCTGGGGCGTCGGCAAAGGGCTGGGCTTGAAGGTCCTGACCACAGGGGTAGGACCGGTGTGGATGTCCGCCGAACGGGGTGCCGGACCCCGCCAGCCGTGGATGGGGAGCTCAAACTTCCGCACGAGCCGCGCCGAAAACGGGGTCTGGTGGGTGCGGGCCAGCCGCACAGGCCGGGTGGACCGGGTTACTTCGATCCGGGCGCCGGGCGGCAGGTCCACGGAACGGCGGCCATCGCACCAAAGCACGCCTTGGGCGTCGGTCCGGGTGAGTATCTCCACAGCCAGCTTGGACCGCGGCGAAACCACGAGGGGTTTGGCGAAGAGGGCATGGGCGCTAATGGGGACAATCACCAAGGCCTCCACCTCGGGCCACACCACCGGCCCGCCGGATGAGAAGGCGTAAGCCGTGGAGCCCGTCGGGGTAGCAAGCACCACTCCGTCACAGCCAAAAGACGTCAGCGGACGTTCATCCACTTCGGTGACCACTTCGATCATGCGCTCCCGGTCCGCCTTTTCAATGGCGGCTTCGTTGAGGGCCCAGGTATGCCAGATCTTCTGGCCCCGGACCCACACCTGGACATCGATGGTCATGCGTTCTTCCACGGTGTATTCGCGGCTGGCAATCCACTCGACAGTCTGGGCAAGATCGGCACGCTCGCTCTCGGCGAGGAATCCAACATGCCCGAGGTTGACGCCCAACAGGGGAACATCGACGTTGCGGACCAGCTCGGCCGCGCGCAGGATGGTGCCGTCGCCACCAAGAACCATGACGAGTTCGACGTCCTCCAGCCGGACATCCTCGTGCAGTATCTCGATCGGCTTGTCCACCACACCGTAGAACCGTTCGATGTCGTCCAGTTCGGACTTCTGCATCACGGGGATCAGGCCGGAGTAGTGGAGCTGCCCGCAGGCATCCCAAGCCGCGCGAAGGGAGTCCTCACGCCCGGTGTGGGCAAGGACCATAACGCGCCTGCTCATGGTGTTCTGCTTTCTAGTGGGTGGTCCAGGTTCGTTCCATCAGTGCAGCAACTTCCTCGTCCCGCTCTTCGATCTTAGGCAAGTCCGACTGCATCCTGCGTTTTATCCACAGGAAGTACTCCACATTTCCGTCCTGGCCCGGCAAGGGACTCGGTGCCAGGCCACAGAGTTCAAGCCCTGCATCCACCGCCGCTTTGGCGACTTGGGCCACCGCGCGCCGCCGTTCATGGTCCGATGTGACCACGCCGGTGCGGCTCAGCCGTTCCTTGCCGACCTCGAATTGCGGCTTCACCATGAGCACCAGGTCTCCCCCGGGTTCGGTGCATGCCGCGAGCGGATGCAGAACCAGTGTGAGGGAAATGAAGGACAGGTCTGCCACAGTGAGCGTGGCCGCGCCGCCGATCTGCTCCGGGCTCATGTAGCGGACGTTGAGGCCCTCATGGACAGCGACGCGGGGATCGTTCCGCAAGGACGGCACCAACTGGTCATGCCCGACGTCGACCGCCACCACGTGCGCGGCACCTTGCCGGAGCAGCACGTCAGTGAAGCCACCGGTAGAGGCCCCGGCGTCGAGGCACCGCTTCCCCTGCACAACAACGGAAGGGAACGCCGCCAGCGCCCCAGCTAGTTTGTGTCCGGCGCGGCTGACGTAGACGTCCTCGGCGTGGGCCCGAACATCAATCTCTGTCTCTTCGGAGACCTGTTGCGCCGCCTTGGCGAGAACGCTGCCTCCGGAACTGACCTTTCCGTCCGCAATGAGTTTCGCGGCATGGGTCCGCGATCTCGCCAACCCGCGGCTGACGAGTTCCTGGTCGAGTCTGGCCATGCTCAGCGTTCTTCGGCGTCGAGGGCCGCCAACAAGGAGTCGTGGATCTCGGCGTAGATGCCGCTGTGCCCTGCTACCGGCACAGATTGGATGCCGGTCAGCGGTTCCAAGGTCGAATCCACGGCGGAGTCACCTGTGGGGGCCGCGTCGTCCGGCCATGGGGCATCGTGCGGTTCGACGCCGTGCAGTTCGACGCTGTCCAGTTCGGCTGCGCGCTCCGGGTGATCGTTCAACTCGCTCATTCCACCAGCCTAGTTTTCCAGCCATTCGAGCCGCGGCGATGTGGCCTCTGCCGCGTCGGGATTGGCGGCCCACCAGGCTGCACACGCAGCACGCCAGCCGTCCAGATCCTTCTCGGACCCGGAAACGGTGATCAGGCCATCTTGGACCTCGGCAGTTGCCTTTCCGCAGCGGAACGTGCTGTCCTCCTCGAAGATCTCGGGGTACGGCTCGTACAGTTCCGTGAGATCAGCCAGCAAATAGCCGGGCCGTTCCGAGCTGCGCGCAGCAAGGATGGACTCCGTCGTATCGACGCCGGTGAGGACCGCCGCCGTCGCAAAGCCCGCACGGTTGCCGCCAAGGATGTCGGTGTCCAGGCGGTCTCCGACAACGATCGGCCGCTCGGACTTCAGCCTCCGGGCAGCCGAGTGGAAGAGCGGGGCCTCCGGCTTGCCGGCGACCCGCGGCTGTTTGCCAGTGGCAGACGCGACCGCGGCCACCAAGGTGCCGTTTCCGGGAGCAATCCCGCGAGCCTGGGGAATGGACATGTCCGTATTTGTAGCCACCCAGAGAGCACCAGCGGCAACAACGTAGGACGCCTCCGCAAGATCCTTCCACGCGATTTCCGGGTTGAAGCCCTGGACCACAGCCACAGGCTTATCTTCGGCGCTGTGGACAGGCGTGAGGCCTACAAGTTCGATTTCGTGGGCCAGCGCCGCGCTTCCAGTGATCATTACCCGTGAACCCGGAGCCAGGAGTCCGGCCAAAAGATCCCCGGCGGCCTGCGAGGAACTGACCACTTGGTTGTCCTCGGCCGGCGCGCCAAGTTCACGAAGATGCGCGGCCACCTGTGCCGGGGTACGCGAGGCGTTGTTGGTTACGTAGCCCAGCCGCACTCCGACCGATTCAAGCCGCTGCAGGGACTCCACCGCGCCGGGAATGGCGTGCGGGCCTGCGTAAACAACTCCGTCCAGATCGGACAGAACGGCGTCGAAACGGGAAACCAGTGAGGCCTCAGTCATTCTTGGTCTCTTCGCCGCCCTCGGAAGCCTCTTCCTCGTCTTCCTCGTCTTCTTCGGCGTCCTCGACGGAATCGCGGTCCGACTCGGCGTCGTCGGACTCAAAGTAGTCAGACTCGACGTCGTCGAGTTCCACTTCGTCCTGTTCCGTGGCTTCAGAGCCTATGACCGTCTCAGCAAGCGCCGGGGCAGCCTCGGACTGGCTCTCTTCGGCTCGCTCCGTGTTCTCGTCAATGTTCCGGAAACGAGGCTTGCGGGCTTCGTTTTCATCGTCCTCGCCGAGGTCGATGATGTCCGGGTCCTCGAAGTCTCCAACGCCGAGGGCATTTTCAGCCACGACTGCCTGGCGCTGCCACTTGCCGGCTTCTTCCGTGCGACCCACCGCCGTCAGGGCGTCTGCGTAGGCACGAAATAGGCGCGGGCTGTACGAAAAGGCGCGATTGATGTCGAGCTGGATGATCTCCAGCTCGGCCACTGCAGCGTCCAACTGGCCAAGGTCGGTCCTCGCTCCCGAGGCCACAATTGCCAGCTCAACCTTGCCGGGGGCATCGAGATCCTGCGCTTCGGGTGAACGGACCACATCCAGCGCACGGTCCGGCCGACCCAGACCGCGTTCGCAGTCTGCCATGAGAGGCAAATGGACGTTGGAGCCGCTGATCCTGCGGTAAGTGCGGAATTCGCGAAGCGCTTCGCCGTAGTGACCGGCAGCGTAGGCGGTCAAGCCCACCGCTTCACGGACGGCTGCCAACCTGCCACCACGACGGCTAGCGGCCAAGGCGTGCTGGAAGGATAGCTCCGGGTCGATGTCGATGAGGCGCCCCGCCATCACCAAGTGCTTGGAGACCCAATCGGCATTGGTGCCTTCAAGAGTCTTGATCTGGTGCTTAGTGATCCGGTCGAGCTCCTGGCCGGTGACGTCGTCGTCGATCTCCGGGGAACGCTCGCGGTCCGGGCGGTTGGCGCTGCGCAGATCCGCCGCGTTCGGAACCCTTGCGGGACGATCTTCCCAGGATCCGCCGCCGAAGCTACGTCCCTCGGTACGTGGGCCATCGAACTTGCGGGGACCGCGCTCGGGGCGGTCACCGAAACTACGGCGCTCACCATCGCCCTCACGACGAGGACGATCACCGAACGGCTTGCGGTCGCGATCGCCGAAGGGCTTACGGTCGCGGTCGCCCTCACGGCTCGGACGATCACCAAACGGTTTGCGGTCACGGTCACGGTCGCCGAAGCTACGGCGCTCACCATCGCCCTCACGACGAGGACGGTCGCCAAACGGCTTACGGTCACGGTCGCCGAAACTCGGGCGCGCGTCCCCATCACGGCGCGGACGGTCACCAAACGGCTTACGATCACGATCGCCGAAGCTACGGCGTTCACCATCGCCCTCACGGCTCGGACGATCACCATAGGGTTTGCGGTCACGGTCGCCGAAGGGCTTACGGTCGCGGTCACCCTCACGACTCGGACGATCACCAAACGGCTTACGATCACGATCGCCGAAACTCGGGCGCGCATCCCCATCACGACGAGGACGATCACCAAACGGCTTACGATCACGGTCACCAAAACTCGGGCGCGCATCCCCATCACGACGAGGACGATCACCAAACGGCTTACGATCACGGTCACCAAAACTCGGGCGCGCATCCCCATCACGACGAGGACGATCAGCAAAGCTACGGCGCTCACCATCACCAGCCGGCTTACGATCCCGGTCACTAAAGGGTTTGCGGTCACGGTCACCGCCAGCGGCGCCTTCACGGTTGTCCCTGGAACGGAATCCTCGCGGGTCGCCCCCGGAATTGTTGTTGGCGCGGAACGGGCCGCGATCGCCACGGCCACCGCCGAAGTTGCCGCGGTTGCCGCCGTTGTGCTCAGCCATGATGGATTCCTCCTGTTGTGAGCTGACCACTGGCGCATGCGCAGCCGCTCTTATCCGTATTTTGTTCTCACGCCGCCGGGATCCGGCTCGTATCTCTTATGTAATTCTAGGTGAACAGCCATCCGCGAACGCATTCGAAGGCCGCCTATTCAGCTCCCCGTGGGAATCATCACAACCCTAGGCCTGGCTGAGCCCCCTACGGCCGACTGTCAGATCCAAGTCCAGGGGCTGAGTGTCGGCTCTTTGAGGTTGCCAAAGGGTCGAAATCCTCAAACAACGCTCGCTCACTTATGGCGGGTTTCCGAGTGACGCTCGCTCACCTATGCCGGGTTTCCCGGTGATGCTCGCTCACTTATGGCGGGTTCCGGGCGGACGCTCGCTCACCAATGCCGGATTTCGGGCGGACGCTCGCTCACCAATGCCGGATTTCGGCCGGACGCTCGCTCACCTATGCCGGGTTCCGGCGGGACGCCCGCTCACTTATGCCGGGTTTCCCGGTGACGCTCGCTCACCTGTGCCGGGTTCCGGCGGGACGCCCGCTCACCTGTGCCGGGTTTCCCGGTGACGCTCGCTCACCTGTGCCGGGTTCCGGCGGGACGCCCGCTCACCTGTGCCGGGTTTCCCGGTGACGCTCGCTCACCTGTGCCGGGTTTCGGCCGGACGCTCCTGGAGGTCTGCTGCCGGCCGGTGGGTGCAGGGGCCGGGCCGGCGCATCGGTGAGCGGGGTCCGCCCACAACCGTGGATAGGTGAGCGGGGGTTCGGGATTTCGGCCACATATGTCAGCGGGGGTCTGCCCACGACCGTTGATATGTGAGCGGGCGTTGGTGGAAACGGGCGCATGTGTGAGCGGGCGTCCGCCCACAACCGTTGATATGTGGGCGGGGGTCTGCCCACGACCGTTGATAGGTGAGCGAGGGTTCGGGATTTCGGCCACATATGTGAGCGGGCGTTGGTGGAAACGGGCGCATGTGTGAGCGGGCGTCCGCCGACAACCGTGGATAGGTGAGCGAGGGTTCGGGATTTCGGGCACATAGGTGAGCGAGGGTCCGCCCACAACCGTGGATATGTGAGCGAGCGTCCGCCGACGGCCGTGGATGTGTGGGCGGGGGTTGTGGTGGGTTTTAAATGGGTCAGGCCCCGACATGTGGTGTCGGGGCCTGGACCGTGAATGGTTGTCCGGCGGTGTCCTACTCTCCCACACCCTCCCGGGTGCAGTACCATCGGCGCTGTGGGTCTT
>NZ_JAMXIC010000022.1 GCF_027587375.1 Arthrobacter sp. B2a2-09
GATCAACCAACCCAAGGAAACCACCGAACAGTTAGCCGCCTAACTCCCGCTGGTACCGTTCAGCTTGAAAAATTCCGAAACACCCGACATACGTGAGCGAGCGTCATCGAAACACCCGACATACGTGAGCGAGCGTCATCGAAACACCCGACATACGTGAGCGAGCGTCATCGAAACACCATGCATAAGTGAGCGAGCGTCGTCGGGGGCGCGGACGCAAAAATGCCCGCCGCCTCGGGAGGCAACGGGCATTCACGCTGTAGGAAGTATCTCTACTTCTTATTGCGACGCTGGTGGCGGGTCTTACGAAGCAGTTTGCGGTGCTTCTTCTTGGCCATACGCTTGCGGCGCTTCTTAATAACTGAACCCACGTAAGTTCCTTACCAAACTAGATTGAGATTCTGTCTGCTGGGTGAGGTCCTTGAACTGAGCAACAGACTTTACAACTGACAGATTCTTACAATGACGTAAAACGTTCCTTAACAGGGTACCGCCTATCGGGGGCACCCAATGACCGTTGGCCCCGAGGGAACCAAGCAAGACTCAAGCTGTCTCCGAGTGTCCGTCGACGACCGCGCCCTTGAGGTACTGGCTCACAGCTTCTTCGGGGACACGGAATGATCGTCCAAAACGGACGGCTGGCATTTCTCCCGAGTGGACCAGGCGGTACACGGTCATTTTGGAAACCCGGAGGACTTCGGCAACTTCAGCCACTGTCATGAAACGCGCGTTCGAGAAGTTAGTCTCTGCGGACATTTCTCCATATTCCTTTGCTCTCAGCGGTTAGCGGCGAACCCCAGCATTCATTACCTGGTGTGCCGATGCTGAGCCATCAAACAACCATGTGCTAGATACTCTAGAGGCTGCTGGTACCAAAGTGAAAGTCTTTCGGCCAACTGAGAGCGCGGGTTTCGCTAGCCGGCAGTTGCCACCCGACGCTTGCGGGCCGAGGCCGCCAGCTGGTTCAGGACGGACACCGTGACGTCCCATTCCATGCAGGCGTCGGTGACGCTCTGGCCGTACACCAACTCTTGTTCGCCAGCCAGCTGCCGCTCCACATCCAGGTTCTGCGCCCCACCAACAAGGAAGCTCTCCAGCATGACGCCGGCAATCGGCGAAGCAACGTCATCTTCCAACTGCGCACCGATCTCCAGGGCGACTTCGGCCTGGCGGTGATGGCTCTTGCCGCTGTTGGCATGGCTCGCGTCAACGATCAGCCGCGGATTCAGCCCCTTCGCCGAAAGCTTCTCCGACGCAGCAGCGACATGCTCGGCAGCGTAGTTCGGACCCTTTCGGCCACCGCGCAGGATCACATGTGTGTCCGGGTTTCCCGAGGTTGCCACCAGGGCGGCGCGGCCATCGCCGTCGATCCCCAAGAACGCCTGCGGTGCGGCAGAGGCACCGCAGGCATCGATCGCTACCTGGAGGTCGCCGTCGGTCCCGTTCTTGAACCCGATCGGCATGGACAGCCCGGAGGCGAGCTGACGGTGGATCTGGCTCTCGGTGGTGCGCGCACCAATGGCGCCCCACGCCACGAGGTCTGCCATGTATTGCGGGCTGATAGGTTCCAGGAACTCGGTGGCGGTCGGCAGGCCCAGGGCCGTGACTTGCTGAAGGAATCCACGCGCTGCACGGAGTCCGGCCGCGATGTCGTGGCTGCCGTCCAGGTGGGGATCGTTGATGAGGCCCTTCCAGCCCACCGTGGTCCGCGGCTTCTCGAAGTAGGCCCGCATGACGATCAAAAGGTCTTCTTTGTGTTTCTCCGCCTGGCTGACCAGCCGGCGTGCGTATTCAAGGCCGGCCTTTGGATCGTGGATGGAGCACGGGCCCACGATCACCAGGAGGCGATCGTCCACGCCGTCCATGATGGCGCGGACTCCATCGCGCCCGCGCTCGACGACGGCGGAGGCCCTCGCGTCAAGCGGCAGTTCCGCGCTGATTTCCTGCGGCGTGGGGAGCGGCTCGAAGCGGCTGACGCGCAGGTTCGACGTCGAGTGCGCGCCGGCACTCTCGACGTCGACGTTTAGTGTGGTGGGCTCTGCGGCGATGCTGGTCATGAAAGGTGTCCTGTTCCGGAGAGGAGCGGACCCTACTCAGAGCCCGCCTGGAAATGGCGAAGGGCAGAGAATGATCTCTGCCCTGTTGGCTCTGAAGGAAAGTTGGATGCGTGTCAGTTAGACGCGGGCCCCTCCAGAGCCAACGAAAAATACGCATACCAACGGTTAGTCATAGCCAAACCATAGCGTCAGGCTCCGGATGCCCGCAAATCGAAATGCAACGACATCAAGGGAAACCGCTTCCCCACGCACTATAAACTTCACCTCAGAAGAAATGTTGCCGCTTTGGAACACGGCGGCAGCGCTCCAGGAAGGAAACCATGCCAGGCAGAAGAAACACCCGGCGGGTGGGCATCGCAGATGTGGCATCCATGGCCGGCGTTTCGCATGCCACGGTTTCCCGCGTCATGAACGGTAACACCACCGTGGACGCGGACATTGCGGCTCGCGTGCGCGCAGCCGCTTCCGAGCTGAAATACAAGCCAAACCCGGTAGGCCGAAGCCTGGCCCTGGGAAAGACGGACACTATCGGAATCGTGGTGCCGGACCTGTCCAATCCCACGTTCCAGGCCATTCTTCGCGGGCTGAGTATTGCCGCCGCCCGCGATGGCTACCGCGTGTTGATCGCCGACTCGTCCGAGGTCTCCAGTGAGGAAGCAATCCTCGCCGGGGAAGCCCGGAGGCGATGCGACGGCGTCGTTCTTTGCGCCCCCCGCATGAGCGACGCAGAACTGGAAGAACTGGCCCCCACGCTCTATCCGCTCGTCCTCATCAACCGGACCACCGAGTCGGTACCGACTCCCAGCCTCGTGGTGGATTACGGCCAAGGCATCCAGGAACTTGCCGCCCACCTGGTTGGGCTGGGCCATCGCAAACTGGCCTATCTGACGGGACCGGACCGCAGCGCGTCCAACGTGCAGCGCCTCCGCGGGCTCGAGAAGTTCACGGCCGAATTCCCGAACGTCGAATTGCAGTTCATTCCTGGCGGCAACACGTTCGACGCCGGATTCGAGTCGAGCGATGCAGTCGCCTCGTGCGGTGCCACCGGCATCCTCGTCTTCAACGACGTCGCGGCGATGGGCCTCTTGAGCGGACTAAGCGAGCGCGGGATCCGCGTGCCGGAAGACTTGTCGCTCACCGGGTTCGATGACATGCCCTTTGCCCGGTACACCATGCCTCCACTGACCACCGCGGCCGTGCCGATCTCCGAGCTCGGAGACCTTGCGTGGCGCCGCATGCGGGAGCAGATCCAGACCAACGACGCCGCCTCCCCCACGAACTACTTCCCGCCGCGGATTGAGCTCAGGGGCAGCACCGGCCCCGTCAAGGCCTAGTTTCCGCAGGGGCCTGTCCCAGCCCGGCCTCCCGATAGTACCCCTCGATGTGTGCGGCCACGAGCGTCGCTGCCCGGCCACCGTCGCCGTCGTTCACTGCCTCCAAAATGGCGCGATGCTCGGACCTCAGGCGATGGGCGGTGCTATCCCAATCCGGCAGGTTTGCCGTGAGCGCCGCGGCGTAACCCTCAATCGCCTCACGCAGTGAACCCATGATGGTGCTCACCACGGCATTTCCCGCGGCTTCCGCCAGCGCCAAGTGGAAGGCGACGTCCAGTGCGAGGAAGTCGTCGACGGCGGGGCTCGCGTCCATCTCGCCCAGCAGCCTCGCTGCTTCCTTGAGTTCGGGGGCGTCGGCTTTGGCGCGGGACACCGCCCATGATTCGAGCAGGACCCGTGTTTCCACGATGTCGGCGACCGGCAAATGCTGCGTGGCCACATGGAGGCGGAGCGCGGAGCCGAGGGCCGTGGCTGGTTCCGCGATGACCACCGTCCCGGCGTCCTTACCAGAACCGACACCTGCCCGCACCAAGCCCATGGCTTCCAGGATCCGGATGGCTTCGCGGACCGACGTCCGCGAAACTTCCAGCTGTTCGGCCAGCGCCCGCTCGGCGGGAAGCCGCCCACCAAGCACCAAATGGCCGTCGGACAATTGCTTTTCGATCCAACCCAGGACGAGCTCGTGCGTTCGCATGGATAAATAGTAGTTGATGTGGTTGGACCACATGACATAGAGTGTGGTCTAACCACATCAAGCACACTGGAGACAGCACCATGACGCAGACCGTCCAGCCGAGCAACGCGCCTTCCCTTGAGGTGCCCACGAACGTCCCCACCGCCGTCGGGCGCCCCGCAGCACTCAAGCGCCGGGTTCCCAAATACGCGGACCTGGCGCCGCTGATGAAGTTCAAGAAGCCCGAGTTCAGCAACGCGGCTAGGCTGCGCCGCGCATCCACCATTTGGGAACTGCGGGACATTGCCAAGCGACGCACTCCCCAGGCACCGTTCGACTACACAGACGGCGCAGCGGAGGCGGAGATCACCCTTCGCCGGGCCCGCCAGGCGTTCCAGGACATCGAGTTCCGGCCGGGAATCCTGCGCGACGTCTCCAGCATCGACCTCGGCACCGAGATCCTGGGCAAGGAATCCCGGCTTCCGTTCGGCATCGCGCCTACGGGATTCACGCGCATGATGCAGTCGGAGGGTGAGTACGCGGGCTCGCAGGCCGCCGAGGCAGCTGGTATTCCGTACACTCTCTCCACGATGGGCACGGCTTCCATCGAGGACGTGGCTGCGGCGGCTCCGAACGGCCGCAATTGGTTCCAGCTTTACCTCTGGACAGACCGGGACCGTTCCCTGGAACTGATCGAGCGCGCCGCCAGGGCCGGAAACGACACCCTCATGGTCACGGTGGACACCGCCGTCGCGGGCGCCCGGTTGCGGGACGTCCGCAACGGCATGACCATTCCGCCGGCGCTCACCGTGAAGACCGTTCTGGATGCCTCGTACCGGCCCGCATGGTGGTTCAACTTCCTCACGCACGAGCCGCTAACCTTCGCCTCGCTCTCCCGCTACACCGGAACCGTGGCCGACCTCATCAACTCCATGTTCGATCCCACCCTGACCTTCGACGACCTCGACTGGCTGCGCGAAACCTGGAAGGGCAAGCTGGTAGTCAAGGGCATCCAGACTGTCGAAGATGCCCGCAAGGTGGTGGACCACGGCGCGGACGGCGTCGTGATCTCAAACCACGGCGGACGCCAACTGGACCGGGCACCGATTCCGCTGCACCTCGTTCCGGAGGTCTCCGCCGCACTGAAAGACAGCGAGGCGGCCGTCATCCTGGACACGGGCATCATGAGCGGTGCCGACATCGTGGCAGCCCTGGCCCTCGGCGCCGACTTCACGTTGATCGGCCGGGCCTACCTCTACGGGCTCATGGCCGGCGGGCGCGCGGGAGTGGACCGCACCATCCAGATCCTCGAGAAGGACATGGCCCGCACCATGGCCCTGCTCGGAGTCACCAAGATTTCGGAACTGAACCCGGACCACGTTCGGTTGCTGAGCAAGTAGCTCGCAATAGGTGTCGTTTAGAGCCCTCTAAACGACACCTACTGCGAGTCAGTTGGGGTGGGTAGGCGGGAAGGGGGGCGCGCTAGATGAGGCCCTGCGCCAACATGGCGTCCGCGACCTTCACGAAGCCGCCGATGTTGGCGCCCAGGACATAATTGCCCGGCGCCCCGTATTCCTCCGCAGTTTCGGCACAACGATCGTGGATGCCCACCATGATTTCCGTAAGGCGTGCTTCCGTGTGTTCGAAGGACCAGGAATCGCGGCTGGCGTTCTGCTGCATCTCCAACGCCGACGTCGCCACACCACCGGCGTTGGCTGCCTTGCCCGGGGCAAACAGGATGCCTGCGTCCTGGAACACCGCAACCGCTTCACGGGTGCAGGGCATGTTGGCGCCTTCGGCGACTGCCAGCAGACCGTTGCTGACGAGCTTGGCTGCGGCGTCGCCGTCGAGCTCGTTTTGCGTCGCGCACGGCAGCGCAACGGTGCCATTCACGTCCCAGACCGAGCCGCCGGCCACATAGTTGGCACCCTCGCGGCGCTCCGCGTATTCAGTGAGGCGGCCCCGTTCGACTTCCTTGATCCGGCGGAGCAGCGCGACATCGATGCCGGCCTCGTCAACCACATAACCCGCGGAATCGGAACATGCCACCACGGTGGCGCCAAGGGCCTGGGCTTTGGCGATGGCGTAGATGGCCACGTTGCCCGAACCGGAGACCACGACGCGTTGGCCATCGAAGGACTGGCCCCGGGTCTTGAGCATCTCCTGGGCAAAGATGACCGTGCCGAAACCGGTGGCTTCCGGACGGACCAAGGAGCCGCCCCACGACATTCCCTTGCCCGTCAGCACACCCGACTCATAGCGGTTGGTGATGCGCTTGTACTGGCCGAACAGATAGCCGATCTCGCGGCCTCCCACGCCGATATCGCCGGCAGGAACGTCCGTGTATTCGCCGATGTGGCGGTACAGCTCGGTCATGAAGGACTGGCAAAAGCGCATGACTTCGGCGTCGGAGCGGCCTCGGGGATCGAAGTCCGAGCCGCCCTTGCCGCCACCGATCGGCATGCCTGTCAGGGCATTCTTGAAGATCTGCTCGAAGCCGAGGAACTTGACGATGCCCAAGTAGACCGAGGGGTGGAAGCGCAGTCCACCCTTGTAGGGGCCCAAGGCTGAATTGAACTCAACGCGGAAACCACGGTTGACGTGCACGCGGCCAGCGTCGTCGGTCCACGGTACGCGGAAGATGATTTGGCGCTCCGGTTCGCACAGGCGCTCAAGGACAGCCCCTTCGAGGAATTCCGGGTGCCTGTCATGTACCGGGCCGAGGCTTTCAAAGACCTCGGTGACGGCCTGGTGAAATTCCAGCTCGCCCGGGTTCCGCGCCAAGACGGTGTCCCGGACTGCTTCCAGCCTCGAATCCATGTGACTCCCTACAACTTCTGCGCCGAAAGGCGGGTCTGCGTACAATCCCGCCATGCTCGCATCAGACCTGAAGCAGTCTCCATCCGAACCGATTATGACCAGGCAGCCCGCGAGGCAGCGGCCGTCGAAAAGCCCGGGGTTTCCAGGCTGGAGATTTCAAGACGGATCCTGTGGCCGGGAAGGAACACGTTCGAAGTTGCCCACATGTCGATGTCGAGCTCTACGGGTTTCACCCGGAGCAACCAGCTCTGCTCATCATCACCGGCCGGAACGACCGATACCCCTTCGTCTGGACCAAGACCCAGGAACAGATCCTCGCGAAAATCAACCGTCCCACAACTTCAGAAAAGCGACACTAGATCCGAAGGACCCCTTATGCGGGCCTCCGGCCGAGCCCATTCACATTATTGCTTCCGGGATGTCGAATCGCCTCCCAACGAGTACGCGAATGGCCCAAACTAAAGGCTGATCTTCTAGCTCAACGCCTTTGTCCCCGTAAACTACGCCCGTTTCGCTGCCCACTGCATCGATGTCAAAAAGCCTGAGAATCTCGCTCACGCGAAACTGATACTCGGTGGAGGTCATTTGGCGAGACGCACGAACTGGAATCGTGCTGAGTGTGCGCTCGACCTCAGCCTGGATGGATTCATTCACTTGGGCGGTTCACGTTACTTCCGCACCAGTCGCTCACGACCTGACCCGCGGGGCAGCTGAGCGAGCCGCTGACGCTCGTCGTTGCTGCCTGCGCGGGCAGCGCGGATGCCGCTACCAATGCCATTGCCGCACAAATGCCGATCGCGCCGACTTTTCGAGTTTCAATGCTTCCCCCTGAGCGTCCGGACGGGATTTCGGTGCAACCGCCGCCACTTGGTTTTTACAGTCCTGGAACTTCGAAAATGCCAAAAAGGTCATACCTACCCCCGATAGTAAAGACGAATTGGACTACCGAGAATAGATGATGGCCTGAGTGCTGACAAGATCTCTTAACAAACAGGTCAGAGGACTTTTTGAGAAATCCCACAATCGACTTCGGTCGGCCAACTATTGCCTTCGAAACCTTCGCCATCGCGGCAAAGCATCTGGTGAATTTGTCAGCACTCAATTCACGCTCGACATCACTCAAAACATAGTTTCTAAGTACTCAATTTCGGCTTTTCACCACTCAGCCGGGGCCAGCGTGCACGATTCTGAAAGGTGGCGGGAATCGCGCATGGCCACAAAGGTTGCAGGGACTTCCCGAACCAACCGCTCGAGCATGGCTCTTCCGGCCGCGACTCGCTGCTGCAGGTCTTCGAAGTTCAGTCTCCCGCCCGACCACACCACAGCTTCGCCGTCCAGAATGCAACCGGGCGGACTCTTTTCGACCGCCGCGGCCTGCAGGTCAAGGAAGTCATCGGGCAGAAGCCAATCACGGCGTGACCGGGATCACCTCACATTGCCGCTACTTCTTCCGACCGAACTTCGGCAGGTTGGGTAGGTTCGGCAGGTTCGCCAAGAGGTCGGCAGCCTTGGTGGCGGCACGGCCAACCGTGCGGCCGATCTGCTGCGGCATGGTGTCGTCAATACCCGCGACAGAGGCAACAGCTCCGGAGGCAGGCACGATTTCAGGCGAGCGTACGACGTCGGTGCTCGCCGACGACGGGACGAGCGTGGCGCCGTCGGGCCGCGTGAGCTGGTTCTTCGCGGCGCCTGCACCCGGCTGCCCAGCCGTACGTGGTCCGGGGCTACGGGCCGGCGTGGCGGCCTCGACCGCGGGCTTGGCGGGTCCGACGTCGAACGTCTCCAGCCAGCTGGCAATCCCGGCGAGCGGCTTCGGGTTCAACGCGTAATAGCGTTTCTGCCCTTGCGCGCGCATGCTGACGAGATCCGCCTCGCGGAGCACCTTCAAATGCTTTGAAATGGTGGGCTGGCTCGCTGCGAGCTCCTCCACCAGTTCCCCCACAGCCTTATCCCCAGAGCGGAGGGAAACCAGAATGTCACGCCGGGTTGCCTCCGCAATGACGGCAAATACGTCGTCAGTCACCATGCCTCCCACCCTAGCGACATATACGCCAAAAGGCATCAACTATTTCGCGTATGCTCACGGCGTTGACCCAGTCCCGCTCCTCCTAGCCGAACACGCGTCAGTCGAACCAGGGATCCAGTCCGTAGAGCGGGAAGATTTCCTTGCGGGTGGCGATGATGGTGCGGTCCACGGCGTCGGCGGGGTCATACCCGACCTCCCACCAACGCCACCAGGTGTCCACGCCGTCGCCCATGAGTTCCGGAACCGATTCCCCGTACTTCTCCATGACATAGTCCCGGAAAGCTTCCGGGACAGGAGCCGTCAGCTGGACGGGATGTTGGGCCACGATGCCTATCAAATGGCTCCACGTGCGCGGTACCACTCCCGTGATGTCGTAACCCCCTCCCCCGGTGGCGATCCAACGGTTTTCGCAGAACCTGGCGGCGAGGCCCGCGACGGCGGTGGCCGCCTCGCGTTGGCCGTCCACGCTGAGGTTGAGGTGCGTGAGGGGATCGAGTTTGTGGGAGTCGCAGCCATGCTGGCTCACGATGACTTCCGGTTCAAAGGCTTGAACGAGCTGGGGTACCACGGCATGGAAGGCCCGCAACCACCCGGCGTCGCCCGTCCACGCAGGCAACGCCACGTTGACGGCCGTACCTAGGGCGTCCTGGCCGCCGATCTCATTGGCGAATCCCGTTCCGGGGAACAACGAGAGGCCGCTTTCGTGCAGGGAGATCGTCAGGACCCTGGGGTCGTTCCAGAAGATGCTCTGGGTGCCATCACCGTGGTGAGCATCGACGTCGATGTACGCAACCCGCCGGACACCGCCGTCGAGCAGCCTCTGCACGGCGAGTGCGGCGTCGTTGTAAATACAGAAGCCGCTGGCCCGCTCACGGGAGGCGTGATGCATGCCGCCGCCGAAGTTGACGGCCCGGACCGCGGTCTCGGACAGGATCGCCTCAGCCGCGAGCAACGACCCTCCGGCAAGCCGGGCGCTGGCTTCGTGCATCCCCGCAAAAGCGGGATCATCTTCGGTGCCGAGCCCGCGTTCCGGGTCCGGCGTCGTCGGGTCTTCGCTTGCACGCCGCACTGCGGCGACATATTCGGCACTGTGCACTGCCAGGAGTTCGACGTCGGACGCGAGCCCGGGCGCCTGGACGGAGACATGCTCCAGCTCGAAGAGTCCGAGCGCCGCGGCGAGCCTGGCCGTCAGCTCCAGCCGCGCGGGGGCCATCGGATGCGAGGGACCGAAATTGTATGCGGTCATGGCGGGATCCCACGCCACCACCGTTGGCAGCGCGGACGGACGGAGGCCTGCCCAGGAAGTCATCAATGACAGGCTACCCGAGCGGCGGGAAGGCAACTGCCCCGTTACAGCGGGAGATTAGTGGTTTACTACTCAAGAAAGCAGAATCAATCGACCAGAAGCGAACAGCACTGCCATGACTCAGAGCCAGTCGAGGTCCATAGACCCGGCCAGCTGGCAAACCGTCCAGCCGGAGCGGGGAGGCCTGTGGATTTTCACGGGTATCCGCGACTTCATCGACAACCTCGCCAACACTTCACCGGCCCGATTGGCGCTGACGGCCTACGTCTTCGCGATTCTCTTGTTCACCGGCCTGCTTTCCCTGCCAGCAGCATCGGCCGACGGTGCGGTCACTCCCATCTACCAGGCCTTGTTCACCGCTGTCTCCAGCGTTTGCGTGACCGGTTTGACCGTTGTGTCGACGGCGACGCACTGGACCTTCTTCGGCCAGCTCGTGATTCTCGTGGGCATCTTCGTAGGTGGATTGGGAACCCTGACACTCGCATCGCTCCTGGCACTCATGGTCAGCAAACGGCTGGGCGTGAGGGGAAAGCTCATTGCCCAGGAGGCCATGAACAACGCCGGACGTTTGGGCGAAGTGGGTACCTTGTTGCGGATCGTCATCTCGACCTCCGTGACCATCGAGGCCGTACTGGCCATCGCGATGATTCCCCGGTTCCTGACACTCGGAGAGGACTTCTGGCAGGCCGTCTGGCACGGGATCTTCTACTCGATTTCTTCCTTCAACAATGCCGGTTTCACACCCCACTCCGACGGAATCGTGCCGTACGAGACGGATCTGTGGATTCTTGTGCCGCTCATGCTCGGCGTGTTCCTCGGCAGCCTCGGCTTCCCGGTGATGCTGGTGCTCCGACGGCACGGCCTCCATTGGAAGAAGTGGAGCCTCCACACCAAGCTGACCATCCAGGTTTCCCTGATCCTCCTCGTAGCCGGCGCAGTCCTCTGGGCCTTGATGGAGTGGGACAACACCAACACCATCGCCAACATGAGCGTTGGTGACAAGATCACGCATTCCATTTTCGCCTCGGTCATGACGCGCTCCGGAGGCTTCAACCTGGTTGACCAGAGCCATATGGATTCCACCACCAGGCTGCTGTCGGACGCGCTCATGTTCGCCGGCGGCGGTTCGGCGTCGACGGCGGGCGGCATCAAGGTGACAACCGTCGCGGTCATGTTCCTCGCCATCGTCGCCGAGGCACGTGGCGACGACGACGTCAAGGTCTACGGCCGCACGATCCCCGAGGGCACCATGCGGGTGGCCATCTCGGTGATCGTCGCTGGTGCCACGTTGGTGTGCGCAGCCGCATTCTTGTTGCTGGCCATCAGCGGGGCCAGCCTGGACCGGGTGCTCTTCGAAACCATCTCGGCCTTTGCAACCGTGGGCCTCAGCACGAACCTCAGCGCCGAACTGCCGCCGGCTGGGGTCTACGTTCTAGCTGCCCTCATGTTCGCCGGCCGCATCGGCACCATCACCCTTGCCTCCGCACTGGCCCTCCGCCAGCGCAGGCAGCTATTCCATTATCCGGAAGAGAGGCCGATCATTGGCTAATTCAACAGGCGACCCCAACCGGCCGGCGCACAACGCACCCGTTCTGGTGATCGGGTTGGGCCGATTCGGTGCAGCCACCGCCGAGCAGCTCGTCAAGCAGGGACGCGAAGTCCTGGCCATCGAGCGGGACCGAACGCTCGTCCAGAATTGGGCTTCCGTGCTGACCCACGTAGTGGAGGCGGATGCCACCAACATCGATGCCCTCCGCCAGCTCGGCGCGCAGGAATTCAGCTCTGCCGTGGTGGGCGTGGGAACGTCGATCGAGTCCTCGGTGCTCATCACGGTGAACCTCGTGGATCTGGGCATCGAACACCTCTGGGTGAAAGCGATCACTGCCTCGCACGGCAAGATCCTCACCCGCATCGGCGCCAACCACGTCATCTACCCCGAGGCCGACGCCGGCGTCCGTGCGGCGCACTTGGTCTCCGGGCGCATGCTGGACTTCATCGAGTTCGACGACGATTTCGCCATCGTGAAAATGTACCCGCCCAAGGAAACCGTGGGCTTCACGCTGGATGAATCCAAGGTCCGTTCCAAGTACGGCGTGACAATTGTCGGCGTGAAATCCCCGGGCGAAGACTTCACCTACGCTCGACCCGACACGAAGGTTTCCGGCCGCGACATGCTCATTGTGTCCGGGCACGTGGACCTGCTGGAACGGTTTGCGGCGCGGCCGTAGCTCCCTCGCTGTGGCCGCGGAACTAGGCGAGCTGCTGCGTGATTTCCGCGGCCCGGGCCGCTGCTGCGCGGGCTCCGTCGGCGATGATCGCGGGTATCCCGCCGTCGTTGAACGCCGCGATGGCGCGTTCCGTGGTGCCGTTGGGGCTGGTCACGGCGATGCGTAGTGCGGTGGGGTCCGCTCCGGGCTCGGCGAGCATGAAACCGGCACCTGCCACGGTCTCGCGGGAAATCATGAGGGACAGCTCGGGATCCAGACCGAGTTCGACGCCGGCGGCAGCCATGGCTTCGGCAAGGTAGAACGCGTACGCGGGGCCCGAACCGCTGATGGCGGACAGGGCATCCACCTGTTCCTCGGGGATTTCCACCACGGTGCCTGCGGCGGCGAGGATGTCCTTGGCCTGCTGGAGCTGCGCGGGGGTGCAGTTAGTTCCGGGCGAAACGGAGACCACCCCGCGTCCGAGCTTGGCAGGCGTGTTGGGCATCGTGCGAATGACCGGCTGGCCCGCCGGCAGGGCAGCTTCCAGCTGGGCGATGGACACGGCCGCGGCAACGCTGATCACAATCGTGTTCTTACCCAGCGACGGTGAGATTTCCCGGGCGAGATCGGCAATGCCCACAGGCTTGACGCCCAGGATGACAACCGAAGCGCCCTTCGTAGCCAACTTGTTGTTGTCGGGTTCCTCGGCTCCGGCGATGGTCATGACATGGTGGCGCTCTGCCAGTTCGGCTGCGCGTTCTGCGCGACGTACGGTGGCGACGACGTCCGACGGATCTGTTCCGGCCGCAAGCAAGCCACCCAGAATGGCCTCGTTCATGGACCCACAGCCAAGGAATGCGATTCGGTTGCTCATGGCTCCATGATGCCAGTTCAGCTGCGCCACTGCAGAACCAGTTGCCAGGCCCGGCAGAGGAGCCAGGATTCCCAGCTTGTTCCCAAGGTTATTGCAGGCTGCGCCCAACATCGCTCCGTAACTTAGTAATTACCTCATTGAGGGTGCGAGTGATGAGGCGGGCATGGGGATGTCCGCCACAAGCACCGGTGGTCGAACGGGTTTCCCCCCATTTTCCCGTATCGACCGCCGGTGCTTTCTCGTTTAAGGGGCGTTGGCGGATACGGGCAGGGCGCGTGGCCGGACCGAAACGCGTCCGAAGGTAGCCCAGCGACGGCGCGACCCAGCCGCCCGACGTCGTCGGGCCCTGAATCTCGGGGAACTTAGATCTCGAAGGCTCCCACGAGCGGCGCCCCCAAGTGCTGGCGTGCGAAGCGCAGTGTTTCGGCGAGCCATTCCTCGCGTTCACCCGCAGCTTTGGCCTTGCGCGTCGAGATCTCGGCAACCACTGTGCCCTCGAATCCGTTGGATGCGAGATGCTGCAGCGCCTCGGCGCACTGTTGGGTCCCGTAACCGGGGATCAGGTGCTCGTCCTTGCCCGAGCCCGAACCGTCCGTGAGGTGGACGTGGCGCAGTTTGCTCCCGAGCGCCCGTATCGCCTCAAGGCTGTTGGCACCCGCGGTGGCTGCGTGCGAGAAGTCCCAGGTGACGTCGTCGTAATCCTGGCCCAGCGGATCCCAGTGCGGAAGGTACGCGAGCGCCTCCCGGCCGCGCACACGCCACGGGTACATGTTCTCCACTGCGATGTGCACTTGGTACATCGCCGCGATCTCGCGCACTCCGGCAGCGAAGTTCTCCGCATAGTTCGACTGCCACCGGAACGGCGGATGGACCACCACAGTGTTGCAACCGACCTCGCGCGCCATCTGGCAGGACATCTCAATCTTGTTCCACGCCGGACCCCAAACCTGCTGGGTCAGCAGCAGGGTGGGCGCGTGGATCGAAACGATCTGCTGGTCGTAGCGATGGCTTAGCTGGATGAGGGCATCCGGGTTCTGGCTGGTGGCATTGTTGGTCACCATCACCTCGACACCGTCGTACCCCAGGTCCTGGGCCACGGCAAAGGCGTCGTGGACGCTGAGCGGATAGACAGAAGCGCTGGATAGCGCCACCGGGATCCTCGGCGTGTCTTCTTCGGAGTGCTCGACGTCGGTGCTCATGTTAGTTGGCCTGCCTCCCAGCGGTGGGGATCGGTATGGATACTGCCGCGGGCGCGGCCGTTCCGGTGTTCGCGCCCAGACGTGGTACCGGTACCGCGCCTCCGAGCCCGACATGCGGGGCCGGGGCCAGCGGGCCATCGAAGATCAGCTGGTCGAGCCGGCGCAGGATCAATCCCTCGCGCAGGGCCCAAGGGCAGATCTCCATGCTGGGAAACTCGAACATTTCCAATGCGGCCTCGGCCACAAGGGCACCCGCAAGGATCTGCGCTGCCCGTGCATCCGAGACGCCCGGGAGGTACAGCCGGTCCTCGACGGTCATGGCCGAGATCCGCTGCGCCCAGAGTCCCAAGTCCGTGGCGTGGAGTTCGCGCTTGACGTACGGACCGGCGCCACTGGGGGCCGCGCCCGCGATGCGTGCAAGGGAACGGAAGGTCTTGGAAGTTCCGGCCACCAGGTTGGCCCGGCCCAATTGCTTGAATTCACGTACGACGGGCTTGAGTGTGTGGCGGATGTACTTGCGCAGCTCTTTCACGCTCTTGGCCGTGGGCGGATCATTGTGGAGCCAGTCCCTGGTCAAACGGCTGGCGCCAAGCGGTACTGACACCGCGAGCTCGGGCAGTTCGTCCTGGCCAAACGCCATTTCGAAGGAGCCGCCGCCGATGTCAAGGTCCAGGATCGGACCGGCCCCCCAGCCGTACCAGCGTCGAACCGCGAAGAAGGTCATGGAGGCTTCTTCGCTGCCGGTCAGTTCCTGCAGGGTCACAGTGGTCTCGTGCTTCACCCGGGCAAGGACCTCGACGCCGTTGGTCGCTTCGCGGATAGCCGAGGTACAAAAAGCCAAGAGGTCCTCGGCCTTGTGGCGGGCTGCGAACTCCCACGCTTCAAGGACGAACTCGATCAACTCGTGTTGTCCGGCGTCGTTGATGTTACCTTCGGCGTCCAGGAACTGAACCAGCGAAAGTGGTCGCTTATGGGAGGCAAACGCGACCGGGCGTGCGCCCGGATGCGCGTCCACCAAAAGCAAATGGACGGTGTTGGAACCGATGTCTAGGACGCCAAGACGCATTCTGCCATTATTCCCCGATTCGAAGCGTGTGAAGCAAGTACGACTGCCGATTCGTGCCGCCAGCCAGTCAATTAGTCCCGGGGTCCGCCGGTGTCCGCTTCCACGGCCGCATCTGCGGCTGGATCGGCTGGGGCGGCGGCTTCGTCGGCAGCTTCGTCGGCGCGGGTGAAGTCGCGGCGGACGTTGGCGATGCCTTCCGGGCCCATCTCGAAGCCGTGCTCGCTGCCGGGGTTGATCACCAGGCCCAGCTCGTCACCGATGCTGTCCAGAATCGCCGCGCCGTGGGTGCCCAGGACGTTGGGCGCGGCCTCGAGGAAGTGCGATTCCACCCGGCTCGGGTGGCTGAACACTGCGAGGACAGGCTGGCCCTCGGAGTTGGCAAGGACAAGTGGCTCCACGGCGGCGTCAGGCTTATCCAAGGAGTCGGTGCTCAGGATGTAGACCTCGTTGTTCAGGAAGGCCAGAATGACGTCCACCGGGTTCGCGTCAGGTTGCCCGGATTTTGCGAGCTTGGACTCAAGGTCGTTCAAAGGCAGGGATTCCGGGGCTGCGGGCTGATCTGTCATGGTTCCACTCGATCATGGTTTCCATGCCGGAAGCAATTCCAGAGGTGGTTCCCGCCCCGCCCTAAGCCCGCGCTGAGGACACAGATAATTCCCCGGGATACGCATATTGCCTGAGGACACCGGAATTCGGGTGTCCTCAGGGAATATGCGTATCGCTAACGGGTTTGCGTGTCCCCAAGCAGGAATTACTTCTTCGCCGCAGCCTTCTTCGCCGGCGCCTTGCGGGCCGTGGTTGTCCGCTTGACCGGGCCTTTGGCGCGCTTCTCGGCAAGCAGCTCGATGGCCTGCTCCCTGGTCAGCTCCTCCAGGGACGTGGCTCGCGGAACGGTGATGTTGGTGACGCCGTCGGTGATGTACGGTCCGAAACGGCCTTCCTTCACCACGATGTTCTTCTCCGAGACAGGGTCCGGACCGAACTCAGCCAGGGGCGGTACGGCAGCGCGTGCACCACGCTGCTTCGGCTGGGAGTAGATCTCCAATGCCTGTTCCAGGGTGATGGTGAAGATCTCTTCCTCGGATCCGATGGACCGCGAGTCCGTGCCCTTCTTCAGGTAAGGCCCGAAGCGGCCGTTCTGCACCGTGATGGGGTTGCTTTCGGCGTCCGCGCCGAGGACGCGGGGCAGGCTCATGAGCTGAATGGCCTCGTCGAGCGTGATCGAGTCAACGGTCATTGACTTGAACAGCGAGCCTGTGCGTGGCTTGGCCTTGACGGGCTTCTTCGGCGGTTTGGGTTTGCCGTTCTTGTAGTACTCCACCGGCTGGTTTGCCAGTTGCTCTTCCGTCATCTCCGGGATGATCTCGGTGACATAGGCGCCGTAGCGGCCGTTCTTGGCAACCACGGTGTGCCCGGTGTGCGGGTCCGCGCCCAGGACGCGTTCCTCGGGGGCAGCCGTTTCCATGAGCTCCACGGCCTTGGCCGCAGTGAGCTCGTCCGGTGCGAGGTCTTCGGGGACATTTGCTCGCGCCGACTCCACGACCTCGCCGGTCTTGGGGTCGACAGTGGGGATCGAGCTTTCCAGGTACGGGCCGAACTTGCCAACGCGGAGCGTGATGCCTTCGGCAATCGGCACCGAGTTGATCTCGCGCGCATCGATTTCACCGAGGTTGTTGACGATGCTCAGCAGGCCGGGATCGGCGTCTTCACCGTAGTAGAAGTGCTTGAGCCAAGCGGCGCCGACTGCCTGGCCGTTGGCGATCTTGTCCAGGTCGCCTTCCATGTCGGCCGTGAATTCGTAGTCGACGTAGTCGGTGAAGTGCTGCTCCAGCAAACGGATCACCGAGAAGGCGATCCAGCTGGGAACCAGTGCAGACCCCTGCTTCCGGACGTAGCCGCGGTCCTGGATGGTGGAGATCGTGGACGCGTAGGTGGACGGGCGGCCAATGCCGCGCTTTTCCAGCTCCGCCGTCAGCGATGCTTCCGTGTACCGCGGCGGCGGCGAGGTCTCGTGGCCAACAGCAACGATTTCCGAAGCGGTGAGGGAATCGTCCTTGGCCACGTTGGGCAGGCGTCGGGCTTCGTCGGAGTCGTCGTCGCCGCGGCTCTCGTCCTTGCCTTCTTCGTAGGCCGCCAGGAAGCCCGGGAAGGTGATGACCGTGCCGGAGGCCGAGAATTCGGCATCGCGCCCATCGGTAGCCACCGCGCCGAGGCGGATGGTGGCGGTGGAGCCCTTGGCGTCGCCCATCTGGGAGGCAATGGTGCGCTTCCAGATGAGTTCGTACAGGCGGAAAGCGTCGCCGGTCAGGTGGCTGGCAACCTGGGCCGGAGTGCGGAAGGAGTCACCCGCGGGGCGGATGGCTTCGTGTGCTTCCTGCGCATTGGCTGCCTTGTTGGCATAGACGCGGGGAGACTGCGGCACGTACTCGGGACCGTACAGCTCGGCAGCCTGGCGGCGCGCGGCCGTGAGGGCTTCGTCGCTCAAGGCGGACGAGTCCGTACGCATATAGGTGATGTAGCCGTTTTCATACAGGCGCTGGGCGATCTGCATGGTGCTCTTGGAGGAGAAGCGCAGCTTGCGGCCGGCTTCCTGCTGAAGGGTTGACGTCGTGAACGGCGCCGCGGGACGCCGGGTGTACGGTTTGGTGTCGACTGAGCGGACGCGGAAGTCCGCGCTCTCCAGCCCGGCGGCCAACGACGTCGCGAGTTCCTCGTTGAGGTGCACCGCGTTCGCGGAGGTGAGGACGCCGTCGTCGTTGAAGTCACGGCCGCTGGCTACCTTCGCGCCGTCCACGGCAGCGAGCTTCGCTTTGAAAGTCGCGGAGCCGGTACCGAACTGGCCGGTCAGGTCCCAGTACGATGCGGATTTGAACGCCATCCGTTCGCGTTCGCGGTCAACCACCATGCGGGTCACCACGGACTGCACACGGCCGGCCGACAGGCCACGGGCCACCTTGCGCCACAGCACCGGGGAGATTTCGTAACCGTACAGGCGGTCCAGGATGCGGCGCGTTTCCTGGGCGTCCACAAGGGCACTGTCGACGTCGCGCAGGTTGTCCATGGCGCGGTGGATGGCTTCCTTGGTGATTTCACCGAAGGTCATGCGGTAGACCGGAACCTTGGGTTTCAGGACCTCCAGGAGGTGCCACGCGATGGCCTCGCCCTCGCGGTCCCCATCGGTTGCGAGATAGAGCGCGTCAGCGTCTTTCAGCTGGGCCTTGAGTTCGGCAACCTTTTTCTTCTTGTCCGGGGACACCACGTAATACGGCTTGAAGTCGTTCTCGATGTCGACGGCGAACTTGCCCACCGAGGTCTTCTTCAGTTCTGCAGGGAGGTCCGAGGGCTGCGGGAGGTCGCGGATGTGGCCGATCGAGGCCTCGACAATGAAGCCTTCGCCCAGGTACTTGGCGATGGTCTTGCTCTTGGCCGGAGACTCCACGATCACGAGTTTCTTGCCGGTTTTTGCCTTGCTGGGCACGGTTCTCCTACAGAAAAATGAATTGCTTGGGCTCGTGCCCATATTGGCCTAGTTCACCATATTTTGCAGAATCGTGCGTTTCTATGTGCACAAGTGCTGTAGAGGAACGGTGCGTTGGGCCCACGCCGCCAGGGTTACCTGGCCGTGGGGCCCCACCGGCGAGGGGCCCTGCCTGAGCTTGCGAAGGCTGGGAGCCGGTGGGGACTTGCGAGGCTAGGGTGGCGGTGGGGACTAGCTTGAAGACGGCGTCCGATCGTCCGGAATCATCGACCACATCGTAGCGATTCGCACCGCTCCTTCGGGAATCCGCGTGGGATCTTCGAGCTCATATGACCTGATGAGGTCCTGGAATTTGGCCTTGAGATCCGTCCGCTGATCCGGAGTCAAGTACAGCAGATCGCTGGACAACACCATGGCGGCTGCCTCGTTCGCGGCCTCGCCGCGCTGGCGCCGCTCACCGCGGGCGCGGGTGAAGGCGGTGGCCCGACGCCGGAAGGCGTCCAGTTCGAGTTCGACGACGGCGATCTCCGGGCTCGGAGCGTTGCCGCCGGATTTGATGGTGAAGTCCGAACCTGCGGCCTTCCAACGGCGTTCGCGTGCATCGCCCTCGTTGTCCGCAGCAGTCACAATCCCCCATTTCTGGAGGGCCCTGAGGTGGTAGCTCATGGCGCTCGGCGTAAGCCCAGTCTGCGCGGCGAGCTCGGTGGCCGTGCGGCTCAGCTGCGTGGAATACAGCTCCGAGATGACCTCAAGCCGGGCGGCATGCGCAAGCGCACGGATCGCTTTGGGGTCGGTGATCTCCACCGTCTTCTCGGGCCGTTTCCGGCGCTTCGGGGATGCCAGCCCGGTGGGTACCCCATTGTCTTCATTCACCGGAACAGTTTATCCGCCGGTGCCGCCGCAAATGTCCTATCCCGCTGTCCTATGCCGCTGTCCTAAGCAGCGGGAAGCAGGAAACCATCACGGACCAGGTTCCCGACATCGGAGAGCAACCCGGCGCGGAAAGCGTCGTCGTCGAAGTCGTCCCCTCCACCGAGCAGGGCGGCCAAGGCACCGATCAGCTGGCGGACGGACAGCTCGCCGTCACATGCCGACACGAAGCCGGCCAGCTCGGTGCTCAACAGATTCGTCCGGCGCAGCCCCGCACCTTGGCGCAACAAGATGACGCCGGGATGCTCGGCGCCGGGCCGCTGGTGGCGTTCCTCGGTCACGTCGTCGGCCACCACCAAGTGGGCGCCGGAGAGCTCGTGGGCGTCCAGCCAGTCGGCGCGTTCGACCGCGGCGGCAAGGTGCGGACCGATCGGTTGTTCGATGGGGTAGGTGATTTCTTCGAAGCGCGCGGGCGCGGCTCCCGGACGCGGGTCTTCGGGCCGGCGAAGCCAGATCATTCCGAAGCCGATGGCCTCCACGTCGCGGGAAGCGAAATCTTCCAGATAGGCGGCGTAGGCATCACGGTAGAGCTCGCGATCGCGGCCCTCGGAGGCGTCCTGCAGCCAGGTCTCCGCGTACAGCTCGGGGCCAACCTGTTCCCTCTGGATGAACCACGCCTCCGTGCCGGACCCTGCCAGCCACGACGCCGGCCGTTCGCTCCATCCGGCGCCCGCCGGGATCTCCCAGTTGCCGAGCATCTGCGCCGTGCCCCCGGGCGCGAGAACGCCGGGCAGCGTGCGGACGAGGTTGGCGACGATGTCGTCGCCGGGCAGGCCGCCGTCGCGGTAGGTGAACTGATCCGAAGAGTGCTCGCCGGCACTTCGCGGGGTAATGACGAAAGGCGGATTGGACACCACCAGATCGAAAGTCTCAGCTGCGACGGGTTCCAGGAGCGAGCCTAGCCGCAAGCTCACCCGGGACTCGAGATCGGACGGGTCAAGGTGCAGGACCTCGGCATTGAGCATCAGATTAAAACGGGTGAACGCGAGGGCCCGCTCGGAGATGTCCGTGGCCGTGACGTGCTCGCTGTGGTGCAGGAGGTGGAAAGTCTGGATTCCACAGCCCGTGCCGAGGTCCAGGGCGCGTTTCGAGTGCCGCCGGATGGTGGTCTGGACAAGCGTGGTGGAGGCCTGCCCGATGCCCAGCACATGGTCATGCCGGAGCACGCCGGGCTGCTGATGGGCGGCGAGATCGCTGGAAACCCACAGTTCAGCGCCGCCGCTCCCATCCTCATTCGAATCCCAGCCGTACGGCCGCAGATCCACTTTGGCGGCGACAGCACCGCCGTCGTTCTTCTCCACCAGGCCAAGCTCCACCAGACCCGAGGTGCGGACGCGCGGCAGGGCGGCGTCGACGTCGCCTTCAGTTTGCGGGACAGCGAGAAGCCACAAGCGCACGACGACGGCGAGCGCCGCCTTCGCGCGGTCCGTCGCCGGATCTCCGGTGAAGGCAGCCGGTTCGGTGATGATCAGTGCAGGGATGAGCTGATCCCGGGCGAGGGCCGCATGGGCGGACTCTCCCAGAAGTCCTGCCACTCCGTCCACGGTGTAGCCAACGTTTCGCAGGTCGTCGGCGAGCGCTGTGAGCAGCTCTGGAAGGTCGCTGCGGGGAGCGTCGGGGGTTTTCGGGGTGGTCCCAAAGATGGTGGGCGTTGCGGGATCAGTCACCGTGCAAGTCTATTGGGGCCCGGTGCCGGCGCCTGCGTCGGCGGGGAGGCTTTCGAGCAGGTAGCGTTGAATCATGGTATTTCACCCCTCCATTTGGCGACGCGCTGCACTCCTGCTCATTGGCGCAGGCACCCTGGCAGTGACGGCGTGCTCCTCCGGAGGGTCTGTCTCCAACGCCGACGTCCCCGCGTGGAAGGCGACAACCATGCCTTCGGCGGCCGGGGTAGTCGTGGAGGACTCCGGGAAAATCCCGAACCGCGACCCCTTGGTCAAGAGCTTCGCCGGCGTCGCTGCGGGAAGCTACGTCTTGACTGTGGCGTGCGACGGCGGCGGCAAGGCATTCTTCGACGTTTCCTCGGCCGGTACGCGGATCACCGTGGCCGGGGCGGCGTGCAATGGCAGCCGCGAAACGTCCCGCATCAAGGTTCCCTCGACCGGTCCGCTGAGCATCAGCGCAAGCAGCGTGGATGCGCCTGTCATCTACGCGTACCAACTGGTACCGGCTTCGTAACAGTCCCCTCGTCCTCGGTTGAAGCCGGGCGTAGAGTCGGATTATGGGGTGGGCACGCGCCCTGAAGGTACCGACGAGGCGGTCGGCGATTCCCGCCGTCGTGCTTTGGGGTGTGCTCGCGTGCGGCACCATGGCGTCGTGCGAATACACCTACGACGACGGCCGTGCACCGGCGAGCACTGCGCCGTCGGCGGTCATCACGGATCCGGTGCTGACCCGCGACCCGGCGCTGGGACAGACCGTCACGGGCGACGCGCTGAAGGCTTGGGCGCAGGACGTGCTTCCAGACGTGAACGGGCTGTCCTTCTATAGCAGCCTCGGCCTGCTGTCGGCTGGAGAATCCCGCGACGAAGAGACCACCCAGCTTCCCGGGGGAACGCATGCGGTGACGCTGGCGTGCCGTGGTGCCCGCAGCGCCGAATTCACTGTGCGAAACGGGAGCGAAGTCCTCATCGAATTGATGCTGCGGTGCGGCACCACACGGGTCAAGGTCCTGCAGCTGCAGACCGACGCCGTCCTGGGTATCACGATCACCGCCAACGCACCGGCGAACTTCGCGTACCGGGTGAGCCGGATCTAATGACCGGACCTAGGCTGCGCAGCCTTCCGGGCAACGCAACGTTTCCGGGCTCGAGGCACATTCGGCGCAATACAGTGTGAGGTTGCGGCAGCTCAGATTGGAGCAATTTTCAAACTTGTTGGTGGGCGCCTGGCAGCGGACGCATTGGCCGATGGTCTTGGCTTCCTCGCTGAATTCCATGTGCATGCGCTTGTCGAAAACGTACAGGGAGCCTTCCCACAGGCCCTGGTCCTTGTAGGTTTCGCCGTACCGGACAATCCCGCCGTCGAGTTGGTAAACCTCCTTGAAACCACGGTTCACCATGAGGCTGGAAAGGACTTCGCAACGGATTCCGCCCGTGCAGTAGGTGACCACGGGCTGGTCCTTGAGGTCGTCGTATTTTCCCGAGTCGAGTTCCTTGATGAAGTCGTGTGTAGTGGCGACGTCGGGAACAATTGCGTCCTTGAACCTGCCGATCTGGGCTTCGAAGGCGTTGCGTCCGTCGAAGAACTTCACATCCTGCCCGGCTGCCTTCTTTTCTTCCAGGAGTGCGTGGAGCTCTTCAGGCTGAAGGTGGGTGCCGCCGCCAACGACGCCCTTCTCATCCACCTTCAGTTCGCCGGGGGAACCGAAGGACACGATCTCATCGCGAACCTTGACGCTGAGCCTTGGAAAGTCGGCGGCTCCGCCTTCGGACCATTTGAAGTCGATACCGTGGAAGCCCTTGTATTCCTTGGTGGTCTTCACGTACTGCTTGACGTTGTTCAGTTCCCCGCCAACTGTGGCGTTGATGCCGTCCGGCGAAATAAGGATGCGCCCGGTCAGGCCGAGCTTCTCGCACAGGGCGCGCTGCCACAGCCGAACGGCGTCCGGGTCTGCGATCGGAGTAAAGCCATAGAAGAGCACAATTCTGTTTAAAGCCACGTATTTAAGGGTACTTGGTGGCCCCAAACCCATGTGTTGAGCTGCCGTCCGGCTGCCCAAAGTGTTAATGGAGCTGTTACTGACGCGCCCTGTTGATTCCCAGACCACTGGCATAGTCTCTCTACATGAGTCACGACGCCTTGGTTGAAGACATCGCTGAGCTGCTCGAAGTCTGGGTGGCTGGCTGGTCTGGGTCCCGGAGTTACACAACACGCAAGGAAGGCCGGTTCCCGGCAGCCCTGCGTGCGGACAAAACCGGCGACTGGGAATATTTTGCACACGACCCGTCGGATGCCGAGTTCGCCGAACTCGCTGCCAAGACCACTCAAGCAGACACTCGTATCCTGACGATCCTCACGAACGACGTCGCACGCTATACCCAGTTGGCTCGAGAGAACGGGCTGAACATCACTTCGGATTCCCAGACCATGATGATCGTGGACATGGGAACGCAGGATGCGGAAGACCCGTGGCTCGCGGATGACGACCTCAAGCTCGCGACCTCCGAGAGCAAGGGCGTCCACTACGCGGTGGTCCATGCCGGCGAAAAGGTGGCAGCCAGCGGCCAGGTATTCGTGGTCAGGCAGACAGCGGTGTTCGACAAGATCATCACCGAGCCCGACTTCCAGCGCCGGGGGCTGGGCAGTTTCATCATGAAAGCCCTCACCTCGCAGGCATTTCAACACGATGTTGATAGTGGTCTCCTCCTGGCTTCCTTGGACGGACAGCATCTCTACTCCCACCTGGGGTGGAAGCATGTATGCCAGGTACTCATGATGTCTACCAAGCCAGTCGACGAGACTGACCTGTCTGTGGCGTAATCGACCTTCGTTTCGCGTAGCCGACATTCGGCGCCGGGAGCCGCCCGCAGCAGGTCCGCAGCGACGCCGACAATCATCGGTTTCCGGCGCGGTGACAGAATGTTCAAGTGAACGCAACTGAATCGATGATCTCCCTTCTGGGTAGGAGCCCGGACCCGGAGCAGTTGCGACATGTCCGCACCATTCCCGCGCGCCAGGCGATCCACGAGGCATGGCCGGGCTGGGCCCATCCCGATGTGGTTGCCGCCTACGGAACCTTGGGCATCCACGAACCGTACCGGCACCAGATCGAAGCAGCCGAACTCGCCCACTCGGGCCACAACGTTGTCATTGCCACGGGGACCGCTTCCGGGAAGTCGCTTGCCTATCAGCTGCCTGCCCTCGACGCGATCCACCGTTCCGAGTTGCGGGTGCTGTCCGAGCCGGGCAAGATCCACGACGACGGCGCCGTCACCCTGTATCTCTCTCCCACCAAAGCACTTGCAGCCGACCAGCTGGCAGCGATCCGCGCACTCAAGCTCCCTACGGTCCGGGCGGAAACGTACGACGGCGATACCGAGCAGTCCCAGCGCCGCTGGATCCGCGATCATGCCAACTTCATCCTCGCCAACCCCGACATGCTGCACTTCGGGATCCTGCCCAACCACACGTGGTGGGCCCGATTCTTCCGCAGGCTGCGGTACGTCATCGTGGACGAGGCCCACAGCTACCGTGGGGTGTTCGGGTCCCACGTCGCCAACCTCATGCGGAGGCTCCGGCGAATCTGCGCCTACTACGGTGCTGGCACCTCCTTTCCTGAACCGGTGTTCATTGCGGCGTCGGCAACAGCTTCGGACCCTGGCACGTCCTTTGCCCGGCTCATCGGCACTCCCGTCCGCGAAGTTTCCGAGGACTGTTCCCCGCATGGCTCCACCACGGTGGCTTTTTGGGAACCTGCCCTGACAGAGCTGAAGGGCGAAAACGGGGCAAAATCCCGCAGGACCGCCGTGGCCGAGACCGCGGACTTGCTGGCCAATCTGGTGTCCTCCCGCGTGCGGACCATCGCCTTCATCAAGTCCAGGCGCGGCGCAGAAACAATTTCGTCTATCACCAAGCGCCTCCTCGATGAGGTGGACCCCAGCCTCCCCCAGCGGGTTGCTGCGTACCGTTCCGGCTATCTCCCCGAGGAAAGACGGGCTTTGGAAAAGGCTCTACGTTCCGGCGAGTTGCTTGGCGTCTCCAGCACGTCTGCATTGGAATTGGGTATCGACATTTCCGGGCTCGACGCAGTTCTGGTAGCCGGCTGGCCCGGGACGAGGGCGTCCCTGTTCCAACAGATCGGACGGGCAGGCCGCGCGGGCCAAAACGCCATTGCCGCGTTCGTGGCCAGCGACGATCCCTTGGACACGTACCTCGTCAACCATCCGGAGGCAATCTTTGATGTGTCGGTGGAGGCCACCGTCTTCGATCCCGGAAATCCTTACGTGCTCGGCCCCCATCTGTGCGCGGCGGCGGCCGAGCTCCCGATCGGCACGGCCGAACTTGGCCTGTTTGGGCCCACGTCCGAATCCCTGCTGAATCAGCTGGTGGAACAGGGGTACCTGAGGAAACGGCCCGCGGGCTGGTTCTGGACCCATCCCGAGAGCGCCGCGGCCATGGTGAACCTGCGCGCAGATGGCGGCGGGCCCGTAAGCATCGTGGACTCCGAGACCGGCTCCCTGTTGGGCACCATGGACTCGCCACAGACGCATTACCAGGCGCATACGGGTGCGATCTATGTGCACCAAGGGGACAGCTACTTCGTCGAGGAACTGAACGAAGAGGACCATTGCGTGGTGGTTCGTCGAACCAACCCGGACTACTACACAACAGCACGGGACGTGACCCAAATCGAGGTCCTGCAAACTCTCCGGACCATGGAATGGGGGGATATCGCGGTCCACTTCGGCGAAGTGAAGGTAACAACACAGGTGGTCTCCTTCCAACGTAAGGCACTGATTTCCAATGAGGTTTTGGGGGAAGAACCGCTGGAACTCGGGGCCAGGGATCTCTTCACCAAGGCGGTATGGTTTGTGGTTCACAACCGTTCACTGACTGACGCGGGCCTTGTCGAGGCCCAGTTCCCGGGTGCTCTTCACGCCGCGGAGCACGCAGCCATCGGGCTCCTCCCGCTGGTCGCTTCAAGTGACCGTTGGGATATCGGTGGAGTCTCAACAGCGCTCCACGCCGACACCGGAGTTCCCACGATCTTTGTCTACGACGGACATCCAGGCGGCGCCGGATTTGCCGAGCGTGGCTTCGAGAAAGCCAAAGTGTGGTTGACCGCCACAAGGGACGCCATCAAAGCATGCGAGTGTGACACCGGCTGCCCTTCCTGCGTCCAGTCCCCCAAATGTGGCAACAAGAACAATCCGCTGGACAAGGACGCCGCGGTCACCCTGATCAATGTGCTCCTGCGGGACGCGGTCTAAGGCGGGTATCGGGCTGCTCTGGGACGGCTCTAGGGCGGCGGCCCAGCCCGAGAGCGGCCGGTCGCTGTCCCGAAGGCTGCGCCGCGGACCAGCTCAGTGCGGATCTCCACGATCCCGCCTCCGCCCACTGTGCAAGCCGACAACAAAGCTCCGTGCCGCGCGGCCGTTTCGCTGGCGACCACGCAAGGATTCCCGGTTGTCAGGCCGCGGGCCGCATCAGCTCCCGCGAGCGCGGCGAGATCGGCGGCAGATGCTGCGCGGTGGGCCATCGCCATGGCCTGGGCCAGTGTGAACGCCGCCGCCATGCAGATCATGACAACAAGGCCAAGGGCAACGGCCAGGATGGTTCCCGAGCCGTGTTCCGCAACGCGACGACCATTGTCCACGCGAGCGCCATGTGCCCTCACGCCGCGCTTCGCCCCGCCACAACCGGCACCCGCGCGGGCGCTACCAGCCCTCATGCTGCGACTTCTTCCACAGTGGCTTGGAGCCCCGCCATCGGCACAGCACCTTTGAAGTCCACAACGCCCCCTCCGACGGCGAGGAGGGGCATATTGGCCGCCGACGACTGCGGGGCCTCTCCCCTTGCCGACGCCGTCGCCGAAAGCCTCCACGGGATGAGGGAGCCCAACGGGCCGACGACCCGGGCGGACACTGTGACCTTGATCCATTCGCCGTCTTCCGCAACGACAGCCGAGGCGGTATCTCCTGCCAGCCTTCGAACGATTCCGTCCACGGCCGCGTGGCCATCTCCGCGGGCGAGGGCCCTGGCTCCTGCTCTAGCCGCCTCTTCCAAGCGAAGCTGCGTAATTCCAGCGGCCGATCCTGCCAAAAGTAAGGCCAAAAGAAGTAGGACAGCGGGTAGGGCTACGGCGAATTCCGCGGTGACGGCACCGTTGTCCCTCCCAGGGAAAACCTCTCGCCGGCGGTCCCTCCGCGGGCCATGAAGCTTCTCCGCCGGAGGAGGCCGTCTGATCGAAGGAGGCCACTGCCGCACGACTCCGCAGCGCTTAGCGAGCCCCCAAGCCGATGCCCGCGGACGCACCGAACTCTCAGCGCAGCGCTTTGAACCCCGCCGCGGTGTCATGGCAGGGAAAGTGCGCCGCGAATGAGGTTGAGGAGGAAGCCACGTACTTCCTCGCTGCGAAGGATGACCACCAAGAGCCCGGCGAAGCCCACTGCGGCAAGCGTGGCGATGGCATACTCGGCGGTTGCCATGCCAAGCTCGGACCCCATGAGCCGCTTCTTCGACCGTTTCGCTGCGGAAGTATCGTCGTTGGACCGTGCACGGCCTGTTTCAGCTTTGGAACGCAGGTGGATCGGCGAGCGAACGGGCTTGCTTCCCGGCGAGCCCGGGAACAGTTCAAGGACCTCGGCCACCGGCCGAGAAGGGGCTGCCTGGGCGAGGGCCAGAGCGGCTTTGGGGGTATCGACGGTTGCGTTCATTTCAGTTCCCTTCTGCTTGCCGGCTTGGCTGCCGGCTGTACTTCGACTCTTCCGTTGGCATTTGGGCTTCAAAAGGCCCCAAGTCTCCTAAGTGGAAAACTCGCTCCTGAACGTCCCTGTGGAGGGAAACTTGTTTGTGTGGAGGGAAACTGGCCTGCGTGGAGCGAAACTCACGCCGCCTCGGGCCCGCGGCCGGCTATCCCCCGGACGGAAGCATTGCCAACAACACCGGGACGACACCAAGACAGATGAAGGCGGGCAAGGAACACAGACCCAGTGGAATCACGAGTTTCACTCCGAGCGCGGCAGCGCGCTTTTCCGCCATCCTGAACTGTTCGCGCCGCAGGCGTGCTGCCTGAGCATAAAGGATGGCCGAGGATGGCGCGCCTGTCAGGGCGGCGAAAGCGAGCGCGTCCTTGAGCTTGCACGCTTCAGCGCACTGCTGGCCCGAACTCCGCCACGCCGTTTCCCAGTCCGTTCCGATGTCCAGGGCTGCAACCACGATTCGCAGGGAGCGGCTGAGCTGCGGGGACGCGCATCCGGCGATCAACTCAAGGGACCGTCCGAGCCCCGCCCCTGAGTCGAGCATGGCAGCCACCAATTCAAGGATCATGGGGACATTGCGCAAGCCTTCCTGCCCCTCCGGATTACGGAGAGAGCCCACGGCCTCGCCCCTGCGGACGTTCTTCAGCGGGCCGTTGCTCCCGGGCGTGCCGCGAAGCATCCGCAAGGCTGTGCGCCGCCGAGTTCTTCCCTGATGCGCCAGCCCGAGGAGTGCTGCGACGATCAACACCATGGACACTGCGATGGCAGGGAAAGCCGAGACCATCAGTCAATGCCCACCGCGGCGTGCACCAATCGCGATGACCAGATTCTGCCGGTGACGGTCAGCACGCCCCCAGCCGCGAGCGCTGCCAATCCGACACCGTTGGCCAACAGGATCCCCACGGGATCCACACCAAGCATCATGCCCAGCCCCAAGCCGAACACCGGCAACCACGTCAGAAGGCGCACAGTGGCTTTCGGGCCGGCCAAGGCGGTCTGCCGGGCATCACCGGCGTCGTCCTCGGCCTCAAGCTGGGCGGCGAACCGCGTCAGCACGTCGGCTAACGGACAACCACTCGCCTCGGCAACGTCCAAGCAGGCGGCAAGTTCTCGCCAGATTCGGCGTTCCGCGGGATTCCCGTCCTTAAGATCCTTCGACGACGACGTTCTGATCGCTTCGGCGACCGACGCCCCGATCATCGAGGCCGCCCGCGCTGCCGCGAGAACTTGAAGAGACCCGGACGACAGCTTGGGCAATCCCGGGTCATTCCCTCGCGCCGTGAGGACCTCGGAGTCGCCCTGACCAACGCGGTGATCCCTGCCTCCATGCACCATCCAGAGTTCCTCCCAGAGCCTCGAACGGCCTCCCCGAAGGAGAGCGGCCAACTGCTGTACGAGTACTGTGAGCGGCAATGTATCCGCGCGAGAGCGTCTCCGCGGCATACGCGCGGCGGCCCCAGCCACAGCCAAAGGCCCAGCCGAAGGAGCACGAGGCAGAGCGCGCACTACCCGTTTGCCAAGTCGCCGGGACGGTTGGAAGATCACCCACGCAGCGGCTGCAAGGACGAGAATGAGGAATCCGCTCACGCGACCGCTCCAAGGTGATCTGCGAGGGAAATCGGTCCCCGCGGTCCGCTCGGCCCCTGGGGCCCGGCCGGCTCCTTATTCCCAGCCAACCCCTGCCGCCCGGGCAACTCGGCAGAAGCCTGGGACCCAGGCAGGAGCCCAGGGTCCAGCTCAAGGCGCGCTGCGAGGTCCCTCCACGCGGGACCGGCAACGGCGGCACCGGCCCGCAGTTCAACAGCAGGAACGATAGATTGGGCGGATCCGTCCTCCGCCAACCATCCAATGCAGGAAACTCTTCTGCCGGCAGGCGTTCGCTCGACGTGGACCACTGCGTCCAATGCCGTTGAAAGCTGCAGTTGAACGGCTTCCCGGCTCAAGCCTGCGAGCGCGCCCAAGGCCACGAGCCTGGCCGGGACTGCGGCGGCAGTGTTGGCGTGGATTGTGCCGCCGCCACCTGTATGGCCGGTATTGAGTGCCGTCAACAGCTCGCGGACTTCGGCACCGCGACACTCACCCACTATCAACCGGTCCGGCCGCATCCGCAGCGCCTGCCGAACGAGTTCTCCAAGGTCGAGTGCGCCGCAGCCTTCAAGGTTTCCGTGCCTGGATTCAAGGGACACTACGTGGGGGTGTACCGGGTTCAGCTCCGAAGCGTCTTCAATCAGGACAAGCCGATCATGGGGGCTACTCAAGCCGAGCATCGTGGACAGCAATGTGGTCTTCCCGGAACCGGTGGCACCACTGATCAGGAAGCTCAACCGGCGGTCAACCATGGCCTGCAGCACCTGTTGGACGGGTGCCCCAAACATGCCTCCTGCACGCAGCTCGTCCATGGAGAAAACCTCCTCGCGCCGAATCCGCACGGACAACAAGGTTCCGGCGGTGGAAATCGGAGGCAATACGGCGTGTACCCGGTATCCACCGTCGAGGCGGACATCGACGCACGGCGAACCGTCGTCCAAGCGACGCCCACCGGCCGCCACAAGCCGGGAGGCCAAAGCACGGATCTGAGGTTCGCCGTCGAAGTGCAGCTGGGCCCGTTCCAGCCCCTTGCCGCGGTCGAACCAAACCGAGTCCGGGCCATTCACGAAGATGTCCGTCACTGAGGCATCGCGTGCAAGCTGTTGGAGAGGTCCCAATCCGCTCAGTTCGGCGCTGATCGAATCGACGGCGGCAAGCGCCCCCGCGGTTCCGAGTAGCCTCCCCGTGGCATGGACGGCGGCTGCCACGCGCGAGGGAGTGACGGGTCCGGCGTCCGCCATCACGGTTTCCCGGACGGTTTCAAGGAGGGCCGAGTCCAAGAGCCTGGTCTTGCGTCGGCGCTCGCCGCTTGGGAATGCAGGGGCACTCATACTGCTCCGTCGTCGAGTAGTTGAAGGACGGATTCCGCAAAGCGACGCACGGCCTTGCGCTTACCGAATTCCAGAAGGCGTCCGAGCTCAGCCGCCCGAGAGGTACCGCGGAGTTCGGGAAGCACGCCGTGAAGGGGCAGTCCAAGCGATTCGGCGATGAGGGGTCCGTCCAGGGCCGAACCGGCATTTCCGCGGATCACCAAGGCTGCGTCCACGGGCGGCAGCTCCTGGAGAAGCCTGGCCGCCGCGACTGCTGCGCGGAGTTGGGCCGGTGCCACAAGAAGGATCCTGTCGCAGTCCCAGGCGAAGCTGCCAAGCGATTCTGTTCCGCGGCCGATATCGACAATAATCAGCTCAAATCCCCGCCTCGCCGCATCAAGGACAGCCGCGACGGCGCCGGGCTCCACTTCCAGGGAACGGTCGCGACTGCCCGGCCAAGACAGGAAGGAGAATCCTCCCGCCATAGGCAGCGAGTCGCCTAGCTGCCCGGTGCCGATGCTGCCGCTGGCACCTGCAAGATCGGGCCAGCGCAACCCTGGCGCATCTTCAGCGGCGAGGCAAAGCTCGAGGCCCCCTCCCCGGGGATCGCCATCAACCAGCAGCGTCCGCACGCCGTGGATAGCCGCTTCCTGAGCCAGCCAGACCGCAGCCGTGGACGCGCCCGCACCGCCGCATCCTCCTGTCACCCCGAGCACGAGTCCTCCGGGGTCCGGATCGTGGGACCTACCGAGGTGCTCCGCCAACCAGGCTGCAGCTTCCGGTAATACGGCCACGCGTTCGGCCCCCAGCGCCGCTCCTAATTGCCACAAAGTGTCCCCTTCACCGTTGAGGCCTAGCAAGACGGAGGGTGCACGACGACGGGGCGGCAGTTCGCGGACATCGCTGCCAAGAAGCACCATCGCCGCGGTGTCCCACATGGGCAAGGCACTGGAGGAATCGACGACTGTCCGGAGACTTGCACCCACGGCGGCCGCGATCCTTTCTGTTTCAGCTTGCAGCCGGATGTTTCCTGTCACCAAAAGGACTTCGCCGGAGCTGGCAGGAAGCCACGGCCCTCCAGACGCCGGTTCTGGCCCCGGTCCGGACCCAGGACCGGATCTTTCGGGCCGGGGGCGGCCACGTTGAAGTGCCGTTGGGCCGTGCGCGCCGCGACGCCCGGCCCGCACCCCGGCACCAGCGCTGGCTCCCGTGCCAGCGCCGTCAGGGTCGAACCCGCTTCCACCGCTGTTGAGGTACCGCTTGAGATGTTGCCCGCTCATGAAGCCACTCTCTCCGCTTTGTCGCGGGCATTGAAGGCCCGTATCGGCGTATGTGGATAAGCAACCACAACAACCCCTGTGGAGGACGAGTACGCAGCCCCGACGGAAGCGTTGCGGACGGCAGCGCCGACGGAAGCGTTGCGGACGGAAGCGTTGCCGACGGAAGCAGCATCGACGGAAGCGTTGCCGACCGAAGCAGCGCGAAAGCATCGCGGACGGCAGCTGTCCGCAAAGTGCAAGGTTCCACGGAATCACAGGGCAGAATTGTCAGCATGTACCTGCTGCTCGCCGCCCATCCAGACGGCGCAGCTATTCAGGAAAGCGATGCGGCCGGGGTAGCCGTGGCGGAGCCGCGCCTCGTACGAAAGGCCGATCTCGCCGGCGTCGTAAGCGTGTTGGAGAAGAGCCGTCCGCGCTGGGTCTGGAACCGGACGCAGGATTGGTACCCGGCGATGCTTCAGTCCGGGGTGGAACTGGAGCGTTGCCATGACCTCACGCTCTGCCGCGCCATCCTGGTCCATTCTGAGTTCACGGCTCACACGGACTATGCCCGCAGCGCGGAAAAGCTCACGCAAGACGACGAAATGCCGGTTCCGCCGCGTGTCCTCCAGCCTCCCCCACCCCCCGCCGAGCAAGACGCGCTCTTCGACGACCTGGTCCCGCGCATCACCCAGCCCGGCCTGAACGAAATCCGCGCAGAGTTTGCAGCCCAGCAACACGCGCTCGGCCAGGCCTCCAAGGAAGAAGGCCGGCAGCACCGCTTGAAACTGCTGCTGGCTGCGGAATCCGCCGGCGCCATGATTGCCGCCGAAATGCAGTTCACGGGTGTGCCCTGGCAGCAGACGTTGCACGAAGAAATCCTGGAAGGCCACCTGGGTCCCCGGCCTCCATCCGGCCACCGGCCAGCCAGGCTGGAGGCGCTCTGCAATGAGCTTCGCGGGATTCTCCAGTCTCCGAAGCTGAATCCGGATTCACCCCAGGACCTCATGCGTGCCCTGCACCGGAACGGGATCGAAGTAAAAACCACTCGCCAGTGGGAACTCAAGGAATCGAAGCATCCGGCCATCGAGCCACTCCTGGAATACAAGAAGCTCTCGCGCTTGTTCGCTGCCAACGGCTGGTCGTGGCTGGACGCGTGGGTGAGCGAAGGACGGTTCCGTCCCGAGTACGTGGTGGGGGGCGTGGTTTCCGGCCGTTGGGCGTCCAGGGGAGGCGGGGCGTTGCAGATCCCCCGCCAGATTCGGGGCGCGGTGCACGCCGACCCGGGGCACAAATTGATCGTCGCAGACGCCTCCCAGCTCGAGCCCCGGGTTCTCGTGGCGCTGGCGCAGGACTCGAAGATGGCCGAGGCCGCGCGGGACAAGGACTTGTACGCCGGCATCGCCGCGCAGGGCTTCGGCGGCGACCGTTCAAAGGCCAAGATCGCCCTGCTGGGTGCAATTTACGGCGCTACCACGGGAGAATCCGGGCGCCTCATGCCTCAGCTGACGCGCACTTATCCCAAGGCAGTCGGCTTCGTCGAACAGGCAGCCCGCGACGGCGAAGGCGGCCGCACCGTGACCTCAAGGTTGGGCCGTAGCAGCCCACCGCCGTCGGCACGCTGGATCCGCAGCCAGCAATCCACGACGGCGGAAGAACAGCGGCGCGCGGACAGCATCGCCCGCTCGCGGGGGCGTTTCACGCGAAACTTTGTGGTGCAAGGTTCCGCGGCGGACTGGGCGTCGTGCTGGCTTGCCGAACTTCGACGGCGGCTGCGCACCGCGCGTGCCGATGGCCTGCCTGCCGGGGAACTCGTGTTCTTCCTGCACGACGAAGTCATGGTCCACGCGCCTACCGAGTCGGTAGAAGCGTGCATCAATGCCATCGAGGAGGCCGCAGCCGCCGCGAAGGAACTGTTGTTCGGGCGGGTTCCTGTGGAGTTTCCGGTGAGTATCGCCGTCGTCGATTCTTACGACAAAGCGAAGTGAGCGGCGCTATTGCCCCGGGCGCAACAGCAGAGGACGATTGCCCCGTGGGAAACAAAGGCCGCGCGTCATTGGCTGCATACATCGCCTTCCAACTGACAGAGCTGGAGGGCCAATTGCCGCTGATCGCAGCGGCTGATCCGGAAGCCGTGCACAACGCCAGGCTTGCCCTTCGCCGGCTCCGTTCAGTGCTCAGCTGTTATCGCGGCATGATCCCGAAACTCCCCCGGCCTGCCCGCGAGGAAGTCAGTTGGCTGGCAACTTCGCTCGGCGAGTCCAGGGATGCCTATGTCCTGGCGCAGAGGATACGGCTATCCCTTGACACAAAGGATTCCTGGAAGAGCCCCGAGGCCGTGCGCCTGGCCTTGGAGGAACTGGAAGGGTCAAGCGCCCGGCTGGCGGCTGCCCTGGGCGGGCACAAGCGCAGCAAGCGTACGGTGCGGGCTGCAAGGGCTGCGCTATTGGAAGTCCCTGCTGCCAGGGAATACAAACACCCGACAGCGGACCTTGCGGAGCGCCTGCAGGCACGGTGGGAGCGTTTGCAGCACAGCCTCGCTGAGCAGGCGGGCAGCAGCGACCCGGAGGTGCGCAACGCTGCGCTCCACCAGGCTCGCAAAGACGTCAAGTGCCTCCGTTACTCGGTGGAGGCAGTGGCTGACGCCTTCAGCCATCATGCTTACGGAGTGATCCAGCCGGCGATCGGCTTGCAACGGTTGTTGGGTGAGCAGCATGACGCCGTCGTGGCCGGCGAATGGATCAGGGAGCTGGCAAAAACCCCCGGCATTGACGCGGAAGATGTCCAAAGGCTGGAATCGATGGAAGTCCGGCGGCGACTCAACGCGGAGGAAGAGTTCCGGATGGCGATCGCCGAATACCCTGTGCCGGCGCCGAGGCGCGCACTGATCTTTTGAAGTTCGGAACCATAGCCGCAGGCGGGCTCGAAAGCGAGTCATATGGCGGAAACGAACCCTGCATGACCCGGGCAAGTAATGTACCCCGAAGTAACTTCAGCCCTCCTCTTCCTTCTGGATAGTCTCGTCTCATGGCGTTCGAAGTGAGGAGCGCCACAGTGCAAAGACGCACTCACTGTGCAAGTCACTCAGCGATGCAGCATTCAAGGGGGAACAGCAACGATGGCTGGACGATTCGAAATTCTCAGAGACGGCGAAAATGGCTACCGGTTTCGTCTCACGGCAGCCGATGGAACCCTGGTGGCGGAATCGCCGCGGTTCAATCACCTGAAAGCCGTAGTGGCCGGCATTAACGCCGTGCGGGAAAATGCAGCCACGGGCATCGTCGTGGATCACTCACAACCAGCCCGACGCGCAGCTTAGCGAGGCGGCGGCGCAGCGGGCCTGCAAGCAGAACGCCGGCGCGGGCTAAATCTCGATCTCAAGCAGGCGCTCCGCGTCCCACGGGACGGTCCACCCCAAGGCGTCGAACAGGCCGCTAAGCACCATCCCGGTGAAACCCCAGACCACGAGTTCGTTGACCTGGAAGACCGGGCTTGAGAATGTCCGGCCGAGTCGCGTGAGCGTCCCGGTGTATCGGTTGCCGGGATCCAAGAGGTCACGCACCGGAACCCGGAACACTTGGGCGGATTCGGCGTAGTCCACCACCCTGACAGGCGAGGGCGACGCCCACCAAGCCAAGACCGGAGTGACCACAAAATTGCTGCGGATCAGGCCGAGTTCCGGCATGACACCCAGCACCTGCACGCCCCCGCTGTCCAGGCCGGTCTCCTCCACCGCTTCCCTGAGGGCTGCCGCTACGGCTGACTCATCCCCGGGATCGATACTGCCACCGGGGAACGCCACCTGTCCCGGATGATCGTCCAGGGTGTGGGCGCGTTCCAGAAGCAACACGTCCAAGTCCGCCGGGGCCACGGGTTTCCCGGAGTGGGCGGGGACGTCGTCCAAGACGCCGAAGAGCATGAGCACGGCCGCTTTTCGCGCCTTGTCCGGATCTACGGTTGCAGCGGCAATCCGCGGATCAGGGCCGGGATGCAGGCCGGAATCAATCCTGGTGATCAGGCAGACTAAGTCCTCGAGCGCGGTCATCCCGGTCTCCTTTGTGATTCCATCCGGATCTCGGCAGCGCGGTGGGTCTCGGCAAGCAGCTTTGCCAGAAGCGCTTCGTTGCCCGGCGCCAGTTCATATTTGAGCAACTTCGCGGCTTTGACGGGATCCTTTTCGCCTTCGCCGTAACTCGGGCACCAATTGGCCACCGCACATGCTCCGCACGCCGGCCGGCGCGCATGGCAAACCCTGCGCCCGTGGAAAACCACGCGGTGGGACAGCATGGTCCAGTCCTTGGGCTCGAACAGCTCCGCGACATCGAACTCGATCTTCACAGGATCCTCGGACGTCGTCCAGCCAAACCTGCGCGCCAGCCTGCCAAAATGCGTGTCCACAGTGATTCCAGGAACGCCGAACGCATTGCCTAGCACCACATTTGCCGTTTTGCGCCCGACGCCGGGAAGCGTCACCAGATCTTCCAGCCGGCCGGGAACCTCGCCGTCGAACTCGTCCACCAAGCGCGTGCTGAGCGCCAGGACGTTCTTCGCCTTGGCACGGAAGAAACCTGTGGGCTGCAGGATCGCCTCCAGCTCGGCAAGCTCCGCCTCCGCCATGCTCCGGGCGTCCGGATAGCGTGCGAACAGGATCTTGGTGACCTGGTTGACCAGCACATCCGTGGTCTGGGCCGACAGCACGGTGGCCACTACCAGCTCGAACGGGTTCCGGAAATCAAGCTCAGCGTGGGCGTAAGGATAGAGCTCGGCAAGCTCTTTGTTGATTTTGCGCGCACGCCGCTTCAAAGCCAGCGGGGTTTCGACGACGGTGTCCACGGCCGGCCCGGCTAGCCGCGTTCGATGTGGCTGAGATCGCGCAGGACGCCCACTTTGCCGCCAGCATCCTGTACGAGGAATTCCTCGCCGCGGTCTTCGAGGGCCAGGACCCACGCGCCCGGTTCGATGGTGAACGCGGGCATTCCTGTGTGCTCGTCGACAACGACGCGGGGATGGGCCACGGCGAACCAGAATGCCTCGTGCCCGGAGTCGTACTGGGATTCATCCCTTCGCGTGGCTGGATCAACGGTGGCGCCGATGGTCTGGTGCACCCGGGTCTGATCAGGGTTGGCCTCATTGACCGTGCCGATGTGCTGGGTGGCAGGCCCCGCGCCGGCGTCTACGCCTCCGACGATCGGCGTAGCCATGGTGGCAGCAGGCATGTGCCGGGGCTCCTCGGGGGTGGGCGCCGGCGCCCGCTCGGCGTCGGCTACCGGTGCTTCGGCGGGTTCGGCAGGTACGACGGCGGCGGCTTCAGGGGCCGCCACGGGTTCGGGAGCAGCCGCGGGGGCAGCGGCCGTCTCGGCAGGGGCGTCTGCTGGCGCCGGGCTGGATGGCGCATCGCCTGAGGCTCCGAACGACGTCGGGACCGCAGCCGCAGGAGCCCAGCGCGCCGCAGCGGCGGGTACAGAAGTGTCAGGCACGGAAGCGGCGACCGGCGCTACCGGCTCCGGCTTGGGCGGCTTCGGCGCGGCAGGCTTGCGGCTTGGAATGGCCGATTCGCGGGCCACAACGTGCGCGGGCTGTTCGGCCCGGTCCTTGAAATCGTCGCGGAGGAGCGGCAAGTGCGGAGCCAGGACCGTCGCAGCCAGAAGGCCCACCGAGCCGATAAGTCCGACGAGCACGAAAACGGTAAACGCGCCTGCTGCGGACAGGAAGAACAGGGTCAGGGCGAACGACGCCACGACGGAAGCGAACTGGTCAGTCGAGAGGGAGCCGATCCTCACAATGTTCCCGGGCTGCAGGCGCCGGGCAACGAACAAAGCGGCGACAACGAGGGGAAGAATGACGCCCAGTGCAAGGAAGAAGAGGTTATCCAGGTTCCACAGGTTGTAGCGCCCGCCAAACATTGGCAGGAGGGACCCCACAAACATCAGCAAGGTGGAGCCGAAAACGGTCACGTCCCGGATAGTGAACGGACCCAGCACGGCTTGGTACTTCGGGGAGGTCATGCTGCCGGGCTTTGGCGCCCCGGATCCAGCTGCTGCTTCGGGGGCCGATCCGGGCGCCTGCGCGCCGTTCTTCGGACCTAGGCTCGTCTGGTTCATGTGCAAATCTCCTTAGTACGGCGGTGCTCCGGACGCTGCTGCCCAAGCCTGCACCCGGTATTTTCCGGGCCGGACTGGCGGCAAGTTTTCGCGTCTCGAGACCTCTTCAGCCTATGCCACCCGTCTGACAGTCCACTAGTTGGCACGAGCGCGGAGGCAGGGATTCCGCAGCGTAATATTCCCCACGTCGGGAGCCAGCCCAGAGCCTTCGGCGCCGTTCAACGCGAATCACCCGCCGCTCACGGTCCAGATTGTGACCGCAGACACTTGTTGTCGGCTCAAAACGCTAAGGTGGGTTCCGGAAAAGCTCTTTGCGGAATCCCGTAAGGTGCCGCTGCCCAACGCCGTGCACGAATTGGCGCGGGGGGCGGCCCCGCTACGGGACAACCGCGCGGCAGAGATCGATGAATGATGAGGTTCACATGTCCCAGGACGCCAATGGATCGACGACCACCGCTGCACCCGGATCTGACGGGGCAGGCAACGGCGATGCCCTCGAAAATCTTCTCCATGAGAACCGGAAGTTCGCGCCCACCGCTGAGTTCGCCGCGAACGCGGTAGTCGGCGCCGGAGTCTATGCCGAAGCGGATGCGGACCGTCCCGCGTTCTGGGCAAAGCAGGCCCGGGAACTGCTGGACTGGGACACGGACTTCGACCAGGCCCTGGACTGGTCCAACCCGCCGTTCGCCAAGTGGTTCGTCGGCGGCCAGGTCAACGCCGCCTACAACGCCCTGGACCGGCACGTGGAGAACGGGCTCGGGGACCGTGTGGCCATCTACTTCGAGGGCGAACCCGGCGACACCCGCACCTACACCTACGCCCAGCTGACCGAAGAGGTTAAGAAGGCCGCAAACGCCTTCGAGTCCCTCGGCGTCGCCAAGGGCGACCGGGTGGCCGTGTACCTGCCCATGATCCCCGAAGCGGTCATCACGATGCTGGCCTGCGCCCGGATCGGGGCCGTGCATTCGGTGGTGTTCGGCGGCTTCTCCGCCGACGCCCTGCGCTCCCGCATTGATGACGCCGAGGCCAAGCTCGTGGTCACCGCGGACGGCACCTACCGTCGCGGCAAGCCCAGCCCGCTCAAGCCCGCCGTGGACCAGGCCCTGTCCGCGGCCGGCCACAGCGTGCAGAACGTCGTGGTCGTCAAGCGCAACAACCAGCCCGTGGACTGGCACGAGGGCCGGGACCAGTGGTGGGAGGACACCGTCGGCGCCGCCTCCGGTGAGCACACCGCCGTCGGGCACGACGCCGAGCACCCGCTCTTCATCCTGTACACCTCCGGGACCACGGGCAAGCCCAAGGGCATCCTGCACACCACCGGCGGCTACCTCACCCAGACCGCGTACACGCACAAGGCGGTCTTCGACCTGCACCCGGAAACGGATGTGTTCTGGTGCACCGCCGACGTCGGATGGGTCACCGGCCACTCCTACGTCGCCTACGCCCCGCTCATCAACGGCGCCACCCAGGTCATGTACGAAGGCACCCCCGACTCCCCGCACCAGGGCCGCTGGTGGGAAATCGTGGAGAAGTACAAGGTCTCCATCCTGTACACCGCACCCACCGCGATCCGGACGTTCATGAAGTGGGGCCGGGACATCCCGGCCAAATACGATCTGTCCTCGATCCGGGTCCTGGGCTCCGTGGGTGAGCCCATCAACCCCGAGGCCTGGATGTGGTACCGCGACGTCATCGGCGCCAACGCCGGCAAGAACGGCGAGAAGAAAGAACACCCGGCGCCGATCGTGGACACCTGGTGGCAGACCGAGACGGGCGCCCAGATGATCGCACCCCTGCCCGGGGTCACGGCGACGAAGCCGGGATCGGCGCAGGTTCCGTTGCCGGGCATCGCGATCGACGTCGTGGACGAGGCCGGGGAGTCCGTCCCGGACGGGCACGGCGGCTACCTCGTGGTCCGCGAACCCTGGCCCGCGATGCTGCGCGGCATCTGGGGCGACCCGGAGCGGTTCAAGGACACCTACTGGTCCCGCTTCGAGGGCATGTACTTCGCCGGCGACGGCGCCAAGAAGGACGAAGACGGCGACGTGTGGCTCCTGGGCCGGGTGGATGACGTCATGAACATCTCAGGGCACCGGCTCTCCACCACCGAAATCGAGTCCGCCCTGGTCTCCCACCCCTGGGTGGCGGAGGCCGCCGTCGTCGGAGCCTCCGACGAAACCACCGGCCAGGCCGTCGTCGCGTTCGTCATCCTGCGCGAATCCGCCCCGTCGGGACAGGACGACGGCGACACAACCGTTCAGGAACTGCGCAACCACGTCGGCAAGGAAATCGGTCCCATCGCCAAACCCAGGCACATCCTCGTGGTCCCCGAACTGCCCAAGACCCGGTCCGGGAAGATCATGCGCCGCCTCCTCAAGGACGTCGCCGAAGGCCGCGAAGTCGGCGACGCCACCACCCTCTCCGACCCCACCATCATGGCCCAGATCGCGGAGTCGCTGAAGAAGTAGGCTCTGCCCAACCAAGCAAAGCCCCTATGGCCAGCAGGCTAAAGCGGCGGTTCTCTCCAAAGAGGACCGCCGCTTTTGTCTTAAAACCCTCCGTCGCAAGAATGTTATATTTAGTTCTTTCATGTTCTCTTTTGAGCGGTTATAGTCGAGTTCTACGTGAGAAAACTCACAAGCACCACGCTTTCAAGGGAGAGAACATGGCAGCGAATCTTGACCCGTTCCAGGCAGCCCACAATGCTGGCCCTGGACGCCGCACCATCCTGAAAACGCTCGGAATCGGCGCTGCGGGGCTCGCCGGCATTCCGCTGCTGGCTGCTTGCACCGGAGGCTCCGGACCAGCTCCCGGAGCCTCCTCGAACAGCCTGACCTTCGGCTCGGGTTCTTCGGACGACGTTCCCAAGGCCGCCTACAAAGCCGTCACCGATGCCTTCACCAAGAAGTCCGGCGTCACGGTGGCCACCAACGTGGTCCCGCACAACGACTTCCAGAACAAGATCAACTCCTACCTCCAGGGCAGCCCGGACGATGCCTTCACCTGGTTCGCCGGCTACCGCATGCAGTACTACGCGGGCAAGGGCCTCCTGGCTCCCGTGGATGATGTATGGGCAACGATCGGCAGCAACTTCTCCGACGCCATGAAGAAGGCCTCCACTGGGCCGGACGGCAAGATGTACCTGGTCCCCAACTACAACTACCCGTGGGGCTTCTTCTACCGGAAGAGCTTCTGGGCCGAAAAGGGCTACGCAGTCCCCAAGACGTTCGATGACCTGAAGACTTTGGCCACCAAGATGAAGTCCGACGGCATCATCCCCATCGGCTTCGCGGACAAGGACGGCTGGCCGGCCATGGGCACCTTCGACTACATCAACATGCGCCTCAATGGCTACCAATTCCACGTGGACCTGACCGCCCACAAGGAAAGCTGGGACCAGAAGAAAGTCAGCGACGTCTTCGACACCTGGAAGGCCCTCCTACCATTCCAGGACCCCGCTGCCCTCGGTCAGACGTGGCAGGATGCGGCCAAGGCGCTCGAAGCCAAGAAGACCGGCATGTATCTCCTGGGCTCCTTCGTGACCCAGCAATTCACGGATCCCGCGGTGCTCGCGGACATCGACTTCTTCCCGTTCCCGGAAATCGCCATGGAAGGCACCGACGCCGTCGAAGCCCCCATCGACGGGCTGCTCCTCTCCAAGAAGGGCGGCGACAACAAGGCAGCCCACGATTTCCTGGCCTTCATGGGATCCGCCGAAGGCCAGAACGCCTACGCAGCCGTGGACACGTCCAACATCGCCACCGTCAAGGGCGCCGACACGTCAAAGTTCACGCCGTTGAACAAGAAGTGCGCGGACACCATCGCCAATGCCAAGTACATCAGCCAGTTCCTGGACCGGGATGCCCTCCCCGCCATGGCCAACAACGTGATGATCCCCGCGTTGCAGACCTTCATCAAGGACGGCACCGTGGACGTCAAGAACCTTGAAGCACAGGCCAAAACCCTTTACGCAGCCCAGTAGCTGAAGGAATCCCCATGAGTACTACCGCCGAGAAACCGGCCGCACCGGACAGCGAACCAGGTGCGGCCGGGCGAACCACGGCCGGCAAGAGCCAGCCCAGCGCCGGCAGGCGGACCGGCAAAGCCGGCAAGGTCCGCCGCCTCACCCGCCGTGACAAATTCATCCTCGCGATCATGGTGGGCGTGCCTACGCTGATCCAGCTTCTGCTGGTCTGGCTGCCCACGCTCTTCTCCATTGCGCTGAGCTTCACCCGCTGGAACGGCCTGGACCTGAAGGACATCAAGGCCGCGGGGACGGACAACTACCGCTTCGTGGTCCAGGATTATCCCCCGTTCTGGCCGGCCATCCAACACAACATCCTGTGGCTCGTTTTCCTGGCCGTTATCGCAACGCCCTTGGGCCTGCTGCTGGCCGTGCTCCTGGACCAGAAGATCCGCGGCAGCAAGATCTACCAGAGCATCTTCTTTACACCGGTCATGTTGTCGCTGGCCCTCATCGGCATCATCTGGCAGCTGTTCTACAACAGGGACAGCGGGCTGCTGAACTACCTCCTGGGCACGGCCGGCACACCGCAGGCCGTGGACTGGTTTGGAGATTCCAACGTCAATATCTGGGCGGCCCTGGTTGCAGCTACGTGGCGTCACGCGGGCTACGTCATGATCCTGTATTTGGCCGGACTCAAGGGCGTGGACCCCTCGCTAAGGGAAGCGGCTTCGATCGACGGTGCCAACGCGGCGCAGACGTTCTTCCGCATTGTCTTCCCGGCAATGCGCCCCGTGAACATCGTGATCGTGGTGATCACGATCATCGAGTCGCTACGTGCCTTCGACATTGTGTACGTCATCAACCGAGGGACCAACGGCCTTGAATTGATCAGCGCCCTGGTGATCCAGAACCTGATCGGCGAAGGCCAGGTGATCGGAGTCGGCTCGTCCCTCGCGGTGATCCTCCTGGTCATCTCGCTGATCCCGATCGTCTTCTACCTCATCCGCACCTTCGGCAAGGAGAGCAAGGCATGAGCACCCTCGCCAACCCCATCCCGCGCACAACAGCAGCCGCAGGCTCAACCCGGAACTCCGGCAAGCGCCACTACGGGACCCATATCTTCCTGACCGTCATGGCAATAATGTGGCTGATTCCGCTGGGTTGGTCCTTGTTCACGGCTTTGCGTCCCAAGGCGGATACGGACAAGTACGGCTACTTCAGCCTTGGCGGCACCTTCAATTTCGACAACTTCATCCAGGCCTGGACCCAAGGCGGATTCTCGAAGTACCTCCTGAACTCGGTGATCATCACCGTCCCCTCGGTACTCCTGACCCTCTTTTTTGCCTCGATGATGGCGTTCGCCGTCTCCAGGGTGAGCTGGAAATTCAACATCACGCTCCTGATCATGTTCACGGCCGGCAACCTCCTGCCCCCGCAGGTCCTTGCAGCCCCGTTGTTCGAGATGTTCAAACATGTCACGCTGCCCTACTCCTTCAGCGATTCCGGCAACCTGCTCAACACCTACATCTCGGTGATCGCCGTGGACACGGCGTTCCAGATCGGGTTCTGCACTTTCGTGCTCTCCAACTACATGAAGGCCCTCTCGTCCGACCTGACGGAGGCCGCGCTGGTGGACGGCGCCGGGATCTGGCGGCAGTACTGGAACATCATCCTGCCGCTGTGCAGGCCCGCCCTCGCGGCGCTCGGAACCCTGCAAGTCATCTTCATCTACAACGACTTCTTCTGGCCGTTGCTTTTCATCCAAAGCGGAAGCCGGCTGCCAATCACCACGGCCATCAACAACCTGCAGGGCGAGTTCCTCAGCAACTACAACCTGCTGGCGGCGGGCGCCACCATCACCGTGATACCCACCCTGATCATCTACCTCGTGCTGCAGCGCCAATTCGTGGCCGGTCTCACGCTCGGTTCCAGCAAAGGATAAAAACGCATGACCATGGACTACATCGTCGACAAGCTGGGCGGCCGGATCGCGTTCGGCGGCGACTACAACCCCGAACAATGGCCCGAAGAGGTCTGGAAACACGACGTCGCCCTCATGAAGGAAGCAGGGGTGAACCTGGTCAGTGTCGGCATCTTCAGTTGGGCCCTTCTGGAGCCCGAAGAAAGCCGGTACGAATTCGGCTGGCTGGACAGGATCCTTGACCTGCTCCACAGCAACGGCATCAGTGTGGATCTCGCAAACGCGAGTGCTTCTCCCCCGCCCTGGTTCAGCCGCAAGTACCCCGATTCACTCCCGGTGGATGCCGACGGCGTCCGGCAAAGTTACGGTTCGCGGCAAGCCTTCGCGGCGTGCTCGCCGGACTATCGCCGGGCTGCAGCAGCCCTGACGACGGCAATCGTGCAGCGTTACGCGGGGCACCCCGCCGTCGTGATGTGGCATGTCCACAACGAGTACGGCTGCCACAACCAGCCGGACTTCGGCCCCCATGCTGAGCGTGGCTTCCAGGAATGGCTCCAGGCCAGGTACGGGAGCCTGGACGCGCTCAATGAAGCCTGGGGCACGGCCTTCTGGTCCCAGCACTACTACGACTGGGCCGAAATCCTGCCGCCGCGCCGCTCCGGGACGTGGGTGAACCCCACACAGCAACTGGATTTCGCGAGGTTCTCCTCCGACGCCCTCCTTGAGTGCTTCAACGCAGAGGCAGACATCATCAAGGCACATTCGAAGCACCCCGTGACCACCAATTTCATGGGCTTCAACATGGGTCTGAACGCCCCTGTGGACTATTGGCGCTGGTCCGGACACATGGATGTCGTGTCCAATGACCACTATCTGATTGCCGCCGATGAACGGAACTTCCAGGATCTGGCCATGACGGCGGACCTCACCCGCGGCTGGGCACAGGGCAAACCATGGCTACTGATGGAACACTCCACCTCTGCAGTCAACTGGCAACCCCGCAATGTGGCCAAAGCGCCGGGCGAAATGCTGCGTAACTCCCTGCAGCACGTGGCCCGCGGAACCGATGGCGTGTTGTTCTTCCAATGGCGCGCATCCCGCGCCGGGGCCGAAAAATACCACTCCGGACTGGTCCCCCACGCTGGCCGCGACAGCAAAGTGTGGCGCGAAGTGGTGGAGCTGGGCCGTGCGCTCGAGAGCATTTCGGAGGTGGCCGGCTCCACCGTCCAGGCCGAAGCCTGCATCATCCACGACACCGACGCCCGCTGGGGCACCGAACTGGACTCGCACCCCAGTGAGGACGCCCGGAACCTCCCGGAAACGCGGCGTTGGCACGACGCCCTCTACCGGGCCGGCGTCACCACGGATATCCGGCAAAGCACCGATGACCTTTCCGGCTACAAACTGGTGATCGCGCCCATGCTGTACCTGGTCACGGACGAGGCCGCCGCGAAGCTCCATCGTTTCGTGGAGTCCGGCGGAACCTTGGTGATCACGTATTTCTCCGGGATCGTCGACCAGAACGACCACATCCGGATGGACCCGGTCAACGGCGGCGGCTACCCGGGGGCATTCTCGGAACTGCTGGGCGTGAGCATGGAGGAATTCTTCCCCCTGCGCTCCGGCGATGCCGTGGGCTTGAGCCGCTTCGGCTCCGGGACGGTCTGGAGCGAGCTGGGGAAGGCAACCGGGGCGGAGGTTCTTGCCACGTTCGACGCCGGCGCAGACCTGCTCGGGTCCGGCGTCGACGGCTCGCCGGCAGTGACCCGCCGGGCGGGATCCGCCGGACGCGGTGCCGCCTACTACGTGGCCACCAGCTTGGGCCGCGAGGGGCTGGCCGAACTGGTCCAGCTCCTCTGCGCGGACGCCGGGGTGGAGCCGGTCCTCGGCGTTCAGCCTCCGGAAGACGTGGAAATCGTCCGCAGGAGCAACGGCACCAAGGACTGGACCTTCGTCATCAACCACAGCGCGCAGGACGCGGAGGTGCCGCTCGACGGCGTCGAGCTCCTGAGCGGGACACCCACCGGAGGTACGCTAAACCTTACTGCCGGAGGCGTCGCCGTCGTCGCCACTCCCGCCTAACAACCCGCCGTCCCTCCAGAAAGGCTCCGATGCTTCAGGCAGCCCGCCACACCGCCATTGTCGACGCCGTCCAGCGCGAACGGGTTGTCCGTGTCTCGGATCTCGCGCAACTGCTGGGCGTCTCAGCCATGACCGTTCGGCGCGACATCGAGTCGCTCGAGGAGTCCGGGCTCGTCGAGCGTATCCATGGCGGGGCCAAGATACCCGGTGATGCCCGGACCCACGAGCCCGGCTTTGAGCTGAAATCCACCCAGCTGATCGAGGAAAAGCACGCGATCGCCGTCGACGCCGCCACCCTGGTCCATGAAGGCATGGCTGTGGGCCTGAGTGCCGGAACCACCACTTACGAGCTCGCCAAGGTACTCCTGGAAGGCCCACGGATCACGGTGGTGACGAACTCGATCAGGATCGCGGACCTCTTCCACAATGCCTCGGGTTCCCGCGAGGGTTTCCCGGTCATCGTGACGGGTGGCGAGCGCACGCCGTCGGACGCCTTGGTGGGTCCCATCGCCACGGCTGCGCTGAAGCAACTCCACTTGGACACCCTGTTCCTGGGTGTCCACGGCATGGATGCGGACGCCGGATTCACCACGCCGAACCTGCAGGAAGCCGAAACCAACCGGGCCTTCATCAGTGCGGCCCGCAACGTGGTGGTCTTGGCGGACCACAGCAAGTGGGGAACGGTGGGCATCGCCTCGATTGCCCAGCTGGAAGAAGCCGACGTGCTCGTGACGGACTCGCATCTCGGCGAGGATGCCCGGCGCATTCTCGCCGATGGCGTCGGGAAGCTCAGGATCGCCGCAGCATAGGGTCGGAGGCCCAACTGACTCGCATTTGTTGTCGTTATGAGCCATGAAAACGACAACAAATGCGAGCCAGTTGGGCATGGGAGAGCGCTAAGGGCACCCACACGATTGCCGGATCCGCAACTGGGTGGGGAAGAGCCTGTGCTGCGGGGGTTCGTTTCGATTCTCGCCCACCAGCGCGGATACTGCGGCCTCTGCCATCTCCCATACCGGCTGCTCCACAGTGGTCAGCGCCGGCCAGCTGTACTCGGCCTCAACCGAACCGTCGAAGGACGCCACGGCAATATCGTCAGGAACGGACAAGCCGGCCTCGCGGATTGCCCGCAGAACCCCGATTGCCTGCATATCGGAGCTGGCGAAGATCGCCGTCGGACGGTTGTCCGCGGCCAGGAGGCGTTGTCCGGCAGCATAGCCCCCGGGGCGGTCGAACCCGTCGCGGGCGAGCGGCCCAACCGCCAGGCCGGCAGCTTCGAGCGCCCGCCGCCAACCCTCCTCACGCCCGTCGGCCTCGTTGTCCGCCGTGATCCCCATGGCCAGTCCGATGTTCGTGTGGCCGTGCCCAATCAAATGTTCCACGGCCAGGCGGGCTCCGGCCTCTAGGTCCACGCCTACGCTGTTGAATCCAGGAGCAATCGAGGCATGGTTCAGCAGGACCGAGCGGATTTCCGCGCCAAAAAGCTCCAGTAGATCGGGTTCAAACATGACGCTTGCCAGGACCACTCCATCAACCTGCCGGGCGGCGAGGTTGCGGATGTGGCGGCGTTCGGAGTCCAGATTGTTGTCGGAATTCGTCAGCAACAGGGCATATCCGCGCTCGGCGGCAGCCACTTCCACGGCGTGTCCCAGCAGCGCCCAGAACGGGTTGCTGGAGTCCGGAATCACCAGGCCGAGGGTTTGGTTGGACCCCATTTTGAGCGCACGCGCGGCGGCATTCGGCCGGTACCCCAGGATCCGGATGGCTTCCTGGACCTTCGCTTCCGTCGCCGGCGCCACTCTCTTGGGACCACCGTTCACCACGTAACTCACGACGGCGGTGCTCACCCCGGCGTACCGGGCCACGTCTTTGCGCGTTACCGGTCCGCGCGGGGTGTGCACTGCCGAAGTAGTCATTGGATCATGCTAGCTACAAAGCCTCGGGTGCATCTCCGAAGTCCGTGATGGGGAGCCGTTCGCCGCCGCGGAGCGCGGACTCGTGGGCCACGACGCCGGGGAGCGTGAAGCGGGCCGCCACCCACGCGTTGACCGGCGGAAGGCTTCCTTTGTTCACGGCCGTGACGAAGTCGTCCACCAGGAACTGGTGGCTGCCTTCGTGCCCTGTGGGAGCCCCCTCGAATTCAACAGGGAGCCGGCCGGCGTCGTGCACCGGAGCGAGGCCGGAGATGAAAGCGCCGCGAAGTTCGGGCGCGACGTCCGCCAACGAGGGGTCATCGGCCGACATGCTCGGCTTGGTCTCCACCTGGTCCGAGACATCCAAGACCCCCTTCTTGTCCTGCCACAGTGTGGTGGTGGCCAGCTGTTCGAAGCTTGCCTCGGTGCCGAAGAAGCGGAAGCGCGATTCGCGGATATGCGAGGGGTAGCCCACGCGGCGCATCTCGTTGGTGCGCATCACGCCGCCGTCGTTCATTTCGAACAGGGCCGTGGCGTTGGAGAAGTCATTGTCGAACATGCTGACTTCCTTGTCGAAGACGCCGTCGCCGCGATCGTCCTTGACGCCGATGCAGCTGACACTCACGGCATGGCCCGGTACGGCGCCCAGCACGCCTCCGATGGCGTGCGTCGGGTACAGCATGGGCGGGTAGCTGGCGGTTGCTTTCCAGTTTTCGCCGCCGCTGTACTGGTAGGCCTCGTAGAAGCCCAGGTCCATGTCGTGAACGTAGTCGCCTTCGGTGTAGAAGATGCGGCCGAACTTGCCGGCGGCGTGCTGCTTGCGGGCATACACGGTGGCGGGGTTGTAGAAGCTGGTCTCGCCCATGGCATAGACAAGCTTGGTTTCACGCACGGCGTCGATGATTCCGGCGATCTGGTCCTCGGAAATTGCCATGGGAACGGCCGAATAGACGTGCTTTCCGGCGCGCAGCGCCTTGATCACCAACGGCCCGTGGGTCCAGCGCTGCGTGAAGATGGCGACGGCGTCGACGTCGGAGGCCAGCAACTCGTCGAAGCTTTCCATGGTGCCGTCCAGCCCCAGCTGTTCAACAGCTTTGGACGCCCGTTCAGGGAGCTCGTCCACTGCGTAGACCGCGGAAACCCCGGGGTGGAGCTTGAAGAGGTGGGCAAATTGGCCGCCGAACTGGCCAAGGCCTACTACTCCCATTGAAAACGTCATTGTTAGCCCTTCGATTCAGGTGGGTGGCTTCAGAATGCCCTCGCTGGGCCGGAAGGGGCTCGACGAGTGGCTCATGCCAGTGAATCACTGGGATCTACTCGAGTCAACAAAACGCAATAAATCCAAAATAATCGAACAAAACTTCACAGACTTACTTGACCCCTTCAGATCTACTCGTGTAGATTCAGGGCAGATGTTAGCCATGTCACACTCAAGAAGGGTCGAAGATGACCACGCTCACCAAACATCCTGATCCGGAGCTCTCCGCAACCGGCCGGTCGCGGAAGTCACGGAAATCGCAAAAAAGGGGAAAGCCTGGTGCCGGCTTCCGCGGCATCGGCGATCTCAAGATCGCGTTGCTCTTCATTTTCCCGGCGATGATCGGCTTCGTGCTCTTCTATCTGGTGCCGACCATCCGCGGCATCTATCTGAGCTTCACCGAGTACAGCATCCTCGGAGACCCGGAATGGATCGGCGTCAAGAACTACCAACAGATCGCCAAGGATCCGCTTTTCTGGAACGCACTCGGGGTGACCTCGGAATACGTCGTGATCAACATCGTGCTCCAGACGGTCCTGGCCCTTGGCCTCGCAATCCTCATGCACCGTGTCGCCAAGTCCACCCTGATCCGCGGTGCGCTCCTGCTTCCGTACCTCATGGCGAACGTCATCGCTGCACTCCTGTGGTTCTGGATGCTCGACTACCAGATCGGCATCGTGAACCAGTTCATCGAGTGGGTCGGATTGCCCCGCGTAGCCTTCTTCGGTAGTGAGCAATGGGCCATCCCCACGCAGGCGCTTATCAACACCTGGCGGCATATGGGTTACACCGCGCTGCTACTTTTCGCAGGTCTGCAAGCCATCCCCAACACGGTGTACGAAGCCGCCAGCATTGACGGGTCCAAGGCGGTCAGCACCTTCTGGCGGATCACCCTCCCGCTGCTGCGCCCCGTTCTCGCCTTGGTGCTCGTCGTTACCGTCATCGGTTCCTTCCAGGTCTTCGACACCGTTGCCGTCACCACCCAGGGTGGCCCCATCAACGCAACCCGCGTGCTGCAGTACTACATCTACCAGCGTGCCTTCAACGAGCAAGACTTCGGCTATGGCTCGGCCCTCGCCGTGATCCTCTTCCTCATCCTCGCGATCGTGGCCTTCATCCAGATGAAGTTCCTGCGCGGCAACCAGTCGGACCTGGACTAAGGACACTCCATGACCACCATTTCCTCCCCCAAGGCGGGCGCCCGCCGTCGTCCGTTCAACTGGCGCCGCACAAGCGCCTGGGTGCTGCTTGCCCTCGCCATTGCCGTGAGCGTCCTGCCCTTCTATTGGGTTCTGCGCACGGCCTTCTCCACCAACGGATCCCTTGCCGCCAACTCGGCAAGCATCCTCCCCGCCGATTTCAACCTTGGTGCTTTCAAACGCGTCTTCGGCCTCCAGACCGCCTCCGAAGCCATCGCCGAGGGCGGCTCCGGCGCTTCCATCAACTTTTTTCAATATCTTTTGAACTCCCTACTCTTCTCAAGCATCACCACCGCGGGTGCCGTGTTCTTCAGTTCAATGGCCGCCTACGCCTTCGCCCGGCTGCGTTGGAAAGGCCGCGACGGCGTCTTCACCCTCTTCCTCGGCACCATGCTGGTCCCGCCGATCTTCACGGCCTTGCCGAACTTCCTCCTCGTGAAAAACCTCGGCCTGCTTAACTCAATGCTCGGTTTGGTCCTGCCCTACCTGTTCATGACCCCATTCGCGATCTTCTTCATGCGCCAGTTCTTCCTCAACATGTCCCGCGAGGTGGAGGAAGCCGCAATGCTCGACGGCGCGAAGCACTGGCGGATCTTCTTTCAAATCGTCATGCCCAACGCGGCCGCCCCCATCGCAACCCTCGCCCTGCTCACCTTCATGGGCCAGTGGAACGAATACTTCTGGCCGCTCTTGGTCGGGACCTCCGAGGAATCGCGCGTGCTCACGGTGGGACTGGGCGTGTTCAAGTCCCAGTCCCCGCAGGGCGCCCCGGACTGGTCCGGCCTCATGGCCGCGACCCTCATCTCCGCCCTTCCGGTCCTCATCCTGTTCTCGATCTTCGGCAAGAAGATCGTCAACTCGATCGGCTTCAGCGGTACCAAGTAATCCTTCCCTCCATCACGTCCCCAACGGGCTGGCTCATGCCGTGTGCCCAGCCCTCCCCACCCGAAAGGACCCACCATGAAAAAGAAAGTACTCGGCGCCGTCGCCGCGGCCGCTGTGGCCACCCTCGCCCTCACCGCTTGCGGGAGCGGAGGAGGTAGCAGTGCCGATTCCGCCAAGGGCGAGATCAGCTACTGGCTCTGGGACTCCAACCAGCTTCCCGCCTACCAGCAGTGCGCCGATGACTTCCACAAGGCCAACCCGGATATCACCGTCAAGATCACCCAGACGGGCTGGGATGACTACTGGGGCAAGATCACCAACGGGATGGCCTCCGGCACCGCCCCGGATGTCTTCACCGACCACCTTTCCAAGTTCCCGGACTTCATCAAGACCAAACAGCTCGTCCCGCTCGATGACGCGGTGTCCACGGACAAGGTGGACCTCACCCAGTACAACGACGGCCTTGCAAACCTCTGGGTGGGCCAAGATGGCAAGCGCTACGGCCTCCCGAAGGACTGGGACACCGTTGGCCTCTTCTACAACAAGAAGATGGCCGCCGACGCCGGCCTCTCGCCTGCGCAAATGGCCTCCCTGAGCTGGAACCCGCAGGACGGCGGAAGCTACGAGAAGGCCATCGCGCACCTGACCGTCGATAAGAACGGCAAGCGCGGCGACGAGGCAGGCTTCGACAAGAACAACGTCGCGGTGTTCGGGCTCGGCCTGCCGGGTTCTGATGCCGAAAACGCCGGACAGACCCAGTGGAGCTTCCTCTCAGCCACCACGGGCTGGAGCGCCACGGACAAGACCCCCTGGGGCTCGCACTTCAACTACGATGACAAGCGCGTCCAGGACACCATCGCTTGGTGGGCTTCGCTCGCCCAGAAGGGTTACATGCCCAAGCTCGAGACTACGGTGGGTGCCAACGCACCTGACGCCTTCGGCGCCGGCAAGGCCGCTATCAACGCCAATGGCGACTGGATGATCGGCCAGTACAAGGGTTACAAGGGCATCGACCTCGGCATCGCCCCAACCCCAACCGGAGTTGACGGCAAGAACGCCTCCATGTTCAACGGTCTGGCCGACTCCATCTGGGCCGGGACCAAGAAGAAGGACGCTTCCATCAAGTGGGTCGAGTACCTCGGTTCCTCGGCCTGCCAGGACGTCGTGGCCTCCAAGGCTGTCGTCTTCCCCGCAATCAAGACCTCCACCGACAAGGCCGCCGCGGCCTTCGCGGCAAAGGGAATTGACGTCTCCGCCTTCACCGAGCACGTCAAGGACAAGTCCACCTTCCTGCTACCCATCACGGACAACGCCGCCAAGGTTGCGGGCATCATGAAGCCGGCCATGGACGCCGTCATCGCGGGCAAGTCCCCGGCGAGCTCACTGACCGACGCCAACAACCAGGTCAACGCCCTCTTCTCGAAATAGTCCCCCGCGGGAGCCCTGCAGCGGCCGGGCTCCCGCTATCCTGATCAGCAAGTTCTTCACGCTGCAGACCTCCGAACCAGTCCGGACGCCGCCGCTTCACTCCTTTGACGGCGGCGCCCGGACTCTCCACTTCCCCGTAACGCGACACAACGACTCCCTTGAAAAGAGAACCAGCCCATGGACCCGCTCCACCTCCGTTCCGCCGGCACAAGCCTGGTGGTCAGTTTCGATAACGGAGAGGCCGAAGTCATCCACTGGGGTGCCGATCTCGGCAGCACCCTCCCGGACCTCGCCATTCTGGGCGAACCCATCCCGCACTCCGCCGCCGACGCCAACGTACCGGCGACGCTCCTCCCGCAAGGTTCCTCCGCATGGCAGGGCCGCCCGGGCCTGCGAGGCCAGCGAATCGCCGACGGCGTCCCGGGACTGGACTTTTCGGTCCGGCTTCGCGTCGTGGAAGTGCAGGCTGACGGCAGCTCCGGCGTCGCCTCTGCAGCGATTGTCCAGAGGGATCCCGACGCCGGAATCACCGTGACGTCCAACCTCACGCTTCACCCCGGCGGCCTTCTCGAACTGCGCCACACGGCAGTCAACGACGGCACGTCCCCCTTCCAGCTCGACGAACTGGCCACCGTCCTCCCGGTGGGGCCCGACGCCGTCGAACTCCTCGACCTCACCGGGCGCTGGTGCCGCGAACGCCACCCGCAGCGCCGGCCCGTCCAGCAAGGCACCTGGGTACGCACGGGACGCCACGGCCGCACAGGGCACGATTCCTCGCTGCTTTTCGCGGCGGGTACAGCCGGATTCGGCAACCGCCACGGGAAAGTCTGGGCCACCCACTTGGCTTGGAGCGGCAACCACGAACAATTCGCCGACACCGTGGCCGATGGCCGCACCATGATCGGCGGCTCTGAGCTCCTGGGCCCGGCCGAAGTAGTGCTTGAGCCCGGCGAGGGCTACACCACGCCCGCACTCTTTGCCGCCTACTCGGACCGCGGCCTGGATGGCATCAGCGAAGCCTTCTACAGCTGGTTCCGGTCCCGCCCGCATCACGTCCTTCCCGCGGCTTCCACGGGCCTCCCCACCGGCAAGCCCCGTCCCGTGGTCCTCAACACCTGGGAGGCTGTGTACTTCGACCACAAGCTGGACACCCTGATCGAGCTCGCGGAGTCCGCGGCGGAGCTGGGCGTTGAGCGCTTCGTGCTCGACGACGGCTGGTTCCGCGGGCGCCGCGACGATCATGCCGGCTTGGGCGATTGGTACGTCGACGAAACCCTTTGGCCCGATGGCCTGACGCCGCTCGTCGAGGCCGTGAACTCCCACGGCATGGAATTCGGGCTCTGGGTGGAACCGGAAATGATCAACCTGGATTCCGATGTTGCCCGAGCGCACCCCGACTGGATCGTGGGCCCCGCGGCCCTCTCCCACAAGGACGGCGGCCGCCTCCCCCTGGAATGGCGCCACCAGCACATCATCGACCTCGTCAACCCCGCGGCCTGGCAGTACGTCTTCGAGCGGATCGACGCCCTGCTTGGGGAAAACAACATTAAGTACCTCAAATGGGACCAGAACCGGGACCTCAGCGAGCACGGCCATGCAGGCCGTGCATCCGTACACGCGCAGACCCTGGCCGCCTACCGGCTCTTCGACGAGCTCCGCAAGGCCCACCCCGGCGTCGAGATCGAAAGCTGCTCTTCCGGTGGGGCCCGGGTGGACCTCGGCATCCTTGAGCGAACCGACCGGATCTGGGGATCGGACTGCAACGACGCCCTCGAGAGGCAGACCATCCAACGCTGGACCGGCGTCGTGGTTCCACCGGAACTAGTGGGCGGGCACATCGGCCCCACCACCTCACACACCACGGCCCGCACCCACGATCTCTCCTTCCGCGCCATCACTGCGTTGTTTGGGCACTTCGGCATGGAATGGGATGTCCGCCAGGTGCAGGGTGCCGAACGCGAGGAACTCAAACGCTTCATCGAACTCTACAAAGAGCACCGCGGGCTCATCCACAGCGGGCGGATGGTCCGCGCGGACGTCCCGGACGACTCGCTGATGCTGCACGGCGTCGTGTCCGACGACGGCGGGTCCGCACTGTTCGCCGTCGTCAGCACCCGGACGTCATTCGCCGAACAACCCGGCCGCGTGGCCATTCCGGGCCTCGACCCCGGGCGTTCCTACATGGTGCAGGCCATTTTCCCGGCCCCCGGCGACGCCGACTACGCCCGCACGTTCACCCAGGTGCAACCGCCGGCATGGTTGCCATCCGGGGCTGAGGTAAGTGGCCGCTTCCTGGCAGAGGTGGGGCTTCCTATGCCGGTCCTGAACCCGGAGCACGCGCTGCTGCTCCGCATCACTGCGGTGTAGTTGCTGTTCGGTGTTTCTTGCGCTGGCGCCAGGAGTCTCACAGCAGGGGTCTCTCAGCGGGAGTCTCACAGCGGGGCGGCGTAAGAAACACCGGGCAGGCTCCGCACACCGATAGATTGGGAGTCATGACTGAAGCTCCCACCGCCACCGAAGCCGGTCGCGGCACCATCCTCGTCCTCAACGGCCCCAACCTGAACTTGCTGGGCACGCGCGAGCCGGAAAAGTACGGCACCTCCACTTTGGCCGACGTCGAACAGCTCGCCATGGCAGCCGCCGAGGCCAACGGCTTCACCGTGGACTGCGTGCAGTCGAATCACGAAGGCGACCTCATTGACGCCATCCACAGCGCGCGCGGAACCGCTGTCGGGATCGTCATCAACGCAGGTGCATACACGCACACTTCCGTGGCGCTGCGGGACGCCCTTGCAGCAGTGCAGCTTCCCGCCGTCGAGGTCCACATCACCAATGTGCACCAGCGCGAGGAATTCCGTCACCATTCCTACCTCTCCCCGGTATGCTCCGCGGTGATCGTCGGCGCAGGAGTCCAGGGCTACAAGCTGGCCATCGACTACCTCGCCACCGCGGTCTAGAAGACTCGCCCGCTTCTCCGGGGGACATGCTCATTCTTCGTCGCCAGCGCTGGACATATGCGCATTATGTCCAGTGCTCAGATCAAGGGCTGAGCATGTCCCTTGGTGGGCAGGCTACTTCTTGGTGCACTGGCCCGACGACACTGCCGCGCTCAGGGATGGTGCTTGCTGGGCCACTGGCGAGAGCTCGTCCATGGTGAGGGCATAGCCCACTGCCACATCCGAAGTGGTCTTGGCGAAGACCACGCCGGCAACCTGTCCCTGGGTCGTCAGCAGAGGACCACCCGAATTGCCCGGCTGCACGTCTCCGGCCAGCTTGTAGACCTGTTCCGGGGACGGGTTGTTGCCGTAAATGTCCGGGACCAGCAGGGTCGAGATGCCCTCGACCGCGGCTGGTTTGGACTGGAACGGACCGCCGTGAGGGTAGCCGGCGAAGGCCGCGGGTGAGCCGGCCGGGAGATCGGCGCTCAATTGCAGCGGCGCGGTCGGGAGGCCGTCGACGGCGAGCACGGCCAGGTCGCGCTGGCTGTCGAAGTAGACCACACGGCCGGGCAACGCACCGCCGTCGGGGATTTCCACTACAGGCTGCGACACGCCAGCCACTACGTGCGCGTTGGTCACCACGCGGCCAGCGGAGACCACGAATCCGGAACCCGTCTGGTTTTGGCCGCACTGGTAGGCCGTGCCGGCAATCTTCAGCACTGAGTGGGCCGCATTGTTGAGTGCGGGAGTGTCCGTGCTGGTGTTCGGAATAGGCACAGGAGCCACGGGGCCGATGCCCTCGATGAGCTGCGGAATGCCGTTGCCCATGACCGTGGAACGCAGTTGCGCGACGCCGGCCTTGACGGGTGTGGGCGTCATGGTATCGATGAAACGGATCACCTTGGAATCGGCCAGCTGCTGCGAAACGAACGGCACACCCAAGGAGCCGATGCTGAACGCCAACATGGACATGACTAGGGCCGCGACAACCAGGCTGACGAAACCACCCAGCAGGCGGTCCAGGGCGTGCAGTGGCTGGATGCGCACGGCCTTGCGGACCTTCTGGCCGATCCAAGTACCGAGACCGTGCCCCAGGACAATGAGCACCACGGCCGAGCCGATAATGGCGGTCAACCTCCAGCCGCTGTCCTTCACCCAGTCGCCGACGAGCGGGACCGCAATGAAAGCGGCCACTGCTCCTACGGCGAAGCCTGCGATTCCACCGAGCGTCACAAAGAAGCCGTTGCGAAGTCCGTAGATCAGGTAGGAAAGAAGCGTCAGAATCAACGCCAGGTCCAAGATGGTCAAGCCGAACACCAAAGCTCCTCACAGCCGAGTAAGCCCCAATTGTAGTTGCACAGACTGACAGCTTCCCTTCGGAAGCAAGCTGTCATCCAGGTCGAGAAGCCGCCGCCCAGCGGAGCATTCCCGGCGGGTTGGGGCGCGATTTTGGGGGTCTTCCGCGTGATTTAGGGCGTTTCGGCTGCCAAGTACGTCACAGACGCGACAAAATTCTGAAACAATGGCTGAAGCGCCCCAGCCGAACTTTTACTCAGGAGATTTCATGGATATCGAGGTATTGCGCCGCGCACCCCTCTTCGCCACCCTTGACGACGACGCTTTCCGTCTGCTGACGGACGAACTCACAGAGGTGGACCTTTCACGCGGAGCGTCTGTTTTCCGCGAGGGAGATCAGGGTGACCAGCTCTACTTCATTGTGTCCGGCAAGGTTAAGCTCGGCCGCACTTCTCCGGACGGCCGCGAATCCCTTTTGGCCATCCTCGGCCCGGGCGAGCTCTTCGGCGAAATGGCCCTGTTCGACCCCAGCCCGCGCACTGCAACGGCCACGGCCGTTTCCGAGACCCGCCTCGCAGGCCTGAAGAACGAAAGCCTCAACGCCCTGCTGCGCACTCGCCCCGAGGTTTCCGCACAGTTGCTGCAGGCGCTCGCCCGCCGCCTGCGCCGCACCAACGACTCCCTGTCCGACCTCGTGTTCTCGGACGTCCCGGGCCGCGTCGCCAAGGCCCTGCTGGACCTCGCGGACCGCTTCGGCCGGCCCGCGACCGACGGCGTCCTGGTTGCCCACGAACTCACGCAGGAAGAACTGGCCCAGCTGGTCGGAGCCTCCCGCGAGACGGTCAACAAGGCCCTCGCCGAGTTCGTCCAGCGCGGCTGGCTCCGACTGGAAGCCCGCGCAGTAGTCATCCTGGACATGCAGCGCCTGCGCCAGCGCTCCCGCTAATTTCCTGCGACACAGAAAATGCCTGGCGACACCGGAATTCCGTTGTCGCCAGGCATTTTTCGTGTCGCCAGCGGATTGGCGCTCCTGCTCAGCGCTCCCGCTGCGGCTCCCCTGAAACCGTCCGGGCCGCTTCGACTTCGAGCATGAGTGCACCATCCTCGTCGACGAGCCGCGGCTGGTACATGTGGGGCTTGCGCTTGTAGCTGAGGTACGCAATGCAGCCTTGGGCAGCGGCCATCTTTTCGAGGATGATCTCCGAGCCCGGCACCAGCAATTGGCCAAGTGACAGGCCCACCGTGTTTTCCTGGCCGATTTCGTCCCCAAGTGCCGGGGACTCGCGCTCGGCCATGAGTTTGGAAACACACACCCAACGCCCCCAGACACCCTTGCTCGCCAGCAGCGAGGGCTGCTGGCTAACAGGAAGGGTGGCAGCGAAGTAGCGGGTGTTGAAGCGCCGGTGCGCAAAGTCCGGGCTGAGCCAGTTGACGAGCGGCTTGAGCAGGTCCGTCCGCAGCGACAAGCCACGCTTGGCCAGGACATCCGTGAACGACTTGTCCTGGGCTGCGACGGCCTCGCGGGCCTTCATCCACTCGGGAGTAGACGTTGCCTCCACTGTGGAGGACAGGTCGGGGCCGGCCAGCAACACGCCGGTTTCCTCGAACAGTTCGCGGATGGCACCCACCACATGGCGGCGGGCAAGTCCGACGTCGGCGATCCCTAGCGCCTCAGCCCAATGCTGAGGCGCGGGGCCGAGCCAGCCGAGGGCGTCGTCGTCGGTGGGTTCCAGCGATCCGCCGGGAAACGCGACAACGCCCAACGGCGAGGAACCGGGACGGTAACCCATCCAGGCTTCCAGGCCGGTAGGCGAATCGCGGAGCAGAACAACAGATGATGCAAAACGCGCGGCGCGGGGGGCCCGTTCGCCGAGCTCAAGCCAGTTCCGTGCAGCCCCTTCTAGTTCGGGGGGTAACGCAAACAGGCGTCGGGCTAGTTGTGGCAATTGAGTGAACCGGTTCCTTAGCTGAATTCAGCGATCAACTCGACCTCAACGGGAGAGTCGAGCGGAAGGACTGCAACGCCGACGGCGGAACGCGCGTGCTGCCCTTTGTCGCCGAAGACACGCCCGAGGAGCTCGGATGCACCATTGATTACACCGGGCTGGCCAGTGAAGGAGGTATCGGAGGCCACGAAGCCGACGACCTTCACGATGCGCGTGATGCGGTCGAGGTCTCCGATGACGCTCTTGACGGCAGCCAAGGCATTGACAGCACAGACGGCTGCATACATCTGCGCGTCTTCCGGAGACACTGTGGGCTCTTCCGAAAGGCCTTCGTCGCCCTTGGAGACTTTGCCCGTAGCTTCGAGTTTGCCGTTAATAAAGGGCAGCTGTCCGGAGGTGTACACGTGGTTGCCGGAAACGATGGCCGGAACGTAGGCGGCCACCGGAGCGGCAACAGCCGGCAGGGTCAGTCCAAGTTCGGCAAGGCGCTGCTCGACGGCGGATGCCGGAGCTGTGGAATCCGCGCCAACGGTGGCTTCTGCGGGGGTTGTCATTGTTACTGCTTCTCCCTCTTCAAGTATGCAACAAGTCCGTTTCCATCGGGTCCGGGAACAACCTGGACGAGCTCCCAGCCGTCCTCTCCCCACTGGTCCAGAATCTGCTTTGTGGCGTGAATGATGAGCGGAATCGTCGCGTACTCCCATTTGGTCATGAAAGAAAGACTAGCCCTTGCCGGTAAAGTGGAGAACATGGTGACTCGTAGGAACCCTCTATTCGACACTGCCACCACTCTTGGAAAGATCCTCGGATTCCTCGGTGTGAGCGCTATTTGTGGTGTCCTGGTGGCGGGCTTGCTCGTCCCCGCGGCCGCCGTTTCAGGCAGTGCGGCGAGTGGGTCCATTCAGTTCTTTGACACGTTGCCGGCGGAGCTTCAGGTGAACCCGCCCAGCCAGGCGACCACCATCCTGGCCGCGGATGGCAGCCAGATCGCCTCCATCTACTCTGAGAACCGCACGCGAGTCACGCTCGACCAGATGAGCCCATTCATCAAGGACGCGATCGTCTCGGTCGAGGACAGCCGCTTCTATGAGCACGGCGGCATCGACGCCACCGGCATCATGCGTGCAATTGTCAGCACGGCGCGCGGGCAAAAGCAGGGTGCTTCCACCATCACCCAGCAGTACGTGAACAACGTCATCAATGAGTCCCTCGTGGCCCAGGGCCAGGGTGCCGACGTCAAGCTCAATGGCGTGAACAAAGGCGTGGGCGACAAACTTCGCGAAATGAAGCTGTCCATCGCGCTGGAGAAGAAGTTCTCCAAGCAGCAGATCCTTGAGGGTTACCTCAATATCGTCTTCTTCAACAAGGATGCATACGGCATCGAGGCCGCCTCGAGGCTCTTCTTCAGCACCAGCGCCAAGGACCTCACCTTGCCGCAGGCCGCCTTGCTGGCCGGCGTCGTCAACAGCCCGTCCTACTACGACCCCATTACCAATCCGGACCACGCAAAGCAGCGTCGCGACCTGGTGCTCGGCCTGATGCTGGATCAGGGAAAGATCAAGAAGGCTGACTACGACGCCGCCATCGCGACGCCGGTGACCACCAAGGTCACGCAGCCTCGCCAAGGCTGCCCCTACTCCCCCACAGCTGCGTACTTCTGCGACTACGTGCTGCACCTGCTCTACAACAACCCGGCCTACGGCGCGACGATCGACGATCGCGTCAACCGCGTCTCACGGGGCGGCCTGACCATCCAGACCACACTCGATCCCAAGGCACAGGCCGTTGCCCAAACCCAGGTTGACGCTTCCGCTGGCGCCAATCCGGACAAATGGGGCGCTTCCTTGGTTTCGGTCCAGCCGGGCAGCGGCAAGATCATCTCGATGGCGCAAAACACCGTCTGGTTGCCGGCCGATGGGAAGTTCCAGGCCGAGCAGAACTTCAACGTGGACAAGCTCGATGCCAACGGCAACGACCTCAACGGCTTGGGCGGCTTCCAGCCCGGTTCCACCATGAAGCCCTTCACCTTTGCTGAGTGGTTGAACGAGGGCAAGTCCATGAATACCGTCCTGGATGGAACCGTCCGGAGGTATTCGCCGAACTTCCCCTGGAAGAACACCTGTCCGACACCGGAGGACGGCTCGTACGACAGCACCGTAGCGGGCAGCCATGACCTGCAAAACGCCGAAGGAAACTATTACAAGCCGATGACGGTAGTGGATGGTTTGGCCAACTCCATCAACACCATGACATTTGCCACGGCTGCAAGGGTTGATCTGTGCGGAATCCAGAAGATCGTCGATGCCGTCGGTATCCACGGCGGCCTCCCCGACGCCACCACCGGGACCCCGAATCCGAAGGTTCCCATGACCCGGCTGTCCAACCTCATCGGCGCAACGCAGACTTCGCCCCTCACTATGGCAAGCGCGTTCGCTACCTTCGCCAACAACGGCACCTACTGCGAGCCGATCGCCATCACGTCGGTCACGGACCAGACCGGCGCAAAGCTCCCGGCCCAGTCGACAAGCTGCAGGAACGCGGTCACCCCTGAGGTCGCTCATGGTGTTGCTTACGCGATGCAACAGGTTCTGAACATCGGTTCTGGCTCGCTGATCCAACCGCGCATTTCCACCAAGACCAGCTTCCCCATCGCGGGCAAGACCGGAACCAACGACTCGAACAGCTCCACGTGGGTTGCCGGTTACACTTCCGGCCTTGCTACTGCCACCTGGTTTGGCGATCCGCTGGGCGACCAGCAACGGCCCGGCCAGAATGTGACGATCAATGGCAAGTTCTACCAGGGTATTGACGGTTACATGATCGCTGGACCGCAGTTCTCCAACTACATGCTCCAGGTTGCTCCCGCTTATGGCACCAACCCGTTCCCGGCCCCGCCGTCGAACCTCCTGGATCCGCCGGGGTACAAGACTTCAACGCCAAGCAACACCACTCCGAGCAACACTTCTCCGAGCACCCAGCCGAGCAACAACGGAAACGGCAATGGAAAAAAGAATGGCTAACGGCTCCAAGCCCGTCATCGAATCGCTGGCAAGCCGCGTCCGAAGCATCGGACGCGGCTTTGCCGTAGCCGCAGGTGCGGGCGCCACCGCTGGCGTTGCTGGCCTCGCCTATGGCCTCTGGGAAAAAAACCAGTTCGTCCTCCGAGAGGAGACCCTTCCCATCCTCCCCGAAGGCTCGTCTCCGCTCCGGGTGCTTCACATAAGCGACATCCATTTCGTACCCAGCCAACGCAAGAAGGCCGAATGGCTGCGTTCGCTCGCGATGCTTGAACCTGACCTCGTGGTGAACACGGGCGACAATCTCAGCCACCCCCACGCCGTCGTCCCGCTGCTCGATGCGTTGCGGCCATTGTTGAAGTTCCCGGGCGTCTTCGTCCCGGGATCCAACGACTACTTCGCACCGCGGTTCAAGAACCCTGCCGCATATTTCCGGGGCCCGTCACGCGTCAAGGACAATCCGGTCGAGCTTGACTGGCCGCGGCTGCGTTCGGGTTTCGGGATGTCCGGCTGGATCGACCTCACCAACAGGCACCAGTCACTGCCCATCAACGGGATCCGCTTCGATTTCTCTGGAGTGGACGACCCCCATCTGAATCGGGAGCGCTACGCTGGCTGGCCACGCGGCACCGCCGGACAGGACTCCCGCCCGCACCTACGCGTCGCCGTCATCCATGCCCCCTACCAACGGGTCCTGGACCACTTCACCAACGACTCAGCAGACCTCATCCTCGCCGGACACACCCACGGCGGCCAGATCTGCATCCCAGGCTACGGCGCCTTGGTTGCCAATTGCGATCTCCCCACGTGGCGCGCAAAGGGCCTGCACGACTGGGAAAACAACGGACGCACGACGCCGGTCAACGTCTCAGGCGGCATCGGCACCTCACGCTTCGCCCCGGTCCGGATCGCGTGCAAGCCCGAAGCGGTGCTGCTGACACTGACGGCGCGCCCATAGCCGGCACCACCACGGAGGATGTCCGGGGAGGGGCCGTTCCCAATACCTCGTATCACGCAACGCAATGATGCTGTGAATCCCGTTACGCGATGGCATAGGGTAGTTGCTATAGGAAACTACCTCCGTGCGTCGTACGAAAACCCAGGAACGCCGGGACAAAGCTGTTGAGAAGCGGGCATGGCCAAACAGACTTCATTCTTCACCTCCGTCAAACGTCTCTATCCGCACGTCAAACCGATCCTCCCTCGGCTTTTCATGGGGCTGATCAGCGCTTTGCTGGCCAGCATTATGGCGCTTGCCATCCCGCAGGTGCTGCGGGTCCTGATCAACGGCTCCCTCCACCCAGGCGGCCCCACCAATGCTGTCTGGATTGCCGCCGTCGTGGTTCTGGCACTCGGCATCGCCGAAGCCGGGCTTGTGGCGCTGCGGCGCCAGTTCGTCATCAATCCCGCAACCACAGTGGAATCGAAGATGCGGGTGTCCCTCTACGGGCATCTGCAGGACCTCACCGTTTCCTTCCACGACCGTTGGGGCTCAGGGCAGCTCCTGTCCCGCGCGATGACGGACTTGAACTTCCTGCGACGTTGGATGGCGTTCGGCGCGATCATGCTGGTGGTGACCACCTTGACCGTGGTGATCGGCGTCGCGGTGATGTTCGCGATGAGCTGGCAACTGGCTTTGATCTTCCTGGCCGCCGCGGCGCCCATCATGGTCTACTCCTTCCGCTTCCGCCGCCGCTTCAGCTTGGTGACCCGTCTGAGCCAGGACCAAGCCGGCGACCTCGCCACCACGGTTGAGGAGTCCGTCCACGGCATCCGCGTGCTCAAGGCGTTCGGCCGCAGCCGCGAAGCATTGGAGAACTTCAACGAGCAGGCGGAGGAGCTGAGGCAGACCGAGATCGCCAAGGCCAAGCACCAAGCCACCTTCACGCTGGTGGTGACGCTGCTGCCCGAGCTGGCGCTCGGCCTCGGGCTCGTGGCGGGCGTCCTGCTGGTCTCCGCGGGCGAACTCAGCATCGGTTCCCTCGTTGCGTTCTTCGGCACCGCAGCGGTTGTGGCGGCCCCGGTGGAATTCTCGGGGACCCTCTTGGCCATGGCGTTGACCGCCAAGACCGCCCTCGACCGCCACTTCGAGGTCATGGACACGCCCAACACCATCACGAGTCCGGCGAACCCCAGAACACCCAAGGAACTGCGTGGGGCCTTGAGCTTCAAGGGCGCCGGTTTTGGTTTCGACGACGGTGCCCGGCTCCTGCACGACATCAGCCTGGACATCAGGCCCGGCGAAACCATGGCCCTCGTGGGCATTACCGGCAGCGGAAAGAGCGCCTTGCTCCAGCTGGTCCCCCGCCTCTATGACGTGACCGAAGGATCCGTGACCATCGACGGCGTGGATATTCGCGACTTCAGCGTCGAGCAGCTACGGACCGTCGTGGCGGTCGCCTTCGAGGACACCACCCTGTTCTCCAGCTCGGTCCGGGACAACGTGCTGCTCGGCGCGCCCGACACTTCCGAGGAAGCCCTCGAGGAAGCGCTCGACGTCGCACAGGCGCACTTCGCGTATTCGCTGCCCGACGGCGTCGGGACGCTCATCGGCGAAGAAGGCCTGAGTCTTTCCGGCGGCCAGCGGCAGCGGATCGCCCTCGCCCGGGCCATCGCAGCCAAGCCCAAGGTCCTCGTGCTGGATGATCCGCTGTCCGCCCTGGACGTGAACACGGAGGAACTCGTCGAGGCCAGGCTCCGCGAAGTCCTCCGGGACACCACCACGCTCATCGTCGCGCACAGGCCCTCCACCGTGGCCCTGGCCGACCGCGTGGCGCTGCTCGAAAACGGAAGCATCACCGCCGTCGGGACCCATACGGAACTATTGGCCCATAACGCGCACTACCGCTACGTGATCGCAAGCCTCGACGCCGGTCCGAAGGACCTCGACCTCGAACTCGACGAACTCGAACACGAGCTGGATTCGGAAGAGCGCATGGACCAAGCCGGGGAGGGCCGCCGATGAGCACGTTCGGAACCGCCAACGAAGACAACGCCCACCTGAGCCGCAGCGACAGCAAAGCAGTACGACGGCGGTCGGTCGCCTTGCTGGGATCGCTCATCCGCCCGGTGCGGTTGCGGTTCTGGCTGACGCTGGGCATGGTGGTGCTCTCGCAGGCCACCCGGGTGGCGGGGCCGGCGATCATCGCTTTTGGCATCGACCACGCACTGCCCTCGCTGCTCGCCGGGAACAACATGCCAGTGGTCCTTGCCGGTGTCCTGTATCTGACGGCGGCCGTCGCAACGGCGGTGTTGACCGCCCTCTACGTCACCTCCACGGCGAAGCTGAGCCAATCCATGCTCCTTGACCTGCGGCTGAGGGTCTTCCGGCACACCCAGCGGCTCAGCTTGGAATTCCATGAGAAGTACACATCGGGCCGGATCATCGCGCGCCAGACCTCGGACCTTGAGGCGCTGCGCGAACTCCTCGATTCGGGGGTCAGTTCGCTCGCTTCCGGGATCCTGTTCATGCTCTTCACGGCATGTACCGTATTTGCCCTCGACTGGCGCAGCGGGCTCCTCATGCTCGCCACGGGCGTGCCCGCGTACTTCCTGGCCCGCTGGTACCAGAAGCACTCACAGATCGCCTTCCGCGAATCCCGAGTGGTGTCCGCGAGGCTGATTGTGCACTTCGTGGAGACCATGACCGGTATCCGTGCCATCAAGGCGTTCCGCAAGGAACCGGAGAACGCCGAGCGCTATGCCGAACTCTCCGAGGACTACCGCAAAGTCACGGTCCGCTCCATCAACCTCAACGGCGTCTTCCAACCGGGCCTGGTCCTGATCGGGAATGTGTGCGTCGCAGTGGTCCTGCTGTTCGGCGGATTCCGGGTGCTCTCCGGAGACCTGGCGGTGGGCGTGCTCCTGGCACTGATCCTTTCAACGAAGCGCTTCTTCCAACCCGTGGACCAGATGGCCATGTTCTACAACTCCTTCCAGAGCGCCCAAGCCGCGCTGGAGAAGGTGTCCGGCCTCCTCGAAGAAATCCCCACCGTCCGGCCTCCCAAGAACCCCGTGCCCTTGCCCCATGCCCGCGGCGAAATCGACTTCCGTGGCGTGGAGTTCGGCTACGGCAACGGCAAGGTAGTGGTCCCCGAGCTGGACCTCCACATTCCCGCCGGACAGACCATAGCGCTCGTCGGACAGACCGGTGCCGGCAAATCGACCTTCGCCAAGCTCATCGCCCGCTTCTACGACGTCACCGAAGGATCCTTGACCCTCGACGGCGTCGACCTCCGGGAGCTCTCGACGGCGGACCTGCGCCGAGCCGTCGTGATGGTCACCCAGGAGGCCTTCCTCTTTAGCGGCTCCGTGGCGGACAACATCGCCTTGGGGCGGCCTGAGGCTACCCACGCGGAGATTGAAGAAGCTGCCCGGGCAGTAGGGGCACATGACTTTATCTCGGCCTTGCCTGACGGCTACGATACCGACGTTAACAAGCGCGGCGGCCGTGTCTCCGCCGGGCAACGGCAGTTGATTGGATTCGCCCGGGCATTCATTGCCGCCCCGGCAGTACTCATCCTGGACGAAGCGACATCTTCGCTTGATATTCCCTCCGAACGACTGGTGCAGGCCGGCCTAAGCAGCCTGCTGTCCGGATCGGACTCCGAGCGGACCGCCATCATCATCGCCCACCGCCTCTCTACGGTGGAGACCGCGGACCGGGTGCTGGTGGTGCACGAGGGACGCATCGTCGAAGACGGCACGCCGGCCGAGCTCATCGGCGGTGGAGGACGCTTCGCCCGCTTGCACGGCGCTTGGAAGGACTCGCTGGTCTGAGGCGGTTGTCCCCGGGAGGGCTTCCTTCGATTTCGCATCCGGGGAGGGATCGGCTATTCTTGAACAGTTGCTTTCGCAGCGGATCGGGATGTAGCGCAGCTTGGTAGCGCGCTTCGTTCGGGACGAAGAGGTCGCAGGTTCAAATCCTGTCATCCCGACCAATTGGTAGAAGGCCTTCCACTCGGAAGGCCTTCTACTTTATTTAACGAGTTTTTCGACGGCCTCGGAAAATCGCAGAAACATTCCCCTGACCGGTTTTCCTCGCTCGGCCAGGGTTTAGAGACAAGTGTTGTTAACAACCCCGACACAATGGCTCAGGGTATATCACGGCCCCGGCAGATCTTCGCGCAAAAGAAATCCCCGGTGTGTCGATTTCGGACGCCCCGGGGATTCTTCACTTCATTTGAATTATCCAGCGGCTGCCGGGATGTCCGGAGCCGCCGTCGAGCCTCACTTACACGGGATCGGGCCAGTTACCGATAGCCTGCGAGACGCCCATGGGATCAGGCCAGTTGCCGATCATTGGCTTCACCACCATGGGATCGGGCCAGTTACCGATTGCCTGCGCGACCTTCATGGGGTCGGGCCAGTTACCAATGCTGAGCACCGTGCTGACGGTGTCTGCCACAGGAGCTGCGGAAACCACGGCTGGCGCCGCGGCGGAGAATGCAAGAGCGCCGGCCAAGGCCACTGCTGCAGCAATCTTCTTCAACATAATTTTTCCTCAATGCGAGTCGGATTCGTTACGGAAATTTCGCGGTCCCTGTTGACATTCATTGTAAAATGTTTTCCACAGCGACTGTCAAGCTTTAGGCGTAAAGACAGTGCAAAGACAAGCCTCTAGGAGGAACCTGTGGGGAACGGATTCGGAGAAAAGCTCCGTGCCGAACGGCTCGAACGTGGGCTGACCCAGGCTGAATTGGGCAGGGACCTTTACTCACCCAGCTACATTTCACTTCTTGAAACCGGCCGGCGGGAGCCCACGGCCGAAGTCATTGAAGAACTCGCCCGCCGGCTGGAGCTGGCGCCAAAAGCCTTGGAAGCCTGGAGCCAGCCCGTATCCATCGGTGATGCTGAATACGTGCTCGCGGGGCTCTATGCCAGGCAAGCTTGGGACCTCAGGGACTATCCCCTTGCCGCTAGCCACGCATCAACCGCCGCCCAAATAGCGCTCGAGGCAAAGAACACCAGCGCCTGGTGGAACATGACCTACATGCAAGCCGAATGCCTCATGAAGCAGGGGCAGTTGAAGGAATGCCAGCAGATCATCCAGCATCTCCTGGAGCATCCCATGGCTACGGAGTCCGCTGGCCTGGGAGTCCGTGCCCGGCAGATGCTTGCCGCCGTCTGCCACGGGCAAGGCCAGCTGGCCACCGCCGTCGAGCACGCCTTGGAAGCCGTGAGGCTTTCCGCGCAGCTGCCCAAAGGCTCAACGTTGATCATCGGTGCGCACCGGGCGCTGATCGGAGCACTGGCCGAGAGCGGCAGGTTGGACGAAGCCTGGACGTATTGCCAGGCCATGAACAACCAGATGGACGACCATTCGATGTCGCAGCTCGCGGGCGAAGTTGCCTGGGTGGTGGGAAACGTGGCCTTCATGCGCCACGACTACGTGGAAGGCATCAAGCATCACGAGCGCGCCGCCAAGCTGCTCTCCCCCGCCAATGACATTGAACTGTGGGCCCGCTTCAACAAGGCATCCGCGGCTGTCCGGCTCTCCTCGGGAATCGTTGAGCCGGAAACGCTCTCAGCCATCGAACGCGCTGAACTCGCCCTGTCGATCGTGGGCGGAAACAAGACGGACCAGCTGGAGGTTGCTTTTATCCGCGCCCGCTGGCTCTACCTGACGGGCGACATCCCGGCGGCCATCACTAAGTTGCGCGAAATCCACGCGGACCGCGATGTCCTCGCCCGGCACACTGCAGGCGAAGTCGCTTTCCTCCTCGGCAAAGCCCTCAAGGCGGCCGGTGAAAACACAGACGCACTGGTCCATCTCGAAGAGGCCCAACGCGATTTCACCGCCGCGGGAGCAGCCGACCGCGTCCAGCAGGCCATGGACTCCGTACTGGAGATCCGGCTGGCGGAACGTCGGGCGGCGTCGGGCCATGGTGGGAGCGCTCAGTCTTCCCGCGCAAGCTAGGGGCTGCGGCCCGGGTCAACTCAACTGATCCCCACCGCCACCCTCGCCTCGCAAGCTCGGCCAGGGAACCCTGGCGGCGTGGGCCCAGACAGTTGTTGTCGCTTAGCCGCTGCTAAACGACAACAACTGCGGGTCAGACGAACGTCCTGCCGGTCAGCTTCTCGTAGGCTTCCACGTAACGGGCGCGAGTCTTCTCGACGACGTCGGCCGGCAGTGCAGGCGGCGGGGTGTCACCCGAGCGGTCCCAGCCCGATTCCGCGGAGGTCAGCCAGTCACGCACAAACTGCTTGTCGAACGAAGGCTGCGCCTTGCCCGGCTCGTACGTGGAAGCGTCCCAGAAACGCGAGGAATCCGGCGTCAGGACCTCATCGCCCAACGTAATGACACCCGTGGTGACATCGATGCCGAACTCCACCTTCGTGTCGGCCAGGATGATGCCGCGGCCACGGGCGATCTCTTCCGCGCGAGTGTAGATCTTCAACGTGAGTTCGCTCAGGCGTGCGGCGATATCGTCGCCCACCATCGCGACGACGTCGTCGTAGGTGATGTTCTCGTCGTGCTCGCCGACTTCAGCCTTGGCAGAAGGCGTGAAGATGGCGTGCCCGAGGCGCGAGCCGTCAACCAGGCCTTCCGGGAGGGGGATGTCGCAGACGGTGCCTGACTGGCGGTACTCGGCCAGGCCGGACCCCGTGAGATACCCGCGGGCGATGCATTCCACGGGGAACATCTCGAGCCGTTTGCAGATCATCGCGCGGCCCTCGACTTCCGCGGGCACTCCCTCGGCGGCCGTGGATGCCAGGACGTGGTGCTCCACGCCAAGCTGCTCGAACCACCACAAGCTCAGCTGCGTGAGTACCCGGCCTTTGTCCGGGATCTCGCTGCTCAAGACGTGGTCGTAGGCGCTGATGCGGTCGCTGGCCACCACCAAGACGCGGTCCTGGCCGGATTCGTCCCCACTGAATTCGTCCGCGGGAACGTAGAGGTCACGGACTTTGCCCGAGTAGAAGTGCTTCCACCCCGGGAGGTCGAGGGTTTCGGTCTGCAGTCCGTTTGCGTTGCTTTCAGGCATGGTTCAGGCCTTCACATTCGGGATGGAGCCGGTGGCTGGCGAGACTACGTGGATCTCGCCGCGGGCTGCCTTGCCGGCGATATCGGTACGGAACTGTCCGCCGTCGAGCTGGACCAGCTCCACGCCGTCGTAAGCCCGCTCGCGGGCCTCCACGAGGTCCGTCCCCAACGCCACAACGGCCAGCACACGGCCGCCGGCGGAAACGATCCGGCCTTCTTCGTCCAGCTTTGTACCGGCGTGGATGACGTGGACGCCTTCAAGCGCATCCACCTTGTTCAGGCCGCGGATCCGGTCCCCCGTGCGGGGCGTGTCCGGATAGTTTTCGGCGGCGACGACGACGGCGACGGCCGACTCCTTCGACCAGCGCAGCTCTTCGGCCTGGTCCAGTTCGCCCTTGGCAGCTGCCAGCATGAGGGCGCCGAGCGGGGTCTTGAGGCGGGCCAGGACCGCCTGCGTTTCGGGATCGCCGAAACGGACGTTGAATTCGATGACGCGCGTGCCGCGGGAGGTCAGGGCCAGGCCGCAGTAGAGGACGCCGACGAACGGGGTTCCGCGGCTTGCCATCTCGTCAACGGTGGGCTGGGCCACCCTGTCGATGACTTCCTGGATCAGGCCTTCGGGCGCCCAATCGAGCGGAGTGTAGGCGCCCATGCCACCGGTGTTGGGGCCTTCGTCATTGTCGAAAATTCGTTTGAAATCCTGTGCCGGGGACAGCGGCACCGTGGTGCGGCCGTCGCACAGCACGAACAGGGACACCTCGGGTCCGTCCAGGAACTCCTCGATGACCACGGTTCCACCAGCGTCGAAACAAGCCTGGGCGTGGGCGAGTGCTTCCTCGCGGTCATTGGTGACCACAACGCCCTTGCCGGCGGCCAGTCCGTCATCCTTGACGACATGCGGAGCGCCGAAGGTGTCCAGAGCGTCAGCAGCCTCCGCGGCGTTTGTTGCCACGCGGGCCATGGCGGTGGGCACGCCGGCCTCGGCCATGACTTCCTTGGCGAACGCTTTGGAGGCCTCGAGCTGCGCCGCGGCCTTGCTGGGGCCAAAGACCGGAATACCGGTTTCGCGGACGGCGTCGGAAACCCCTGCCGCGAGCGGGGCTTCAGGGCCGACCACAACCAGGTCAACCGCCAGCTTTGTCGCAAGCGCTGCGACGGCGCCGGGGTTGTTCCCGTCGATCGCGTACGTGGGGACCAGCTTGGCGATGCCTGCGTTTCCCGGAGCCGCATGGACCTCGGAAACGTTGGGATCCTTGAGCAAGGAGCGGACAATTGCGTGTTCGCGGCCCCCGGGGCCAATGACGAGTACCTTCACAGTCTTCAAGGGTACTTTGTGCGGGGGCAGGACTCCTAAGCTGTCTCCACCACTGGACATGCCCACCCCTCGTTTCGAGCAATGGACATAACACTGATATGCCCATTCCCCTCAGCTAACGGGGGACATGTCCAACCCACACCGCCAACACGGGGCATCTCCGACCCATCTCGGGGGCCTCCGGCTCCGAACAACCTGCATGAAGAAGCTCAGGAACTGGCTCAGGGGACCCACCGCGTTGGCTGCACTCGCCGGGGTGGCCGCTGCCGGCGTCGTACTTTCCGTTGCGGAACTGGTCGGCGCCTTCTTTACCGCCCGGGCTACTCCTGTGATTGCGCTGGGGTCGACGTTCATCGACTTCACGCCGCCGTGGATGAAGGACTTTGCCGTGACCACGTTCGGCACCAATGACAAGGCCGCGCTGTTTGTGGGCATGGGCCTGACCATCTTCGTGCTCGCCTGCGTCCTAGGCGTCGTGGCCTTCCGCAATTGGGCGCTGGGCGTGTTGGGCGTGCTGGGCATGGGTGCGGTGATCGTGGCTGCCGTGGTGACCCGGGCCAGCGTGAAGCCCGTGGATGCCATACCGAGCCTGATCGGCACTTTGGCGGGACTCGCAACCCTGAGGTTCTTGGTGGCCCGGCTTTGGCGGCTGAAGTCCTTCCCTGACGCCCCTGCCGACACCGCGGCCAAAGGCGTCGAGCGCCCTGCCACGACGCGCCGCACCTTCTTCGCGGCTACCGGTATTACCCTTGCCGCAGCGGCCATCGCAGCCGGCGGCGGTCGGTTCTTGAGTGCCGCACGCAGCAATGTGGCCAAGGCGCGGGATTCGCTGAAGCTTCCAGCTCCGGCCCGGGCGGCTGCTCCCGTTCCCGCGGGCGTCCAGTCCCCGACGCCGGGAGTCACCCCTTGGCTCACCCCGGCCAAGGACTTCTACAGGATCGACACCGCCTTGAGCGTGCCGGAGATCAACGCCCAGGATTGGGAGCTGCGGATCCACGGGCTGGTGGAACAAGAGGTCCGGCTGACCTTTCAGGATCTGCTCGACGCCCAACTGATAGAAACCCACGTGTCGCTAACCTGCGTCTCCAACCCCGTGGGCGGAAACCTTGCCGGCAACGCCAAATGGCTGGGCATGCCCATCCGCGACGCGCTCAAACAAGCCCGACCCAAAACCGGAGCAGACATGGTCCTCTCCACTTCGATCGACGGCTTCAGCGCCTCCACTCCGCTGGAAGTCCTCCAGGATGGCAGGGATGCCATCCTGGCAATCGGCATGAACGGCGAACCCCTGCCGCTGGAACACGGCTACCCCGTGCGCATGGTGGTTCCCGGTCTTTACGGCTTCGTCTCCGCGACCAAATGGGTGGTGGACCTGGAAGTCACCCGATTCGCGGACAACAAGGCCTATTGGACCACTCGCGGCTGGTCCGAGCGGGGCCCCATCAAGACCATGGCCCGTCTGGAAGTACCCAAGTCCTTCGCCAGAGTGCCTGCCGGCAGGGTCGCCTTGGGTGGCACGGCCTGGGCCCAGACCCGTGGCATCAAGAAAGTGGAGGTCCAGATAGACAACGGCCCATGGGCCGAAGCCACCCTTGCCGCGGAGGCATCCGTCGTCACGTGGCGGCAGTGGTCCTTCAACTGGGACGCCACTCCGGGACCCCATTACATCAAGGTCCGGGCCACGGACGGAACCGGCGAACTGCAGACTGAAACACGAGCGGATCCTGTGCCTGACGGCGCCTCGGGATGGCAGTCCGTCATGGTGACCGTGGAGTAGCCCGGGAAGGCGGTTCCTTCACCCTAGACTTGCATCATGCCCTTGAGTTCGCATGAAACCTTCAGCGTTGAGTCCGCCGTCGAACTGGCAGTAATCGAACGCAGCGGCTTCATCGAATCGCGCCACATCGGGTCCGCAGTGGTTCTTTCCGCTGACGGGTCCGTGGTGACCCAGCTCGGCGACATCAGCACGCCCATCTACGCCCGCTCCGCGCTCAAGCCTTTCCAGGCCCTCGCGTCGATGCAGTCGGGCGTGCCACTCCGCGGCGCCCAGGTGGCTTTGGCCTGCGCCAGCCATGTGGGCTCGCTGGATCACATGGACGTGGTGGAAGGCATGCTGAAAGCCGCCGGCGTCCGGGAGGAACAGCTGCAATGCCCCTCGGCGTGGCCGAAGGACGAAGTCGCGCGCAACTGGCTGATTCGCTCCGAGCACGGCAAATCCAAGCTGGCCTTCAATTGTTCAGGCAAGCACGCGGCGTTCCTCTGGGCCTGCACCGAGAACGGCTGGGACACCCACAGTTACCTCGAGCCCAACCATCCCTTGCAACAGCGCGTACGGTCCGTGATCGAGGAATTCAGTGACGAGAAGATCGCCCACTTAGGCATTGATGGCTGCGGAGCGCCCGTGGCCGCGATTTCCCTGACCGGGCTGGCGCGGGCCTATTCGCGCTTGGCTCGGGCCCCGAGGGACCAGAGCTCCAACGCCCGCGCGGCAACCATTGCCACGTCCATGCTGGACTACCCCTGGGCAGTGCAAGGCCGCGGCGAGGCGAACACCATAGTCATGGACGAACTCGAAGTGCTTGCCAAGGGCGGGGCGGAAGGTGTCCTGGTCTTGGCAACACCCGCTGGCGCATCGGTCGCAGTGAAGATCCTGGACGGGAACCCGCGCGCGGCCACCCTGGTTGGGCTGACGCTTCTCGCTGTTGCCGGCGCCGTGGATATTCCTGGTGTCTCCAGCGTGCTCGAAAAGGTCGTGGAGCCCGTCCTCGGCGGTGGCCACTCCGTCGGCAGGATCCGCCTGGGCCACGCCGTTTCGGCGCTGCTGGACTGATTGGAACTGGCGAACTATGGCAATTGCACGACGCCGGATCGACCTTGAGGAAGGCCGCGCGGCACTGGCCGCATGGCAGGCCGCCGTCGGGCAGGAAACAGGGCAGGAAGCCGGGCCGGGGACGCCGCCGTCGCGCACTGTGTTGGCCACCGCGGTGCGTTACTCGCTGGAGGAGCTCACCGCCCGCGCACCCGGCAACTCAGTGGAAGTCCGGGTGCCCCCGTTCGGTGTCACTCAGTGCGTGGAAGGCCCCCGCCACACGCGCGGCACCCCGCCCAACGTCATAGAGTGCGACGCCGCCACCTGGCTGGCGATGGTAACCGGCCGCTTGGCGTGGTCCGCCGCGGTCGACGCCGGCCGGGTAGCCGCTTCGGGTCTGCGCGCGGATTTGTCGGAGCTGCTGCCGCTTTCCGGAACCCCTTAAACAACTGATCGCCCCACGACGATGCGGCGGGGCGATCAGTTGGGATGCTGCGTGGCGCCTAGTCCGGACTGACCGAGGGGCTCTGGTGCTGACCGGGCTTGCTCATCTCAAACTGCGGAACCGCATCGGGATTCGGGCCGCCACTGAACTTCGGCGAGGGCTCGCGTCCTTCGCTGAGCCGTTCGAGTTCCTGTGCTTCGAACACGTCCACGGCTCCGAGCATGATGGCGGAGTCTTCGTTGGTGATTTCGCCGCGGAAGGCGCGGACCATGACGTCGCGGTTGAACTGCCCCTCCCATTTCGCGACGACGAACGTAGCCACACAGTTGCCCATGAGGTTCACGACGACGCGCATCGAGTCCATGAGGCGATCGGCACCCAGGAGCAGGGCGACGCCGGCAACCGGGAAAATGCCGAGAGCCGCTGCCGTAGCCGAAAGTGCCAGGAACGACGATCCCGGTACACCGGCCATGCCCTTGGAGGTCAGGAGCAGGACGCCCAAGGCTGCCAACTGCTGGCCGAGGTCAAGGTGGTGGCCGAAGGCCTGGGCCAGGAACAGCAGGGAAATCGAGAGGTAGATGGCGGCGCCATCGAGGTTGAACGAGTAGCCCGTGGGGACAACCAAGCCGGTGGTGGCCCGTGAGCAGCCGGCGTTGGTCAGCTTGGTCATGATGCGCGGGAGCACGGACTCCGTGGACGCCGTGCCGAGTGCCAGGAGGAACTCTTCCCGGGTGTACTTCAGGAATTGCCACAGCGGCACCCTCGCGAAGCTCCAGGCCACCAGGAACAGCAAGGCGATGAAGACGATGGCCGCCCCATAGCAACAGGCGATCAGGAGTGCGTACGTCCCAAGGGTGTCGAGTCCGTACTGGCCAATGATGTACGCCATGGCACCGAAAGCGCCGATCGGCGCCACCTTCATGATCCAGGACATGATCTTGAAGATCAGTTCCAGGACCGTTTCCATGAGGCTGATGACCGGGAGGCAGCGCTCGCGGCCGATGACGACGATTGCCGCGCCGAAGAAGACCGAGAAGAAGAGGACCTGGAGCAGGCTGTTGTTGGCGAATGCCCCGATGACGCTTGTGGGGATCACATCCAGGATGAAGGAAGCGGCATCCTTGGGCGCCGCATTACCGGTCTGGGCCTTCAGGGCATCCTGCGAAAGGGTGCTCGGATCGATGTGGAGTCCGGCACCCGGCTGGACAAGGTTTCCGACAATCAGGCCGAAAACGAGTGCGAAAAGCGTGGCGCCGGTGAAGTACAGGAGGGCTTTGACCCCGACTCTTCCGACCGCCTTGACGTCGCCCACTGCCGAGATGCCCGTGACAATCACGAGGAAGATCAGCGGAGCGATGATCATCTTGATGAGTTGAATGAAACCATCGCCCAGTGGCCGGAGGGTGGACCCGATGTTCGGCCAGAAATGGCCTATGAGTACACCTGCGACGACGGCGATCAGAATTTGGAAGAAGAGCGACTTGTACAGTGGCTTCTTCTTCCGCGGGGCCGAACTCGCCTTCAGCGCCGCAGAGTCTGGGATCTTCATTGATCTGAACCAATCATTTGGGAACAGCCCCTGATTTCGGGGATGAATTCAATGTAATCCCGCTCACACGATTCCACAAGGGGAAATTCAAATTTCACAATGTGGAATCGTGCGGCTTGGTGCTACTCCTTGTCGATCTCCTTGCCTGTGAAGACCCTGAATCCACGCTGCGGGTCGAAGCCGTGGACTTCCCGGGTATCGAGTACGGCCATGAACTCCAGCGCCTGGCCCGTGATCACCTGTCCGGGGACGAGGATGGGGAATCCCGGAGGGTAGGGAGTCACGAACCCGGCTGAAACAACTTCCTCGCCTGCAGCGATCCTGTCTGTGACGTCGATCGCCGACAAGTACGTGGTTGATCCATCCTTGTAGCTCTCGAAATAGGCGGCACGAATGTCCCCATCGGGACTCTGGGATTCACCGCTCGGCGGATCGCGCCGGAAGCGGTCCGCGAACCTGCTGAAGTCCGGCAAGGGCGGGGTCGCTCCTCTTGGGGCCCCGGCGTCGACCGTCTTCCGTGCCGGCCGCTCCTCCTCGAATGATTCGGCCAGCTTGACCAAGACTTCGATCAGGTAGGCGACGGCGCTGCGGGACGTGCCGATGTTGGTCATGAAGAGCACGGTGTTCCGGGAGGTCTTGTTGACCTGGATACCGTGCTTGTCCGCAAGATAGCGGTGCCGGAACGTATCGCCGTCGATCCCTGTACGGCTGATGTCCAGCGTGAGGCGGCTGGGGTCGACGACGAATTCGTCATGCCGCCAGGCGTCCGCCAGGGCTGCCAGCCCATCCCTGAGGGGCATGGCACTGCCCGTTTCCCGATAGGGCTCAGCAATGAGGTCCCTTGAGGTGAGGACGCGGAAGTACTTCTTCAGCAGGGGGTGGCGGGCCACGGCCTGGGCAAGGATCGTGGCCAGATCTGCCTGTTTCTGCACCAAACCGAAACCCTCAAGCTCTACCTGGCGGCGTCCGATGTCGAGTGAAGCGAGGATCTGGTAATTGGGTGAAGTGGATGTATGGGTCATATATGCTTCGCGGAATGACTCTTGGTTATGCTCGCTGAAGTCCTGGTCGAAGACGTGGATCATGGATCCCTGACGCAACGAGGTGAGGGTCTTGTGGGTGGATTGCGTGGCATAGACGCGCAGCCGCGCTTTGGCCGGGTCCGGGATCAGCCGGGTTTTCATCCAGAGTCCGTCGTCGGCAGGTTCGCCCGTCACTGCGTCCCGGAGTGATGCCGCTTGTTCAGCATGCCTGGCAGCGTAGCCGGGATCGCTGAACGCTGCATCAAGTTTCCGGGCCGCGGCCATGGCCGTCCTGCGACGGTAGACGGGGTGCGACCGGGCGAAGGCGAACCAAGCCTCGTCCCAAAGGAAGACAAGGTCCGGTTTGATGGCGAGGCATTCTTCCATGACGCGTTCGACGTCGTAGACGATGCCGTCGAAGGTGCAGTTGGTCAGCGTGATCATCTTGACTTCGTCCAGGCGCCCTGCACGTCGGTAGGCCAGCAAGCGGGCCTTGATGCTGGCCAGCGGTACCGCACCGTAGAAGGCGTACTTGTCCAGCGGGTAGGCATCCAGGTACGAAACCTGGGCTCCGGCCAGGACAAAAGCGTAGTGGTGGGATTTGTGGCAGTTGCGGTCCACGAGGACCACATCACCTGGAGCAAGGATGGACTGATGGACGATCTTGTTGGCTGTGGATGTTCCATTGGTGACGAAGAAGGTCTTCTGCGCGCCGAAAGCCCGCGCCGCCAGGTCTTGGGCTTCCTTGATCGACCCGTGCGGATCCAATAGCGAATCCAGGCCGCCCGACGTCGCGGACGTCTCGGCCAAAAGAAGGTTCAGCCCGTAGAAATCGGCCATGTCACGGATCCAGGGCGAAGTGCCCACCGAACCGCCGCGCGAGATTGGCAATGCGTGGAAGACGCTGGCCGGCCGCCGGCTGTATTCCTGCAACGCAGTGAAAAACGGGGTCCTGTACCGTTCAGCGACGCCCGATAGCAGCGATAAGTGCAGGTCGAGATTGTCCTGCCTGCGGAAAATCCGCCTGAACCTCTTAGTCAGCGAACCCGCGAGGCCCTCCATGGAGACTCCGGCCACCAAGTAGACATCCAGTTCGGGGCGCAACTCGGAGATCCGCTCCGCCAGGCTGAGGAACCTGCCCAGCGGTGGCATGCCCGCAAGCCCGGAGCCCACCAGGCCGCAGAGGTACTTCCTCAAGTCCCGGCCGAGTGGCTGGCCGCTGCCGATGGTGAATCCCGGGCGGAGAATGCACGCCTGGATCGAGGGGTTCAAAACCAAGGCAACCAGCGCATCCTCGTAACTGGGAACCACGATCAGCTCATAGGTGAACGCATCTGACGGCCTACGCTGGCCAAGCATTTCCGCCTTCAGCGCGTCGGCCTCGTGTTCGCTGATGTCATCGACAAACAGGACTTCGAATTTGGGCCGGTCCTTTGCTGGCTGCGGCTCCCGGGGGTCTTCATCCTGAGCACCGGAAGCGGCGCGCTCCACTCCGGCTTGCCCCGGTGGCGGACTGACTGACATTCCGAGGATCATCTCCATCCCGGCGTCGTAATCTCCCGAGTCCAGGCAGGCGCGCAGCGACGCCACCGCGGCCAGCCCCGGCGCCGCCCAATAAAGCTCTATGGTCTGGAGGAGGCGCAACGCCTGGACGGCCTGGCCTTGCAGGCCGGAATGCGACGACGTTCCCGAGCCGCCCTTTGTCAGCTGCTTGAACGCGTACCCGAGAAACTCCCAGGCGTCGGCGCGCGAACGCCAGGCGCTGCTGGGGGTACCGATTTCCCGCTTTGGAGGTTCGTTGGTCACGGGGTTTCGCTTGGGCAGGGTGCTTTGCTGAGGCAAGGTGGTTACGTTTTCCATCAATTCGTTGTGCATTAGGAGCGTTGGCCGCCCTGGGAGAAGGACCCGGCGACGACGGGCAGGTCGCCAGTGTGGCCGCGGCGGGCCTCGGCTGCCTCCAGGATGCGTTTTCGGCACCCGAACCAGCCGGCAATGAGCAGCGGTATCAAGAGCAGCAGGGAAGCAAGGACCCAGCGTCCCGTCTCCGAGAACCCCATCGTGACGAGGACGAAGGCCAGGAAGACGAGCGTGAGGTATGAGGTGAAAGGGGCTCCGAACAGTCGGAATGACGGACGAACGGCTTTGCCAAGCTTGGCCCAGGCCTGGAGTTTGATGTGGCACAGGATGATGGTTGCCCAGCCACCAATGATCCCGATCGCGGACACCTCAAGGACGATCTCGAACACCTGGGACGGCACCAGGGCATTCAGGCCGACTCCAAGCAGCGTGATCACCGCCGTCAGCAGGATGCCACCATAGGGCACCCCCGATTGGCTCATCCTGGCCGTGAACCGTGGCGCGGAACCATTGACCGCCATGGACCTCAAGATCCGGCCCGTGGAATAGAGGCCAGCGTTGAGGCTCGACAATGCCGCTGTCAGGACAACGAAGTTCATCACCGATGCCGAGACGGCTGCGGCGTGCGGATCGCCAAGATGGGAGAAGAAAGTGACGAAGGGCGATTCACCGGATTTGTACGCGGTGAACGGCAAAAGCAGCGAGAGGAGCAGCACGGAACCGACATAGAAGAGTGCGATCCGGAAGACAACCGTGTTGACCGCCTTGGGCATCACCCTTTCCGGGTTGGCAGTTTCACCTGCAGCAGTACCAACGAGTTCGATCGCGGCATACGCAAAGACGACGCCGCTGATGGCCAGCAACGGCGCCACGGAACCGGTCGGGAAAGCTCCCCCGTGGTCCAGGATCACGCCCAGCCCGGGAACACCGATGTCGGTCTTCCCGCCAAAGACGATGAAGCAGACTCCGACGACGAGGAAAGCCACCAGCGCCGTCACCTTGATCAGGGCGAACCAGAACTCCATCTCGCCGAAGATCTTCACGGAGACGAGGTTCAGGGCCAGGACAATGACGAGGGCGCAAAGGGCAATGAGCCACTGCGGAATTGTTTGCAGCGGCGCCCAGAACTGTCCCCAGAATTTGACGTAGAGGGCCACGGCCGTGACATCGACAATGGACGTCATGGCCCAGTTCAGGAAGTAGAGCCAGCCGGCCGCGTAGGCCATCTTCTCGCCGTAGAACTCCCTGGCATAGGACACGAACGAGCCGGAGGATGGCCTGTGGAGGACCAATTCGCCCAAGGCTCGCAAAATCAAGAACGCAAAGAAGCCGCAGAGGGCGTAGACGAAGATCAAGGCCGGGCCGGAACCGTTAAGTCGGCCGCCGGCCCCCATGAAGAGGCCGGTTCCGATTGCTCCCCCGATGGCAATCATTTGGATCTGCCGAGGCTTGAGGGTCTTGTGGTATCCGGCTTCCTCGCTTGAAAAATCCTGCGCCGCGGTCGATCGGTCGCCAAGAAGCTCCCGGTTGTTTTCCAGGGAATCGGCGGGATCAAGCCCGGCGATCTGGGTTCCGGCGTCGGATTTCGGCGAAGGCCAGTTCAATGTGCGTTTCATTCCAGGGGTCTCCTTTGACTCCGGTACCGCGGGTGCGGCTGCATGCTCCAGAACTGTCCCCTTGCCGATCTGTGGAATCACAGCGGCACTGCTGGATCATCGGCGAAGGGAACGGAAAACAACTCTAGGTTCCGGCAGATCGGAGCGAACTGTCTGGCCAGCTAAATTCGTCCGATCCCGGTTGTGCTCGAATGACAACTGGTTCCGGCAGAGTGCGAGTAATGTTCATGGCTGTGAGCGCGGCTAAGCCGCTTAGAGGAAGTGAATACGGGTGGCACCCCAGGAATCTGCTGAGCATGTCATTGGCGCCATGCTCAGCGACATACTTGAAGACATTGGCGTCGACAACGGGCAGCTTCTGGTTCCTCCCGGAACGGACAATGGCACGGTTCGTGAAACGGTCATCGCGGACGCCGAGGACGAGACGCCGGTCCAACGCGGGAGCTTGGTCCTGCTGATCGGAGTCCGCGGCCGCGCAGCATTGCCGAGCATCCGGAAGCTGATTCCGGACTACCCCGCCGCGGTCGCGGTGAAGGGGAACGAAGAGGAACTGGACGCCGTCCGTGAAGTGCTGCTTCCCACCGGAATAGGCCTGATCGCCGTGTCCCCGGAAATGAACTGGGGCACGCTGGAGAGCATCGCCAACAACCGCATCCAGGAGCCTGCACTTTCCACGGATGCGTCCACGATCATCCACCGGGATCTTTTTGCGATCGCCCAGACTACCGCGACCCTGACCAACGGCCACGTGGTCATTGAGGATCCGGCAAACCGCGTCCTGGCGTACTCACCGGCCTCCAACGACGTCGACGAACTCCGCAGGCTCTCCATCCTGGCCCGGCGCGGGCCCGAGCGCTACCAAAAACTGCTGAAAGAGTCCGGGGTCTACAAACACCTCCAGGCGGCCGAGGCTCTCATCCATATGGAAGCCAATCCCACGGAAGGACTCCGGGAACGGGTGGCCATCGGTATCCACGCAGGCAACAGGATCCTGGGGTACATCTGGCTGCAGGAAGGAAAGGAACCTCTCGCCCCCAACACTGACAAGCTCATGGTTGGAGCGGCACGCCACGCAGCCATAGAACTGGTCCGGCACCGCAACGAGCAGTCCCAGGCATTGCGGCGGGACAGGATCTCCAGCCTGCTCAGCGGCACTCCCCAGATCCATTCCCAAGCACAGTCCGCGGGCATAGATCCTTCCAAACCAGCGGCCCTCGTCCTCATCTCCGCGAAAGGCGACGACGAGACGGCAGCGGGCCTGCAGCTGCGGCGTGGCGAACTGGCCAACGTAGCATCGATCCATGCGGCCGCATACCGCCCAGGTGCCGTGGTGGGAGCTATCGGTTTGGAAATAGCCATGATTCTTCCCGACCTCGACCCCGTGAAGTCCCCGCCGGCCATCAACCGCCTCATCAACGTCATTGTCCGGGACGCAAGGATCCACTTGCACTGCCAGGTGCAGGCCGCCGTCGGACCCGTCGTCGAACGCCTGGACGCACTTCACGGCACCCTTGAGCACGTCCGCAGCGTACTGAAGGTCCTGGAAAGCACGCCCTCAATCCATGTGGCGTCCTACGCCGACGTGGAAACAACCGTTTTGACGAAGGAATTGCTGGAGCTTCTGGCTTCGAGGTCTGACCTCCGGCACGGAGGCATCACCCTGCTGTGCAGCCGATACCCCGAGTTCGCCACGACCATGCTGACCTACCTTGAGTTCTTCGGTGACGTGAACCGGTGCGCCGAGGAACTGGCCGTCCACCGGAATACGGTGCATTACCGGCTGAGGCGTGCATGCGAAGTGGCCGGCATCGACCTCCACTCTGCAGAGCAACGGCTGCTTGCCCATCTTCAGCTCAGGCTGTGGAACCACTCCGAAGGACGGCGCTAAGAATATGGACCTCCAGAATCTCCTCGACGACATCGTGGGAACGGTTCAGCCCTTGCTCGGCCAAGGGGCGCCTGCAGACTACATCCCGAGCCTGGCCGCTGTGGACACCAAGCAATTCGGCATTTCCGTGGCAACCGCCAGCGGCGAGGTCTTCTCCTCCGGAGACGCTGACGTGCCCTTCTCCATCCAAAGCATTTCGAAGGTATACGCCCTCGCGCTGGTGCTGGCCGGGGACGGCGACCGCATCTGGAAGCGCGTGTTCCGGGAGCCCTCCGGCAATCCGTTCAATTCCCTGGTGCAGCTGGAACACGAAGACGGAATTCCGCGGAATCCGTTCATTAATGCCGGTGCACTGGTTGTCACGGACAGGCTGCTCAGCATCGCGGGCAACTCGCCATCTCCCGTCCGGGAATTGCTCCGCCAAGAAAGCGGCAACAACTCCATCGACACCGACCCCGAGGTGGCAGCTTCAGAGGCGGCGAACAGTCACCGCAACGCCTCGCTGGCACACTTCCTAGCCAGCTACGGAAACCTCGAAAACCCAGTGGACTCGGTCCTCGAGGCCTACATCAATCAATGCGCGCTCGAAATGAGCTGCACTGACTTGGCCCTCGCGAGCAGGTTCCTGGCCAACAACGGGCTGCGCGGGAACGGCACGGCGCTGCTGTCCCCATCCCAGACCAAGAGGATCAACGTCGTGATGCTCACGTGCGGCACATACGACGCCGCTGGCGAATTCGCCTACCGGGTGGGGCTGCCTGGCAAGAGCGGGGTGGGCGGCGGCATTGTGGCCGTGGTGCCCAACAAATGCACCATCTGTGTCTGGAGCCCCGGCCTGGGACGATCGGGGAATTCACTGGCCGGCGTTGCCGCCCTGGATGAGTTCACCACCCGCACGGGCTGGTCGATTTTCTAGGCCGGCTTCTAGCGCCAGCCAGCCGGTTAGCCGGTTAGCCACGGCCCACGAACGGCATCCCCGCCGCGGTCACCACCACCGATCCTACGTTGGCCGACGCCGGCATGTTCGCCATCATGAGCACCGCGCGGGCAGCGTCCTCGACAGGAAACATGGGCTCCACGCGCCTGCTGCCATCAGCCTGGAGCGCCCCCGAGCCCACGCCGATGGTGTCCATGATTTCGGTGCGCGTGTTGCCGATATCGATCTGCCCGCACGTGATTCCGAACGGGCGCCCGTCCAGCTCGATGCTCTTGGTCAGGCCGCTCATGGCGTGCTTGCTCACGGTGTACGCGACGGACAATGGCCGCGGCGAATGGGCGGAGATGGAGCCGTTGTTGATGATGCGTCCGCCTTGCGGCTCCTGCGACTTCATGGTCCGCACGGCCTCGGCCGCGCACAGCATGGAGCCGGTGACATTGACCGCCAGGGTGGCATTCCAATCGGCCACACTGATCTCGTCCACACTGCCGGAGGGACCGAAGATGCCCGCATTGTTGAACAGGACATCCACCCTCTCCCAGCGCTGGCGGGCCGACTCGAAAAGGCCCGCGACGTCGTCGGGCACTGTTACATCGCACGGCACCACGAGCGCCTCGCGGTGGCCGTCAGCGGTCTCGAGAAGCTGAGCTTCCCGCCGTCCGGCGAGGGCAACGCGGTAGCCTTCGGCCAACAGAAGCCGGGCAACTGCCCGCCCGATCCCGGAACCGGCTCCGGTGACGACGGCGACCCGGGGCTGGGTGGGGATGGTTTCGCTCACGCGGTTCTCCTGTTTGTTGGGCTAGTGCGCGGCGGGAGCATCCGCCGTCGTCGTGTCCGTTGTGGTCAGGGGCCAGCCTATGACGGTCTTGGGGCGCGGCGTGGCGTAGGTCCGGACCTTGGACGTGGAGAGGCCCAATCGGACGAGCGACTCGGCGATGGTCACCGCCGCGGCCACTCCGTCCACCACCGGAACTCCGCAGCGTTGGCGGATCTGCTCGTCGAGGCCTGCCATGCCGCCGCAGCCGAGGACGATCACTTCCGCTTTGTCGTCACGCACGGCGCGCTCAGCCTGTTCCACGATGGCTTCGACTGCCCGGTCCGGGTATTCCTCGAGTTCCAGAACGGCCATGCCGCTCGCACGGACTGACGCGCAGCGGTCGTCCAGCCCCGCGAGCTTGAGGCGGTCTTCGATGAGCGGGACCGCGCGGTCCAAAGTGGTGACCACGGAGTATTTGTGGCCGAGGAACATCGCGGTGCTGGCAGCGGCCTCGGTGATGTCGACCACCGGAACGTCGAGGAGCTCCTGGAGTCCCTCGCGGCCGTGCTCGCCGTAACCGGCCTGGATGACGGCGTCGAATGGTTCGGGGTAGTTGACCACGCGGTCCATCACTGCGATGGCGGCGAGGTAGCTTTCGAAGTTCCCTTCGCAGGAATCGGCGCCGAACCGCGGGGTGATGCCGATGATCTCGGTGCCGGGAGCCGCGACGCTGCGCGCCTGGGCTGCGATGGAGTCGGTCATGGATTGGGTGGTGTTGACGTTTGCGACGAGGATGCGCATGTGTTCCTCCTTGGTTGGGTAGCCTGGTTGCCCGGTACGCCCAACTGACTCGCAGTTGTTGTCGTTTTGACGGGCGAAAACGACAACAACTGCGTGGGCCCACGCCGCCAGGGTTCCCTGGCCGAGCTTGCGAGGCGAGGGTGGCGGTGGGGACAGTTGAGTATTAGTGGTTGCTGACGACGGCGATCGGCTCGCCGGAGACGTCGGTGTGCTGCTGCTTCTTGTCTGCGAACACGTAGTAGCACAACGCCCCGATGCCTGCGCCGAAGAACCAGGCGAACGGTGCCGCGGCCTCCAGGGCGGGAACGAACGCGATGAGGATGGCGACGACGGCGGCCGGAACCATTGCGGCGATCGCCCGGGGGTTGACGCCACGCTTGTAGAAGTAGGTGCCCGAAGGATGGTCCGTGTAAAGGTCAAGGATGTTGACCCTGCCACGCCGCAGGAGCCAGTAGTCGGCCATGACGACGCCGAACAGCGGGCCGAGCAGCGCGCCGAGTCCGCCCAGGAAGTACACGATCACCAAGGGGTTGTTGTAGAGGTTCCACGGCAGGATGATCAGGCCGATGGTACCGCTCACCCAGGCTGCCTTGCGGAAGTTCAGGTGCTTGGGGAAGAGGTTGGTCAGGGCGTAGACAGGTGCAACGAAGTTCGCCATGAGGTTCACGGCGATGGTCAGGATCAGCAAGGCAAGGCAGGCCAGGACGAGGAAGAGCGTGTTGGGGATGCTCTGCACGATGTCCGAGGGGCTTTCAATGATCTTGCCGTTGATCTTGTACTGACCGCCGGCCATGATGACCACGATTGCGCCGAACAGGAGCATGTTGATGGGGATGCCCCAGAAGTTGCCGCGGACAATCGACTTCTTGGACACCGAGGAACGGGTGAAGTCGCAGAAGTTCAGGACGAAAGTGCCGTAGATGGAGACCCAGAGGGCGCCGCCGGCAAAGATGGTGCGCCACATCTCTCCTCCTTCGAGGCCCTTGATGCCGGACCATTGGATGGCGCCGCCGGCCTCCGTAAAGACCCAGATGGCAATGGCAAGCATGGTGGCGAGAATGATGGGGCCTGCGAAGGCCTCGTACTTGCGGATCATTTCCATGCCGAAGCTGACAATGATCAACTGGACAATCCAGAGAGATACGAAGGCGATCCAGCCAAGGGTGGACAGGCCGAGGATCGAGTTGGCGTCCATGTCCTTGAGTCCAGGGACCATGGCGACAAGCATGACGCGGAGCACCACGGAGGCAAGGTATGTCTGAATCCCGAACCAGGCGATCGCCACGGCCCCGCGGACCAGGCTGGCCAGCTGGGCGCCTCGGATACCGAAGCTGATCCGGCTCATCACAGGGAAGGGGACGCCGGTCTTCTGGCCCATGAATCCGGAGAAGGTCAAGAGGGTGAACAGCAAGACCGCACCGATGCCAAGGGCCACGAGGATTTGCCACCCGCCCAGGCCAAGCGAAAAGAGGCCGATAGCGAATGCGTAGTTGCCAAGGCTGTGGACGTCGTTGGCCCAGAGGGTGAAGATGCTGTAGCTGGTCCAGCGCCTACCCTCTTTCTTGGTGGGGGCGAGGTCGAGGTTATAGAGGCTGGGGCTGATGGTGCGGCCTGCTGCGACGGACGCTACATCGCAGAGGGTTTCATTTCCTACTGACGGATGGACCGAACTGCCTGGCAGTATGGTCTGCTCCGGAGCCGTTGTGACGCCGACTGGGGGAGTCGATTGCATCGTAGATCTCCACTTCTTTGTGGTGCTGCAACTAGGGCTTCCGAGACGCTGTGAGAGGATCTAAAGCTTTTCGCATCGTGGAATCTAGTTATTGAATAGTGAAATAACTGTATGAGCTAGGTCACCTTTGGTCAAGGGCCGCGCGCCCGACGGCGGTCACAAACGGCGGCGTGGGGCCGCGGGGCCTTGCAGGCGCTAGCCTCCGCGGCGCGAGATTGACGCTTGGCGAACGCATGGCTAATCTCGAATTACAGAATTTTATTCTCACAATACGAAATTTCTATGCCGTTTCAGCGCGCACTACAGTGCAAGCGCCCAGACATTCAATGAAGAGAGGTTGGACGTGGCTGCAGGAGAAGAGACCTCACACATCCTTAGCGGGTTGACTAGCCAGCTGCCTGATCGTGATCCGGAAGAGACTGCCGAGTGGGTTGAGTCTTTGGATGCGTTGATCAGGGAGCAGGGCACGGAGCGGGCGCAGTTCATCATGCGCAGCCTGCTTCAGCGGGCCGGGTC
>NZ_JAMXIC010000023.1 GCF_027587375.1 Arthrobacter sp. B2a2-09
GCGAGCAGTGTCCGGGCCCAGCCGGCGGGGACGATGCCGTAGCCGGGGAGGCGGGCGGGTTCACTGTCGCCCTGGAAGAGGGTGCGGTCGGTCATGACGAGCTGGATCTCGACGCCGCTGATGCCTCCCGGGGTGCCTGTGGTGCGTTCGACCAGGGTGTCGGCCATGATCTGGCCCCGGGTCCGAGTCTCTCCGGCGTTGCGGAGGGTGTCGGCGTGCCGGGTCAGGGCCGTGTGCACGGCGACGCCTTGGGCGACGGGAAGGAGCGCGGTCAGGTAGGTCATGGTGTCAGGGGCCGGGCGCAGGCTGACGTGCCGTTCGGTGGCGGCGTGGCTGGCACGTTGCGTGACGGAGCGGGGGTCCCGCCGGTAGGCCGCGGCCCGGGCGGCGGAGATGATGGCCTTGTCTCCGGCGCCGTCGAAGGTCCCGGTGTCGGCGGCGAGTTCCTCGTCCACTGCGCAGCGGTCTTCGGCGCTCAGGCAGGCTGTTTCCTTCACGAGCAGGGTCGCTCGCCATTCGTTGAGCTGTCCGGTGTCCAAGGCGGCGAGGGTGTGGGGCATCTCCGTCACCAGGGCATTCGCAAGGCCCGGGAACCGGGATCCTCGAGCAGGGGACTCCCGCCGCGCCAGCGCCACCTGCGCCGCGCCCCTGCTCGTCGGCGGGGACGCCCAGATCAGCCTGGGCACTGCGCTGTGCCGCATCGAACGCCACAGTGATCCTCGCCTGCGCAGCCGCGGCCGCCGACTTCAAATCCTCCAAATCCCGCAACTGATCAATCAGATCGGCGCTGCCAATACCGGGCCGAAGAGAGCCCACCGCATCGACCAGGTCCCGTAGACAGGCATCCGGCAACTGGGAGCACGGAACGGCAGCATCAGGAGCCGCGCCGCTAACTAGCGCGCCCGCTCCGACCACCTGTATTCCCTGAATGCCTTCCATAAGAAAAGCCTCTCAGAGGGCTCTGACAATTTAGGCCCGGGGAGCCCCTCCCTGCCTAAAAATCCGGAAAATCACCCGGACATTTTGGGACGGCAATCCAAAGCCCAACAGATCCTCGCCTTCACAGCTGACCGCGGCCTCCGGACACGAACGGACGCATCGCTTCACCGAGCTCAACCCAGCGACACGAAGCGAATTGTGTCCTTGCATTGCCCGGAGTTGCGCGGGCATTTCGCCGGATTTCGCCCGGTTTCCCGGCGTTTCCGGGCGTTACTGCCGGGCTTCCCCTGACCAGTGGACATGCGCTTACATCGTTCCCACCGGCAGTTCGATCTACCCCAGAGAGTCCGGTCCCAACGAAATCCATTCCCCAGAAAGTAGCCCCCATGAAACTGCACCAGCCCCTGCTAGGCGTCGCGGCCGCCGTCGTACTTGCCCTGACGGTGACCGGCTGCGGCGGCAATGCCCAAGCGGGAGACCAACAGGCAGCAGGCCAAACGGAGGTCAAGGAGCTCCGCTACCAAGGCTCGGCCAACAACGTCGGCCTCCCCGAACTGGCAGCGGACCTCGGATACCTCGGAGACATCAAACTCAACTGGGTAGGCAACACCACCAGCGGCCCGCAGGACATCCAGTCGGCGGCCACCAACCAGACCGACTTCGGCGGAGCGTTCGCCGGGGCAGTGGTGAAGCTGATCGAGGCAGGGGCTCCGGTGACCGCCGTCGTGAACTACTACGGCGAAGACGCCAAAACCTTCAACGGTTTCTACGTCAAGGCAGACAGTTCCATCAAAACCGCGAGAGACCTCATCGGCAAGAAGATCGCGGTCAATACCTTGGGCGCGCATTCCGAAGCCGTCATCAACACCTACCTCAGCAAAAACGGCCTCAGCCAGGATGAAATCAAGCAAGTACAACTGGTAGTGCTCGCCCCCAACGACACGGAAGAAGCCGTGCGCCGCGGGCAGGTGGATGTCGGAAGCCTGGGCGGGGTCCTGCAGGACCATGCCGTTGCCGCCGGTGGACTGCGCTCACTCTTCAACGACTATGAACTCTTCGGCACCTTCGCCGGTGGACAGTACGTGCTCCGCAACGACTTCATCGAAAAGAACCCCAACACCGCCCGGACCTTCGCTACGGGCGTGGCCAAGGCCATCAAGTGGGAGACCGAGACGCCGCGCGACCAAGTGATCGCGCGCTTCAAGAAGATCATCGACGCCCGCGGACGCAATGAGAGCACCGCCAACCTGCAGTACTGGAAGAGCCCCGGCGTGCCGGACAACGGCGTGATCAAGAACGAGGACTTCACCCGCTGGTCCTCATGGCTGAAGAGCACGGGGATCGTCAAGAACGATCTCACGCCGTCGAAGTACTACACCAACAAGTTCAACGATCTCGCGTCAAGTACCCCAACCCCAAGCTCGACGAAGGGATAGTGATGACCGCCAAAATCAGCCTCCGCGATGTCACCAAGCAATTCACCGTCCGCCCCGGCAAGGGCTCCAAAGCCTCCACGGCTGGCACGGCTGGCACGTCCGGCGCGAAAGAGCCCACCACGCTGACTGCCCTTGACTCCTTGAGCCTCGACGTGCACGACGGCGAGTTCCTCACCTTGGTGGGGCCCAGCGGTTCCGGCAAGACCACCTTGTTGGACCTCCTGGCTGGCCTGTCCACGCCCACCTCCGGCGAGGTATTGGTGGACGGCCAGCCTGTGACGGGACCCGGGAAGGACCGTGCCGTGGTTTTCCAGCAGTACGCTTTGTTTCCCTGGCGAACGGCATCGGCCAACGTGTCGATCGGGCTCGAAGGCAGGGGAACCGACGGGCGCAAGCTCAACCGCCGCGAACGTGCCGCCAAGGCAAGCGAATACCTCAAACTGGTTGGCTTGGCCGGCTTCGAGGACCGTTTCCCGCATGAGCTCTCGGGTGGCATGAAACAGCGAGTGGCCATTGCCCGGAGCCTCGCCTACGAGCCCGATGTGCTCCTCATGGATGAACCCTTCGCCGCTTTGGACGCCCAGACCCGTGAACAACTCCAGGACGAGCTCCTGCGGATCTGGCGGGCCACGGGCAAGACGATCGTGTTCATCACCCACGGCATCGACGAGGCCGTGTACCTGGGGCAGCGCGTCGCCGTCCTCAGCGCGCGGCCCGGGCGGCTCAAGGAAATCGTGGACGTTGACATCCCGGACCGCGACGGCGAGGACGACATCCGCTCGCATCCCGCCTTCGTCGAACAACGGCACAAGGTGTGGACCTTGTTGCACGACGAAGTCCGCCTGGCCCAGGACGCCGGCCACCGCAAGATCCTGCCGGACGGCACGGCCCCGGATGAAGTCCCGGGGACAACTCTTGAAAGGAGCGCAGCCTAATGACCACAACACTTGCGCAACAGCCCGCGGCGAGCGCCGCGCTCAAGCAAGCTCCCGCCGTCGGGCACTCTGGTCCAGCGGAGGCGGGGCGCCGGAGCACGACGGCGATACTCGCCTTTTTGCGGACAGCCGCCGCCAGCGCCGGTTCCGGCCTGTGGAAGGCCGCCGGGATCATCGCTTTCCTGGCACTCTGGGAACTCGGGCCGACGTATCTGGCCAGCCCGTCAACCCGGGTCTTCCTGCCGCCCTTGCACGAGGTCCTGGCAGCGTGGGGCAAGCTGTTCGAATCCGGATCCATCCAGACGCACTTGGCCGCGAGCCTCACCCGTTCGGTCTCGGGATTCGGCGCGGCCCTCGTGGCTGGCGTATCCCTCGGTTTGCTGATCGCCTGGTATGGGCGGCTCAATGCCGTCCTCAATCCGCTGCTGGAACTGTTCCGCAACACTGCCGCGCTTGCCCTGCTGCCCGTCTTCACGCTGCTGCTGGGGATCGGCGAGGAGTCCAAGATCAGCATCGTGGCGTATGCGGCGTTCTTTCCCGTGTTGCTGAACACGATCGCGGGTGTGAAGACCGTGGATCCGTTGCTAATCCGGGCCGCGAAATCGCTCGGCCTCTCGAGCCTTGCACTGTTCCGGAAGGTGATCCTGCCCTCCGCGGTGCCCACCATTTTCACGGGTATCCGCATGGCCGGCACGGCCTCCATTTTGGTGTTGATCGCCGCGGAAATGGTGGGGGCGAAGGCCGGGCTCGGCTACCTCATCGTGAACGCCCAGAGCAGCTTCCTTATCCCGGACATGTACGCCGGCATTCTCACGGTGTCCCTTTTGGGCTTGGCCGTGAACTTCCTCCTTGTAGCCCTGGAGCGGCATTTCTCCCGCTGGCGGACCGCCGTCGGGTCCGGGTCCTGACCGTCAATCCATCCATCTAGCCACAACTAAGCCACAACTAAGTCACAACAGAAAAGGAACAAAAATGTCCGTCATTACCGAAACAAAGTTGGAATTCGCCAAGCTCGGATCCCGCATCGGCGCCGAAATCCGCGGCTTCGACCTCAGCGGCGATCTCTCCCCGGAAACTGTGGGGCAGATCCGGGCGGCGCTCAACGAACACAAGGCCCTCGTTTTCCGGGAGGCCAATATTCTCAGCGACGAGGCCCAGGTGAAATTCGCCAGCCACTTCGGCCCGCTCACCACTGCGCATCCGACCGTGGCCTCCGTGGAGGGCGAAGAGAACGTCCTTCCCGTGGACAGCGAGAACGGTTCCGCCAACAATTGGCACACCGACGTCACGTTCGTGGTCAACCCGCCGCAGGCTTCAACCCTGCGCAGCATCGATCTCCCGACTTATGGAGGCGAAACCCTGATCGCTTCTTCGGCGGGAGCGTACGCGGACCTGCCGGACGAGCTCCGGAACTTCGCGGACACGCTATGGGCGATCCACACCAACGACTACGACTACTCGGTGCCGAAGAACCTGGAACATGAGAACGCCGATGAACGCCGCAAGGAATTCACCCGCATCAAGTTCGAAACCGCCCACCCCGTGGTGCGTGTCCATCCCCTGACCGGCGAGCGCGGATTGTTCATTGGGGGCTTCGCGCAGCGCCTACGGATCGTGGGGCTGTCCAACACCGAGTCGAAGGACATCATCCGCTTGCTGCAGGCCTACGTCACCCGTCCGGAGAACGTGGTGCGCGTGAACTGGGAACCGAACCAGCTGGTGCTCTTCGACAACCGCATCACCCAGCACTACGCCCCTGACAACTACGACGGCCAGCCGCGCAAGCTCAACCGCGTGACTATCGCCGGCGACATCCCGGTGGGCGTGGACGGCAAGCCGAGCCAGTCGATCCAGGGTGACTCGAGCACCTATTCCCCGACGGTTCCCTCGCCTCGCAAGCTCGGCCAGGGAACCCTACCGTCGGGGGCCCACGTTGTCGCGCCGCTGTAGTAGCACGCATGTGTTGCTGTAGCTGCCTCAGCCCAACTGACTCGCAGTTAATGTCGTTTTCAGGGCTCTAAACGACAACAACTGCGAGTCAGTTGGGCTTTAACGCGCTTTAGGGGAGCTTGCTGCCCCGCGCAGCCACCCACAGGCCATACCACTCGGCCCGCGTCATGGCTGCGGCAACGGCGGCCGCATCCGCGCAGGCAGCGATCCGCGCCGGGTTGGAACTTCCGAGCACCGGGGAAATACGGGCCGGATGCTTCATGAGCCACCCCAACAACACGGCCTCAGGAGTGACACCCTTCTCTTCCGCGAGCTGGGCGACCAACGCGGCAGTCGCAGTGTCGGCGGCGGTGGAGGAATCCGGCGTCGAGCCCGTGTACCGGCCCTGGGCGAGGGAACCGTAGGCCTGCAGCTCAATCCCCTGGCCGACGCAGTGTTCCAAAGTGCCGTGCGGGAAACTGTAGCCGAGGGCGTCGTCGTGGTTGACCAGGACAGTGCTCTCAAGCCAGGCCCGCCGGTGCAGGCTCATTTCCAGCTGGTTGGCCACGATCGGCACCTCCAGCTGGTCCTGCAGGAAAGCGATCTGCGCGCCGGACATGTTGGACACGCCCAATTGCCGCACTTTGCCTTCCGCCATGAGCTGCCCGACGGCGGTCGCCACCTCTGCGGGTTCCATCAGGGGGTCGGGGCGGTGGAGCAGCAGCACGTCGACGTAGTCGGTCCTGAGCCGTTCCAGGCTTCCATTGACCCGTTCCAGGATGGCGTCCTTGCTGAGGTCGTAGTGCCCTTCAACTCCGGGCTGGCCGAGCCGGATTCCGCACTTGGTCTGGAGCTGGATTTTTTCCCGCAGCCCTGGCGTCCCGGCAAGGACTTCGCCGAATACGGCCTCGGACTTGCCGCTGCGGTAGATGTCGGCGTGGTCGAACAGGGCGATCCCGATGCCCATGGCGGCTTCGATCGCGGCCGCGGCCTGCTCAACTTCGGCAGCCCCGTATTCGCTGCCCTCCCAAGGACCTCCCAGGCCCATGCAGCCATAGATGAGCCGACCAGGGGCTGTTTCACTCTTTGCAGTCATTTTCCAACTCTTTCATCCCAACTAACTCGCAGTTGTTGTCGTTTACAGCCTTCAAAACGACATTAACTGCGAGTCAGTTGGGTCAGGGGTTACGGCCCTTAACTGGGGACTAGACGATCCAGGCCGTCGTGTTTGCCGGGAGCTTGCCGGCGTCGAGCGGTGCGCTGCTCACGACGACGGTGCCTTCCGGAAGTGCCACCGGCCCGGCGCCGAAGTTCGTCACCGACTGCCAGCCGTTGGGCCGTGCGAAGTGCAGCACGGACTCGTCGCTGGAGGGGATCCATTCAAGGTCCTCGGCCGCCCGCAGTTCCGAACGCAGGTCCAGGGCCTTGCGGTACAGCTCCAGCGTGGAGCCGGAAACGTTCTCCTGCGCCTCCACGGCGTAGCCCGCGAACCATTCAGGCTGCGGCAGGTGGGCATGTCCGTCACCGAAGCCGAAGGAGCTTCCATCCGAAGTCCACGGCAGCGGGACACGGCAACCGTCGCGGCCCACGTCCACGCCCGGGTTGCGGAAGAACGCCGGGTCCTGGCGCTCGCTGTCCACGATGTCGCCGACTTCCTGCAGGCCAAGTTCTTCGCCCTGGTAAAGGTACGCAGAGCCGGGCAGGGCGAACATCAACAGCGACGCTGCGCGGGCACGGCGCAAGCCGAGCTCGGCGTCGACGTCGGCGGCCAAACCGCCGTCGAGCAGCCATGCCTTGCCGTCCTGGCCCTCGCCGTCGACGCCCACGCATTGGGGCAAGCCGTAGCGGGTGGCATGCCGGACAACATCGTGGTTGGAGAACACCCAGGTGGAGGAGGCGCCGGACGCTGCCGCCTCGGCAAGGTTCTTGGTGATGATGGCGCGGAACTGGCCGGCGTCGAAATCGGCCTTGAGGAGGTCGAAGTTAAAGGCCTGGCCCAAGCCTTCCGGGCTGGCATAGCGGGCGCGGCGGTCCGCATGCACCCAGGCCTCGGCGACGGCGGTGCGCGGCGGGTTGTACTCATTGAAGACCTTGCGCCACTCGGCATAAACCTCATGTACCTCGTCCCGGTCCCAGAAGGGGTGGGCGCCCAGGGCGTTGTCGCCTTCCTTGGGCAGTTCGGCCTTTGACGGCAACACCTCTGGCAGGTCCTTCGTCAGGGCATGCGCGACGTCGATGCGGAAGCCGTCCACGCCGCGGTCGGACCAGAAGCGCAGGGTCTTCAGGAAGTCCTCGCGAACCTCCGGGTTGTCCCAGTTGAAGTCCGGCTGCTCCCTGGTGAAGATGTGCATGTACCACTGCCCCGGGGTACCGTCCGGTTCGGTGATACGTTCCCAGGCCGGGCCGCCGAAGACCGAGTCCCAGTCCGCCGGGGGCAGTTCGCCGTTCTCGCCCAGGCCGTCGCGGAAGATGTAGCGTTCACGGGCTGCCGATCCCTTCGGGGAGGCCAGCGCCTCCTTGAACCATTCGTGCCGGTCCGAGGAGTGGTTCGGGACGATGTCCGCGATCAACTTGATGCCCGCAGCGTGCAGGGCGGCCGCCATCTCATCGAAGTCGGCCAGGGTGCCCAGCTTGGGGTCAACGTTGCGGTAGTCATCGACGTCGTAGCCACCGTCAGCAAGAGCCGAGGGGTAGAACGGGCTCAACCAGACTGCGTCAATGCCGAGGGACTTCAAGTACGGAACCTTGGCGGTAATGCCCTTGATGTCGCCCAGGCCGTCGCCGTTCGCATCGGAGAAACTGCGCGGGTAGATCTGGTAGACAGCCGCTTGGCGCCACCAGTTGGGATCGGCCATGCGCTCGGAGTCGGTGTGAGTTGCCATGGTGGCGGTGGAGGACAAGGGGAATCCTGTTCTGTGTCGGCGCTGCGATGGATGGGACGTTTATTTAGAATCTAAATTTAGTACCTCAAGTATTATGTGACGCATACCTACAGGAGGTCAACAGCCATGCCTGATATCGCGACTGCCACTCCGCAGATGCTCCGGCGGGTCAACGCGGCCACCGTGCTCGGAGCCATCCGTTCCTCCAACGCCGTGACCGTTTCGGAGCTGATGGACGCCACCGGCCTGACCCGTGCCACCACCATTTCCGTGTGCGAAGACCTCATGGCCCGGGGCTGGATCCGCGAGCTGGAAAACCAGCGCGATTTCGGCACGTACCAGAAGGGCCGCCCCGCCCGGCGCTTCGAGCTCGACGAAAGTGCCGGCTGCGTCGTGGGGATCGACGTCGGCGTCCTCAAGACCACCGTGGTGGTGGCCGATCTGCGCGGCACAACCATTGGACGGGCCAGCGAGCCATTCCGCGGCAGGGAGATCGAAGCGGAGGAACGGATCCGCGTTATCAGCCAGACCGCGCTGCTCGCCCTCGAGGCTGCCGGAGCGGCACCGGACAAAGTACTTGCAGTGACGGTTGGGCTTGCGGCCCCAGTGGGCCGCGACGGAAATATCCTCGTCAGCCAGCCGTTTTGGAGCCTGTTCGACGTCGGGCTGAAGAAGGCCCTGCACGATCTGCACGGCTGGTCGGTACTGCTGGAGAACGACGCCAACCTGGCAGCGTTAGGCGAATGTTGGCGCGGCGCCGGAAGCGGCGTCCAGGACCTGGCCGTGCTCCTGGCCGGCGAGCGTTTTGGTGCGGGCCTTGTGGAGTCGGGCCGGTTGCTCCACGGCAGCCGTGGTGGCGCGGGCGAAATGGCCTATCTGGACATGGTGGAAGGAGTCGGCTCCCCCGACGGCCTCGCCGCGTTGGCCAGATTGTGGGCAGCGGAAGCCCTGGCGGGAAATTCGAAAACGACTCTGAGGACCGCGGCCGCGCCGGGTCGCGAGGTCACTGCACAACACGTCTTCGCTGCCGCTGCCCAGGGTGACAGGGTAGCGCTGGAAATCCTGGACCGGCTTTCGGACCGGCTGGCCCGGGTGGTCTCCACCATGGCCATCATGCTCAACCCCGAGCTCGTGGTGATCGGCGGCGCGGTGGCAGATTCGGCGTCGGCCCTTCTTGAACCGACTGCACTGAAGCTGGCTAGCTACACAGCTACTCCCCCGCGGTTGGCAGCGTCCCCCTTGGGCGATGCGATTGTGGGCATCGGCGCGGTGCGCCACGCCTTGGACCGGGTGGAGAAGAACTCCTTGGATCTGGTGTTGCGGCGCGCCTAGGCCCTTCGGCCACTCGCTCGTCTCGGCGCCGGCAGCTAGTCCGGCATCGCCATGGTGCGGAGGTCCAGCTGGCGCAGGACCCGGTCGGCAACCTCGGGATCCATCCCGGGCTCGCTCCGCGCCGCGACCACTTCCTGGCGCGCGGCGTCGAGGGCGATGGTCTGGACCGCGATCGCCAGTTCCCTGCCGCGCTGCCGCTTTTCGGCGTCCGACTCATTCTTCAATGTCCCGTCAAGCAACTCGGCATGCAGGCGGGTCATCTTTTCCTTGACGAGGGCCACCTTGTCCGCCGGCAACTCCTTCATCAGGTCGTGTTCCTTGAGCGCGGAGATGGCGGCGGTCTGGGCGCGCTTGGCCAAGAGCCGCGCGGCATCCTTTTCGTGCGAACCGTCTTCGGATGCCTTGAGCACGCGCATGAGCCACGGAAGGCTCAGCCCCGGCAGCACCAGGGTGGCCAGCAGTACCGCGCAGGCGATGACCAGGATCTCGTGCCGGGCGGGGAAGTCGCTGCCGTCGGCAATAGTGAGCGGAAGGGCCAAGGCGAGTGCGAGGGTCGCGAGGCCGCGCATGCCGCACCAGGTCAGGATCAAGACCTCCTTGGGGGAGGTCGGCTGCAGCAGGTTCTTCCGCTTGCGGGCCGAGATTGCCAAAAGCCCGAGCCAGGCGAAACGGACAACGAACACGAGCACGCACACCATCACGGCCGGGCCGATCATGCCGTAAATGGCCGCGCCTTCGTCCCGGATCACATGGCGGATCTCCAGCCCCACAAGGCCGAACGCCAGGCCCGTAGCGAGGAGTTCCACCACATCCCAGAAGGCGGTGCGCGTGACGCGCTCGGCCGCGTCCTGGGACCGCGCGTGCCGCTGCGTCTCAAGGGCGGTGACGACGACGGCGATCACCCCCGAAGCGTGGAGTTCTTCCGCCAGGATGTATGCAGCGAAGGGAATCACCAGGGTGACGGCACTTCGGGCCACCATGGAGGTGACGAGCTTGGTGATCAGCCTCGTCAACCAGCCCATTGCAATGCCGACAATGACGGCCAGGGCCGCACCGATGACGAACTGGAGCACGACGCCGGCCCCCAGCTTGGTGCCCGAGACCGTGGCCGCCACCGCGGCCTGGAAGATTACGATCGCTGCGGCGTCGTTGAACAAGCCTTCGCTCTGCAGCACGGTGATGAGCCTGCGCGGCATGTGGACGCGGCCCGCGACGGATTCAACCGCCACGGGGTCCGGGGGCGCCACCATGGCACCTAGTGCGAGCGCCGCAGGAATGCCGATCCCTGGAATCATGAGCCACGCGGCTCCGGCAACGACCGCCGTCGAGACCACGACAAGCGCCACAGCCATGAGCAAAAGCGTCCTCCAGCGGACCCGGAACACCGCCCAGGAACTCTTCTGAGCGGTCGCGAAGAGCAGCGGCGGGAGGAAGATCGGCAGGATCAGTTCCGGTGAAAGCTCAAAGTCCGGGAAGCCCGGAATGAAGGTCATCGCAGCAGCCAGCAGCAGCATCAGCACGGGGTACGGGAGCCGCAAGCGGTCCCCCAAACCCACGGCCAAGACCGTTGCAAGCAGCAATCCAACAATGAGTGCCAACTGGTCCATGTTCCCGATTTCCCCGTACTCCGATATCTAGTAGCAGCAGCGTCCCGGGCACGTGCGGGGGACTAGCCTTACCAACATATCCCGGCGCGGCGGGGCGCGGTCCCGGCCCGGCAGGGCGTAGTCCCGGCCCGCCGCGGCTAGGACGCCGTGAGGGCCTCCACCACAGGCACCGAGCCGTCCCTGAACTCGATGGTGCGGCCGACGGTTTCGCGCAGTTCCAAGACGGCGGCAGCCACCAAGGCAACATTGGCCCGTGAGGTTTCCGTCCCGGCACCCGGATCCACGGGGCTTACCTCAATGAGCGCAGACCCCGGATCGCTCGTCAGTGCGCCCGGGCCCAGGATCGTCCAATCGAGATCAGTCGCACGCAGGTACTCGTCCGCCGCGGCTTTGGCCTCCGCGTAGGCGTAGAAGCTATTGCCCTCGGGAATGCCATGGCTGGGTCCGGCCCCGAAGTAGGACACCATCACATAGCGGGCCACGCCTGTTTGCGTCGCGGCATCCATCGAGCGGATGGCGGCGTCCCTGTCGACGGCGTACGTACGTTGCGGATTGCCTCCGCCTGCGCCGGCTGACCACACCACAGCGTCGTGGCCGTCAAGCGCAGAGGCGATCTCCGCCGTCGTCGAATTCTCGACGTCGAGTATTACTGGGGCCGCACCCGTCACGGTGACTTCGGGCGCGTGTTCCGGATTGCGGATGAACGAAGTGACCGCGTGGCCTTCGTTGCTCAGGATGCGGGACAGTTGCAAGGCCACCTTGCCGTGGCCGCCGATGATTGCGATTCGACTCATGGACCTATTCTGTCGCAGTGGTCAAGCCCCTCCCCCAGACGGTGGATAAATTCTCGAAAAATAGCCCGCTCCGCATTTGCGGAACGCATTGAAGAATTCGTCAACTCCTCGAATGAATACGACTACTAATTACTAAGCAGACTTAGTTTAATCACAGTCACACCTCCCCGACCGCGGGCTGGAAGTCCTGGTTCTACAGGCACACTCCCGCTGCCGAAGAAGGCTTGCGAGTGTTTGGCAGGAAGCCGCAAATAAAAGCAAGTGGCACCTACTCGTGTGGAGTGAAATTCCCATTTCTACACTCAAATTACCTGCAGCAGGAAAAGGAATACCTCATTCATAAATCTCATTGATGGATTTATCCAAATGGGCTGAATTGAGGGCTTCCTCAGTGCTGCGCATTTAAGCAAAAGGGTCTCAACAAGCGCCATCCCCTGCGCCTGCGTATCACTTCCAGGGCCAGCCAACCGACCGGCCCCAGAAACGATGAACTACGGGGATCCGACATGTATCAGCAGGAGTACAGGCACAGCGGGATCAGTGGAGGCAACGTCTTCGCCCTGATATCCGCGGGGGTAAGAACACTCACCAGGTACAAGGCATCAATAGCCACCTGGGCAATTGTGGCAGTGGTCGCCATTGCGGCCGTGACGATGCAGAACTACGCACAGGTACTGGCGCCGGCAGGCACGAGCGCCGCAACCGGCCCGCGCATCAGCTCGGGAGCCGGGATTGCCGCGCCTTCGCCGGCCGCTGCCAGTCCGACGCCGGCCGAAAGTCCCACACCGGCAGCCACGCAGGCGCGAGTACAAGCACAGGCACCAGCCCCCGTCGCGCCGTCAGCGCCGGCAGCGGCGCCCGCGGCAGTCGCAGTTCCACCCGCTCCGGCTCCTGCGGCTGACACGAACGCCTACACCGTGGTCAGCGGCGACACCGTTGGTTCGATAGCCGCCAGGTTCGGAGTCGACGTCAACGCGATGCTGGCAGCGAATGGGCTCAGCGAGTATTCCGTCATCGTGCCCGGCCAGGTGCTAAGGCTGACAGGACCGCCGGTTGCCGCAGCCCCCGCACCCGCGGCCCCTGCTGCCCCTGCGCCGGCAGCCGCTCCGGCTCCTGCTCCGGCTCCGGCGGTGCGGACCATCTATGTTGCGGGTTCAGGCGGCCAGGCCGCTGTGGACAGTTGCATTGGCCCGATCCACTTCACCCCCACGGACGCATACTCGCTGTTCATTACCGAACATGATTTCTGCGGTGGGTGGGCGCGATTCTCGGGCATCGGCGTCGGCGAGACGGTGAGCATCCCCGGCTACGGCACGTACACCGTGACAGCACGTGGCCAAGTGCCCCTAGGCGGGACCACCAACAACGTCGCCGCCCTATTCGGCGGCTTCCCGCGGGCGATACTGCAGACGTGCATCCCGGGCACCAACCAGATGCTGGTGATCGCGCTGAACTAGGGCCGGCCCATGCGGCTATGTTGTGAGCGCGTCCATCCTGACCCTCTTTGAATCCGAGAAGGCCTAGCCAACCGCGTGTCGCCGGCGTGTTGCGCAGCGCCGCTTTTCAAAGAAGGTCAGGACGGGAGGCTTTCGCCTGTTTCTGCAGTTTGAGGGAGGTTCGATCTCCCCACCAGTACTCGCTCAATAACCTCCATTTTGGGAGACTGAAGTATGACCTGAGATTGGGGCGAGCTTGGACGGACAACAGTGGATCTGGGTTGCGGCGGTGCTGATCAGCGCTGCGGTGGTAGCCATTGTTATGGCCTTTGGACGCCGGTGACAGTCGCCGGTTGATCGCAAACGAGTTGCGGGACGCCCCAGCGCGCATTGACAAGCTTTCGCGTCACCGGCTCGCCCTCAGGACAAGGCCTCCTGAGGCTCAGGCTCGATCAGGGACCGATATCATCCGCCCTGAGCCCGCCTGGGCATCGCGGCCTGGTCGTGATCGCTTCTCTGGGCGGGACAGCTTCGTGTACCTCCGCTTCGTGTGCCACAGCGCGAGCAGATGGAATGAGCACATCAGCACAACTGTGATGCCAACGAAGACCACGAGGTCAATGAGATAGCGGCCAAAATCCACGAGCAGGAATGCCTTTCGGTCCGGACAACCTCCTGATCGTAGCTGGAGATGGCCCGCAGACGAAACGGTCCCAGTACAGGGTGAACCTCAAGGAAACACTAAGAAAAGATCAAGATTCAGCTAAGACTGCAAGAGGCGCCGCCACCTGAGGATTGGGGGACACCCAAGTGGCGGCGCCTCTAAAAAATATCGGCAGCTCGCGCTCGCTCTCAGCTTTTCGGCAGGATCTTTACGAAATCTTTACGGCAAATGCCCAGCAGACTTGCGGCCTCCGATCAGGACCAGGGGCAAACTTAGCTTGCCGGCGGAAAGGCAACTTCTTCCATCTGCATGTGGCTTGCGACGGTCCTGGTCGTCGCAGCGGTGATAGCCATTGTCACGGCCTTTGGACGCCGGTGACACGCTGAAGGGCCACCCGCATGACGATGGTGGCCCTTCAGCGCGTCCACTTATGTGGACTTAGGCGGCGACGTCGAACCGCTGGCCTTCAGGCTTGGGCGGAAGGAACATGAAGATGAGCAGGGCCAGTCCACCGAGGAAGGGGACGAGCCCGATGAGGATCATCCAGCCACTGAAGTTTGCATCGTGCAGGCGACGGACGACGAGGGCCAGGGACGGGACGATGACTGCCAGGCCCCAGATGACCAGGAGGATGACGCCGACGATCGCGCCGGGGCCCGGGACCATGGTTCCGGTGTCACTGACGGTCGCACCCGCGGAGCCGGCCACCGAGGTGATGATTTCCAGCACGACGGTCACGACAACGGAGATGAGGGTCCACCACCAGTACTCGCTGCGGCTGGCCCGGCCGGTGAAGGTGGCGTACTTCTTGAAGAACCGGCGCGCTGCCTCGCCGATGGGCGCACCGTAGTACGGGGCCCAAAGCGGGATGGCACTGCCAAACTGGGTGGTTTGTTGCTGCTGGTACGACAATGGATCTCCTAAATAGACGAGTGATGACGCTTTATCGTAGGGGTCCAAGCCATCTGCCAAGTTGTACCGCAGATGAAAATTGGGTACGGCGCGTCGGAACTCGCGATCACCCTCGAACGTTGAGGTTCCTGGCTTAAGACTTGGACATCTTCGAAGGGCGCCGCCGCCTGAGAATTGGGGGAACCCCAGGCGGCGGGCCATCTTTCGAGATGCGCGCCACCTGAGAATTGGGGGAACCCCAGGCGGCGGGCCATCTTTCGAGATGCGCGCCACCTGAGAATTGGGGGAAACCTCAGATGACGGCGCAACCGAAACTATCGGCAAGTAGCGCCCTTTCGTCACGATCTTTACGAAATCTTTACGGCAAGCACCCAGCGGCCTTGTGGCTACCGCTCAGAGTTCGCCTCAAATTCACTTGGACCAACACCAGACCCAACCGGCCTAAGATACGGGGGGCGGCCTCGATAGGCGCGGAGGCCATTGTCTGGTCAGGCTACAGATCCGTCACCAGTTCGGCCAGGCCCGGCGCAATCACGGCTGGCACCGACGGCTCGGCAACGGCCGCACTCCCCCGGGCAAACACAGGGGCAGCCCCCGGACGCGAGACGTCTTGCGTCCTTGCCTGTCATTCGGTGGCTACGTGTGGCGCGTAGCCACAGGAGTAGCTACACCTTGGTATCCATCAGTTAGCGCCGGAAACGAAAAAATCCCCGCCGTAGCGGGGATTTCTTGGTAGCGGTGGGGAGGCTCGATCTCCCGACCTCACGATTATGAGTCGTGCGCTCTAACCAACTGAGCTACACCGCCACGAATGAGAAAAACCTGCGTCAAGCCGGTCAAAAACCGCCTTGACGCAGGCCCTCATTCAGAGCCCCCCACCGGAATCGATCCGGTGACCTCGTTCTTACCAAGAACGCGCTCTACCACTGAGCTAGGGGGGCAACGAGTAAATACTCTACCGGACGATTTCTCAGGCCACAAATCGGCTGCGGGACAGGGAAAAACGGCGCCGTCACAATTTGCAAAGGCCCTCGCCTGACGTTCCCTTCCCAGCCAACACGGTCACGCGTACATTGGAACGGGGGTGGCCTCAGGAAGGTTCTACCATGTATGCAAGGGTAAGCAACTACTCCTTCGACGGCGATGGGGAAGCACTTCGCAAGGGGTTCGATGACGCCATCGAAGGGGTCAAGCAACTCGCAGGTCTGACAGGGGCGTATTTCTTGTTGGACGCGGATTCCGGGACAGGCATAAGCATCACGCTTTGGGACACCAAGGAAGCGATAGAAAGCAGCGTCGAGGCAGCCAACCGGCTCCGTGCCGACGCCACACAGCCTTCGAACGCCACAATCGTATCCGTGAAGCATTACGAGGTGACTAACACCATCTAAGCGGCGGAACCTAGTCGTCCCCCGAATGGTCCCTGCACGGCCTCCGCAGATCCGTCAGGGCAAGCGGAGTACTTGGCCCGGGTAGATGTGGTCCGGGTTGGGTACGGTATCCGCGTTCACGGCGATCAGGGCATCCAAATCAACGCCGAACTGCATGGCGATCCCGCTAAGGGTGTCGTCTGTCTCCACCACCACTTCGGTGACCTGCCGCGTACTGGCGGCGGCGGCAGCAGCGGCGTCGAAAACTGCGGTGCCCTGACCCGCGAGGGCTCCTGCTTCCGCTGACGGGGCCAGCCCGGCGCTTTGGACCGTCTCCCCCATTGAAGCTTCAACGGCCTCCTGCGGCGTCTCCGAGGGCCGTCCAGACGCTTTCTGCCCGGCCTTGTCGAAGCCGAGGTTCTTCTTCAATCCATCGAGGAATCCCATGAATCTAGCTTTCCACACCCGCACCGGCGTCGCGCTCGGGACCTGGGCCACCGTTAAACAGCCAGAGGCCGGCTCGAAAGCCGGCCTCTGACGAGAAACCCAGGAACTAGTCCTGTTTACCACTTACCCTTGCGGTTGAAATCGCGGTTGCCTGCGTCGCCGCCAGTGCGCGGCTTGCGTGCGCCGTTGCCGCCGTAGCTGCCCTGCCCGCGGTCGCCGTAGCTGCCCGTCCCGGTACCGGCGCTGCTGCGCTCGCTGTAGGAACGGCCGCCGCGGTCAGCGGAAGAACGCTCGCCACCGGAGTAGCCACCACGGTCGCCTTCAGTCTTGCGGAACTCCTTCTTGAAGCCACCGTTGCCCTTGAAGTTTCCGCCACGGTCTCCACCGGAGTAGCCACCACGGTCGCCGCCGCGGCTGCCACCGGAGTAACCGCCACGCTCGCCGCCACCAGAGGCCGGCTTGCGACCGTTGTCCAACTCAAGATGAATCAGCTCGCCGCCGATCCGGGTGCGGGACAAGGCACGCAGTTGCTCGGGGCTCAGGTCCGCCGGAAGCTCCACCAGGGAGTGGTCCGAGCGGATGTCAATGCCGCCGATCTGTGCCGAGGAGATGCCGCCTTCGTTGGCAATGGCGCCAACGATCGAACCCGGCATGACGCGCTGGCGGCGTCCGACGGCGATCCGGTAGGTGGCGTTGCCCTCGGTCAGGGCGCGGGTGGGGCCACGGGAACCGAAGCCGTCCTTGGCGCGCTCGCGCTTCTGGAATTCCGGTGCTGCCGGCAGTTCCTTGACCAGGAGCGGCTGGCCACCCTGTGCCATGACGGCCAGTGCAGCGGCGATCTCCGAAGCAGGAACGTTGTGCTCCTCCTCGTAGGAGGAGATCAAGTCACGGAACGCAGCAACGTCCTCGGACTCAAGGGTCTCCGTGATCTTGTCTGCGAATTTGCCCAAGCGCAACGTATTGACCGTCTCGGCGGTGGGCAGGTGCATCTGCTCAACCGGCTGGCGGGTGGCCTTCTCGATCGAACGCAGCAAGTACTTCTCCCGCGGCGTCATGAACAGGATGGCGTCGCCACTACGGCCTGCACGGCCGGTGCGGCCGATGCGGTGAACGTAGGACTCGGTGTCGTGCGGGATGTCGTAGTTGACCACGTGGCTGATGCGCTCAACGTCAAGGCCACGGGCGGCGACGTCGGTGGCCACCAGGATGTCGATGCGGCCTTCCTTCAGCGCGTCGACAGTCCGTTCGCGCTGCTGCTGCGGAATGTCACCGTTGATGGCGGCAGCCTGGAAGCCGCGGGACTTCAGCTTGTCAGCCAGGTCCTCGGTGGCCATCTTGGTGCGCACGAAGGCGATAACGCCGTCGAACTCTTCCACCTCGAGGATGCGGGTCAGAGCATCGAGCTTGTGCGGGCCCATGACCTGCAGGTACCGCTGGCGGGTGTTGGCGCCTGTTGTGGTCTTGGACTTGACCGAGATCTCGGCCGGGTCGTTCAGGTACTGCTTGGACATGCGGCGGATCTGGCCGGGCATGGTGGCAGAGAACAGCGCAACCTGGCGGTCTTCCGGGGTCTGCTGGAAGATCTGCTCAACGTCCTCGGCGAAGCCCATGCGGAGCATCTCGTCGGCTTCGTCCAGTACGAGGTACTGCAGCTCGGACAGGTCCAGGGAACCCTTGGAGATGTGGTCGATGACGCGGCCCGGGGTACCGACAACAACCTGTGCACCGCGGCGCAGGCCAGCAAGCTGCGGGCCATAGGCGGAGCCACCGTAGACGGGGAGAACCGTGAAGTCATCAATGTGCTTGGCGTACGAGGTGAAGGCCTCGGCAACCTGGAGCGCAAGCTCGCGGGTCGGAGCGAGAACCAGGGCCTGGGTCTTGCGGGACGGGCCGTTGAGGTCGTGGAGTTCGGCCAGGCGGGACAGTGCCGGTACTGCGAATGCTGCAGTCTTACCGGTGCCGGTCTGGGCAAGGCCCACGACGTCGCGGCCTTCGAGCAACAGCGGAATGGTTGCTGCCTGGATCGGAGACGGCTTCTCGTAGCCGACGTCCTGCAGGGCAGCAAGGACGCGCGGGTCGATTCCGAGGTCGACGAAGCGGATGCCCTCTTCCTCTTCTTCGGCAGGTGATTCGGCAGGTGATTCGGCCGGGGCCGAAGCCTTAGCGGGCACTTCAGCTTCGGCGGGTGCCTCAGCGAGTACCTCAGCGGGCGCTTCAGCCTCGGCGGGCGCAGCAGGCTCGATGAACTCAGCGGCGGGTGCAGTTTCGACGGTCTCGACGGCGGTCTCTGCTGCTTCGGCAGACTCGGCGACGAAAGGGTCGTTCAGGTTTTCAGGCATAGGGGAAAGTTTCCTCATCCATAGGGGGCCAGTCGGCGCGGCCCGGTTGGGCTTGGCCGCAGTACACGTTGCGCGCAGAAGAACCAGGAGGCTCTGGTGCTCGCAAGAAGTCCGGCGCTGTCGCAATCCCATGGCAGGACTTCCCGCTGCATCTCTTGGCTGCTATCTCAGCAGTCTGTACAGCGTTTTCTTCGCCCGGCTCTCCCTATGAAACTGCCCACACACACATTTTGCGGGCCCCAACACTGACCAGTCCTGCCTCAAGAATTGGGCAGGAAAAAGGGATTTCCGGAGTGGGGGATATTTCAATTGTAGGGCACAGATTAGTCCCCCGATGACATAACTGTCGACGGCGGCGGTGAGCTTGCGCACAAACGTGCCCCGAGCGCCCTCAAGACCGCCCCTCAGGACGGACGTCCGAGGGCGGCTTTCAGGCGTCCACCCCGTTTCGGCGCATGAGCTTTTCGAAGGTGTCGTGGTAGTCGGTCTGCAGCAGCACTTCACCGTCCGCCTCGGCGTCGAGCAGCAATTGCATGTCATCGAGGTTGGGGTTGCTGAACCACTGCCCCACCGTGATGCCATGTTTCGGCACAAACAGTTTGTGGATGTAGTCGCCGGCCGAAATGGTGCCGGTCTTCACCACGCGCAGGTAGGTGCCGACCCGTCCTGCCTCCGTGAAGCGCTTGACCCACTGTGGTTCATTCATGCGGCGCTGGAAGGTTGCGCACGGCACACGCGGGGATGTGACTTCAACTTCGACGTCCAGGCCGATCTTCCACCGTTCGCCGATCACCGCACCGGTGGTCTCGATTCCGGCAACGCGGAGGTTCTCCCCGAAGATCCCGGCGGGCATGTCCCGCTGAAGTTCATTGGCCCAGTAATCGGCATCCGCCTGCGAGTACGCATAGAGCGCTTGGTCCTCGCCGCCGTGGTGGATCCGGCTAGCTTGGATGTCTCCGTGGATTCCCAGCTTGTGGACCTTCACCGGCCCGTCAACCGGGCGCTTGTCAATGGCCGTCACTCCCACCGACCCTTCGGGATCGGGCAGGAGCTCGTATACCCGGCAAACAGCAAGCAACGATGCGGTATCCATGACTACAGTCTACGTACGCAGCTACGGATCGAAGCGATATCCCATGCCGGCCTCGGTGTGGAGGTGTCGGGGCTGTGCAGGGTCGCGTTCGAGCTTGCGCCGGAGCTGGGCAATATAGACACGCAGGTACTGGGTTTCCTTGGCGTAGGCCTGCCCCCAGACCTGGGTGAGGATCTGCTGCTGGCTGACCAGTCGCCCGGCGTTGCGCACCAACAATTCCAGAATGTTCCATTCCGTGGGCGTCAACCGCACTTCCGCGCCGTCTTTGGTGATCTTCTTTCCGGCCAGGTCAACCAGGAAGTCGGCGGTCTGGAGCGTCGGCACTTCATGCCGGGGCGCTGCCCGCCGCGAGGCGGCACGGAGCCTGGCGAGGAGTTCGTCCAGGCCGAAAGGCTTGGTCACGTAGTCGTCGGCTCCGGCGTCGAGGGCCTCTACTTTGTCTTCCGAACCGTGCCGGGCGGACAACACGATAATGGGCATGGTGCTCCAGCCGCGGATTCCTTTGATCACATCCACGCCATCCATGTCCGGCAGCCCAAGATCGAGCACCACGATGTCCACGGGCTGCTGGGCCGCCGCCTTGAGTGCATCTGCGCCGTTGCCGACGCTGATGGCACGGTAGCCGTGGGCATGGAGATTGATTTGCATTGCCCGGGCGATCTGGGCCTCATCTTCCACGATAAGCACGAGGTTCATGGCCGCCCTCCTGTCCACAGAGGGAGTGTGACCACCATGGTCAACCCGCCCCCGGGCGTCGCCTCAGCCATGAGCGTACCGCCCATTGCCTCGGTGAATCCTTTGGCGACAGCGAGTCCCAAGCCGATTCCGCTGCGACCGTCCCGGCTCGATGGAGAATCATCGAGTCGTTGGAAAGGCTGGAAAAGCTCCAGCACGGCCGCGGGTGCGATCCCCCAACCATGATCCATCACGCGCAGTTCGCTGGCCGGCCGCCCATCCACCGTGATGCCCGCGCCGGTCCGCGCCACCAGCACAACATCGGAATCGGGCGCGTATTTCACTGCGTTCTCCACGAGGTTCGCCACGACGCGTTCCAACATCCCGGCGTCGGCCTCTATATACGGAAGGTTGGCCGGCAGCTCGTTGCGGATGCGCTCCCCCGGCACGCCCCGCAATGCCTCCGGCAGGATCTGGTGCCAGCCCAGTCCGCGCAGCAGCGGGTTCACGGCATCTGCGGTGATGCGGGACATGTCCAGCAAATTGTCCACCAAGTGATCCAAGCGGTCCGCGTAGTCCTCGATGGTGGCCAATAGTTCGCGCTCGTCTTCGGGGGCAAATGTCACCTCTTCCTGGCGCAGGCTGCTGACAGCGAGCTTGATGCCCGCGAGAGGAGTGCGGAGATCATGGGAGACGGCGCGCAGGATGGAGGTCCGCATTTTGTTGCCTTCCGCCAGGCGCAGGTTGTCCTGCCTGCTCTTGACCAGCTGCTGGCGCTCCCGCACCGCCACCACGAAGGCGCCGAACGCGGCGAGCATGCGGCGGTGCTGTTCGGAAAGCGGCCCGCCCCGGAGCAGGAGGGTGTAATTGGGATCGACGACGGCGGCATGGTCGGCGGCCGCATGGGTCACCGGCGGTTGGAGCCCGGAGCTTGCAAGGACCTGCCAGTTGGGGCCGGGGGCGTCCGGCGAGTCAAACGTGGAGAGCAGCGTCACCGCGTCCATGCCGAGGTTGACGCGGATCTTGTCCAGGAAAGACTCAAGGCTGCCGTCCGAGCTCAGGATACGAAGGGCCAATTCGCTGAGCGCTCTTGCCTCGGCGCCGGAATGCGCGGCTTCCTGGGCCCGTCGGGTCGCCAAACCGACGGCGAGCGCCACGCCGCACGCCACAGCAAGGAAGATGACCAGAGTGAACAGCGTCGAGGGATCCGCGATGGACAGGGAGCCCACCGGATCGGCCGAAAAGTAGTTCAAGAGCATGCTGCCCAGAACGGCGGACACCACGGCCGGCCACAATCCCCCGATTGCGGCAACCGCGGCGGAGACGGCCAGCTGGAAGAGCATGATCATGGCGAAGTTCCGGTATTGCAGCACGGATACCAGGACCTCGATGGCGACGGGTAGCAGCAGGGCCAGGACCAGGCCCGCCAGAATGCGGGGTCGCCCGATGCCCTTGGCTGCCCGAAGCGGCAGCCCTATTGCGTTCACGTCAGCCGCGGCCATGGCTCAATTCTGGCACGGCGCAGGTGCCGCGCCGGCGTCGGCGGTCCCTGCAGGCCGCTGCAGGGGACATGTCCGGCCTTAGGATGCTGGCATGAGTCATTCAACGACGAATACCTCCGATGTCCTTGCCCTCGATTCCCTCTTCAGTTCCGAGGAACTGGAGCTTCGCGAGAAGGTACGCGATTTCACGGACCAGCGGATCCGGCCGAACATCGCCCGCTGGTACGAGGACGCAGTGTTCCCTCGGGAACTGCCGGCGGAACTAGGCGAACTCGGCGTCCTTGGCATGCATCTGGAGGGCTATGGCTGCCCGGGCCGCACCGCAGTCGAATACGGCCTCGCCGCCCTGGAACTCGAGGCTGGCGATTCCGGCATCCGCACTTTCGTATCCGTCCAAGGCTCCCTGGCCATGACGGCGATCCACCGGTGGGGCAGCGAAGACCAGAAGGAACAATGGCTCCCGCGCATGGCTGCCGGCGAACTGATCGGCTGCTTTGCCTTGACGGAGCCGACGGCGGGTTCGGACCCGTCGTCCATGGCAAGCTTTGCGCGCCGCGACGGGACGGGCGACGACGCCGGCTGGGTGCTGAATGGTTCGAAGCGCTGGATCGGGATGGCATCGATCGCGGACGTCATGGTGGTGTGGGCAAACACCGACGACGGGATCCGGGGATTCCTGGTTCCGGCCGGAACTCCGGGAGTCACCGTGACTCCCATCGACGCGAAGCTCTCCATGCGTGCCTCGATCCAGTGCGATGTAGTGTTCGACGCCGTCAGGCTGGCACCGGAGGCCCTCCTCCCGGGTGCCCAGGGCCTCCGCGGCCCGTTCTCTTGCCTCAACGAGGCCCGCTACGGCATTGCCTGGGGTGCAATGGGCGCGGCCCGGGACTCCTACGAGGCCGCGCTCGAATATGCCGGAAGCCGCATGCAATTCGGCAAACCCTTGGCCAGCTACCAGCTGACCCAGGAGAAGCTCGTGAACATGCTCCTGGAGATCCAAAAGGGCACCATGCTCGCGCTGCATCTTGGACGGCTCAAGGATGCAGGCAAACTGCGCCCGGAGCAGATCTCGGTGGGCAAGCTCAACAATGTGCGCGAGGCAATCAAGATCGCCCGCGAAGCCCGCACCATCCTCGGCGGCAACGGGATCACACTGGACTACCCGCCATTGCGCCACGCAAACAACCTGGAATCGGTGCGCACCTACGAAGGGACGGACGAAGTACACACGCTGATTCTGGGCCAGCACATCACGGGGATACCGGCGTTCCGCTAGCCTCCCGCGCGAGGATCAGGCTCCGACCGGGACGGGCTCCTTCTTCCCCGCGTCCTTGCGGATGGTGGCGCTGATGACGGCCGCCACCGTGCACATCGCGGCGGCGCCGATCCATGCATAGGTGTAGTGGCCCGTGGCGTCGCGGATGTAACCCGCGAGGAACGCGGCGGCCGCGGCCCCGAGCTGGTGCGCAGCGAAGACCCAGCCGAACACCACCGAACCGTCGGACCCGAACACCTTGCGGCAGATGGCAGCCGTCGGGGGAACAGTGGCTACCCAGTCCAGGCCGTACACCACCACGAAAAGAATCATGCTGGGTTGCACAGTGGAGCCCAAAAGCACGGGCAGCACCAGTAGCCCGACCCCGCGGAACTGGTAATACACAGCCAGGAGCACCTTGGGATTGAAGCGGTCCGTCAACCAACCGGAAGCAATGGTGCCCACGATGTCGAAGATCCCGACGACGGCCAGCAAGCCCGCCGCGGTGGTTTCCGGCATTCCGTGGTCGTGCGCCGAGGGAATGAAGTGGGTGCCGATCAGGCCGTTGGTGGTGGCACCACAGATGGCAAAACCGGCAACAAGGGCCCAGAAGGTGCGCACTTTGCTGGCGCGTTTGAGGACCTGCAATGCCCGCACGGCTGCGTTGGGCGTCTTGGCGCCTTCAGTACCTTCGGCTCCGGCGACTTCCGCGACCGGGGCGGCTTCCGCCGTCGTCGGCTGCTCTTCTTCGGCACCGTAAGGTTGGACCCCGACGTCGGCGGGTGAGTTCTTGAGCCAGCGCAGAACGAGCGGCACAACGGCAAGCGCTCCGGCTGCGATCAGCAGCGAGGCACCCCGCCAGCCCGGGCTCTGCGCAAGCACCGCGATGAAGGGCAGGAACACGAGTTGCCCCGCGGCGCTGCCCGCCGTCAGGATTCCGATCACCAGTCCGCGGTTCTTCGAGAACCAGGTGTTGGCGATAGTGGCCGCGAAAACCAGGGCCATGGAACCGGTACCCAGCCCGATCAGCACGCCCCAGGTCAGCAGGATTTGCCAGGACTGGTTCACGAACACCGTCAAGGCGGAGCCGAGGCCGATCAGGCAGAGGGCAATCGAGGTGACGGTGCGGATGCCGAAGCGTTCCATGAGCGCGGCAGCGAAGGGCGCCGTGAGGCCGAACAGCACCAGGTTGATGCTGACGGCAAGCGACAGGACGGTGGTTGACCAGCCGAATTCCTGTTGAAGAGGCACCATGAGCACGCCGGGCGCTGCGCGGAATCCGGCTGCGCCCACAAGTGCCAGGAACGCGACGGCGGCCACCATCCAGGCGGGGTGGAGGCGCCGCTTCCGCGGGGTCTTGGCGGCGGAAAGTTTGGTGGGATTGGGTGCGGTCATGCGGAGGGCTCCGATTCGTTCGGGAGGTCACGTCTGGCGGGAGCAGTGGCCAAGGCCAACGGGTGTTCCGATCGCGTGAGGCTATGCCAGCTGGTGTTGGCGGCGGTCAGCCGGGACCCGCAGTGGGAGCAAGTATCAGCCGACGCCGTCGGCAATCCGCAACCGTTGTGGATCACGCGCATGTGGGCGTTGTCCGCTGGCGCATCGAGATGTTTCTCGGACCAGAGGATGATGGCGTTCAAGACGGGCAAAGCATCTTCGCCCTTGGGGGTAAGGACGTACTCTTGGCGCGAGCGCGCACCATCCAGGTAGGGCCGTTGGGCAAGAAGGCCCGCCTCAACCAGCCAACCCAGTCTTTTGCTGAGGACGTTGTCTGCGATCTGGAGGCGGGTCTTGATGGCATCGAAGCGTCCGTTGCCGAAGAAGACTTCCCGGAGCACCAGGCTTCCCCAGGGGTCTCCAAGGATATCGAGGCCGCGTGCCAGGCTGCACGTCCGCTCGGACCAATCGGATCGTAAAGGCATGGAATGAGATTAGCTGGCTTTTCTAAAGAAAGCTAGGCGTCTCCGGCTAAGGGGCTCCAAACCTGACCATGTTTGAAAGCGGATCGGCCGGGACACACCGCTGTGATGGCGTGTCCCGGCCGATCTATCAATCAAAGCAGGTCAGGAAGGGAGGAGCATTCAGTCCGTGATGTTGCCGATTGCCTGCTCAAGGTCCGCGATCAGGTCCTCAACGTCCTCGATGCCGCAGGAAAGCCGGATCAGGTTGACCGGCACGGCCAGCTCGGTGCCCTTGACCGAAGCGTGCGTCATCTCCGAGGGGTAGTTCATCAGGGACTCGATCCCGCCCAGGGACTCGGCCAGCGTGAAGACCTCGGTGGACTCTGCCACCTTGCGGGCCGCAGCTTCGCCGCCCTTGAACTGCACGGAAATCATGCCGCCGAACTTCTTCATCTGCTTCGCCGCGAGCTCGTGGCCCGGGTGGGAAGGCAGGCCCGGATACAGCACGGCTTCAACCTCCGGACGCTCAAGCAACCACTCGGCCACGGCCTGGGCGTTCTCGCTGTGGCGGTCCATGCGCACGCCGAGCGTCTTGAGGCCACGCGTGGTCAAGAAGGCATCCATGGGTCCGGATACGGCGCCGACTGCGAACTGCACAAAGCCGATCTTCTCGGCCAGTTCGGCGTCCTTGACCACGATCGCGCCGCCCACCACGTCCGAGTGGCCGCCGATGTACTTGGTGGTCGAGTGGACCACGACGTCGGCACTTAGGGCGAGCGGGGTCTGCAGGTAAGGCGAAGCGAAAGTGTTGTCGACGACCAGGAGGGCACCGGCGTCGTGCGCTACTTTGGCGAGCGCTTCAATATCGGTGATCTTCATCATCGGGTTGGAAGGAGTTTCCACCCAGACGATGCGGGTTTTGTTCGCCGCGACGGCCGCGGCAACAGCGTCCAGGTTGGACATGTCCACTGGTGTGTTACCGATGCCCCACTCGCCGAGCACGCGGTTGATGAGCCGATAGGTTCCGCCATAAGCGTCGTTGCCGAGGACGATGTGGTCGCCCGGGCGGGCAACGGCACGGATCAGGGAGTCCTCCGCGGCAAGGCCCGAGCTGAAGCTGTATGCGTGGGTTCCGCCTTCGAGTGCGGCGAGCTGCTCCTGCAGCGCATCGCGAGTGGGGTTGGTGCCGCGGCCGTATTCGTAGCCGTCGCGCAAACCGCCTATGCCGTCCTGGGCATACGTCGAGCTGAAGTGCAGCGGCGGAACCACTGCGCCCGTGCGCGGTTCGAAGGCCTGGCCGGCGTGGACGGCACGCGTGTTGAATCCTGCTTCGTTTGCAGACATATGAACTCCTAGTGTCAGTTGCTCAGGTAGGCGAGAAGGTCGTGGCGGGTCAGGATGCCCACTGGGGCTCCGACGAACGTCACCATAACGGTGTCGACGTCGGACAGTAGCTCGCGTGCGGCGGAGATGGTTTCCAGTGAGCCGATCACCGGCAAGCGCTCCCCCATGTGCTCCGAGATCTTGTCGGTCAATTTCGCCTCGCCGCGGAACAGCTTGGTGGTCAGTGTGCGCTCATCGACGGCGCCGAGGACCTCGCCCATGACCACAGGCGGTTCCTGCGAGAGGACCGGGATGTGCGAGACCCCGAATTCGTTCATGATGTTGATGACATCGCGGACGGTCTCGTTGGGGTGGATGTGGACGAGGTCCGGCATCTCGCCGGTCTTGGACTTCAGCACCTCGCCAACCGAGGCCTCCTCGCCACCGGAGAGGAAACCGTAGGAGCGCATCCACTTATCGTTGAAGATCTTCGCCAAGTAGCCGCGGCCGGAGTCCGGCAGGATCACGACGACGACAGCTTCCTCGCCAAGGTCTTTGGCCACCTGCAACGCGGCAACCACTGCCATGCCGGATGAGCCACCGACCAGAAGGCCTTCCTCGCGGGCCAGGCGGCGGGTCATCTCGAAGGAGTCGGCGTCGCTGACGGCAATGACATCGTCCGGCACGGTCTTGTCGTAGTTGACCGGCCACATGTCCTCGCCGACGCCCTCAACGAAGTAGGGCCGCCCGGTGCCGCCCGAGTAGACCGAGCCTGCCGGGTCTGCGCCGATGACCTTGACCCGGCCGCCGTCGGACTCCGGCCGCTTGGCCGACACGTCCTTGAGGTACCGGCCCGTGCCGGTGATGGTGCCGCCCGTGCCCGCGCCGATCACAACATGGGTGATCTTTCCGTCGGTGTCACGCCAGATCTCGGGCCCGGTGGTTTCGTAGTGGCTGCCGGGGGCTGCGGGGTTGGAGAACTGGTCCGGCTTGTAGGCTCCGGGGATCTCGGACACGAGCCGGTCGGAGACGCTGTAGTAGCTTTGCGGGCTGTCCGGGGCCACGGAGGTGGGAGTGACCACAACTTCTGCGCCGTACGCCTGGAGCACGGCACGCTTGTCCTCGCCCACTTTGTCCGGGACAACGAAGATGCACTTGTAGCCCTTTTGCTGGGCCACCAGGGCAAGTCCGACGCCAGTGTTGCCCGAGGTGGGTTCCACGATGGTTCCGCCCGGCTTGAGCTTCCCGTCCCGCTCTGCTTCCTCGATCATCTTCACCGCGATGCGGTCCTTGATGGAGCCTCCGGGGTTCACATATTCGAGCTTCACCAGAATGGTGGCTTTGATATCCCCGGTCACGTGGTTGAGCTTGATGAGCGGTGTATTGCCAATGAGGTCCAGGACGGACTGGGCGTACTTCATAGGTACCAAGTTACCGCTTGGTCGGGACTGCTCCTGCGCAGACTGGTGGCGGGTCGGGCCGGTGGCGGGTCCGTGTCTGGCCTCGCGTCTAGCGAAAGGATGGCCTCGCGGGGCAAGCTAGCGTGGACACCCTCCAAGGAAAGGACATGCACCATGGATTGGACCCTCGAAGTGGTTGTGCTCCCTGTGAGTGACATTGACCGTGCCATCGAGTTCTACCGCGACAAGGTGGGCTTCAACCTCGACCACAACACCACCAACGAGCACATGCACGTGGCACAGCTGACTCCGCCGGGCTCCGGATGTTCAATCGTCGTCGGCGACCTGCCGGCGCAGAATGAGATGGCGCCGGGTTCCGTGCGAGGCCTTCAGCTTGTGGTCGCGGATGCGCGCGCCGCACGCGAGGAATTGCTCAGCCGGGGCGTCGAGGCCAGCGAAATCACCGTGTTCGACGAGCGCGACGGCGGCACGTTTTTCGGCTTCAGCGATCCGGACGGCAACACGTGGGCGGTGCAGGAACTCAAGGTCCGCGCCGAGAAGCCGTTGATTCCGACGGAGGCCCGCGGGCGCTTCGGGGAATAGTTTCGGGGAATAGGGCCGGCCCGGCGTATAGGGCCGGCCCGAGGAACCCACTCATTCAGCCGGCGGAGGGCCTCCCGCCGAAGAGTCGGTCTGCCAGAGGCCCAGGATGTTGCCTTCGGTGTCCTTGAAATACGCGTAGTAGCCCATGCCCGGAACAGCATCCTTGCCTTTGACCACCGAACCGCCCGCACTCTCGATTTGGCCAAGCGATGCCTCGATGTCTTCGACGTCAACCGTGATGATGGGCGTCTTCAGCTCTTCCGAACGCGGGAACAGTGCGCCATTGATGGCCCCGGGCGCGCTCGGCATACCCGTCTGCGGGTCTGAAGGCGTGGTGATTGCGATCGTGTAGTCCATCTCCTGCATGGGGTTGAGCATCCAGCCGAAGGCACCTTGGTAGAAAGTGTTGGCCCGCTCCTTGTCGTCCGCGGGGATTTCAAAATGCACTACACCGGCCATTGCGTTCTCCTGAGATTGTCATGGAAGGCGCAGACGCCCCGCGCCACACGTGGAGTCTAGTCGTCCGGGTTTCGCGGCGTAAGGGGCTTGAACGCCGCTCTTTCGAGTGTTGTCGGATGAGCGTGCGACCATGAATGAATGACCATCGTCGATGTCCCACCGGCCGCAGCAGCTGCGGCCGACGCGTCCGTGCGATGGCACCCCGGCGGCCCCTTCGAGCTTCTCCAGACCGTGGGAATCCTCATGCGCGGCAACGGCGATCCGTCCTTCGCGGCGCGGCAGGACGGCGTGTGGATGGCGTTCACGACGCCGGACGGGCCGGTCACGCTGCGCCTCACCGTCGCGGGAACCGGCCAAGACACCCATGTAGATGCCCAGGCTTGGGGCTCCGGCGCCGGCTCAGCCATCGCCTCTGTGCCTGCACTGTTGGGGAGCACGGATGACTGGTCCGGCTTTGACGAATCCGCCTTCCACGCCACTCTCCCGCGGATGGTCAGGGAAGCCCGACGCCGGAACCTCGCCGTCCGTTTGCCTACCACCGGCCGCGTGGTGGATTCCCTCGTGCCCACGATCCTTGAGCAAAAGGTCACCACTATCGAAGCCCGCCGGGGTTACCGCTACCTGATGTACCGTTACGGGACTGCAGCGCCAAGCGCCGGCCGCCTGTCGACGTCGGGCACGCCGTCGGGCCTGCTCGTCCCGCCGACCGCAGCCCAATGGCTGGCCATTCCTTCGTGGGAATGGCACAAGGCCGGTGTGGGTCCCCAGCGTTCGGCGACCGTCATGCGGGCGCTGCGATCCGCCGTCGCGCTTGAACGGCTCTCCTCCCTCAGCGCGGCGGAAGCCGGGGCCAAGATGCAGACCATTCCGGGCATTGGCATCTGGACGGCTGCCGAGGTTGTCCAGCGGACCCATGGCTGCCCGGACTCGATCGCGGTGGGCGACTACCATCTGGCCTCGTACGTTGGTTACGCGCTCACGGGCAGGAAGACAGACGACGCCGGCATGATCGCCCTCCTGGAACCTTGGCGTGGGCACCGGCAGCGGGTAGTCCGGATGCTAGGGCTCAGCGGCTTCCGCAAGCCGACGTTCGGGCCGCGGATGACCATCCAGGACCACCGAGGGCACTAACGCCTCCACCCTCACAGCAACGCGGGGTCACTTACGGCCCATGTTGCTGCCCGACATGGGCCGTAAGTGACCCCGCCCTGGCTTAGACGGAGCGGAGTTTTGCCCGCTTGATCCGGACAATGAGGTCAGCGAAACCTTCGGCCAGGTCATGGGCGTTGGCCTTGAAGTAGGACCAGCCGGCGCTGGTGAAAGCCTCGTCCCTCCGGTTGTCCTTTGTCTGCCGTTCCCGCGTGAGATGCGGGGCGCCGTCATATTGCACGGCAATCCGGAACCGCCGATACCCCAGGTCCGCCGACGGGGACCACGGATCGTCCGGATCGAGGCGGAGCTGCAATTCCGGTTCAGGCAACCGCGCATCCAACATGGCCAGCCGCAGGAATGTCTCCGGAAACGAGTCTGCTCCAACTCGCATGTCCTCAAGGGCAAGCCGGGCCTTCTCCACGCCTTTCATGTTCGGATGCTTCCGGACAAGAAGGCGCAGCCCTTCCTTGTTCGCGTAGGGCTCCGTCCTTCCCTCAAGGCCCGGCCGCGGCAAGCGGATCAACTGGTCGCCCATGGCAACCACGTACCGCAGCGGCAACTGATGCGCCAGGTCGAGCCAGGTCCGGGACGGGGAGGACACCGGGATTCCGTCTATCTCCGTGACTTCGCCAGGGAGGACGCGCACCCGGTGCCCCGTCACTCCGCCCCGCCGGACACGGGGAAGCTCATGGGGCTTGCTGAGGTGGACCGTCTCACCGCCGCCCAGCCACGGAGGAAGGCCGAGCCGGGTCAGTACCCCGGCGCTCTCATGGGACACCCAGGCGCCCGGTGTTGCCGCGGCAAGGACCCGCGCCCGTTCGGCAAACGCAAACTCACGGCCCGCAGGCAAGTGAATCAGCCGGCCGCCGTCGGATACGTCCCTGGCGCGGAGCCGCTTCGGAGCGACGCCAAGTACACGGGATTCATAGACCGTGAAAGGACGGTTACCGAGTTCCTTCGGCAGCGGAATGATGCGGACCATGGGATCAAGTTTGTCCGCAAATGGACCCCCGCGGGGAGTTATCCACAGGCAGACTTCCAAACACGCCAACGCGGGGTCACTTACGGCCCATGTTGCTGCCCGACATGGGCCGTAAGTGACCCCGCGTTGGATCAGAGGGTTGGATCAGAGTCCTAGGCGGGCGATCGCTTCTTCCCGCATGTCGATCTTGCGCACTTTGCCGGACACTGTCATGGGGAAGCTCTCCCGGATGTCCACGTAGCGCGGGATCTTGTAGTGGGCCAGTTTGCCGCGGCAGAACTCCTGCACTCCGTCCAGGTCCAAAGCTGCTCCCGGTTTGAGGATGATGCAGGCCATCAGCTCTTCGCCGTACTTGTCATCAGGCACCCCGATGACCTGGACATCCTGGATGGCGGGATGCCGGTACAGGAACTCCTCGATTTCGCGGGGATAGACGTTCTCTCCTCCGCGGATGACCATGTCCTTCATGCGGCCTTCGATCACGATAAAGCCGTCCGGATCCATCCGGGCAAGGTCGCCGGTGTGCATCCAACCATCTTCGTCGATTGCCTCGGCTGTCTTCTCCGGCTGGCCCCAATACCCGTCCATCACGGCGTATCCACGCGTGCACAGCTCGCCGATCTCCCCGCGTTCCAGGGTTTCGCCAGTGCCTGGATCCACGATCTTGGACTCGAGCCGGGGCATCGTGCGCCCCACCGTGGTGGTCCGCTGCTCCAGCGTGTCGGCCGCAAGGGTCATGGTGGACACGGGCGAAGTTTCGGTCATTCCGTAGCAAATGGCCACGTCCCGCATGTTCATCTCCGCGATAACGCGCTCCATCACCTCGATAGGGCAGAGGGAGCCGGCCATGACGCCTGTACGCAGCGTGGAGAGGTCGTACGAGGCGAAATCGGGCAAAGCCAACTCGGCGATGAACATGGTGGGCACCCCGTACAGCGAGGTCCCGCCAAAGTCCTGCACGGCTTCCAGGGCTGCGGCCGGGGTGAACCCGCGGCCCGGAATGATCGTGGCCGCACCGAAGCTCAAGGCGTTCAGGTTCCCGATGACCATGCCGAAACAGTGGTAGAACGGCACCGGAAGGACCACCCGGTCGCGTTCCGTGTATCCGAGAAGCCTGCCGATCTGGTTGCCGTTGTTGAGGATGTTGTGGTGGGTCAGCGTGGCACCCTTGGGGAAGCCTGTGGTCCCGGAGGTGTATTGCAGATTGATGGGATCGTGCGGGTCCAGTTCCGTCATGCGAACCTTGAGCGCTGAGGGCGCGACGTCGTCTGCCCGCTTGAGTAGCTCGGCGAACGTCAGCTCGGCGTCAGTTTGCGGTTCGCCTGCGTTGAGCATGTCCAGTCCCAGATCGGGAAGGAACACCAACTCCCTAAGCTCGGGGCAGCTGGCCAAGACCTCCCTGGCCATGCCCACATAGTCGCTTTTCTTGCCCGATGGCGCGGCCACCAGCATCCGCATGCCATTCTGGCGGACCACGAATTCGAGTTCGTGGCTGCGGTACGCCGGATTGACGTTGACCAGGATCGCGCCAGCCTTCGCCGTAGCGTACTGCAGGATGGTCCATTCGGCGCAGTTCGGGCTCCAGATGCCCACCCTGTCACCCTTGGCGACACCCATGGCGAGCAGCGCACGCGCGAGCCGGTCGACGTCGTCGTTCAGTTTTTCGTAGCTCCAGCGGCGAGCCTCATCGCCAGCTACCGCGGCGGCTTCGATGAGCGCATCGCGCAACGGGAACTGCGCCGCGACGCGTTCAAAGTTGGCGCCAATGGTCTCTTCAAGCAGCGGGACGTCAGTGTCCCCGGCTGTGTAGGAAAGCATGAACGCACGCTACCAACTCCGCCGGTCCAAGAGAAGACTTTTGCTTGGAAGTCCTACAAAATATTTCAGGGGCTTACCGAGCCAGCCGGTAATGTGAATCCCATGAGTGCACCCATTGACCTGCAGGCCACGTTCATTCCCAACGACGGCGAATTCTTCCGCGTTAAGCTCGCCTTGGAAATCGCGATCGACGAAGTGGTGAACGAACCCGGCTGCATCCGCTATGAGCTCACCGAAGCCAACGAGGACAAGCTGGTCCTGACCGAGCAGTGGGCCTCCGAGGAACACCACGACATCCACTCCAAGGGCATCGCCGTCCAGGACCTCAACGAATCCCTCAGCGCGCTGCTGGCGGAGCCGGTGAAGCTCGAGCGCATCTAGGAGTTTTCGGCGCGCTGCTTTGCGATATGCGCGTGGACCTCATCCATGTCGAGCCCCTTGACGGCCTCGATGACTTGCTCCAGCTGGGGTCCGTTCAGTGCGCCCGGCTGGGAGAACACGAGGACCTTTTCGCGGAAGGCCATGAGCGTGGGGATGGAGGAGATGCCGGCTTCGGCGGCGAGCTGCTGCTCGGCCTCGGTGTCCACCTTGGCGAAGAAGACATCGTCATGCTTCTCGGAAGCGGCTTGGTATGTGGGGGCAAACTGCCTGCAAGGGCCGCACCACGCAGCCCAGAAATCCACCAGGACAATGTCATTGCCCTCGATGGTCGATGCGAACTGCTCGCCGGTGATGTCAACTGTAGCCATGCTTCCACGGTACGCGACGACGCGTTCGAAGTCGCCCTTGTTCGCTACCCGGCAAACCGGGAATAAAGCACGACGTCGGGCGGCTGGCTCGGCGCCGCCCGGTACCTTCGGCTAGTGCCAGAGGTGCGGGGCGGCCTTCCGGGCGCCGGGGAGCGCGTTGTTCTCACGCCACTCGTGGATCCACTCCGGAAGCTCGAGTTCTGCGGGCGGCTCGCCGAACTCGGCGAGTATTTCCTCCTGGCTCACGGGCCGGCCCTTGGCGACGAGCCGGGTGGCAATGTGCGCACGGGCGTAGATCTCGCCGTCCACCACCATGCGTTGTTCAAAGTAGATCGCTTTGGAATCGAGTCCGATGATCTTGGACTCGATGGTGTACTGCTGCCAAAGCTGCAACGACTTCCTGAACGCGATGGTCTCCCCCGCGGCCACGGGGCTCCAGCCGCGGCGGCGCATCTTTTGCCAGATCCCTGCGCGCACCATGAGGTCGAAGCGTCCAAGATCCATCAGCGAGAAATACATACCGTTGTTGACGTGCATTGCAATGTCGATGTCCGTGGGCAGCACACGCATGGGCAACGAGGACGTCTCCCAGACGCTGAGCCGGCTCCGCCTGGACGAGGTGAACAAGAGCAAGAGGGTTCGGAGAAGCAAATGCATAACCGCAATGTTACTCCGCAGTAACATTCCGGGATAGCTTCGTTTTGTGTGTCGCTACATGGCATGTCGTTTACCGCCGGTTCACGTGCCACGGGAAGAATGTCTGAAAACAAATTGCAGAAGGCACCAAGGAGATCCCGTGAGCACCACCCAAACCATGAGGGCACACGCAGATGTGTGGCCGGAACTTCCGCTCCACCAGGAGCTGGTGTTGCAGGACACCCGCGGCAACAGGATCGTAGGCACCTTGGACGGCATGACCGAGGATCGCAGCACGCTCTGGATCCAGTTGTCCGGCGGACTGGGCCGACAACTCGTGCACCACCAGGACGGATACTGGCTGGAGCCGGGCAGCGCGAGCTAAAACCGGTGGCGGCGTGCCGCCGTCGGTGAGCACGCGCCGTCGTGCGCCTCCCGGAGGCCGCCCGCACCACCGGCACGGAAATCCGCCGTCGACGCCGTAAATCCCTGTCGACACCGGAATTCGGGCGTCGAGAGTCCATCCGCGCCTCGCGGGAAATTCTCCGCGTCGAACGGTCTGCCCAAACAACACGGAGGCACAAAAAAATCCCCGGAACCAGTGGTTCCGGGGATTTAATTTTGTGGCAGATGAGGGATTCGAACCCCCGTAGGCGTTGCCAGCTGATTTACAGTGATTTGACACCTGAAACTGTCATAAACCTAACGAAACCATTTCCACCCTTTTCGTGGATTTATTAACCGGCGTGGATGCGGTTATCACTGACCACAACTGGCCCAAACCGGAGTGATGTGCTCACGGAGTGCTCACGCGGTCCGGTGCCATCGCCCGCGAATCGCCCGTACCCGTGCACGCTATTCCGACCTTCCGGCACCTACGTTTGAAGTATGAAGACACTCCGGTCTTCCGTGGACTGAAAGGACAGAAATGGAACAGTTCATTTGCAAACGGTGCGGCAGTGAAGCATCTATGGAGAGCATCCCGCGGCAGACGCACCGACCCGGGCGGCGGGTTGCGCCGCCGCCTGTGATGGCGCCTGTGCGTTGCAGTAACTTAGCGTGCCCACACTCTGCCGGTTTTCCAATAGGCGGCGTTGACCGGGTCGAGCTTCAGCAGGAGTAAATAGTCCGAGACGCCCCCCCGCGCCGTCTCACATGGACGCTGGCGGTGCCTTCTTCCTGAAGTCCTCCACATCGGACCACGGGATCCTCGTATGGGACGTGCGCCCGCCCTTGCCGGTCTTGTACGCGTTGGGGAACGCTCCTTGCCTGGCGAGGATGCGCACGGTTTCCGGGTGAAGGTTCAGAAACTCGGCCACTTGTTTTATCTTTGCGTCTGGGCGCCCCGTGAGAATTGCCATGCCCCCGAAGCTACAACGGAGTGCAGCCAACTTCAGTTATTGGTGCAAGTTTCCGCGAGTTATTGGTGCGAGTTTCCGCAAGTTCCCATTTCGAGTTACCTCAAGTTGGTCTTGACGAAAATGAATTGCACACTCCCGCTATTAAATAGGCGTTTCTGCCCATATGATCGTGCTCATGAAATCAATATTGGGGGTAGCCGGCGCACTGCTGCTGGCAGTTTCCGTAGCATCGTGCGGCTCCACGGCGGCGGGCACGTCTTCGAACTCGCCCACCTCGCCTACTGTGACGGCTAAGCCGACAACCTATTACGGGGAGACAGCGTCCGCGATCGCCGCGCTCATCCCGGATTGCACGGACGTCAAGGCCGGCAACGTGGCCAAGGGCGGCCCGGGCCTCACCTCTATTGGCTCGTGCGTCCTAGGAGGCCGCACAGTGGACGTTTACAGTTGGGCTGACCGTGACGCGGAGATAGGCATGGGCGACGTCCTCCAGGCCAACAAGGAAGCCGTCACCTATGCCAGCGGCACCGGGTGGTCTGCGTTCGTGCGGCGCGACATGACTTTTCAGTGGCAGCTCACCAACCAAGCAGACAAACTGTTAGCAGCCGCCTGGAATCATGCCAGTGCTGCGGCTCCGGACCGTCCCGGAGAGCTTGAGGTATCGAAGAAGATCGCGGATGCCCTAGGTGGACAGGTGAACCAGTACCAGCCGTAAGACCGGCGGGTACGTCAGGACAAACCGAACGAGGTCCGAATAATTGAATCCACGCGCAACTGTTGCTCTGCAGTGATCCGGCCGGCCAGATCCTCCAGCCGCATTTTGTCGATGGTCATTATCTGGAAGCCCAACACAGCGCCTTCCTTCTCCATGGGCTCGCCCGCAGGAAGGTAGAGGCTGACCGGGCTCTTGCCGGCCCTAACGTTATCTCTTACGGAAGTAGTCAAGGCAGCGACGACGACCGTTGGCATCGACCGATTACGGACATCCGGGCTGATTATCAGCGCAGGGCGATGTCCATTTTGTTCTGAACCCCGACTGGGGCTCCAATCGACCCAGTAAATTTCTCCGCGCTGAACAACTGCTGGTACAGGCGGAACAGGATCAGGCGTCACGCGTATCGGTGGCGCCGTGGTGCCACATCTCGTTGGCCATAGCCAGAGACTCATCAGCCCACTCAGCAAAGGCCTCTTCTAGGGACATCTGCACTGGATGTGTTGAGGCAGAGTCAATGGCGCCATGACTTGAAATGCGCAGACCGGTCACCTGCACACCGCCTGGATAGGTCAGGGACGTCGGCGTCCCAAAGTTGTGAATACGCACGGGAGCGTCCTCTCGATGGACGGCCGCGGAGGGTGAGCACATCATGACCGCAGCGACGGCGGGAACCAAAACGACTGTGGCGATCATTGCTCTACACCTCCGTTTCTTAGGGCCTCGCTCAGTGAATCACGGAGTGCAATTACAGATTGCATGGGCAGGTAGAAACTACCTACGATCACGACAGGCAGCGGATCGATATTGCTGGCCTGTTCGGCGCTCATCTCGCCGATGAATACCGGCGGATTTACATGTCCGAGGCTGATGTACATTCCATTTGACCGGCCGGTCTGAGCGTCGGCCATAGCGTGCTGGATGAGTACCTGATTCACAACCGTCGGAAGCTGCCGTGGGTCATATTCCCACTTGGCCCCAATCTCGACTTGGTCTGCGGCAGGCGCCTGAATCTGTGGTGTCTCCGACATGTCTTGAGTATTGCATACGAGGTCAAATTGAGGCATAGGTACTTCAAGCGAGTGTTCCCGCAAGACTTGCGCTGAACACGGACCCCCTGCCGCTCCTGAGAGTGACAGGGGGCTGCCTGTTACGTTGGGGGTCTTATCTAGACCTATAGGGACAGCCAGTATGTTCCATCGTTGATGATGGTGGCTGACGCCCCCGCCGCAACAGTGATGCTCGTCTGTGTGGTGGTGTCGTAGAGGTTGTCCGAGCCTGCCCGCTGCACGGTCAGCGAGACGCTGCCTCTGTTCTTGACCCGGTACGTCAGTCCGGTGTTATTCGCCAGCGCGGGAAGCGTCCACGTCGGGGTGCCACTCGTTGCCGAGCACACATAGACCGAAGCGTCACGGGCCATGGTCAAGGTCGCCGCTGCTGACACATTGACTGACTGAGCGAGGCTTGGCTGCCAGCCATGCACTTCCCAAGCCGCACCACCCGAGGGCACGAGCAGCACAGACTGCCCCGGTTGGATGGTGATCGATGTCAGGGATCCACCGCCGGCGTTGAAGGTGTCCGCGTTGGAGCGACCAAGAGTCAGCGGCGCAGCGGTGCCGCGAACGCTGATCCAGTACCATCCAGAGTCGCCCGAGCGTGGCGTAGGGGATGCGGGGGCGATGGTCCATGACGCTGCACTGGTTCCTGCGTAAACCCAGCGTCCGGACTTGGAGACGTACGCGTCGGTGTCGGTGGTTACCCAGACGGGCAGGTCGTTTTTGTGTAGCAGTGCCTTACCGCCATCGGCTGATGCTCTACCGGCCTGTTGTATGAGTGGTTTGATGACATCCCGAATCAGGGCATTGCCCGCGTCGTTCGGGTGAATACCGTCCGCGGTCAAGGTCGCACCCATCTGGATTTGCCCACCACTGGTTGTGCCGTTTATCGGCGTTGCAGCATCCGCGACAAATAGGCCCTTACCGGCCATCGCCATCAGCTCAGCGTTGTACGCAACGCGGAGCGAGTCTGTGGCACCGTAGTTCTTGACAGCCGTATTCGAAGGCAACCAAGTCCACGCAATGACTGGCACGCCAACCTTCCGAGCCTCCGCTATGACACGATTCCGGAAGTACTTGAAGGCATCAATGTTTGCCTGCGCGATGGTTGTCGCGACGTCGTTTGGGGAAGCCCCAGGCAACACGAGCACATCAGGCTTGATGCTTGATTGCAGGATATCGATGGCCCGCTCAGCGAAAGTCTGCATTGCCTGCCCTGACCAGCCGCAGTTCATGTACTCGTAGGCCGTCCCTGACATGCTGGACAGCGCATCAATGGCGGGGAGGATGAACCCCTCATTGAGGTAGGTCCCGCGGCCATCGGTGATGGAGTCACCGCAGCCTGCGACGGTGATGACCTTGCCCTTGGTGAGGTACTGAAATCCCACGATCGGGTTATTGTTTGTATTTGTCGTGGACGTGAAGCCGGAAGTGACCTGCACACCGGGCTGCTGTCGGGAGCACCAGATGCGTCCGTCAGTGCGTGTCGCCCAGTTGGTGAAGTTGTCAACACCAGCACCATAGACCGGCAACGTGGCAGTCGCATTCATGTAGGCGCGAGCTACCAAGAGGGGGTTGGTTCCGCCATCCGTGCGAGGGATGCTGCTGATTGCAATCCAGTCCGTGGCCGTGTACGCGATACGCCCTGTCCCAGGTGCGAGTTCTGCGTAGATGCGTGACATGCCGTTCCTGTTGGCAGTCACCCATGTCCCAGCGGCGTTGTTCAGGTCGGTCTTGTCCGCCATGACCGAGACTCCAACAAGCCGAAAGGCGTGAGAAATCAGCAGGTCCGTGTTAGCGAAGAGGACGCGCACGGCGTCAAAATGCTGCGCGAGCTCCGTAGTGATCTGGAACGTGTTGGGGGACGAGTTGTCGATAGTGCTCATGCGCCCGCCGAAGATGCGGGTAGCGATCGTGGACGCCTTCTGCGTCGTATATTTGCGGGTAGCGTCAGCCTTGGCCGCACCGATACTTACAACATCCATGATTAGACCACCGTCGAGCTAGTAGGATTGCCGCTTCCGTCGTAGACCCACGTGCGGACCTTGCCGAGTCGGATCTCGGTGTTCACGGTCCCGTCAGCGTTGTAGGTGTACGTGGTCGTGATGCCGTTCTCCGTTGCGCTTGTTACCTGCCCGGAACCGTTGTAAGCGATGCTCGTGGAGGGCGCGAAGCCAGGGACAAAGGTGGTATTTCCTGCCGCTCGGAGAGCCGACGCCGGGTTGTTGAGGAGGGCGGCGGCGGCTGCGTCAAGGTCTGCGGCGTTCTGCTTGGCGCTGAGCGCCGTGACCGTCGCTGCGGCATCGGCTTTGGCGTCCAGCGCGGCTTGCTGTGCGGTACTGACGGGCTTGGACACGTCCGGGGTGTTGTCCACCGACCCGAGGCCCAACGAGGCTTTGGTTAGGCTCACAGCACCGGTGACACCGTTCACGGACGTGACCGGGGCGAAGGGTGCGCTGACAGGGGTGGAAACGTTCCCGTCCGGGATCAGATCCAGCACCACACTGGACTGGCCAGTGGCGAGCTGGAAGGACTTGTGGGAGGCGATGTACTGGCCGTTCACGCTCCAGGCGATATCAGCCAAGTAGGCCCAGTTCTTCACCGCGTTCCCGGAAGAGTCCACGAACCCCGCTTGGTCAACGACCGGGAGTGTGATGGCGCCGGGGACGCCGTTCACGGCAACGGTCTCCGTGAATTTGCCCAAGGGTTGCCCGGTGGCGGCCCAAAAGATCGTTTGGGTCGGACGAATGGTAAGGGTGGCACTTCCTGCGCCACCGGCGAAGCTAACGGGGGTATTGAAAACCACGTCGCAGGTGGTGACACCGGCCGGCAAGGTCATCTCGAATTCCTAACTTGTAGTGGGGGTAAGGCCGGTGAGCTGATTCCGTATCAACTCACAGGCCCGGATTCCTTGCTGTTGCTGGGAAGTTTTGGCCGGTGATCACAGCGTGAGCACAATCATCGGGACGGGCGCCGGGATGCATCTCGGTTCGCTTCGCCAATTGCGCCGGCCGCAACTGTGTACATGCGCGAGTCCAGCTGTTCGTTCCCGACGTAGACGTGCACTACTGGCGCCTGAGCCTGCTGCTGCTGCTGTGGCGGGAGCTGACCCGTCTGGTTCATGTAGTTCAGTGCCGGGAGCCCGATGGAATCCGCCGACGCCCGCTTCATCACGAACTCTTTAGGTGTCAGCCACGCCGGGACCGTATCCGAGCCTCTTGGGCCGCCAGGGTGACCACCTGAGGCAAGGTACGCGACGTCACCGCCGTGCGCGTACCCAAGAAACGTGCCCTTGGTGGCCGTACCAGTTCCCGACCCGGGCGTTTCAGATCCACCGGGCGTCGAAACGTAGGTCTCCTGTTCGCCGGTCACCGGGTTGGTGCGGGTGCCCATCGTGTCCGCTGTTTTCTGTGTGGACTCCCGGGTGATCAGGTCAACGGTTTTCCCGTGGACTGCGTCCACATGGGCTTGGAACGCGGCAATGTCCGCCTCGGCTTTGGCCTTGTCGATCTCAAGCTTCGTAGGTGGCACTGACGCCGGGATCGTCAGGAGCTTGTCCACATAAGCGGTGACCGCGTCCTTGTCCACACCGTGGGCGACAGCGTTGTCGATGATCTGCTTACGCATTTTCTCCATCTCAGCCTTGGCTTGGCCAGTGGAGTCGTTCAGCCCACCATTGGCTTCCACTACTGCCTGGAGGCCTTGCACCTGGCTGTTGAGCTGGCCGCGCAACGCGACCGAGGCCGCGGACATGTCGCCGATGTTCGCCGTCGTGAACTGGATCTTCTTACCAGTCGTATCCACGTGGGTGCCCATGTTGGCCAGCTGGGAATCGAACGCGTTCTGCGCCTGCGCCGCCGAGATAGCTTTGCCGTTCAGCCCGTCCAATGCCATTTTCAGCAGCCCTGCGGCGTCGTTCTGCTGGATCATGTTCGCCGTGGTCTGGGCTGCCTGGTCGGCGAGGTCCTGTTGTGACTTAACCGCTGCCTGATACACGGGCACTGACGAGCCGTAGAGGGCGGCTTGGCCCTGCATGGCGATCTGCTGGGCTGTCAGCGCCCCTGTCGTGGTGTTCATGGCGGCGGCTTGGTCGAGGTTGTCCTGTTTGGACTTCGATATGGCCCCGGACTGGCTGTTCAAAGCCCCGGTGACGACGTCGATGGCTTTGGCAGTGTTCCTCTGCGCTTCGGACTGCACCAGGGCGTGGCTGGTCGAGGAGATCACATTCTGGGTGTTGTCCTCCTGGAAGGCCTTGCCCCGCTTGACCGCCTCATTGACGATGTCCTGCGCCCCCGCAACCCCCATCAGGGAGTCGGTCAGGACCGTCTGGGATATGCCGAGGGTGCGGGCTGCGTCGTACGCTCCCGCGTCGGAGAGGGCTTTGGCTGCCTGGAGCCGGACGTGCTTGCCTAGTTCCTCGTCGTCGTCCTTGAGGGCCTGCGTGTAGTCCTGCACGGCGGCCGACGCGTTCGCGGTTCCCGCGGCACTGGTCGCCATGGCCATGGCTGCGCCGGCGAGGATCGCGGTGAGGATGCCGACCACCGGGACGGCAAGGTTCACGGACACACCGAGCGCGTCCACTTTCAGCGCCGAGAGGATAGCCGTGTCACCGAAGGTGTTCACGGCAGTCTTGGCGATATTGAAGGCAGGGGCGATCGTGGTTGCCGTGGTGACGATACCAGCGAGGACGGGCAGCGGCAGGCCGTTCAGCAAGCCGGTAAACCGGTTGAGGAAGTCGAGCACAGCGGGGCCGAGCGGGGCATAGGCGGCGAGGATTCGCCCAGCCAGGGTGACAAGGTTCTCAATGAGGGTCATGGTCCCGGGAAGGTTATCCCTCGCGTACTGGATGAACTGGGTGAACCCGTTCGTGCCATTGAAGGAGAACAGCCAGGTCACGAACTTGGACAGCTGGACGCTCCCGTCCTGGATCAGCGGGTTCATCTGCTGTAACCCATCCAGCACACCGCGCAACGCGGTGCCACCCATGTTCCCCAGCGCCGCGGATCCGTCGTGCAGCGCCTGGTTCAGGAATGGCATCTTGACGTTGGTGTCGCCCACTGCGTTGTTGAACGCGGACAGCATGGCGGTGGCTGACGTTGATCCGAGCTCGGAGAAGTCACTCTTCAGGGCGCCGAGCCCTGCTGCGTACTGGTTCCCGACAGCGGTACCGTCTGCCATTTCCTTCTTGATGCCCAAGATCGCGGCAACACCGGCGCCGCCCATCACACCGAAGGCGACGCCAAGGCCCACCGCTGACGCAGCAATCGCGGTCGCGGGGCCCAGGAGTGCCGGGGCGAGGGCGATCAGGACCTGCAGACCCGAGACTCGCTGGTTGTTCGCCTGGAAGGACTTCTCAGCGGACTTGGATTCAACCTCGTTCGCGGCAGCCTCTTCGAAGGACTTCCGGACCGCTTCGGCTTTGGCTTTGTTCAGGGCCTCGGTCGCGGCGAGGAGCTTCATCTCGGAGGCTTCGGCGTTCCGGTCCGCCCGCGCCGAGGCTTCCGTGGCGGCGGCGACTTGCAGGTCGGTGCGGCCGCGCTTTTCCATGATGGCGGTGAGCCGCTCGTGGGCGATGTACGCGGTGGAGGCCGTGTTGGCGGCCTGCCGGGTCGCGGTCTCGACACGCTGCTCAGCGACCCGGACGGAGTCCAGCTTCGCTACGGCCTCGGCAACATTCGCGTCGACCTTGATCGTCGGGTCGAGGGAGCCGAGTTCCTTCGACGTGTCCTTGATCTCCCCGACCTTGAGATCCCATTTCTTCATGTCGAGGTCGAGCTCGGCAGTGATGGAACCTACAAGAGTGGGCGCCTCACCCATGGAGATCACCCGGTCCGGAGAGCGTCTGGTGCTCAGCCACGTGCACCCGGTTCGTTCGCGCCGTCAATCCGGGCGGCTTCGGCGTCACTGATGGCTTCGGCCTGCCTGGCACGTTCCTGCTGCTTCCGGGCAGCAACCGCCTCCGGGGTGCCGCCCCGCAGGAGATCGCCCAATGCGCCCGCGTTGTAGGCTTCCACGATCTGTTCAGGGGTCATGGACTGGAGCTCTGCCTGGGTCTTCTGCGGGGCGCTCATTCGGCGTCCGCCTCGGCCTTGGTGATCACGGTCAGGCTGTTGCGCTGGATTTCCTCGTCAGTGAACGGCTCATCCTTGCGGAAAACCCCGCCGCCCGGGCTGCGGTAGAAATGCGTTGCCCCATCGTCGGGGGTTCCCGCGTCAATCCGTGCCAGATCCCCGAAAAGGTCCTCGCCGGCATTGACGAAATCCATGTGCTTGAACTTCCCTTCGAGGGCCAGCAAGTCAAGCATTCTGTTGACAAACGTGTTCACGTCGATGGCGTCAACGTGTCGCCGGCCGATAATGACGCCTGCGAAGTGGCCGGGACCTCCGTTCGCTGCGATCCGCACGCCGCCGTGCGTTGCCGGAAACGGGCCGTTGTGCTTGTGCTCGGGGATGCCCAGCTTCTCTGCGCGTTTCCGGAACTCCCGCACCTTGGTGTTGCGGGTATCGACCGCGTCGTAGAGCACCCGGAGCGCGTCCGCAGCGGTCTGCAACTGCTTGCTGAACTGCTTCCCGTCGCTGGACACGATCGCTGCGATATCTGCGTTCAGGGCTTCGCATGCGGCAAGCCTGGCGGCTTCCGTGGCGGCGGCTGCCTTCCGCTTGGCGGCCTCCTTGCGGAGCCGTACGAAGCTCAGCAGGCCCCGGGCCTTCTCAACTTCCTCGAAGGTTACCGAATCGTCGCCTGAGCGGACCTTCTCCTCAAGAGTGTGGACGAGGTTCTCTGCCTCTTTCGCTTCCTGCTCCGCGTCGGCGATGATCCGCTCGGGGTCGGTGTCTGGGGTGCTGGTCATGCTGCCTGATTCCTTAGGACGTTTTCCAATGAGTCGATGTCAACCAACCAGCTCCGGTGACCTATGCGTTTCGCGATGACCCGGCCGGACGATGCGAGGCGACGTACCTGCCGTTCGCTTCGTCCGGTCCGGGTCGCCGCATCCATGACACCAACCCAATTGGTTGACTCCACCTTGGCAAGACGGGGGCCGATAACGGACGCGACGGCGGTGCGGTCGAGATCCGCCCCTGATGCCTCCTGTAGAGCCTTGTAGACGGGCAGCGCCCACACGGCGACGCCGGCGCCGTTCTCCCTCATCTGCCGTTCCTGGTCCCGCATGAGGGACCTGAGGACACCGAGTGCGATCGGACCTCGGAGAAGCTCATCCAGGGATGCCGCTTTGCTGTTCGCAGGCTGGCATGCAGTGCTCACCCTGTGCTCACGGTCCGAAAGTTCCCTGTATTCAGAAGGGTTACGGGCGGGCGAACTGTTCCCCAATCAGCTCACCTCACCTTTCCGAACGGTTCGGATGTGGGGATTTCGTGGCCCAACGCGCACGCGCACGCCTTGGCATTTGACCGGTCAGAGCTCGTCCTCATCGTCGTCCTCCGGATCATTCAGCCGCAGGAGCTGCCGCCCGTAGGCGAGGATGTCTGCCTTGCGGCGGCTCCTCGGCCTGGACGGGCGTGGCTCGTAGCCCCTGATAACGGGGGCCTCGGGCACCATCTCCGCCTTGAGCCTCTCGGTTTGCTCCGCCAGACGCTCCGCGAGACTGCGGAAGTTGCCTGCGACGATCTCGCCGCGGGCTTCCTTCATGCGGATGCTCTGCTGCATCTGCCGAACGACGCGCTGTGATGACTGGATCGCCGCCCGACGATGCTTGTTCTCCTTGGCCTGCTTCTTGCGGGCCTTACCCTCTCGCAGTGAGGTGCCGGCCAGGGTCGCCAGTCGCCGCTGGGTAGCCTCCCTCTGGGCTTCGGGTACCAAGATCCGCGATACGGCAATGATCGCCGCCACGGTCGGCCTGCGCTGGCCTCGTTCAAGCCTGCCGATATGGTCGCCGCGGAGCCCCGCAAGGTCACCTAACCTGGCTTGCGAAAAGCTCGTTGCCGACCTCAGCTTTGCCAGCTCCGCACCGAATCCGGAGGCGAGCGCCTGCCGTTCATGATCCGGCACGCTCCCCCGATGCGTTTCGCTCTGCGGCCCGACGCACGCACGCGCACGCGCAAGGTCGGCACCGTTCCGTTTCGCGTCCGGACCGTCCGGTGCACACGGTGTGCATTCGTCTTGCGGCCCAACGTGCGCATGCACACGCGCAAGGTTCGTACCGTACGCATTCGATTCGTTGCTCATGGGTGCTGGCCTTTCCGGAGGTTGTTGGGGCATTCGGGTTCGTGGGCTGTTTCGATGCTCCAGCTGAGCCCGGAGTCGCTGGTGAGTGTTTCGACGGTGACGCATTGGTCGCATTCGCTGGGGCGTATGTAGGTGCTCATGCTTGGCTGCCTTCCAGGTAGAGGGGCGCCCATGTGGAGAGGAGGTCGGCGCCCCAGTCTTCGGGCCAGCCGAGGCGAAGCCAGCGTGCCGCCGTGGCTGCCAGCGAGATCATGCCGTCCAGCTCTTGGCGGGCGGTGAGGGCTGTGACGGCGTAGTCATGGTCAACGAGCACCGTGCCACGCTGGTCGGAGCCTTGTTGGGTGATCAGGAGCATGCCCATGCCGAGGAATTCGGCCGGCAGTCCGGCCTCTTCCGGGTTGTCGATGAAGCTGATGCGGTGGATGTCGTAGTCCGGGTTCTCGGTGGTCATGCTGTTCTGTCCTCTTCTTGAGGTTCGAGGGAAAGTTGTGATTGCTGGTTGAGGGCTTTTTGTTCGAAGGCGTCTGCCTTCGGCCCGGGGCTCCAGCCTTCGAGCACTTCAAGGTTCGCGATCATTCGCTTCTCGCTGCTGTTTCTTCCGAGATGTTGGTTGGCAAAGGCGTATTGCGGCAGGACGTGAGGGTTGGTGTGGAAGCCCGGATCCCATGGGCCCTGTGGCGTGGCACCGGCGTGCGTGGGCTCGTCGGTCCAGCGTTCCTGATTCAGCCATGGCGCCGGCCCGGCAGTGAACTGCGGATCCTGCCCTTTCCGTTTTGCGGCGAAGCGTTGTGCCCCAGAGATAAGTTCCTCGACTGTTGCCCCGTTTTTTCGGGCCTTGGCGTATGCGGTCCTGGCAGGCTTCTTGCCTTCGTGCTTGGGGTAGATCGCGTACCAAGCCTCGAAGTCCTCGGTCATCTGCTTTTCAAGAGCAGACTTGGATAGCGGAGCTTTGACTTCAGGAAGATCAATCAATATCTCCTCCTGCGGTTCGTTCGCCGCAGGTGACTCGAACGCTTCGGCGATGTTGGATCCTCGTTGTATTCCTATAAGTGGTTCCTCTAGTGGCTCCTCTACTCCTAGGGGGCAACGATCTGTTGGGCCAGTAGCAACAGATCGTTGGGGCATAGGGGCAACGTTTTGTTGGGCCATAGGGGCAATAAATTGTTGGGTCTGTTGGGGCAACGATTCGTTGGGTACTGGGGCAACGTTTTGTTGGGGCTGCCTTTGCGGGGTCAGGTGCAGGGAGTACTCAGCCCGGTTACGGAATCTGGCGTCACCGCTGGAAACAATGGCACCCTCTTTGACGAGCTTGGCCACGGCCTTGCGCACGATCTCATAGACACTCGCCCGCACCTTCCTGGCCGCCTCAGCCTCGGGCGAGAGGTCGCTGTCCTCAGGCTTTGGAGGAAGTGACTTACCGAGTGCGGCTGCCAGGTCGTCACGTCCGGCGAAGTACTTGGGCGGATTGCCGTTGTCGAGGGACACCAGCGCCATTCGGCACAGCACCCTGAATGACCGGTCATCCAGCGACGTCCAGTACGTAAAGGCCTGAGCCACGTTTCCAGCACCCAAAGCGAGGCACCTCCGATCTTTGTATGCGGTCAGTCGGCAGCGGGTGGAGCGACGACGTCTGCGGCTTGTGTTTTGAGGGCCACCTTGCAAGATTTCGCCGGGCTGACACCGGATGCCCTGTATGGGTTCTTGGCAGCTACGACGGCATCGTTCAGCGGCCCCTTGTGGCTTGTTCCGTGCCAGTAGCCGGACTCCCAGGCTGCGGCGAGGTCGGATTCAGTGATCATGCGAGGGGGCCTCCGCTCCGGGACAGGCTGCCTGCGGCCGCTGTAGCCTCTTCTGCGGCACTGGCGAGCTTCCGGCGGAGGAAGTCCAGCCCCGCCGGCCGGACCATGGTGGTAGTCGTGGGGACGGTCTCACCGGCCCGGTTCCTGTAGCTGCCGAGCTTCACGTCGAAGTGGTGTATGTACCGCTGATACGGCAAGTTGTTGCCCTGCAAGATGCCCAGACGCCGCAAGTCCCGGAACAGGATGTTGGGCCCATAGCCGAGAGCCTTGGCAGCGGCCTGCATGGAGTACAGGCCATCGGCGTCCATCAGCGCGTCATATGCCTCAGCCTTCGGCGCAACGGCCTCCAGCTGTTCGCAGGTGTCTGCGAGCTGGCGGAGAGCCTCGGAGAAGCTCCGTGGCAAGGCTGGGGCTTCGTCGGCGTGGAACGATCCCGTCTTGCGGATCGTGGGGAGCACACTTCCGGTCACCCACCGCCGGAACGGTTTCGCACCTTCGGAGTTGCTCCGAAAGATCGAGTCATACAGGCCTGCCTCGGAGATGATGACGACGTCCTGCTCTCCCCCAGGGGTACGCACTTTTGCGTAGCCCTTGTCGTCGGCGTCGAGGCGTCGGGTCATGTCGGAGGCCATTCGGTAGTCGAGGATCCCGGCGACATCGGATGCGATGAACCACGGCTCCCCTTCCACCTCGATCGTTCTAACCTGCTGGCCGGAGTAGGTGAATTGCTGGAGGGCGTTCACTTATCGGCCGCCTCAAGCCACTTGTCAGCCGCGTCGAGCATGGCGAGCTCCAGAGCAACGGTATTCTTGGTGCGGGGATCCTGAGCGGCCCTGATGGCAGCGGCAGAAAGCTCCGGGAACGGGAGTGCCCGCCTGTACCGGAATACCGCTTCCGCGATGTCGCCAATCGCCCACTCCGGACGGAGCGATGAGACGAGGGTGAACAGGGACTGCCACACGTGCCGGGGAATGCCGGCGAACGGGTCCTCAGAAGCGGGCAGCGTCTCACTGATCTTGCCGGTACGGCTGAGTGCTATCGTGGTCATGATCTTTACTTCCTGACGGTGGTTGGATTTTTTGGGAGCCAGGTGGTGCTGGCTCCCTTTTTCTTTGCCCTGAATCGGGTGGTGCCGGCCTGTACCGGTGCAGCTACGCCGCATCTTGAGGGGTGCGGTTGTCACCGGGGGTGACGTTCTCACCGTTCAGCCATGCGATGAATTTCTTCCGGGGAATCCGGATGCTGTTTCCGATCCGGAGGGACGGAACCACGCCCTCACGAACGGCCGCATAGAACTGGTTGATGCCCATGGGAACCATTGGTGCTGCTTCCCGGGGACTTAGCGTGAGCGGCTGCTGTTTCTCTGCCATGTCGATTCTTCGTTTGTCGCCTGTGGATTACATAACAAACTGTAGGCCACTATCTTCACCTATGCAACCCTGACTTTGTGATGTAATCTCTAGACGACTACCAGGAGAGGAAACCTATGCAGTGGACAATGCCCCAGGTCATCGGGCACAACGTCAAGACCCGACGCGAGGCGTTAGGAATCACAGCCAAGGCACTAGGGGCCGATGTGGGGGCAGTGTTTGGAAAGGCTTGGCCACCACAAACCATCTACATGCTGGAGGCCGGCGACCGGGCGATGATCGCACAGGAGGTCGTAGCCGTCGCACATGTACTCGAGACAACTCCCGCAAACCTTTTCACCCCACCGCTCGACGTGAAGGTGGTAACGGCTGGAAACCTGATCGTTGGAAGGGGCCTGCTCCTCGGGTTGTCCCAGAACCTGGCGGGGGCCTCTGATAAGACCCTTGATCTACTCCGTGACCTGATGGACGAGGTACGCGAAGCCTGGGCAGCCGCCGGACGTGCACAGGCGATCTTGAGTGCCGACGTATCTGACCGGCTCAAGTCCATCGACGAAAGGATCTCCGCCCACGTATCGAAGCAGCCCAAGGAGGAAGGCAATGGCGAAGGTAACTAGGCGGTGTGGTTGCCGCGACGAGAATGGCAAGCAGTACGGGGCGAAGTGTCCCAAGCTCAAGAACTACCGGCACGGCACATGGGGTTTCCGCCTCTCGGCCGGCTTCGACCCCGTCAGCGGAAAACGACGCTACCTGACGGACTACAGCTACACGTCGTCGGGAGATGCCGAGGAGGCCATGCGGGAGGCTGAGAAGCAGCTCCGCGGGCAGGTCTACGACTTCAAGAAGACGACAGCCGCCGCATACGTCACCGAATGGCTCGAGGCCCAGGAACAGCACAAGCAGCTCAAGCCCTCAACGCTGCGCATGTACAAGAGCTACGTGGCCAAGGACATCGTCCCGGCCTTCGGGCCCAAGCTGCTCCTGCGGGATCTGCGGCGGGCTCACGTGGCCGGAATGATCAAGTCCCTACAGGACAACGGCCGCGGGCCCGTGACGATCAAGAGGATCCACGCCACGCTCTCCAGCGCCCTGACCGACGCCGTGCAGGACGGGCTCCTAGCCGAGAACGTAGCCGCCGGCGCACGCCTGCCCAAGGTCGAGAAGAAGAAGATCAAGGTGTGGGAGCCCGGAGACGCCGGAACCTTCCTGGACTTCATTGCCAGCTATGAGAACGTGGACAGCCACGGCCGTCCCAACGGCAAAATCGGGCACCGCCTCGCGGCGCTGTTCGAGGTGGCCATCCTCTCCGGCATGCGCCGCGGCGAGCTCTGCGGACTCCGCTGGCAGGACGTGGACCTCCCCGGCCGGAAGCTGATCGTCCGCATGCAGCTCGTCCAAGTGGGCAAGGCAGTCATTGAAGGCACCATCAAGACCGACGCCGGCCAAGACCGCGTCGTGGCACTCTCCGACCGTGCCGTGGCGGCACTGATCGCGTGGCAGTTCCAGCAACATCAGGAGCGCCAGACCTGGGACGACGCATACACGGCCTCAGGGCGGGTGTTCACGTACGAGGACGGGCGCCAGCTCCGCCCGGGCTACGTGTCCAAGCTGTTCGAAACGATGGTGACCAAGGCCGGGCTACCGATGATGAGGCTCCACGATCTGCGGCACCTGCACGCCTCTCTGATGCTCGCCAGCGGCCAGGATCTGGCCATCGTGTCCAAGTCCATGGGCCACTCGAACAGCCAGATCACCCGGGACCTCTACGCGCACATGGTGGGTGACGCGGCCCGCAACGCGGTAGAAGGTGCGGCCTCTCTGCTACCGGCACGCAAGAGTGTGCTCACAACTGTGATCACCGGGCAATAAAAAAGACCCGCCGGAACCTCCGAAGAGATCCCAGCGGGTCTAAGTTTCCCGGAAATCCGGGGATGTGGCAGATGAGGGATTCGAACCCCCGTAGGCGTTGCCAGCTGATTTACAGTCAGCCCCCTTTGGCCGCTCGGGTAATCTGCCGAACTTCAAAAGAAGTCACTCCCGATCATCGTTTCGTTTCCGATCCGGTAAGCGCGAGCAAGACAACCTTACAGAACTTCTGCCGAAGAATCGAATCGAGCCCTCGAGGCCACAAAATCGGCGGAAATCTCAGGCTAACCAAGAATCCGGCCAACCAGCTTGGCCTCGAAACTGGCTGCCTGCTCCAGCGTGATCTGGTTGAGCTGCACGGCCCGCAGCAAGTCCGCGTGGATGCCATCCATCCGCGATGCCGCGTCCGGGACCGGGCTCAAGACCACGGAGGCCGCGAGCGCTGCGGCTGCAACCGCAGTTGCGGCGGTGGCGGCAGCGACTCCGATTGAACCGGCGGCGGCAGCAGCTGACTTGGTGACGTAACGGACGGCCTGGTTGCTCATGGTGCTCCCTTTCAGGATGGGCTCTTCAAACTGATACAACTCTGTCCGGGCAGTCTCAGTTCCGGCCATGCGTGTGCTGTGAGCGAACTGTGAACGTTCAGCACACGCGGGGCGCTTCCGTATTAGGCTGGTTGGCAGACAAAGCCGCCCGTTTCCGGGTCGCAACGCACCAATCAAAGGAGAGTCATGGCAGGCGAATCCACATTCGACGTCGTCAGCAAGGTAGACAAGCAGGAAGTCGCCAACGCGCTCCACCAGTCCCAGAAGGAAATCGCACAGCGATACGACTTCAAGGGCGTCGGCGCGGAGATCGACTTCAGCGGCGAGAAGATCCTCATGAAGGCCAACTCCGAGGATCGCATCCTCGCTGTCCTGGACGTATTCCAGTCCAAGCTCATCAAGCGCGGCATTTCCCTGAAGTCCCTCGACCAGGGCGAGCCCTACCCCTCCGGCAAGGAATTCCGACTGGAATGCTCCATCAAGGAGGGCATTGCCCAGGACATGGCGAAAAAGATCAACAAGATCATCCGCGACGAAGCCCCGAAGTCCGTCAAGTCCCAGATCCAGGGCGACGAACTCCGCGTCACCTCGAAGTCCCGCGATGACCTGCAGGAAACCATGAACATCCTGAAGAAGTTCGACGAGGCCGATCTCCAGTTTGTGAACTTCCGCAGCTAAGACCGGTTCTGCCGCGTGATTACTGGGATACCGTTTCCGTAGTCCGCACGTAGTCCGCAGAACCCCAGGGACCGCAGCGATCAGCCTTGATCCTGCGGTCCTCGTCTTGTCTTCGGCAATCGGCAAGAGGTGCGAGTAGGTGCTCAGGGTGATCGACGGCGTCGCGTGGCCGAGCGCGCGGCACGTGTCGGCTCCAACTTCCAGAGGCGCCGCCACTTGAGGATTGGGGGAAACCCAAGTGACGGCGCGTCTCCAAAGCTATCGGCAAGCAGGACCCGTTCTCAGCCTTTCGGCGGGATCTTTACGAAATCTTTGCGGCAAAGTAACCGGCAGGCTTGTGGCTACCCGGCGCGTCACGCCGCGCAACTTTTTGGGGTTGAGGCCTGGCGAGACCCCGGGATTCCGCGACTGCACCTATCCGCCGCGGCCAAAAGACCGCCGCGCGTGACAACCACTCAAAATAATTACGACACTCTTCTTTTGCGTAATCGCGCCTAACGGGTACTGTACTTCCTTAGGCGAGCCTAAGTGTGGCTCCCCTAACGAAAGATTCCACATGACCGCGAACTTCCTGATCGGCCTGCGCGAAGGCCTTGAAGCCACCCTCGTTGTGGTCCTTCTCATGGCCTACCTGGTCAAGACCGGACGCCGCTCGATGCTCCCCCGGCTTTGGGCCGGCGTTGGCATCGCGGTGGCCGTTTCCATCGCCTTCGGGGCCCTGCTCACTTTTGGTCCACAGGGACTGACTTTCGCCGCACAAGAGGCGATCGGGGGCGGATTGTCCATTGTCGCCGTCGCGCTCGTCACCTGGATGGTCTTCTGGATGGCGCGTACTGCCCGCAGCCTTGGCGGCGAGTTGAAGTTCCAAGTGGACAAAATGGCCGACGGCGCCGCGTGGGGCCTCGTGGTCGTGGCGGCACTCGCGGTGGGCCGCGAAGGACTCGAGACGGCGCTGTTCCTTTGGGCTGCTGCCCAGGCCGCCGGCGAGTCGTCGCAGCCGCTGCTCGGCGCACTGCTCGGCTTGGCCGTTGCCGCGGGGCTCGGATACCTGTTGCACCGCGGAGTCCTCAAGGTCAATCTTTCGCGGTTCTTCACCTGGACCGGCGTCGGACTCATCGTGATCGCGGGTGGCGTGCTGGCCTATGGCATCCATGACCTCCAGGAGGCAGGAATCCTGCCCGGGCTCCACAACCTCGCGTTCGACGTCTCAGCGGCCATCCCGCCGTCGTCCTGGTACGGAACCTTGCTGAAGGGCACCCTCAACTTGTCCCCGGCCACCACCTGGCTCGAAGCCGGAGCCTGGTTGCTGTACGTGATCCCTGTGCTCTTCTTCTATATCCGCGCCAACGGCTCCACTCCGGCAGATTCCTCGGGGAGAGACGCAGTCGCAGAAAACGCCGCTCCTTCCCAGGCCGCCAACGCCGCCTAAACGCTTCTCGCACTCCACAACAGAAGGAAACCCCATGCCTGGCACTCCCCTGCCCAAAATAGCGCTGCCCAAAATGACCCTGCCCAAAATGACGTCCCGCTGTCGGAAGTCCCTTGCCCTGGTCGCCGCGGCCGCCACCGTTCCGCTGGTACTCACCGGCTGCACCGACAACGCAAAGACTCCAGGCTCCAGCGCCTCCGCCGGACCGATCCAGGTGTCCAGCACCAAAACCGAGTGCAAGGTTTCCACCGGAAGCGTCCCCAGCGGCAACCTGAGCTTCGCCGTCAAGAACGAAGGCACGGAAATCACCGAGTTCTACCTCCTCGCCGAGGACGGCTTGCGGATCGTCGGCGAAGTGGAGAACATCGGTCCCGGACTGACCCGCAACCTGGTGGTCACAGCTTCCGCGGGCAAGTACACCACCGCGTGCAAGCCCGGCATGCAGGGCGACGGGATCCGTGCCGCTTTTGAGGTCACGGATTCCGGAAACAAGACCGGCGTCGACGCCGATTTCCAGAAGCTCGTGGACACCGGCGTCCAGCAATACACGGCGTACGTCAAAGACCAGACCGAGCAGCTCGTGACCGGCACCAAGGCCTTCGCTGATGCCTACGCCGCGGGGGACGCGACAAAGGCCCGCGAGCTCTACGCCGCAACCCGCATGCACTGGGAGCGGATCGAACCCGTCGCGGAATCCTTCGGCGACCTCGACCCCAAGCTCGACGCCCGCGAAGCCGACCTTGAGCCCGGCCAGGATTGGACCGGCTGGCATCGCGCGGAGAAGGACCTCTTCCCGCCGACAGGTTACACGGCCCTGACGGCCACCGAACGGACCAAGATCGCCACGCAGCTCGTCTCCGATACCGAGGAGCTCGGCAAGCGCACCCGCACGGTGGTGCTCTCCGCGGACAAGCTCGGCAACGGCGCCAAGGAACTCCTGGACGAAGTTGCGCGAGGCAAGGTCACCGGCGAGGAAGAAATCTGGTCCCACACTGACCTCTGGGACTTCCAAGCCAACGTCGACGGCGCCCGGATCGCGTTCGAAAACCTCAAGCCCGCGCTCGCGCAGAAAGATCCCGCCCTGGCCACGAGCCTCGACGAGAAGTTCGCTGCGCTGCAGGCCGAGCTCAAGAAACACGCCAAGGGTGACGGCTTCGCGTACTACAACCAACTCAGCCGCGCCGAGGTCCAGCAGCTCGCCGCACTGGTCGACGCCCTGGGAGAGCCGTTGTCCAAGCTCACCTCAGCCGTGGTCCTGTGAGCGGCTGCCCTTTCAACCACGAGCCCGCTGAAGCGCCCGACGGCGGGACCCCGGCTGCCGCCGTCGGGCCGGCAACCGATCCTGGCACCCCAGCTGGCGCCGTCGGACCCGCCCAGCGCGGGATGGGCGCCAAGCGCGGCATGTCGCGTCGAGGACTGTTCTCCCTCGCAGGCGTGGGCGGCGCCGGCGCCGTGGCAGGCCTTGCCGCCGGATACCTCAGCCATGATGCTGTTGCCGCAGTGGCCGCGCCGACCAGCACCGCAAGCGAGGTGGTTCCCTTCTACGGCGAACGCCAAGCCGGCATCATCACTCCGGCCCAGGACCGCCTCCACATGGCTGCCTTCGACGTCACCATTGAGGACCGGGCCGCAGTAATCCAGCTCCTGAAGGACTGGACTGCCGCGGCCGAAGCAATGACCGCCGGCAGCACAACGGGCGCGACTGGCGCCGTCGACGGCCCCTACGACGCGCCGCCGGAAGACACCGGCGAAGCCCTCGATCTGGCAGCGGGCAAGCTGACGTTGACGTTCGGCTTTGGCCCGGGCCTCTTCGAAAAGGACGGCAAGCCCCGCTTCGGCTTAGAGGGCCGCCGACCCGACGCCCTGATTGACCTGCCGCATTTCCCCGGCGATGCCCTCGAGGCTGCGCGTACCGGCGGCGACATTGTGGTCCAGGCGTGCGCCGACGATCCCCAGGTCGCCGTGCATGCGATCCGGAACCTCGCACGCATCGGCTTTGGCAAGGTGCGCGTCCGCTGGTCCCAGCTGGGCTTCGGCCGCACTTCCTCCACATCCCGGGCCCAGACAACCGCCCGCAACCTTTTCGGCTTCAAGGACGGCACGGCCAACCTGAAGGCAGAGGACGCGGCACTCCTCAACGAGCACGTCTGGGCCACCACCGGAACCCGCCAGGGTGAAGCGTGGATGGCTGGCGGCAGCTATCTGATCTCCCGGCGGATTCGAATGCATATCGAGATCTGGGACAGGACCTCGCTCCGCGAACAGGAAGGGCTGATCGGTCGCACGAAGGGTGCTGGAGCGCCGCTGTCCGGAGGGGAAGAATTCACGACCCCGGACTTTGGGATCAAGGGCCGCGACGGCGAGCCGTTGATTCCGATCGATTCCCACGTCCGCCTGGCGCACGCGGATCAGAACAACGGCGTGAAGATGCTTCGCCGCGGATACAAGTACACCGACGGCTCGGACGGACTCGGCCACCTCGACGCGGGGCTGTTCTTCATCGCCTTCGTCAAGGACCCGCGGACGCACTACGTGCCCATGCAGATGGCCATGGCAAAGAGCGACAAGCTGGCCCTGGAGTACCTCAAGCACACGGGTTCCGGCCTCTTCGCGGTGCCCCCGGGCATCAAGGCGGGCGGCTTCATTGGTGAGGGCTTGTTCGCATGAAGCCGCCCGTCGTCGAACGCGGCATCGGTAGGCTGACTTACGGGACCGCTGGCTAGGAAAGCGGCCGTCCGGCCATCCGCTCGAGCCGCTCGATGCGCTCACGCATGGGCGGGTGGGTGGCGAACAGCTTGGTCATGGCACCGCCGCGGAACGGGTTGGCAATCATGAGGTGCGAAGTGTTCACGAGGCGCTGATCCTGTGGCAGCGGCACCTGCTTCACGCCCGCTTCGATCCTGCGGAGGGCTGAGGCGAGCGCCAGCGGATCGCCGGTGAGCTCCGCGCCGTCGTGGTCGGCGTCGTACTCCCTGGTGCGGGAAATAGCGAGCTGGATCAGCGAGGCGGCAAACGGCGCCAGGAGCGCCATGGCGATCATCGCAATCGGATTGGCGTTCCGCCGGTCCCCGCCACCGAAGAAAAGCAGCATCTGGCCCACCGAAGTAATCACGCCGGCGACGGCGGCCGCGATGGACGAGGTGAGGATGTCGCGGTTGTAGACGTGCATGAGTTCATGCCCGAGGACGCCGCGGAGTTCGCGGGCGTCGAGCAAGTTCAGGATGCCTGCGGTGCAGCAGACGGCGGCGTTCTTCGGGTTGCGTCCCGTGGCGAAGGCATTGGGGGTCATGGTGGGAGAAATGTAGATCCGCGGCATGGGCTGGTTCGCCCGCACGGAGAGTTCCCGGACGATCTGGTACAGCTGCGGAGCCTCCGCCTCCGAAACCGGGAACGCGGCCATGGAGCGGATGGCGATCTTGTCGCTGTTCCAATATCCATAAGCCGTTGTCGCGATGCCGATGACTGCCATGATCCAGATGGGCGACGCACTGCGGGTGCCCACACCGATCACGGCACCAAGTCCCAGCAGCACCGCCCAGAGCACACCGAATAGCGCTGCGGTCTTCAGGCCATTGTGATGATTATGCACTTCACTACTTTCTTGCGGTCTGGCTTTTGTCTTGCATTGCATGGGTTCTGTTCCGATTAACGCCGACGGCGGCCCGGACGTTCCGCCCAACTAGCTCGCATTTAATGTCGTTCTGAGCCGCTATAACGACAACAACTGTCAGCTACTTGGGCGCGGAGTTGAGCCCGGGCTAGGGCACCGGGTGGAGGGAATCGTACCGGAGGAATCCGCGCTGCCCGCGCGCCACGAGCCACGCCAGCACTGCGCAAAGAACGCCGCCGAGGAGCAGCACCCAGCCTTCGCTGAGAACCTTGGTGACACCACCGGCGAGCATGTCCCCCACTCGCGGACCGCCCGAAACCACCACGATGAACACGCCTTGCAACCGTCCCCGCATGTGGTCCGGAGTGGCCGATTGCAGGAAGGTGGTGCGGAAGACCGCGCTGACGGAGTCCGAGATCCCGGCAAGGGCACAACACATAGCCGCCGGGATGATCCAGAGTGTCACACCGTCGCGCCCGGTGTCCCCGGCCAGGACCACTACCAGGCCGAAAGATGCGATCGAGAAGCCCCATCCAGCCACGGACCATACCACCGCACTGCCCTGGCGTCGCACCCTCCCCAACGGCCCGGAGAATAGTCCAGCCAGGAAGGCGCCCACAGCCACGGAGGCGAGCAGCACACCCACGGTGGTATCGCCGCCCCCGATCATGGTGGCTCCGATCGCAGGCATGAGGGCGCGCGGCTGGGCACAGATCATCGCTATGAGGTCGATGATGAAGGTCATGCGGAGGTTGGGCCGGGTGCCCAGGAAACGGAAGCCTTCGACGACGGAGCGCAGGCCGGGTGCCGACGCGTTCGCGGCCGCGGGAAGGGCCGGGAGCTTGAAAAGGCTCCACAGCGCGAAGGCGAAGCTCAGGGCATCGATCGTGTAGGTCCAGCCAAAACCGCTCGAAGCAACCAGCACACCGGCCAGCAGGGGTCCAGCCGTCATGGAAATGCCCATGTTGAGCATGCTCAAGGCGTTGGCGGCGGGCAGCAGTTCCTTGCGGACCAGCAAGGGAATGATGGCACTGCGTGCCGGCGCGTTGATACCTTGCGCGCCGCTCTGGATCGCGACGAGGACGAACAGGATCCAGACATTGTTCAGCTCGAACCACGCTTGGAGGGCCAGTGCCACGCTGCAGGCCCACAAAACGAGGGACGCAACAATGGCAACTTTCCGCCGGTCGTAGGCATCCGAAAGGGCGCCGCCAAACAAACCCGCAATCACCAGCGGAACCAGGGCAAAGATACTGAGCAGGCCCACGTAGAGGCTCTGCTGGGTGATGCTGTAGACCTCGAGGCTCACGGCAACCAGGGTCAGCTGGGATCCGACCATCGAGACCGAAGACCCCAGCCAGAGGCGGCGGAATGCGGGGCTTTCGCGAAGCGGGGTCATGTCAGCCAGGAGTTTTGCCACCGTCCAACCCTACCCACCAACCCGTCCGCCCTCCCGGAGCGCCGCGTACGGCGCCGTCCGGGCCGCCGTCGGCGGGTTCATCCGAAGTTAGCCTCACCTTATTGTGAAGTACTCATAATAAGTGCTTCAATGGGCGTATGGCAGATCACACGGCAGACCAGGAAGCGTGGGCTTCCGCCCTGCATTCCCACGGACGCCGCGTGACCAAGCAGCGTCTTGCAGTTCTTGCCGCCGTTCAGCACAATCCACATTCCCCCGCCGAAGGCATCCTGGCTGCCGCACGCAAGGATCTTCCCGAACTGACAGCGCAGTCTGTTTATGTGGTGCTGAGCGACCTCACGGACCTACAGATGTTGCGACGGTTCGAACCGCCCCACTCTCCCGCGCTGTACGAGACACGTGTGGGCGACAACCACCACCACGCCGTCTGCATCAGTTGCGGCCGGGTGGAGGATGTCGACTGCGCCGTAGGCCATGCCCCCTGCCTCACCCCGCACTGGGATGAGCACTCCAAACCCATGACCATCCAGATCGCAGATGTCCTGTACCAAGGCATCTGCCAGGACTGCCAGGCCAAACAACAGCTTCCTACTCAAACGCAAGTAACCCACGAAATAGGAGAACGATGACCGCGAACATCTCGACCACCCAGTCGGGCGCACCCGTCACCTCGGACGCGCATTCCAAGTCCGTTGGCGCCGACGGTGCCATCATCCTGACCGACCACTACCTGGTGGAAAAGCTCGCTCAGTTCAACCGCGAGCGCGTCCCGGAGCGTGTTGTCCACGCCAAAGGTGGCGGCGCTTTCGGTACCTTCAAGACTTCCTCGGACGTTTCCAAGTACACGAAGGCAGCTTTCCTGCAGCCGGGCGTCGAGACGGACATGCTCATCCGTTTCTCCTCCGTTGCAGGTGAGAACGGCTCCCCGGACACGTGGCGCGACCCCCGCGGCTTCGCCGTCAAGTTCTACACTTCAGAGGGCAACTACGACCTCGTGGGCAACAACACCCCGGTGTTCTTCATCCGCGACGGCATCAAGTTCCCGGACTTCATCCACTCCCAGAAGCGGCTCCCGGGCACCCACCTGCGCGACGCCGACATGCAGTGGGACTTCTGGACCCTCTCCCCCGAGTCCGCACACCAGGTCACTTGGCTCATGGGCGATCGTGGCCTGCCGGCTTCCTGGCGTGAGATGCAGGGCTACGGCTCGCACACCTACCAGTGGATCAACGCCGAGGGCGAGCGTTTCTGGGTCAAGTACCACTTCAAGTCCAACCAGGGCGTCAAGAGCATGTCCGGCGACCAGGCTGAAGAGCTGGCCGGCTCGGATGCGGACTTCTACATCCGCGACCTCCAGGAGAACATTGCCGCCGGCAACTTCCCGTCCTGGGAACTGCACGTTCAGGTCATGCCTTACGAGGACGCCAAGACCTACCGCTTCAACCCGTTCGACCTCACCAAGGTGTGGCCGCACGCGGACTACCCGCTGATCCACGTGGGCACCATGGAGCTCAACAAGAACCCGGAGAACTACTTCGCGCAGATCGAGCAGGCCACCTTCGCGCCGTCGAACTTCGTTCCGGGTATCGCTGCCTCACCGGACAAGATGCTGCAGGCCCGCATCTTCTCCTACGCTGACGCACACCGCTACCGTGTGGGCACCAACCACGCCCAGATCCCGGTGAACCAGCCGAAGAACCAGGTCAACAACTACAGCCAGGACGGCGCGGGACGCTACCTGTTCAACGCTCCTTCGGTTCCGGTCTACGCACCGAACTCCGTGGGTGGCCCGGCTGCTGTTGAGCCGCAGAACCCCGCCGGTGGCTGGGAGAACGACGGCGAGCTGACGCACTCCGCGCACTCCCTCCACGCCGAGGACGGCGACTTCGTTCAGGCCGGCGCGCTGTACCGCGAGGTCTACGACGACGGCGCCAAGGCCCGCCTGCTGGAGACCATCACTGGCGCCGTGGGTGGCGTCAAGAGCGCCGACATCAAGGAACGCGCCATCCAGTACTGGATCAACGTCGATGCTGAACTCGGTGCCAAGCTGCGCGCCAACCTCGGCGCAGGCGAAGGCGAGTCGGCTGCAGAGGCAGCCAACAAGCTGTAACAACGTCCACAAACGAAGCGACCCCGCCGCGGAATCTCCGCAGCGGGGTCCCTTCGTTTAACCGGGATTATCCACATAGCGCATTTCGGCTCTGGTCAGGCTTGTGCGGCCGTCCATAGGATCCTTTCATGAGCACATTTACCGGGATCCCCGCCGCAGCCATTGAGTTCTATGCCGAGCTTGAAGAGAACAACAACCGCGAATGGTGGTTGGCGCACAAGGACATCTACGACGCATCCATCAAGGAGCCCCTATCGCTTCTGCTTGCCGAGTTGGAGGACGAATTCGGTCCGTCCAAGATTTTCCGCCCTAACCGGGACGTCCGGTTCTCGCCCGACAAATCGCCCTATAAGACGGCGCAAGGTGCCTTCGCCGCCACCAAGGAAGGCACCGGCTTCTATGTCCAACTGAGCGCCGAAGGACTGCTCATCGGCGGCGGTTGCCACGCGTATTCGCCCGCCCAGATCAACCGCTTCCGCGCGGCTGTTGATGCGCCCGCCAGCGGCGAAGCCCTACAGCAGATCGTTGACGCAGTAGCAGCCGCGGGGTTTGCGATCGAGGGCGAAAAACTGAAGACTGTGCCGCGTGGATTCGACAAGGACCATCCCCGGGCTGAACTGCTCAAACACAAGTCCTTGTCCGCGGGTGTCGAGTTAGGCGAGCCCGCGTGGTTGTCCACGCCCGAAGCCAGGAAGGAAATCGCTGCCCGCTGGGAGAAATTGCGGCCGCTGGTCGAGTGGATGAGCGAGCACGCCGCGCCCTGATCGCCGCCAATCAACAGGAAACCCCCTCGGGCTGGAGCCCAAGGGGGTTCACCGGATCCCGCGCGCTAGACCTTCGTGAGATGCTCGCTGTCCTCGCCGCTCTTGTCGGAGACAGCGGCTTTCCCGGATACCGCGGCCTTCGCCGAAGCGAACTTCTCGTTCAGGCGGGAGTGGCGCTGACCGTAGGCAAAGTAGATGGCAAGTCCGATTGCCAGCCAGATGGCGAAGAAGATCCAGGTCTCCACGGCCAGGTTTGTCATCAAGTAGACGCACAGGACGGCCGAGACCACCGGAAGCACCTTGCCGAACGGAACCCGGAAAGCCGGCTTCAGATCCGGCCGCTTCTTACGCAGGACCAGGATGCCCAGGCTCACCATGACGAAGGCGGAGAGGGTACCGATGTTGATCATTTCTTCCAGAAGATCCACGTTGGTCAGACCGGCGACGATTGCCACGGCAGCGCCACAGATGATCTGGAGGCGGACCGGCGTCGAACGCTTCTCGCTCGTCTTGGACAGCGCGCGCGGAAGCAGGCCGTCGCGGCTCATGGCAAGGACCACGCGGGCCAGGCCCATGAGCAGCACCATGATGACGGTGGTCAAACCGATCAGGGAGCCAAAGGCAATGACCTTGGCCGCGTCGGTGTTTCCAACCGCCTCGAAGGCCGTGGTCAGGGTGGGGTTCTTGGCTTCGGCGAGTTGTGTGTAGGACACCATGCCGGTCAGGGCAAGGGAGACCAGGATGTACAGCAGCGTCACGAGCGCCAGTCCGCCGAAGATGCCCCGGGGCAAGGTCTTCTGCGGGTTCTTGACCTCTTCCGCAGAGGTGGCAACCACGTCGAAGCCGATGAAGGCAAAGAACACCAAGGCTGCGCCGGCAAAGATACCCAGCGTTCCGTACTGCGCCGGGACCGCCCCGGTGAGGAAGCCGAAGAAGGACTGCTTCATCACATCCGCACCGTCGGTGCCCCCGGTAGGCTGCGATGCCGGGACAAAGGGCGTGTAGTTGGAGAACTTCACGTAGGTGAAGCCGACAACAATCACGAACAGCACCACGGCGATCTTGATCAGCGTGAAGACGTTGCCTACGCGGGCGGAGAGCTTGGTACCGAGCACGAGGAGCGCCGTGAAGATGGCGACAATCAGGAAAGCGCCCCAATAGAGATCCACACCGGCGATGTTCAAGGCCGGAGGCATATCCACGCCCATGAGCCCGAACACTTTGCTCAGGTAGATGCCCCAGTACTTGGCGATGACGGCAGCAGCCGTAAACAGTTCAAGGATGAGGTTCCAGCCAATGATCCAAGCAAGGACTTCACCCATGGTGGCGTAGGTGAAGACGTAGGCGGACCCGGCGACCGGGATCGCGGTAGCGAATTCGGCGTAGCACATGATGGCCAAGGCACACGTGACGGCCGCGACGGCGAAGGAGATCGTCACGGCGGGGCCGGCAAAATTCGCGGCGGCCTTGGCGCCGACGGAGAAGATCCCAGCACCGACGGCAACGGCGACGCCCATGATCATCAGATCCCAGGTGCTGAGGGAACGCTTGAGCTTGCGTCCGGGCTCATCGGCGTCCGCAATGGACTGCTCGATCGATTTGGTCCGGAAGAGGTTCATAGAAGAGTCCACAATCTTGATGAGGTGGTAGAAACAGACTCATCAAGAGTAGTGTCCAGCCAATGGACTCCCACATTTGTCCCACATCGCGAGACGCAAGAACCGCCTATCTTCAGAGCGTGGGGACGTTCCAATCCATCAAGGTGGAACGGATAAGGAAGCGTTTCCCCTCAGGCGATTCCACGGAGAAGCCACTCCCGCGACCGTCCACTACGTCCACCGTCAGATGGGTGTGGGACCAGTAATTGAACTGCTCCCGGGACATCCAGAACTCCAAAGGCTGCGGCCGTTCGGCCCCGCCAATGTCGAAAAGTCCGAGTAGAACGTCCGAATCACCGGTAATGAATTCGCCGGCCGGGTAACACATGGGTGAGGAACCATCGCAGCAGCCGCCTGACTGGTGGAACATGAGCGGACCGTGTTGCTCCCACAACTTCCGAAGGAGTTCGATGGAAACGGCGGTGAGCGCCACCCGGGAAAAGTCTTCCCCGGGCAGCGTCACTGCGGCGTCAAGCCTATTGTGGGGCATTAGAACCTCAGCACCACGCGGCCGTCGATCTTGGCATGCTTCATTTCGTCAAAAACCGCGTTCACCTCGGAGAGCTCGCGTGTGGACACGGTCGGGTGGATCTTGCCCTGCGCATAGAAGTCGAGCGCTTCCTCCAGGTCCTGGCGCGTTCCCACGATCGAGCCACGGACGGTCAGGCCCTTGAGCACAATCTCGAAGATCGGGGCAGGGAAGTCGCCCGGCGGGAGTCCGTTGAAGACGATGGTCCCGCCACGTCGAGCCATGCCGATCGCCTGCCCGAATGCCGACGGGTGCACTGCCGTGACCAAGACGCCGTGGCAGCCTCCGGTTTCCCGCTGGATGACTTCCGCGGGATCTTCGTGCAGGGCGTTGACCGTGAGCTCTGCGCCGTGTTTTTTGGCGAGGGCGAGTTTGTCGTCGGCGATGTCCACTGCGGCAACCCTCAGGCCCATGGCCACTGCGTATTGGACGGCGATGTGTCCCAGGCCGCCGATGCCGGAGATGGTGACCCATTGGCCCGGCTTGGCCTCGGTCATCTTCAATCCCTTGTAGACGGTGACTCCGGCGCACAGCACCGGGGCAACCTCCACGGGATCCGAACCTGCCGGAATCCTCGCTGCGAACCGGCTGTCCACCAGCATGTACTCCCCGAAGGAGCCGTCCACGCTGTAGCCGGCGTTCTTCTGTGCCTCGCACAGCGTTTCCCAACCGGTCCGGCAGAACTGGCAGTCGCCACAGGCGGACCAGAGCCACGCGTTGCCCACAAGGTCCCCGACGGCCAGGTCAGTGACGCCCTCACCGAGGGCCACCACTTCGCCCACTCCTTCGTGGCCAGGCACGAACGGCGGTGAAGGCTTGACCGGCCAGTCCCCCTCCGCGGCGTGCAGGTCCGTGTGGCAGACGCCGCTGGTGATGACCTTGACCAACGCTTCTCCTCGGCCAGGCGTGGGAAGGGGAAGGGACTGGATCTGAAGGTCTTTTCCGAATTCTGTTACTACGGCTGCTTGCATTGTCGTCGTCATTGGCGAAATCCTTGCGTCGTTAAAGCTAGGTGTGCGGTGTGGGTGCTGCTTTCCTGAGGGATGGCCAGGGTGGTTCGGCGGGGAGTGATCTGAGCTGAACACTCCCCGCCAGGTCAAGTGCGGCTTAGAAGAAGCCGAGCTTGTTTTCGTTGTAGCTGACCAGGAGGTTTTTGGTCTGCTGGTAGTGGTCCAGCATCATGGCGTGGTTCTCGCGTCCGATGCCGGAGGACTTGTAGCCGCCGAACGCGGCACCGGCCGGGTAGGCGTGGTAGTTGTTGACCCAGACCCGGCCGGCCTGGATTTCCCGGCCTGCCCGGTAGGCGACGTTGCCGTTGCGGGACCAGACGCCGGCGCCGAGTCCGTAGAGGGTGTCGTTGGCAATGCCGATGGCGTCGTTGTAGTCGCTGAACTTCGTCACGGACACCACAGGGCCGAAGATCTCTTCCTGGAAGATCCGCATCCGGTTGTGGCCTTCGAAGATAGTCGGCTGGACGTAGTAGCCGCCGGCGAGGTCGCCGTCGAGCTGGGCACGGGCGCCACCGGTGAGGACCTTGGCGCCTTCCTGCTTTCCGATGTCGATGTAGGAAAGGATCTTTTCGAGCTGGTCGTTGGAGGCCTGGGCACCGAGCTGGGTCTCGGTGTCCAGCGGGTTGCCCTGGATGATCTTGTTGGTCCGGGCCACGGCGTCGGCCATGAAGGAGTCGTAGATGCCTTCCTGCACCAGGGCGCGGGAGGGGCAGGTGCAGACTTCGCCCTGGTTGAAGGCGAAGAGCGTGAAGCCTTCCTGGGCCTTGTCGTAGAACGCGTCGTTCTGCGCGGCGACGTCGTCGAAGAAGATGTTCGGGCTCTTGCCGCCCAATTCAAGGGTTACCGGAATCAGGTTCTGGGACGCGTACTGGCTGATGAGCCGGCCTGTGGTGGTCTCGCCGGTGAAGGCGATCTTGCGGATCCGCGGGCTGGAGGCCAGCGGCTTGCCGGCCTCGACGCCGAAGCCGTTGACCACGTTCACGACGCCGGCGGGGAGCAAGTCGCTGATCAGTTCCATCAGCACGAGGATGGAGGACGGGGTCTGCTCGGCAGGCTTGAGGACGACGGCGTTGCCCGCGGCCAGCGCCGGGGCGAGCTTCCACACGGCCATCAGGATGGGGAAGTTCCACGGAATGATCTGGCCCACCACGCCCAGCGGTTCGCGGAAGTGGTAGGCCGTGGTGTCCTCGTCCAGCTGGGACAGGTGGCCTTCCTGGGCCCGGACCGCTGAGGCGAAGTAGCGGAAGTGGTCCGCCGCGAGCGGGATGTCCGCGTTCAGGGTTTCCCGGACCGGCTTGCCGTTGTCCCAGGTCTCGGCCACGGCCAGCAGCTCGGTATTCTCATCGATCCGGTCGGCGATCTTGTTCAGGATCGCGGCGCGCTCCGTTGCCGAGGTCTTGCCCCAGGATGGAGCCACCTTGTGCGCGGCGTCCAGGGCCAGCTCGATGTCCTCGGCCGTGCCCCGCGCAACCTCGCAGAAGGCCTTCCCGGTCACCGGGGTGATGTTCTCGAAGTACTGCCCCTTGACCGGGGCAACCCACTCGCCGCCGATCCAGTTCTCGTAACGGTCCTTGAACGTGACCTTCGAACCCTCGGCACCCGGCTGTGCATAAACAGTCATCTGTAGCTCCTTTGCTGCGCATGATGGTGGCTTTGCTGTGCCATCAGCGTAGGAGCGGGAAGGTTGCAAGCAGGTTGCAACCGTGTGGTTCAGATCACCTCGGGGCGGTTCGGGTCTGGGCGGCTACTCCGCTGCCGGTGCCGGGAAGCTAGAGACCCGCGGGGAAAGCGTAGGAGCCCGGAACCGCCGAAGGCGCCGAACCGTAGGAGAGCACTACTTCGTCGTGGGCCTTGAGAACCACGTCGGTCACGGGCACGCTTTGCTTTGCGCCGTTCACGTAGGCAGTCCAGCCGCCGGTTCCACCATGCGGGGCACCGGTGGAGTCGCTGCCGTCCAGGACCCCCCATTCCTTGAGGACCTGACCCAGCGTGTACTTCAGGCCAGCCGTGGGCGCTTCGATATGGATGACGCCGGACGTGTCGTGCGTGTGAAGCGCCGAGATTCCGTTCGGTTGCCCGTCGGCCCCGAAACTGAAGCCGATCTCGGCCGGGACAGTGACGGGTTTGCCGTTGACCAGAACATCGACGTGGGCGTGATAGTGCTCGGCGGTGCCTTCAGCGGTCAGGACATCCAGGCCCGCGGCCTTGATCCTGTCGCCTCCCGCCGCGGGATCAAGTTCCCATCCGGCGGCGGCAGCTGTGGTGGCCGAAGGTGTTGCCGATGCGGGCGCTGTCTGGGCGGGTGCCCCACAGGCTGTGGCTCCGACAAGGAGTCCGGACACGGTCAGGGCAACGGCGAGGCGTTTGTTCAACACGGAGGAAGCTTCTTTCGTTTGGCTCGGTTCTACGATACGGGCCGAAACTCCGTATTGCCCGAGTGCCACACGAGGGGCCAGCGTCAGGCCGACAGTTCGTTTTCCAGGCGTTCAAGCTCGGCGACGACGGCGGCCCGCTTTGGCGAGCGCGGCGGCAGGAGCCTGAGGGCGGCAAGCCGGACGTCGACGTCGTTCTTCGCCTCGGGCAGCCCGGCATACTTGAGCAGCGCCTCGGCACTGCCATCGTTGAGGACCGCCTCGCGCAAGAGCGCCGAGACCTTCTCGCGGAGTTCCACGATGCCGGGCGCTTCCGAATGCGGAAGGACGGCTCCTTTGTAGATCTCCAACGCGATGCGGTGGGCGCCCCGCTGCAGGCAGGACAGAACCTGGGCGGCATCCTGGCCGAGGTCGATCGGGAGCCGGTATGGGCGGGATTCCGGGACGGCAGCGGGGTCGAGCTCGTGGAGTACCTTGCGCAGTCGTACCATTTCGGCCCGCAATGTCACGCTGGAGCCATCTCCCGGATACAGGGCCAGGGCGAGCTCCTCGGCGCTGAGCCCCTCGGGACGGGTTCCCAGCAATGCCAGGATCTCGCTGTGCCTCGCGGAAAGCGGAATGCTGCGCCCTCCCATGCTCAACAGGGCCTGGTCCCGGCCCAGCAGCTGGAGGCTGTTCCGGTACAGCCCGGTGCCCTGGCGGGAGCCGACGGCGGAAGGCGAGTTCCGGCGTCGGGCAGGCGCAGAGTGCTTGGTGGCCGCGAGCTGGAGCCTTTCCACGCGCAATTGCGCTTGCGCTGCCGCCACGGTTGCTTCAACGAGGGAAAGCGTGTGGGGTGCGACGGCCGCTTCCGTGCCGGTGATGTCGACGACGCCGAGAAGGGCGCCGGAGTCAGGGTCGTGGAAGGGCACCGCGGTGCAGCTCCACGGGTGGACCGCGCGTTTGTAGTGCTCTGCGCCGGAAATCTGGATGCCTCGGCCCAAGGCGAGCGCCGTGCCGGGCGCACTCGTGCCCACCGCGGCTTCGGACCAGTCTGCGCCGGCGACGAACATCATGCCTTCGGCACGGCGCCGCATCGCGGGATTTCCGTCCACCCACAGCAGGCGGCCCAGCTCATCCCCCACGGCGACCAGCAGCCCGCTTTCATAGCTGGGCTGGATGAGGAGCTTCTGGATGACCGGCATGATGGTGGCCAGGGGGTGTTGGCGGCGGTATTCCTCCAGCTCGTCGAGGACCATGGCCACGGGTGCCTCGGGCTGGTCCGGGTTCGCCTTGAGCTGCGCGGACCGCTGCCAGGATTCCTTGATCAGGCTGCGTAAACCGGGAAGCTCCGTGACCTCGGGAAGCCCGTAACGCCACGATTCCAGTTGCTCGTGCCCGGCGCGGGCATGATGCTGCAGCAGCTCGGCGGCGTCGTTGACCGAAGCTGCCGGATGGATCGGATTCTTCATCGAACTCCCAAAACCGGACGCAGCACAGTACGGGCCAGTCTAGTTGCGTCGCGCGGCTTTGCCTACGGGTCAAGCGAGCGCCGCTAGGCGCGCGAGATCTCGATCATGTCCTCGCGCGGAACCACCTTGATGCGTTCGCGTACGACGCCGGCATCCGGGTTTTCGGCGCTCCATCCGGCGCCGAGGGCTACTTCGTGCGCATCGAGCTTGTTCCAGCCTTCCCACGTGGTGTACTCGATGCCCCGTTCTTCCAGGAGGTTGATGATGGCCTGCGGATCCGGGTTTTCGGCAGGGGGCAGGGTGAGGCGGTCCTCCAGGAGGCAGCCGATGGTCTCCAGCGCATCGCCCTTGGTGTGCCCGATCAGGCCGACGGGTCCGCGCTTGATCCAGCCCGTGGCGTAGATACCGGGTACCGGCTTGCCGTCGGCATCAAGCACCCGTCCGCCGTCGTTGGGAATGACCCCGCGGCGGGCGTCGTATTCAAGCTCGTCCAGCGGCGAACCGTGGTAGCCGATGGCGCGGTAGACGGCCTGGATCGGATAGTCCACGAACTCGCCGGTGCCCTTGGCGTTGCCTGTGCCGTCCAGTTGCATGCGCTCGAACTTGATGCTGGAGACTTTCCCGGAGCCATCTTCGGAAACGATCTCTACCGGGCTGTGCAGGAAATGCAGGTGCAGCCTGCGGGACGAGGGCTGCTCGGCTTCGGCATGTTCCTCGACGAGCCAGTTGGTCAGCGTGTTGACCATGGTCTTGATCTGGTTGTTGCTGCGGATGGCCTCGTCCGAGGCTTCGTCGAATTCGAAATCTTCCGGGTACAGCACAATGTCCACGTCGTTGGAGTGCGAGAGCTCGCGCAGTTCCAGCGGGGTGAACTTGATCTGGGCGGGGCCGCGGCGGCCGAAGACGTGAACATCCGTGACAGGGGAGGCTTTGAGGCCGGCGTAGACGTTGTCCGGGATTTCGGTCACCAGGAGGTCATCGGCGTGCTTGGAGAGCATCCGGGCCACGTCCAGCGCGACGTTGCCGTTGCCGATGACTGCTACTTCCTTGGCATCGAGCGGCCATTCGCGGGGCACGTCCGGGTGTCCGTCGTACCAGGAGACGAAGTCGGCGCCGCCGAAGGAGCCTTCCAGCTCGATTCCCGGGATGTTCAGGTCCGCGTCCTTGATGGCCCCCGTGGAGAAGATCACCGCGTCGTAGAAGGCGCGGAAGTCGTGCAGCGTGAGGTCGCGGCCGTACGTCACGTTACCGAGGAAGCGGATGTCTCCGCGGTCCAGGACCTTGTGAAGCGCGTTGACGATGCCCTTGATACGGGGGTGGTCCGGGGCCACGCCGTAGCGAATCAGGCCGTACGGCGCGGGGTATGCCTCGAAAAGATCGATGCTGACCTCGACGTCGCCATCCTTGACCTCGTTCGATTTGGTCAGGATGTCCGCGGCGTACACGCCGGCCGGTCCTGCGCCGACAATGGCGACGCGCAATGGACGTTTTGGGGTGGTTTCGGCCGAGTTGGACACCGTGAACCCTTCTGAGACGGGAATCCGCCCCGCGTGGTGGGGCGCGCAGTTTCCAATTCTAGTTCTCAGTTGTGGCCGGAGTGTCAGTACGTGGCGGGAGGTGACACAACCGGGCGAGGAAACTCACACTGACTTTCCGGCCGTACGGTCAGGAATAGCTTCGCAATATGTGATGTTGTTGACTTTGTGTCTACGCCCGAGCAAACCGTGCCCGCCCAGTCCGCTACCTCCAGTGCTCCTGCAGCTGCCACTGCCGCCACGGCCGCTGCTACAGCAAAGAAGGAGACGACGGCGGGCGTGGTGTTCGGGATCGGGGCGTACGGTCTGTGGGGGCTGCTTCCGCTCTACTTCCTGGTGCTGCAACCCGCCGGAGCGGTGGAAATCGTCGCCAACCGAGTGGTGTGGTCGCTCATTTTCTGCGCCCTGCTCATCACCATCACCCGGACATGGCGCCTCCTGGGCAATGCCTTCAGGGACAGGGCCGTCCTGGGACCACTCGCCCTTGCTGCCGGCCTGATCGCCATCAACTGGCTCACCTACACCTTCGGTGTCACCACCGGACACGCAGTCGAAGCCTCCCTCGGCTACTTCATCAACCCGCTCGTGTCGGTGCTCCTTGGCGTCTTCGTCCTGAAGGAAACGCTCCGCCCGCTCCAGTGGGCCGCCGTCGGGATCGGCTTCATCGCCGTCGGCGTCCTGACGGTTTCCTATGGCAAGCTGCCGTGGATCGCTTTGGTCCTGGCGTTCAGTTTCGGACTCTACGGTTTCGTCAAGAAGCGCGTAGGGCCGAAGGTCAACGCCATCACGAGCCTCACCGTGGAGACCGTGGTCCTCGCTCCGATTGCCGGCGCCACCATGCTCATCCTCAGCCTCACGGGAGCCGGAACTTTGGGCAGCAACGGCCCGGGCCACTTCTGGCTTCTGGCGGCTTCAGGCATCATCACCGCCGTGCCGCTCCTGTTCTTCGGTGCCTCCGCACGCCGCCTGCCCATGACCACGATCGGCCTGCTGCAATACTTCGCGCCGATCCTCCAGTTCATCGTGGCCCTGGCAGTCTTCCACGAGGCCATGACCCCAGACCGCTGGGTGGGCTTCGGCATCGTGTGGCTTGCGCTGCTGCTCCTGACCCTCGACATGCTGCGCACGGCACGCAAGAACTCGGTCATCAGGAAACGCGCACGGCTCAGCGCGGCCTAAACAGCCCGCCTACCCCCGCACCACCAGGGGACATGCCCCTCGTTAAACGCGAAGGATGGACATAGTCACACTATGTCCATCCTTTGCGTGTAGAGGTGGGCATGTCCACCTGAAGGTTGTGGCTAAGCGTTGGCCTTGATGGCCGCTGCCAGGACCTCGAGGCCGTCCTGCAGCAGTTCGTCACTGATGACCAGCGGCGGCAGGAGGCGAATCACGTTGCCGTAGGTGCCACAGGTCAGGATGATGACGCCTTCCTGGAGGCACGCGCCGGCAACAGCCTTGGTCAGTTCTGCGTTCGGTTCCTTGGAGCCGGCCTGGACCAATTCGATTGCCAGCATGGCACCGCGGCCGCGGACGTCACCGATAACCGAAACTTCAGCAGCGAGCTCACGCAAACGGCCGAGTGCGATTTCCTCAATGTGGCGGGCGCGGGCGTTGAGGTCGTGCTGCTCCATGGTGCCGATGGCAGCAAGGGCCGCCGCACAAGCAACCGGGTTGCCACCGTAGGTGCCGCCGAGGCCGCCCGGGTGGACGGCGTCGAGCAGGTCTGCGCGGCCGGTGATGGCGGACAGCGGGAGGCCGCCGGCAATGCCCTTGGCCATGGTGATGATGTCCGGGACAACACCCTCGTGGTTGACGGCGAACCATTCACCCGTGCGGCAGAAACCGGACTGGACCTCGTCGGCAATGAAGACGATGCCCTTTTCCTTGGCCCATGCGGACAGTGCCGGCAGGAAGCCTTCGGCCGGGACAATGAAGCCGCCCTCGCCCTGGATCGGTTCGATGATGATCGCGGCAACCTGGTCGCCGCCGATCTGCTTTTCGATCATGGTGATGGCGCGCTTGGCCGCCTCGGCACCGGTGATCTCCGGGTTTTCCTCGCGGAACGGGTAGCTCATCGGCATGCGGTAGACCTCGGGCGCGAACGGGCCGAAGTTGGTCTTGTACGGCATGGCCTTGGCGGTGAGTGCCATGGTCAGGTTGGTACGGCCGTGGTAGGCGTGGTCGAAAGCGACGACCGCGTCACGGCCGGTTGCCAGGCGGGCCACCTTGACGGCGTTCTCCACTGCTTCGGCGCCGGAGTTGAAAAGCACGGTGCGCTTCTCGTGGTCGCCCGGGGTGAGGCGGTTCAACTGCTCGGCGACGGCGACGTAGCCTTCGTACGGGGTGACCATGAAGCAGGTGTGGGTGAAGTGCGCTGCAGCGTCCTGGACGGCGGCGACGACGGCGGGGTCCGAAGCGCCCACGCTGGTGACGGCGATGCCGGAGCCGAGGTCAATGAAGGAGTTGCCGTCGACATCGCGGATGATGCCGCCGTCGGCGTCCTCAACGTAAACCGGCACGCCCGAGGACACGCCGGCAGCGACGACGGCCGCGCGGCGCTCGTTCAGGGCCTGGGACTTGGGGCCGGGGAAGGCGCCGTTGATGCTGCGCTTCTGGTCCAGGCGGTAGGTGATTTCATGTGCTGTTGCGGTCATGATGGTTCTTTCTTTCTTACTGGTGCGTGCCGTGTTTGGGCCAGGACTTAGGCGTCAAGGGCGGACATGACGTGCTTGATGCGCGTGTAGTCCTCGACGCCGTACATGGACAGGTCCTTGCCGTAACCGGACTGCTTGAAACCGCCGTGCGGCATCTCAGCGGTCAGCAGGATGTGGGTGTTGATCCAGACAGCACCGAAGTCCAGGTCGCGGCTCATCCGCATGGCGGTGCCGTGGTCCGTGGTCCAGACGCTGGATGCCAGGGCGTATTCGACGTCGTTGGCCAGCTCGAGTGCCTCGGCCTCGGTGGTGAACTTCTGGACGGTGATGACGGGTCCGAACGTTTCCTTCTGGACGACGTCGTCGCTCTGCTTGGCGCCGGTGATGATGGTGGGCTCGAAGAAGAAGCCCTTTTCACCCGCACGGTGGCCACCGGTTTCGATCTTGCAGTTGGCCGGCAGGTGCTCCACCACCGAGTTCACGGCGTTGAAGTGGTTCACGTTGTTGAGCGGGCCGAAGTAGTTTTCGTCGTCGTTCTGCGAACCGGTGTGCAGCGTCTTGGTGTGTTCCACCATGGCGGCAACCATGTCGTCGTGAATGGAATCTTCAATCAGCACGCGGGTGATGGCCGTGCAGTCCTGGCCGGCGTTGAAGAAGGCGAATTCGGCGATTGCCGCTGCGCTCTTCTTGATGTCGGCGTCCTTGAAGACAATGGCCGGGGCCTTGCCGCCGAGCTCCAGGTGGGCACGCTTGAGGCCCTTGGCCGCTCCGCTGGCCACGGCAATGCCGGCACGAACCGAACCGGTGATCGAGACGAGGCCCGGGACCTTGTGCTCGACCATCATGGAGCCGGTGGCCCCGTTGCCGAGGACCACGTTGAGGACGCCGGCAGGGAAGATCTCCCCCGCCAGACGGGCCAGGACCAAGGTGGATTCCGGAGTGGTGTCCGAGGGCTTGAGAACAACGGTGTTGCCTGCGGCGAGGGCGGGTCCGATCTTCCAGATGCCCATGAGGAACGGGTAGTTCCACGGTGCAACCTGGGCCACGACGCCGATCGGTTCGCGGCGCACGTACGAGGTGTGGCCCTCGAAGTACTCGCCAGCGGACTTGCCTTCCATGATGCGCGCGGCGCCGGCGAAGAAGCGGAGCTGGTCTGCACCAGCGGCAACTTCTTCGGACGCGATGAGGGCGCGGACCTGGCCGGTGTTGCGGTGCTGTGCCTCAACGAGCTCGTCGTTGTTGGCCTCGATGGCATCAGCGAGCTTGAGCAGCATGAGCTGGCGCTGGCCAGGCGTGACATGCTTCCAGGACTTGAAGGCTTCTTTCGCCGCATTCATGGCAGCATCGACGTCGGCCTCCGTGGAGATAGGCGCATGAGCGACAATCTCGCCGTTGGTGGGGTTCACAATGGGCAGCAGTTCGGTGCCTGCCGGCGTGACGAACTCGCCGTTGATGAAGTTCTGCAAGGTTTGGACCACGGTGTACAACCTCTTTCGGTGTCTAGGCATTGGTTGCAGCTGCTCCGAGCCTATGCCAGCACCCCGCGGCGCGGAATAGTCAGGTGCACACCCCGACCACCACGACTTAGTGCGAATGACCAGTGCCGGGATATCCTTTTTGGCATGGCAATGTCACTCGCCGCGCTCGTCGCCGTCCCTTCTCTTCGGCTCCGTAAAGCCGGCCTCGCAGAAACCACCTGGAACGAAGATATCCGCTGGGTGGCCGTGACCGAGCAAGAGGATCCCCAACGCTTCCTCAACGGCGGCGAGTTGATCCTGACCACAGGACTCAGGCTCAGTGGGGCCGCGGAACAGCGCCGCTTCGTGCGCCAGGTCCAGCGCGCGGGAGCCGTCGGCATCGGCTTCGGCACCGGGCTGACCCACGAGGCCGTGCCCCCTGCCCTCATTGCGGAGGCGAACCGATGGGGGCTGCCCCTCGTGGAAGTCCCGTACGAGACCCCCTTCATCGCCATCGGCAAACTCGTCGCCGATTCCCAATCCGCCGACCACTACTCCAAGCTGGAGCGCCTCATTGCCGGTCACCAGATCCTGGCCCGGGCCCTGCTGACCGGCGGCGGGCTCGGCGAATTGCTCAAGCAGTTGGGCAGCATGCTCCGGACAGACATAGCGCTCACGCAGTTCAGCGCCCAGCTCTACAACAGCGTGGCCGGCAACCCCGCGCCGACGGCTGACGACTGGGCGTCCTTCCCCATCCCGACTGGCCGCCGCGACGCCTGCACCCTATGGATCAAGCAACCCTTCGGCGACACCGGGATTGTCAGTTATGCGCAGAACCTGATCAGCGTGGAACTCAACAACATGGTCAAGCAGCGCCAGAGCCAGCGGGCTTTGGCGGGCCAGGTGCTGGACGATGTCATCCACGGAACGCTGGACACGGTGGAGGGCGCCCGCCGCCTGGCCGGCGTCGGAATCAACAGCACACGCAAGAACGTGGTCCTGTTGGTGGTCTCCGCCGCCCACCACAAACAACTCAGCAGCACATCGCTGCCGCAGTCGCTCGACGGCGGGGTGACCGCCGTCGTCGGGAAGGACCTGGTGACGGTAGTGCCCGACGACGGCAGTTCCGCGAGCGCGCTCGCCAAGGATCTCAGTGACCACCTTCTGGAAGCGGGGATCCACGCGGTGATCGGGATCGGCGGCGCCTACACCAAACCGAACGGCGTTCGCTGGAGTTATTTCGAAGCGCGCGACGCCGTGGCGCACGGTCTGCCGGTCAACGAACCTGAGCGGCTCAGCCTGACCTCGCTGTTGCTGGCAAGCGAGGATGTGCCGTTGGCCGATATGGCCAGTGAGGCGCTCACTCCCCTGCGCAAGTTCGACGCCGCTCATGGCTCGGAGCTCGTTTCGACCCTCGAAAGCTACCTCAACCACAATGGTTCGGTGGCCGCCGTCGCCGAAGCCCTGACCCTGCACCGCAATACGGTGCGCTACCGCTTGGCGCAAATCACGGACCTTACCGGTTACGACCCGGTCCAGACGCCTGACCGGGTGCAGCTGTGGCTTGCCCTGGCGGTGCAACGGCTGGGAGCGCGCAACCCGCGCTGAGGTCCCCTCCCGCCGCCGGCCGTCCCCTGCCGCCGTCGGCCGTCCCCAACTGACTCGCAGTAGTTGTCGTTTTGAGCGCTGAAAACGACATTAACTGCGAGTTAGTTGGGCTCCCACGGCGGCCCAGAGAGATTCACCACAAAACTTCCCACCCCAAACGTCAAACGTCTAACCTTTAAGCATGGCCTCAACTCACCCGACTCCCCACGCAAGAGAAGCAACAACTGTGCCGGCCACCGGCGGTACCGTGGCGCCGAAATCCCGGGTGGTCGCCGCCGTCGGGATCATCGCCGTCATCCTGATCGGCCTGAACCTGCGCGCCGGCATCACGAGCGCCGCCGCGCTGTTCCACGATTTGCAGGCATTCCTCGGCTATGGGGCGCTCGTGGCGTCGATTCTTCCTTCCATCCCCTTGCTGTGCTTCGCCGTGGCAGGATTGGGCACCTCCTGGCTGTCGCGCCGGATCGGCGTCGAGAAGTCGATCTTCGTGGCGCTGACAATGCTGGCTGCCGGGCTCCTGGTCCGCAGCGTCCCCGCGACCGGCGCCCTCCTCGCCGGAACAGTGTTGGCCATGTCCGGCCTGGCGGTTTGCAACGTGGCCATGCCGTCGTACATCCGCGAGCACTATGCAAGCAAGACCTCCATGATGACCGGCCTCTACACGTTCACCATGTCCGGCGGTGCCACCTTCGCCGCGGCAGTTAGCGTGCCCTTGGCCCAGCAACTGGGCTCGCCGTCGATGGGCCTTGCGGCGTGGGGCCTCCTTGGCGTCGCCGCACTTCTTGGCTTCCTCCCGATGGTCCTCCACACCCATCGCTCGTCACGCAAGGCCAACCAGGAGCACGTATCGATGTGGCCCCTCCTGCGCACGCGGCTGGGATTCCTCATCACTTCAATCTTCACGTTGCAGGCCCTCCTGGCGTATGCCGTGATGAGTTGGTTTGCCTACATCCTGACAACCCAAGGACTCAGCGCCTCCGAGAGCGGCCTCCAGTTCGGACTCATGCAGCTGGTTTCGGTGGCCGCCGGCATGATCCTGCTGGCCATCGGCTCGCGCCCTGGCATGATGCGGCCCGCCCTGTACCTGGGTAGCGGGACCACCCTTCTGGCAATCCCCGCAATGCTGCTGCTGCCGACGTCGTTCGCGGCAGTTCCAGCCGTGATGTTCGGTTTCGGCCTGGGCATCTTCCCGCTGGTCCTGGTGATCATCAGCCGCAGCGGGCGTACGACGGCGGAGACCACCGCCATGTCCACCGTCGCCCAGTCCGTGGGGTACTTGATTGCGGCTTTGGGACCGTTCGGCATGGGCCTGCTCCACAGTGCTACGGGCGCTTGGACCCTCCCCCTGGCACTTCTTGCCGCGGTGGCTCTGGCCCTCATGGTGACCTCCCACTTGCTGACCAGCAAACGCACGCCGATCAAGGCCGGACCAAGGCCTGTGGCATGAGCCTGATACCGTCGCACCGGCCCGCCCTGGCCGAGGAAGTCACCAGGCAACTGCGCGGCATGATCCAGTCCGGAGAGTGGCCGCTGCAGGAGAAGATTCCGGCCGAGCCGGAACTCATGGCCTCGCTCGGAGTCTCCCGCGGCACACTCCGCGAAGCCATCAAAGCCTTGGCACACAGCGGCATGTTGGAGGTTCGCCGCGGTGACGGCACCTATGTCCGGGCCACCAGCGAGATCTCCGGCGCAGCCCAACGTATGTACAAGGAACATACGCAGGAGCACGTAGTCGAGGTCCGGGTGGGGCTCGACACCCAAGCCGCCCGACTGGCCACGAAGCATGCCACGGCCGAGGACATCGCCGCCATGCGGGCCCTCCTCCAAGCACGCCACGACGCATGGCTCGCGGCCGACTACCCCGCCTGGGCCCGAGCAGATTGGGATTTCCACGAGCGGGTGGCCCTGGCTTCGGGCAACCCGTTGCTGCACCAGTTATATGTGTCCTTCGGCGGGGTCTTCCATGACGATCTCCTGCGCCAACAACGCAAGGCCGGATTCAACGGGGTGCCCCACGAAGGCCACGACGAACTCGCCGACGCCATCGAGGCACGCGACGAGGCCGCCGCCGTCGCGAGCGTTTACCGCAACCTGGACTTCGCCGCGGAGTGGCTCACCCACTGACGCTCGCTCACATCTGACGGGTTTTTCCCTGACGCTCGCTCACCTCTGACGGGCTTTTGACCAACGCTCGCTCACATCTGTCGGGGTTTTGACTGACGCTCGCTCACATCAGACGGGTTTTTGACTGACGCTCGCTCACATCTGTCGGGGTTTTCCCCAACGCTCGCTCACCTCAAGTGAGCGAGCGTTTGAGGAAAAGCCGTCATAAGTGAGCGAGCGTCCGCAGGAAACACCTCATAAGTGAGCGAGCGTCCGCAGGGGCCCGGGTATCTAGGCCGGAGCGGCACTCGTCAGCTCAACACCGGCATCAGCTGCCTCGCGGAAGGGTGCGTCGATGAGCACCACGTCGAGGCCGGCTCGCTGCAGCAGGCTCGCGGCGACGCTGGCCCGGTAGCCGGACGTGCAATGCACCCAGATCCTCGCAGTCGGCAATTCGTCCAACCGGAGCAAAAGCTCATGCAGCGGAACATTCACTGCCCTGGACACATGGGCGGCGGCAAATTCCTCGGTACGGCGCACGTCCAGCACTGTTTCATCCGGGGCTCGGTCCCGCACCAGCCCAATCCAATCACTCACCGGATAGCGCACCAACGGAATGCCTGACGCCAACGCCCCGGGGTTCTCACCGACTGCCGCATCAGGGGCTTCGATGCCGATCCTTGCGAGGTCGCGGATGGCCTTTTCGACGTCGTCGTGGGCGCCCAGCAAGGTCAGCGGCTGGTTCCATGGCAGGACCCAACCGAGGTAGCTCGTGAAGCTCGATCCCGTCCCGTATTCAAAGGCCACGCTGCCGCGCAGGTGGCTCGCAGCGAATGCGACCCGATTGCGCAGGTCCACCACCCATTCTCCGGCCTCTAGCCGGCGCTCCAGCTCCGCGGATTCCACCGATTCCGGCACGTCCAGCACGGCCGGACCGGGACCGGCAGAATTCAGTGGATTCATGTGCGCGTAATAGCTCGGGTAAGCCGTGACATTGGCGAGCAGTCCGGCCACGAAATGGTCCTCATCAGGGTCGGTGAGCGCATGGTTGGAAGCCAACTGTTCCGCGATCGTCGAGGCCTTCGCTTTCGAGGCCGGGCCGACTGAACAGAAGGAGCCGAAGCCGTGCGTCGGGTACAGGGCGGCCTCGGCCCCGGCTTCCTCGACGAGCCTGCGCACCGAAGTGTATTGATCATGGGCCAGGCCGCGGGTGTCTTGCGGGGCAATCAGATCCGTCCGGCCGACGGAACCGTACAGCAAACTACCGCCTGAAAACACTGCTACCTTGCCGCCGTCGTGCGCTTCATCCCGTACCACGTACGAAAGGTGCGTGTGCGTATGGCCCGGAGTCGCCACTGCCTTGACGGAGAGGCTGCCCACTGTGAACGTCTGTCCGGGAAGAACAGGCTCACGCTCAAACGCCACCCTATCCGCGGCATTCACCAAGTAACGGGCGTTGTGGTCCCGGGCAAGGATGAGGCCACCCGTGAGGTAGTCGTTATGGAGGTGGGTCTCAGCGACATGCGTGATGGTGACACCGGCGTTTCGCGCTGCTGTTTCGACGCGGTCGGTGTCACGCTGGGGGTCGATCACGAGTGCCACCGTGCCGTCATGTACGAGGTAGCTGCGGTCCCCCAGTTGGGACGTTTCGACGACGACAACTTCCATGACGAGAGTCTAACCCCGCCCACTTAAAAGCAACGCGGGGTCACTTACGGCCCATTCCGATGTTCCGGATGGGCGCTAAGTGACCCTCCCCACCCGCCCCCTAGCCTCGCAAGCTCGGCCAGGGAACCCTGCGGGTGTGGGCCCCCGTTGCTTGGGGTAGGGAGTCCTAGACCTGTGCGGCCACGCCGTCGCGGGAAATGTCCACCATGTCCTCACGCGGCACAACCTTGATGCGTTCGCGCTGGACCTCGACGCCGTGCGACGTACCGGCGTCGGAAGCGGCGGCGCCCAAAGCAAGCTCGTGGGCATCCAGGGCCAGCCAGCCTTCCCAGCTGGTGAACTTCACGCCGCGGGCGTCCAGGAGCTCGACGACGGCGTCCGCCTCGGGAACGGCGGCGAGCGGCAGGTTTTCGCGGTCTTCCAGGAGGTAGGTGACCGTCTCCAACGCGTCACCCTTGGTGTGGCCGATGAGGCCGATGGGGCCACGCTTGATCCAACCCGTTGCGTACAAGCCCGGAACGTGCTCGCCGGAAGCGTCCAGCACGCGGCCGCCGTCGTTGGTTACGACGCCCTTCTTGTGGTCGAACTCGACGTCGGGCAGCGCCGAACCGAAGTAGCCGATCGCACGGTACACGGCCTGGACCGGGTAGTCGACGAGCTCGCCGGTACCGCGCGCGTTGCCGGTGCCGTCCAGTTCGGTGCGCTCGAAGCGGATCCCGGCGACGCGGCCGGGCTCGTCTGCGGAGTCCACGATCTCCACCGGGCTGTGCAGGAAGTGCAGGTGCAGGCGACGGGAGGCCTTGAGTTCGGAGAGGTCCTCAGGCTGCTCGGCGATCCAGTTGGTGAGCGTGCCCACCATGGTCTTGGTCTGGTTGTTCGTCTGGATCTGGCGGTCCGACTCGTCGTCGAACTCGAAGTCCTCGGCGTAGAGGATGATGTCAACGTCCTTGGAGTGGGACAGCTCGCGCAGCTCCAGCGGCGTGAACTTCACCTGTGCCGGACCGCGACGGCCGAAGACGTGAACGTCCGTGACCGGGGAATCCTTGAGGCCGGCATAGACGTTGTCCGGAATTTCGGTGACCAGGAGGTCGTCGGCGTGCTTGGAGAGGACACGGGCCACGTCAAGTGCCACGTTGCCGTTGCCGAGCACGGCCACGGAGGTGGCTTCGAGCGGCCATTCGCGGGAAACGTCGGGGTGGCCGTCGTACCAGGAGACGAAGTCAGCGCCGCCGAAGGAGCCTTCCAGCTCGATGCCCGGGATGTTCAGGTCCGCGTCCTTGATGGCGCCGGTGGCGAAGATGACGGCGTCGTAGTGCGTACGCAGGTCTTCGATGGAGATGTCCGGGCCGTAGTCGACGTTGCCGAAGAAACGGATGTCGCCGCGGTCCAGGACCTTGTGCAGGGCATTCACGATGCCCTTGATGCGGGGGTGGTCCGGGGCAACGCCGTAGCGGATCAGGCCGTAGGGGGCCGGGTAGCGGTCGAAGAGGTCGATGCTGACCGTCAGCTCGCCGCTCTTGACGGCCTCGCTCTTGGTCAGGATGTCAGCTGCGTAGACGCCTGCCGGGCCGGAGCCGACGACGGCGACGCGCAGCGGACGTGCGGCGGTTCCTACGGTGGTGCTAGATGACACGGCTGTGTTCCTTTTCAGTGTGCTTCCCAACTAGCTCGCAATTGTTGTCGTTTTGAGGGCTCATAACGACACCTACTGCGAGCTAGTTGGGTGAGGGGCTAGGGGGTAACGACGCGGGGCTTGTTGGGGGTCAGGGTGCTGTAATCAGCGGTCTTGAAATGTTCGGGGGCGAACGGGCTGACACGTACGACATCGCCGATCACAATCACTGCGGGATTTGCGACGCCGGTGGCCTCGGCTTGCTCGGCAATGGTTGCCAAAGTGCCGATCGTGACGCGCTGTTCGGGCATGTAGCCGTTCTCTACGATACCCACTGGCGTGTCCAGGGGCATTCCGGATTCGGCGAGGGCAGCGGCGGATTCGCGGAGTTTGGCAACACCCATGAGCAGGATCACGGTGTGGTCCGGTCGGGCCGGAACTTCGGACAGTTCCTCGTGGCCGGTCACCACGCTGAAGCCCTTCGCAAGTCCACGGTGCGTCACGGGAATGCCTGCCGCTGCCGGCACGGAGATCGCCGACGTGACACCGGGAACCACTTCAACCTCGACGCCGTTCTGCCGGCAGAATTCCGCTTCCTCGCCGCCGCGGCCCAGGACGTAGGGGTCGCCGCCCTTGAGCCGGACCACGCGGTGGCCAGCCAGGGCTTCTTCCACCAGGATCTGGTTGATCTCGAGTTGCGGCACGGGATGATGGCCGGGAGTCTTGCCGACCTCGATCACGCGGACGTCGGGAGCAAGTTCCTGCAGCAAGTCGCGCGGTCCGAGGCGGTCTGCCACGACGACGTCGGCCTGGCCCAGGAGGCGCCGGCCGCGGACGGTGATGAGCCCGGAATCGCCGGGACCGCCACCCACGAGGGCGACGCTTCCGGTTGAGGCACGACGACGGCGGAGCGGGAGGTCTCCCGTTTCAAGTGCGGTGGCAACGGCGTCGCGCAGCGCCATTGCACGGCGAGGGTCTCCGCCGGCGTTGATGGCGATCTTCACGTCGTCGACAACAGCGACGGCGGGGGTCCAGGCTGCCGAGGATTCGTGGTCCGAGGCGTTGACGCACCAGATGCGCTGCGCCTCGGCGTCGGCCGCTACCTGGGCGTCCACGGCGGCAACGCCGGTGGCCGTCTGGACGAACCACACGCCGTCGACGTCGGAGGAACGGTAAGTGCGTGGCTCCCAGGTGAGCAGGCCGGAGGCGGCGAGTTCGCGGAGCGCGTCAGAGGCAACGGGGGCCACCACGGTCACCCGGGCGCCGGCGTCGAGCAGTCCCTTGGCGCGTCGCGCAGCTACGGGTCCGCCGCCCACCACCAGCACCGGGCGGCCGAGCAGCCGCAGGGCTGTGGGGTAGATGTCCTGTATTGCCATGAAAAAACTGTAGGGCCGGGCCGTAACATGCTTCAAAGGTCCGGAAACACCAGTTCACGCTAGGTAACCCTGCGTCACATTACGCTTGCGCGGCGGGCGCCTCCCAGCCGATCGCCGGGGCCACGTATTTGGCGATGTTGCCCAGCAGCTTCATGTTGTATTCCACCCCGAGTTGGTTGGGCACGGTAATGAGCACCGTGTCCGCTGCCTGGACCGCGGCGTCCTGCGCGAGTTCCTCGGCCAAGGCATCGGGCTCGCCGACGTAGCTCTTGCCGAACCTCGACAGTGCGCCGTCGAGCATGCCCACTTGGTCGCGGTTATCCACCTGCGCGCGGAGTCCGAAATAGCGTTCGTCCTCGCCGTCCACCACGGGAATGATGCTGCGGCTGACCGAAACGCGCGGCTCAAAACCGTGCCCGGCGGCTGCCCACGATTCCCGGAACATGCTGATTTGTTCGGCCTGGAGCTGGTCGAAGGGAACCCCGGTGTCCTCGGTGAGGAGTGTGGAACTCATGAGGTTCATGCCTTGTTCCGCGGCCCAGACGGCGGTCTTGCGGGTGCCTGCGCCCCACCAGATGCGCTGCGGCAGCCCGGGCGACGTCGGCTGGATCGGCAGGAGTCCACGGCCGCCGCCCATGAAGGAGGGATCGGCTTCGGCCACTCCATGGCCGGCGATTGCGTGCCGGAAGACCGCGGTGTGGCGGCGGGCCATCGCGGCGTCGTCCTCACCCTCGGCAGGGGCGTAGCCGAAGTACCGGGCGCCGTGCAGGGCTGGCTCGGGTGAACCACGGCTAACGCCCAACTGGAGCCTGCCTTGGCTGATGAGGTCGGTCGCGGCTGCCTCTTCTGCCATGTAGAGCGGGTTTTCGTAGCGCATGTCGATCACGCCCGTGCCCATCTCGATCCGGCTGGTCCGGGCCGCGATGGCCGCCAACAGGGGGAACGGCGAGGACTGCTGGCGCGCAAAGTGGTGCACGCGGAAGAAAGCTCCGTTGATGCCGAGTTCCTCCGCCGCAACCGCGAGGTCGATCCCCTGCAGCAGGGCGTCGCCAGCCGAAGGAGTCAAGGAGCCTTGGACGGGTCCCCAATGGCCGAAGGAAAGAAAACCGATTCGTTTCATGCCCGCGTCAACCACGCGGCGGGCCGGGGAATTCCTTAGGTGCGTGCGCGGCGAGGCGCGCCTTCCGAAAGAAGAAGCGCCCGACGGCGGGTGCCCCGGTCCGCCGTCGGGCGCACCCGTTCAGGTGAGCCTGGTGATCTGGACCTCTACGCTCAAGACCGATCCCCCGCCGCCGGAAAGGATCCCACGCACGGGCGCAACGTCGCGGTAATCCCGGCCGCGCGCCACCGTCACATGGAGGTTGCCTGCCGGTTTGTGGTTGGTCGGATCCCAGCTGCACCACTGTCCCGTCCACCACTCAAGCCACGCGTGGGACTGTCCGGCAACGGCCTCCCCTATGGCCGCATCCGGGACCGGGTGGATGTAGCCCGATACGTATCGCGCCGGAATGCCCAAGCTGCGCAAAGCGGCGATACCGAGGTGGGCCAAATCCTGGCAAACACCCTTGCGCTGTTGCCAGACTTGCTCGGCATTGGTGCTGACGCCGGTAACCCCCTTGACATACTCCATGTTGGCCCGCATCCATTCCATGACGGCGGGGGCGGCCTCCGCGGGTTCCAAGCCCTCCGCCACGCGGGCCACGGCCTTGCGGATCTCCTTGCCGATGGCCGTAAGTTGTGAAGGCGCAATCCACTCGCTGAAGGCGTCAGTAGTAGTGCTGGAACGGATCTCGTCCCAACCAATTTCGGACGACGACGACGGCGGGCCGGCGCTGCGGTCCACCTCGACGGTGGACACGGCAGTCACTTTCATCTCGCCGTGCCGGTGCTGCATGTCGAAGGTGCTCACCCGGGAGCCCCAGTAGTCCCGGTAGCTTCCGACGGCGGCCTGCGACGGCGACACTTTCAGCTTGGATTCCAGCACCACCTGCTGGGCATCACTCATCGGCGTCAACCTCGCCTCGTTGTAGGACCGGGTCACGTTCTTCTTGTACTTGTATGCCGTGGTGTGCACGATGCTGAGCCGGGTCATGAGACTTCCCCTATCCATTCGAGTTCAGAGGCCTGGTTGAAGTATTTGCGGGAGACGGCCTCGGAGGCTTGACTGACCGCCCTCTGGACACGTTCCATGTGCTCCGGCAGTTCCTCAATGAGGTTGTCCGTGCGGTGGAACTCCAGGAAGGTGCGGGCCTGCCCCACCACCCGCCGGGCGTCGTCGATGAAGCCTACCCGTTGCGCAGAGGGATCCAGCTTGGAAAGGCACTCTTCGGCGTCCCGCAGCGCGTACACGATGGAGCGGGGAAAGAGCCTGTCCAGGAGGAGGAATTCGGCAGCATCCTGGTCTCCGGAGGATCCACCCCTGTTCCGCAGGAATGATTCGTAAGCACCGGCGCAATGGAGCATGTTCACCCATGAGAGGCTTCCGGAGAGCAAGTCCCGTGTAGAGAGCATGCGCGCCGTCATGTCGGCGCGTTCCAGCGAACGCCCCAACACCATGAAGAGCCAGCTGTCGTCGTGGCTGACCGTTGAGTCGGCGGAGCCGGAGACCATAGCGGTGCGTTCAAGCACCCAATGGCAGAAGCGGTATGTTCCCACCAGGTCCTTGCGTTGCTTCTTGAGTCCGTTGTGGGTGGTGTTCAGTCCTTCCCAGAGACTTGACGACACCGTTTCCCGGGCGCGTCTGGCGTTCTCCCGGGCCGCGGAGAGCGATCCTGCGATGGACGTGGGGCTCGCCTTGTCATAGGCCAGGCATTTGAGGAGCCGATCCAGCGTCACGGCCTCCGTCCCGGGGTCAGAGCCCATCAGGGCCATGAGGTTCCTGGAGACGCGGTTCTGCTCGTCTTCGCCTAGGCCATTGAGGCGTTCGAGGTGGACGTCCAGGATTCTGGCCGTTCCGTCGGCCCGCTCCACATAGCGGCCGATCCAGAACAGCGATTCAGCGATACGGCTGAGCATGTTTCTACCTCCTGTGGCTACGGATAGGGGTGTTGCCTTCGGCGTTCACTGCTCGGCACCGCGTTTCACTGGTCAGCACCGTCCCGCCAGTTGCTTTCGACGGGCCAGACCGAGACCTGTTCACGGACCGTGATGGAGGAACGGGGCAGCTCCGCTG